>JBJFGI010000081.1:0-1726 GCA_051892535.1 Candidatus Coproplasma sp. | reverse complement strand
TCCGCTCCGCCTCGGTCATTTACGATTAAGTAAACTCCCGTCGGCGGTGCTCACACGCCTTGAACTACTCGCATCTCCGCAAAGGCGGTGTACCGAATAAGGTGAAGATTATAAAATATTATTCACCACATATACCAACAAAACCACAAACCCGAACAAGGTGAAAAATTATGATTTATTCAATAGAAAACGACTTAATAAAACTCTCTGTAAACTCCGAGGGCGGGGCGATGACCTCGCTTGTGTACAAGCCTACGAACTGCCAAAGGCTGTGGCAGGGCGACGAGAGGTGGTGGAAGGGTCAGGACGTGGTCATCTTCCCCATCGTCGGTCACGCAGGGGCTTTTACTGCAAAGGGGCAGGAATGCCACTTAAAATCTCACGGGCTTATCCGCTACACCACGCTCGACGTTAAAGAGCAGGGTGAGGACTACATAACCTTTAAAACCCAATCAACCGAGGAAACCCTCGCACAATTCCCCTATGAGTGGGAGTTTGAGATTGGCTATAAGCTTGAGGGCAACACGGTCAAGGTCAATTATTTCGTACGCTCTTTAGGCGGAGTTCTGCCATTCTATCTCGGCGGTCACCCCGGAATGGTTGCGCCTGAGGGCAGGTCGGAGATAACCTTTGAAAACGAGGAACAACCCGTGGTTTACCCCCTCGAGGGCGAACCCTACCCCGTCAGCAAACTCAGGACGGTTGCTATGGATAAGGAGTTCTTTGCCCGCCACAAGACCTACCAGCTCGGCAGCCTCTCGGGCGGTGCGGTGTACGCAACCACGCAGGACGGCTACCGCTACACCTACAAGTCCGCCTGCCCTCTGTACGCCTTCTGGTCCAACGAGAACGGCGGCGACTATATCTGCGTAGAGCCCTGGTGGGGCATTAACGACTTTGCTTCAGCCCCCAAGGACATAACCTTAAAGCCCTTTATGAACTTCGACAGGGGAGAGGGTTCTTCGTTCGGTTATGCCTTGACGGTTGAAAAAATCTAATCACTTGACCAAACCTTAATCAATAAGTAAAAGCACCGCCAGGCGGTGCTTTTTTACGTTTAATAGAAAAATAATCAATAGCTCTGTGCAATCGCCTGCGCAGCCAGGCGTACCCTCTCCTTTAAAGAGTCGGGGGCGACCACCTTGACCTTGCCGCCGTAGCCCAAAATCTTGTCGACAAGCGTCTCGTCGTCGGGCAGGGCGACGGTGGCCATCAGCGCATTTCCCCTCGGCTCTACGTTGTCCACGCCTATCAGCTCCTCAACCTCGGCGAGGGCTTCTTTTTTTATCTCCAGCGTGACCGTGGTCAACTGCTCGGAGGAGTAGACGAAGTTCAGCGGTATATCCTCACGGGAGATCTCCTTCTTTTCAAACTTAGCCCCCGTAAAACGTGCAAGCTTGATTCTGCCTATTTTAAACGTCCTGAACTCCTGACGGGAGTGGCAGAAGGCGTAGACGTACCACACGTTCTGTTTAAAGATTAACACGTAGGGGTCGATAACCCTTCGGCTGTGCTCGCCCTCCCTTGAAATGTAGTCAATATCAAGGCACATACTGTCTTTAACAGCCTGTTCGCACACCCTCATCTTCTCCGAAAAGCTGCCCATATCCGCCCAGCTTCCGCCGTCGACAATGATGTTTCCGCAGACGGATAACTCCCTTCTGTCCTCTTTTTTTCGGCTTGCAAGCTTTTCGAGTGCGGAGGTTATGTTGTCGTCGTTAATCTG
>JBJFGI010000080.1:0-1769 GCA_051892535.1 Candidatus Coproplasma sp. | reverse complement strand
ATGCCCAAAAGACCCTTTTCGGGGCGGATATCAACGGGCATATTGTCCCACTTGTAGCCGCCTACCGCACCCAAAAGTACGCTGTCGGAGGCGAGGCAGGCTTCAACGGTGTCCTCGGGAAGAGGTTTGCCGCATGCGTCTATCGCACATCCGCCGATAAGCTTGTGCGTAAAGTTAAAGGTGTGACCGTATTTTTTGCCGACGGCTTCAAGCACTTCGATTGCGCCTGCGCAGATCTCAGGGCCTATTCCGTCGCCGTCCAAAACAACTATATTGTAATTCATTTTAATTCCTCTTTTTTTGCGTTAATCGCAGTATATGTCGGGGGTAATGCTCAATTAACCCTTTTTTGCAAGGTGTTTAAGCAGTCCGCCGTCAGCTATAATTTCCTGAATAAAATCGGGGAAGGGCTGTGCCTTAAAGGTCTTACCCGTAGTTAAATTTCTTATCTCGCCGAGGGATAAGTCGGCTTCAACTATATCCCCTGCCTTAATCTCTTTAACCGCCTCGGGGCACTCTAAAATGGGTAGACCGATGTTTATCGAGTTGCGGTAGAAAATTCTCGCAAACGAATTTGCGATAACCAGGCTTACGCCGCTCGCCTTGATTGCAAGGGGGGCGTGCTCACGGGAGGAGCCGCAGCCGAAGTTGTCCTCGGCAACAATGATGTCGCCTGCCTCGACTTTCTTTACGAAGTCGGGGTCGATATCCTCCATACAGTGTGCCCTCAACGCCTCTTCAGAGCTGTCGTTTAAATATCTTGCAGGGATAATAACGTCGGTGTCGACGTCGTTTCCGTACTTAAAAACCTTTCCTTTTACTTCCATAATCTACTCCTTAAAGCTCGTCGGGTGTGCAAAGCTTGCCTGCTACGGCGCTTGCCGCAGCAACGTAGGGCGAAGCTAAATATATCTCGCTGTTGACGTGACCCATTCTTCCCACAAAGTTGCGGTTAGTGGTGGAAACGCACCTCTCACCGTCGGCAAGTATTCCCATATAACCGCCGAGGCAGGGTCCGCAGGTGGGGGTGGAGATGATAGCGCCCGCCTCCAGGAAAATCTGAGCAAGCCCTTCGTCAATGCACTGCCTGTAAACAGCCTGAGTTGCAGGGATAATGATAGTCCTCACTCCGTCGGCAACCTTTCTGCCCTTTAATACTTCTGCGGCAATTCTCATATCGGTAATTCTGCCGTTTGTGCAGCTGCCAATAACCACCTGGTCGATAGGCAGTTCGCCCCATGCCTCTTTTGTTTTAGCGTTTTCGGGCAGGTGGGGGAAGGATACCGTGGGCTGCAGAGAACCCAAATCAATCTCGTAGACTGCGTCGTATACCGCATCTTCGTCCGCCTCGTAAATCTTAACGGGTCTTTTAAACCTGCCTTTCATATACTTCAGCGCAACCTCGTCCACGGGGAAAATGCCGTTCTTTGCGCCCGCCTCGATCGCCATATTGCAGACGGTGAACCTGTCGTCAATATTTAAGCTCTTAACGCCGTCGCCGACGAATTCCATTGACTTGTACAGACAGCCGTCTACGCCGACCATGCCTATGATGTGAAGTATTAAATCCTTTCCGCAGACGCCCTTTTTAAAACTGCCGTGAAGGACGAACTTGATTGCGGAGGGCACCTTGAACCAGCAGGTCTGGGTGAGCATGCCTGCGCACATATCCGTAGAGCCTACGCCCGTGGAGAATGCACCGAGTGCGCCGTAAGTGCAGGTGTGGCTGTCTGCGCCGATTACTAAATCGCCTGCGCCGACCAAGCCGA
>JBJFGI010000079.1:0-6768 GCA_051892535.1 Candidatus Coproplasma sp. | reverse complement strand
TATGCGGTTGCAAGCTCGGTCTTGAAGGCGGGACCCTTCATCTTATTGGTGGGCGCACCGTTCCTTATTCCCTGCGCCTCGTAGACGGAGAGAATGGCGGGTAACAGGGGGTCGTCCTCACGCAGAATTAAGGCGTGGTCAAAGTTCTTCAAAACCTCCCAGGCGGTCTTCTGGATTTCGTTGCAGGGGAAGACCATATTCACGCCGGGCTCGACGGTGTCCTCAACCTCTATTGTAAGTACGCCTGTGTGTCCGTGTAAGTACTGCGCCTCGCCCTTAAATCCGTAAAAGCGGTGTGCATATTGTAAATCTAACGTCGTAATACTTCTCATTTTTTTTACTCCTTATCACTATAATATTTCGGGTAACTGCGTTGCCCGTTTTTTTAACTTAATCAGCCCTTTTACAGTCGGGGCAGATGCCCTTGAAAAGTACCTCGTACCCCGTGAACGTAAAGCCGTTATCGCTCTTAATTTTCTTCTCCAGCCCGTCTACAAAGTCCATATCCACGTCGAACAGTCTGCCGCATTTCTCGCACTGCACGTGAACGTGGTTGCTGCAAATATGGTCGAAGCGGTCTGCTCCCCCGACAACGGTTATTCTGCGTATAGCGCCCTCTTCGGCAAGAAGCTTTAGGTTGCGGAATACGGTTGCCCTGCCTATATGCGGGTGTGACTTGGCTATGTGGTTGTAAATCTCGTCTGCGGTGGCGTGGCAAGCCAGCTCGTTAACGGCTTCAAGAACCAATTCCCGCTGTATTGTGTTGCGTCTTATCATAGGCTGTTTTACTCACGTTTATTATCCTTATTAAGATTATATATCAATAAGCACTAAATGTCAATAGGTAAGATTAATTTTTTCACGCCGTAACGGCTTTAGGCTTTAGGAAAAGGCTTATTGACAAAACGCCGAGGCGGGGTTATAATAAATATAATATGAAACACAATCAGTCGGCTGAAGATTATTTAGAGGCAATCCTGCTGCTCTCCAATGAGCTGGAGGACGTTCACCAGATAGAGATTGCACGCAAGATGGGCGTTTCCCAACCTGCGGTGCAAAAGGCTTTGCGTGCGTTAAAGACGAACGAGTACATCGTCACTGACGGACTGCATATCCGCTTGACCGAGCAGGGCAAGGAGTATGCCGAAAGGGTGTACCACAGGCACTGCACTATCCGCACGTTTTTGACTTTGCACGGCGTGGGGTATGACGTTGCGGACGTCGACGCCTGCGAGATTGAACACGTCATTTCAGAGCAGACCTTTTCCGCAATGGAAGAGTTTGTCGACAAGAATAGTTAATTAGTAATTATATAAAGACGGCGCACCCAAGGCTATGCCTTGGGTGCGCCGTCTGTTTACGCCTGACAGCGGAGAGTTTGGTGAGCGAATGAGCAGATATGAAACATATCAAGGCTTTGCTTTGTCAGGGTACTGCCCTGATATTGTCTATCTTGTCGCCTTTATATTCAACAGAGAAGTATTTAATCTCAAACAGGTTGCCCTTTATCGGGTAGGCGAGGGCGGCGGCGCAGATATCCCCAAAGCTTTCGTAAAAGGCTTTATGTGGTACCGTCACCTCGCAGTAAGCCCCGAGGTATTCCTTTATCGCCTCGCCCGTACCCTGCATATCCTCGCTCAAGTACTCGTCGCAGTCGCCGCCGTACAGCAGGGCTTCGAAAAAGGCAAAGTGCCTGACCGCACTCTCCACGGCGTACCGCCTTTTAACGACGTTCTTACTCAGTTTAAGCTCCTGCCCGTTATAGGAGTACTCCCGTTCGGAGTAGTACCCTGCACACCCCTTATAATCTACCGTTAACCCCAGCATATCCCCCGTCGAATAGCTTTTCACCTGACCGGAGTATAGCTTGTTTCCGCCTGAAGATATAACGCAAAGTCCGTCTTTGCCCGAAGCGCAGATTACGGGGAAGGAACAGATTTTCTCCTCGCTCAAGCGGCAGTTTTCAAAACAGGGCGGCAGCGGATAGAGGGAGGTTTTCTGCCCGTCGCAGCTTAAATACAGTTTGCCGCCCAGCTCGAAAAGGGTGACGCTCAAGCCGTTCAACTCCCTTTGTTCAAGGATATTCAGCCCTCTTTCCCTTTTGTCGAAGTCGGTTATCCGCACCTGCGCACCGCCCTCGAACAGGTAGACCTTTAAAAAGGTGTGAGCGTTTTTAAACAGGCTCTGCCCGATAAAAAAGCTGCAGGGCAGGTATTCCCCCTCGGGTATTACCTCTGCAAACACCTCTTCGCCGTCGGGGATATCCACAAATCTTTCAACCTCGTCTATTACACCAAGGTACTCTCCGTTCAACTTCAACGCCGCCTTACGGCAGGCTAAAAAATAAATTCTCAATTATGTCCCCCTCGAGTGTTAACCTAAAATTATTTAATGTATAAACTAACCGTTTTATGTCAATAAACACTCAGACTTTAATTAATCTGGAGGGCGTTATGGAAAAAATTAACGGTTACACCAAGGAAGAGGCGCAGAGCCTGGTTAAGTTTGTGTGCGAGGGAAAGGTGCAGGGCAAGACGTTGACCCGAATCTTCAGCGAGTATGCCCAGAAGGCAGGCAGGGCGAAGGGCAGTGTGCGTAACTATTACTACGCCCTGTTGAAAAGCACCGACAACGAGGAGGTCAAAGAGCTTTTAAAGGGTACAGACCTCAAGGCGGAGGAATCCAAACCCTTCACCGACGAGGAGACGGACAAGATTTTAAAGGCGATACTCTCCGCTAAGAGCAAGGGTATATCCGTACGAAAGGCGGTTTTAAACCTTTCGGGTGGAGACGACAAGCTTATGCTAAGATATCAGAATAAGTACCGCAACGTGATGACTAAAGAGCCTGAAAGGATAGAAAGACTTATGAAGGAGGCGGGATATGCTGTGGACGACGAGGGTAAAAAGGCTATTGAGGACAAGATTAACGCCCTGTACGACGAGCTGAACGCAGGGCTTAAGGAGGAGAATAAACGCCTGACCGCCGTCGTCAAAAAGCTGATGGACGAAAACTTTCTATTAAGGCTGCAAGTAAAAAATTTACAGTCATAAATTGTGTTACCTTAACCAAACTATTTATAAAAGGTGCCTGTTTGCACTTTAATTTATGTTAGGTTAAGGAGGTTAAAACTTGTGGAAAAGTTTATCTTAGGGCTTGCCGTCGGTATGGCAGGCGGAGCCGTCTTGGTTGCCAACAACTGTAAGCTTCGCAACCTGGTTAAGAAAAATCAGGAGGACATTATGAAGAAGTGTGAGGCGTATATTGACAACAAGCTCGGGGAGAGCGGCGGTCAGCAGGGTAGCTGTTGCGCCGAAGAGGAATAAATTACTGTAGAAAAAGAACGGTGTAAGGTCAGTGCCTGCACCGTTCTTTTATATTGTTTTTATATGGTCGCCGTTACGGGCGGCGGTTTGCCCCTCGGGGTTGCCTGATGGCGGAAACTCTTTGCGGTAACCGTGGAGAGTTGCTGCAGGTCACACCTGCTTGCTGTGTTCGTAGTAAATATTCTGCATATTCTCCAAGGCGATCTGGCAGATCTCGTCCTCGGTCTTGCCCTCGGAGAGCAGTTGGTTGATGTATATGGGCTTGCCAAACACCATTTTACGTGCCTTTCCGCCGAGCAGGTATGCGCTGTAGACGGGCAGGTCCACGTTATACCGCTTATAATACAGCTTTGCCAGGGCGATAAAGCCTTTGTTAAGGGATACAGGGGGGTTAACGTAGCCCTCGGAGGAATCTTCGGGGAAGATTAAAATGGGGTTATTCGTGTCTAAGATTTTACAGCTCGTCTTAAGCGAGGTGGCGAATCTGCCGTCCTGATAGGTGGGTATAAGCCCTATGCCCCTGTATATCAGCTTTGAGATTACGCCGAATACGGTTGCGACGAAGAAAGATTTTGCCTTACCCCAATGCAGCTTCTGGCGGTAGAATACGTGGTAAAGATAATTCCACCTCTCCTTATAGTTGCCGAACATCTCGTGGGCGCCCCAGCCCGTATATATGTGGGGGAAGTACATTTCATAGGTCATAGGTCCGTTTGCGCCGGCGTGATTGCTCAGATAAATCGCCTTGGCTTCAAGCTCCCCGCCGCTCTGGTTGATTATCTCGGGTTTGCGCTTGAATATCTTTAAAAACCAGTGTAAAAACCGTATACCCCAGCCTCTTTTAAGTTTAACCTTGTATTGATAGGTCTTTGTCTTCTTAGCCATTTAATTTAAACTCTCCGTAGAAAAATCTAAGATAAATAATATATACGAATGACATTATATAATATTCTATTACAAATTGCAACCGCTTAACGCCTCTGGCGTTGACAAAAAAGGGTTAATGGGCTATAATTACCAGGAAATATCTGGTAAATTACTATGGATGAAATAAAAAGAGTTAAGTTAAAGACGGGTATGCAGGTTACGTTTGCACACCTCGTGTATTCCTTCAACCGCCATATCAAGGGGGTTAAGGCGAAGTTTAATTTACGCTATTGCGAAGAGGGTGCACGCCATAAGCTGGACGTATCCTTCCCCAAGACGCCAAAGGACGGGGGATATCCCTGCGTTATCTACTTCCACGGAGGCGGTTGGACGGCTTTCGATAAGAGCCTTTTCCGCTCTACCGCAAAGGAGCTGGCTAAAAGGGGTGCGGTGGTTTTCAACTGCAACTATCGCCTTGCGCCCAAGTACAATTTCGCCGATATGCAGGAGGACGTTAACGCCGTCTTTACTTTCGTAAGGGAGAACGCCGCACGCTTCGGCGGCAACCCCGACAGGATTATCTTTGCGGGGGACAGTTCGGGCGCACATCTTTCGGCACTGTTCGTAAACAGATTGTTCGCCGCAAATTCCCCTATGGCAAAGCATATAATAGGTTGTGCATATTTCTACGGCGTATACGACTTAACGACGGTGGGAGAGGTGCAGTTTAACAACAGAGTTGCCTACACAAATGCGGCTATGCCCACGGATATGCCCGAGCGAGACAGGTATTTAAGGGAGAATTCGCCCATAAATTACATATGTAATACCCTGCCGCCTACCCTCTTTTGCAGCGGGGAAATAGACCCCTTGCATAGAGGACAGAGCGAGGTCTGCTCCGCCGAATTAGAGAGGTTGGGCGTTAGGGTGGAGAGGCTGTTCTTCCCCGTGGAGGACGAAGAGGCGGAGCACAGGTTTATCACCTTTTCCAAGTGTCAGCCCGCCCAAAAATCGTTTGAAAAGTTCGGTGAGTTTTTAAAAACTCTGTAAAAATATAAAAACACTTGAAATTACAGTGTGTAAGTGGTATAATATAAAAGTCGATTTATTTGCAGATTTAAGGACGTAAAGGCGGGTTAAGTTTTGGAGAGGTACGTGGCTTTCGATATCGGGGATAAACGCATAGGCGTTGCTATTTCGGACCCGTTCAATACATATGCTCTGCCCTCGCTGACCTACCACCGCAAGAACTTTAAAGAGGATATTGCCGCCCTCGTAAAGATTGCAAAGGAGAAGGGTGCAACCACCATAGTATGCGGTCTACCCGTAAATTTCGACGGGTCGGAGGCGTTGCAGACGCAGAAGACGCAGAGATTTATAGACGCCTTGAAAGAGGCGTTGGACATTCCCATTGTGTGCGAGGACGAGCGGTTTACCACCCAGATGGCACACGAAACGCTCATATCCGAGGGTATGCGCAGGGAGAAACGCAAATCGTACGTAGACGCACTTGCTGCGGCTAATATATTAGACGGTTATTTGCAGAGAATTAACAGTAAAAAGTAGCGATGCTTAAAACCGAATAAATTATTTAAGGAGATTAATTATGGCAGACGAAGTTAAGGAAGCCGAGATGGATGAAGAGGGCATAATCGAACTGTTGGACGACGAGGACAACGTCATTAAATTCAAGCTTGTGGACGTAACCGAATACAAGGGTGAAAAGTATGCGTTTTTGCTCCCTGCCGAGCCCAACGACAGCGTTGCGGAGGACGAGGTTGCCGTCTTCCTGTTTAAGGAAGAGGAGCAGGTACTGCTGCCCATCGAGGACGAGGAGCTTATGCAGGAGGTGTTCGACTTCTGGCAGAGCGAGGAAGACGAAGAAGAGTAATCTTAATACGGCTGTATTTTAAGCGGCAAAGACGGGTGGAGGTCGAGAAACAACTCTCAATTTCCACCTTTTTTTATGATTATTATTGACAACTGACTTAAACGGGGTTATACTTTTGTACATATAAAGGAGATATAATTATGAAAAGATTTTTAAAGGCAATGACTGCGGTATTGGCAGTCGTATTAATGGCATTTGCGTTTGCAGGGTGTACTGCCAACGTGAGCGGTAAGACCTACGTCTATTCCGAGGTTGTTGCGGTAGTTCCCGATGACGCTACCACGTTTGAAGAAGCGCTTATAGTCTCCGGTAAGGTGGCTGTTGAAGCGACTTATAAGAACTCGGAATTAACCTTCAATGAGGACGGAAGCTTTGGCTCTTTAAGCACCTGGACTCAGGACGGCAAGACGGTTACGGTTAAGACGGGCGACACGGTTACGGCAACCTACACCGTAAAGGGCAACAAGTTGGAACAGTCATACGTGTATGAAGATACTACGTACACAATCGTGTTCGTAGAGAGCAAATAACACATAATATTAAATTATCTGGGCGGAATTGCATTAAAAAATGTCGTTCCGCCCGTTTTTTTTCTTTACAAGCTAAAATATTTATGTTAAAATACCAAAGCTATAAAAAATTCACACCCGTAAAGCAGGTATTCCGTGGCGGAAAAATCTATTC
>JBJFGI010000078.1:0-1778 GCA_051892535.1 Candidatus Coproplasma sp. | reverse complement strand
CCGATGTGACGAACGGAAATCTTACCCTGGTTATTTCTACCGCCGGTCTTGCGCTTGTCGTGCAACAGGCTCTTTTCAGGCTTATCTCCGCTTAACTCCTCGTAGGATAAAACCGTCATAAAACGACGGGAAGAGGTTGTCGGTTTATATCTCTTTAATGCCATTTTTCAATCCTCCTATCAGGACAGGGAATCGAAGAATTCAATGCTCTTCGAATCTGCCTTGAGCTGAACGATTGCCTTCTTGAAGCTGGGGGTATATCCCTCGTTCCTGCCCATTCTCTTAAGCTTGCCCTTGCAGTTAACGGTGTTAACGCTTTCAACCTGAACGTTGAAGAGCTTTTCTACAGCCAGCTTAATCTGAGTCTTGTTTGCTGATTTAGCTACGATGAACGTATACTTCTTATCAGCTATTCCGTCATAACCCTTTTCAGTGAGAAGGGGTCTAATAATGATGTCTTGAGCTAACATTATTCTCCGTAAGCCTCCTCTATCATTTTAACTGCCTCTTTGGTAAGAACAACCTTTTCGTTTGCTACGATTTCGTATACGGAGAGCTGTTCAACGGGAAGGGTTGAAAGGTTTTCAATGTTCCTTGCTGCAAGGATAACCTTCTCGTCTGCCTTATCCATATATATAATAGCGGATCTGGTGAGGTTGAGTGCCTTCTGCATTGCAGCTATTTCCTTGGTCTTGCCCTCTACTACGGAGAGGTTATCCAAAACGATTATCTCGCCGTCGGCAAGCTTTCTGGAAAGTGCGGATACAAGTGCGGCACGCTTTGCCTTCTTGTTCATACCCTTTGAAAAGTCACGGCTCTTGGGTGCGAATACTACGCCGCCCTTAATCCACTGGGGTGCCCTGATGGAACCCTGACGTGCATTACCGGTACCCTTCTGTCTCCAAGGCTTTCTGCCACCGCCCCTAACTTCCGTACGGGTTAAGGTGGATTTGGTTCCCTGCCTGTCGTTTGCAAGCCTGGTAACTACTGCCTGGTGTACCAATTCTTCTCTGTACTCAGCACCGAAAACCTTTTCGCTAAGCTCTAATGAACCTGCCTCGGTGCCGTCCATTTTGTAAACTTTAATGTTAGGCATACGTTCCCTCCTTATTTAACCGTATCGTTGATGGTAACGATGCTTCCGTCAGGACCGGGAACCGAACCCTTTACAAGGATGCAGTTTCTTTCAACGTCTACCCTGACGATTTCGAGGTTCTGTACGGTTACGTTTTCAACACCGTACTGACCTGCCAAGTGCTTGTTCTTAAATACTCTTGAAGGAGAGCTGTTTGCACCCATTGAACCGGGTTCTCTGTGCACAGGGCCTACACCGTGGGTTTCCTTTAAACGGTGCTGGTTCCATCTCTTGATGACACCGGTATAACCGTGACCCTTGGTAACGCCGTGAGCGTCAACTCTGTCGCCTGCTGCGAAGATGTCTGCCTTAACTTCCTTGCCTACTTCGTAGGAAGAGAGGTCGTCAAGTCTGAACTCCTTCAATACCTTGCAGGGCTTTACGCCTGCCTTCTTAAACTGACCGAGCTCGGGCTTGGACAAAGCCTTTTCGGTAGTTTCGTCAAAACCGAGCTTTAAAGCGGAATATCCGTCTTTATCAACAGTTTTGATTTGAACTACGGGGCAGGGACCTGCCTGCAACACCGTAACGGGGATTACCTTCCCCTCCGCCGTAAACACCTGAGTCATACCCTCTTTACGGCAGATGATTGCTTTATTCATCGATAAAGTTCCTCCTGTTTATATTTTCAGATAACTCGTCC
>JBJFGI010000077.1:0-1822 GCA_051892535.1 Candidatus Coproplasma sp. | reverse complement strand
GCGCCGTAACTAAGGAGGCGGAAAAAAAGAGCCGTCAGCTGGTTGCAAGGGCGTTAAAGTTCAACCCCCAGGCACTCATTTACGTGTGCGGCTGCGCCTCGCAAAAGAGCGAGGGCAGTTTTTTGGGCAAGGGCGTGCGCTTCGTGTGCGGAGCGAGGAAAAAGGAAGAGGTGGTCAACGCCATCGTCTCCGACTTCGGGGGCGAGGGGTGTTTAAATCTCTGTCCGCCCAAACAGTTAAAAACCCGTGCCTTTATCAAGATTGAGGACGGCTGCAACAACTTTTGTTCATATTGCGTAATCCCCTATCTTCGTGGCAGGGTCACCTGCCGGACGGTTGAGGATATTGTGGAGGAGGTCAGAAACTGCACCTCTCCCGAGATAGTATTAACGGGTATAAACATCTCTGCGTACAACGCCCATACAGACGGGCTTGCAGGGCTTATTGAGGCAATAAGCTTTACCGATAAGCGTATACGCCTCGGCTCTATCGAGTGCAGGGTAATCGACGAAAAACTCCTTAATGCCTTAAAGGGGTTAAAGGACTTTGCACCCCAGTTCCACCTGTCCTTGCAGAGCGGTTCGAACGCCGTGTTAAAGGCTATGAACAGGAAATATACGAGGGAAGAATATTTAGATAAGTGTGAGCTTATATATAAGGTGTTCCCCGATGCGGCGATAACAACCGACATAATCGCAGGCTTCTGCGGCGAGACGGAGGAGGACTTTTTGCAGAGCCTCTCCATCATCGAGGAGGCAAAGCTCTCCCGTGTACATGCCTTCGCCTTTTCTCCGAGGGAGAGCACCAGGGCGTACGATATGCAGGACGTGCCCAAAGATATCAAGTCGGAAAGGCTGCACAGGCTGTTAAACGCTGCGGAAAACGCCTCCCGCCGATATATAGAGCAAAGGCTCTCCAAGGTGTACAGCGTAATTTTCGAGGACTTCAACGGCGAATACACCACGGGCTACACCGAGGGATATATCAAGGTGTACGTCAAAGGCAGGCAGAGCGGCAGGGCGAACGTAAAGCTCACTCAAATCTACCTCGACGGGGCGCAAGGCGAGATAGTAAATCAAGGTTAATTAAGGCATAGTGCCCACCCAAACTAATTTCTAAGTTGGCAAAAGTATGGCAAGCAAGATAAGAAACTTTTTCAGACAGACGTTCAGGCGTCACACAAATATGGAATATGCCGAATTCCTCACAAGGGGTATTCGAGGCAAAAAGGGGGTTAACAGGAAATACCCCTGGGCATATTGCCGTCTTTTTGCGTTGCTCTTCGTGCTGCTTGCGGTGTTCCTGTTGATAGTCCGTTTTACCTATAACGAGCTGTTTGCACCCACGATAATAGTATTGTCGTCGACCTGTTTCAATCTGTCCTTTCTGCTGTTTTTGTACGAGCTGTACCCCAAACGTGATTTGAGTATGCTCTCCGTTGTGCTTGCGCTGTTAATCGGCGGTACGGCGGCAAACGTAGTATCTCAGATACTCTTCGACGTGTTCCCCATAGAAAACGCATGGTGGGCAGCCGTCTGCACGGGCTTTTTTGAGGAACTGCCCAAGGCGGTTGCAACGCTTACGGTGCTGATTTTTGCCAAAAACCGCTCGCCGCTCGCCGGCTTTATGTTCGGTGCAGCTATTGGCTGCGGATTTTCAATAGTCGAGGATATGGGTTATATCTTCGTCAGCGCAAACGAGCTCTCTGCCGTAAACCTCACCACGGTAATCGAGATAGCCTTTTCAAGGGGTGTTACAGCCTTCTGCACTCACATCTTATGGACGGGTGTAATCGGCTGGGCGTTTAATATATCCAAGCGGT
>JBJFGI010000076.1:0-30101 GCA_051892535.1 Candidatus Coproplasma sp. | reverse complement strand
GCTATAAAAAATTCACACCCGTAAAGCAGGTATTCCGTGGCGGAAAAATCTATTCTCAATTCCGCAATAAATACCCATTGACTGTGTTTACGGGGAGGTTTAACGGAGGTTTTATATGGCAGTTATTACTATGAAACAGCTCCTCGAGGCAGGCGTTCACTTCGGCCACCAGACCAGAAAGTGGAACCCCAAGATGGGCAAGTACATCTATGCGGCAAGGAACGACATTCACATTATCGACTTGCAGCTTACCGTAGGTCTTGTTGAAGAGGCTTACAAGTTCGTATGCGAAACGGTTAAAGAGGGCAAGTCCGTTCTCTTCGTTGGTACGAAGAAGCAGGCGCAGGACGCAATCAAGGAAGAGGCAGAGCGTTGCGGTCAGTACTACGTTAACTCCCGTTGGCTCGGCGGTACCTTGACCAACTACAAGACCATCCGCTCCAGAATCGAGAGAATGACCAAGCTCGAGAAGATGGAAGAGAGCGGTGAGTTCGACCTTCTGCCCAAGAAGGAAGTTGCTAAATTAAAGGAAGAGCTTACCAAGCTCCAGACCAACCTCGGCGGTATCAGGGATATGAAGAGCATGCCCGGCGTTATGTTCGTAGTAGACCCCCACAACGAAAAGAATGCAATTGCAGAGGCAAGAAAGCTCAACATTCCCATCGTTGCAATCACCGATACCAACTGCGATCCCGACCTTATCGACTACGTTATCCCCGGCAACGACGACGCTATCCGTGCCGTTAAGCTCATCACCGGCGTAATCGCAAACGCAGTAATCGAGGCTAACCAGGGTGAAGCTTACTCCGTAGAGGAAGAAGCTCCCGCAGCAGAGGAAGCAACCTCCATCGAAGAAGTTGTTGCTAACGCTGAAGAGTCCGAAGAGAACTAATCGTAATTAATTAAAATAGGAGTTATATTATGGCATTTACCGCTAAAGACGTAATGACTTTAAGAGATAAGACGGGCGCAGGTATGCTCGACTGCAAAAAGGCTTTAACCGACGCTGACGGCGATATGGAAAAGGCTGCAGAGCTTTTGAGAGAACGTGGCATTGCTAAGGCTGTCAAGAAGGAGAGCAGGGTTGCGGCTGAAGGCGCAGTAGGCGCTTACGTTTGCACTTGCGGCAAGGTTGGCGTACTTCTCGAAATCAACTGCGAGAGCGACTTCGTTTCTTCCGGCGACAAGTTCCGTTCGATAGTTAAGAACGTTGCTAAGGTTATCGCTGACGAAAAGCCTGCAGACGTTGACGCATTGCTCACCTGCACTGTTGAAGGCGTTACCGTAAAAGAATATATCACCAACGCAACCGCTGTTATCGGCGAGAAGATTGCTATCCGTAGATTTGTAATCTTTGAAACCGAGGGCAAGATCGAGACCTATATCCACATGGGCGGCAAGGTAGGCGTTATGGTTGAGGCAGTTGACTGCGCAGAGGGCTGCGAAGAGACCCTTCACGACGTAGCGCTCCAGATTGCTGCAAGCAATCCTTCCTACGTTACCGAGGAGGAAGTTCCTCAGTCCGTACTTGACAAGGAAAAGGAAATCATGCTCGTTCAGATGCAGAACGACGAGAAGAACAAGAATAAACCCAAGGAAATCCTTGAGAAGATAGTTATGGGTAAGATGGGCAAATTCTATTCCGAAAACTGCCTTTTAAAGCAGGCTTTCGTAAAGGACGATTCTCAGACCGTAGGTCAGGTTATCGGCAACAAGTTCAAGGTAGTTCGTTTCGTTCGTTGGACTATGGGCGAAGGCATTGAAAAGAGGCAGGAAGATTTATCTGAAGAAGTGGCAAAACAGGTTGCCGCTATGAAGAAGGACTAATCCGTAAGGCAATCAAAAAAGGTGTTTCCAGTGAAACACCTTTTACTTTTCTGAACGGAGCAGACAACGTAATTATTTTTCAAGGTCCTTGACTATAAGCTTTACCAACGCCTTTTGCGAATCGGTTAAGTTGGAGACGTCAACCGTTTCATTGCAGTCCAGCCCGAGCAGATAATCGGTGGAAACCTTGAAATATTTTGCAAGGCAAACGAGCATCTCCACCGAGGGTTGAACGTTGTCGTTTTCCCAATTGGAGACGCACTGTTTGCTTACTCCCAGATTTTTTGCAAGCTCCACTTGACTTATTCCGAACGATTTTCTGAGTTCTTTGATCTTTTCGTTTAGCATTTTATACCTGTAAATTTTACGTTTACAATTGTATTCGATTTTATTGACTTTTCTAAAATACTAAAGTATACTGATTATGGTCAATTGAACGGTTATTTATACGTTGAGTGGCATATATTATCAATCCAATCAATATTTTTACGGATTGAATTAACGAGAATACACGAATTTTTCTGTTGCAAAAAGCGGCCTTATGAGAAATCATAAGACCGCTTTTTTGTTAAAAACGATTAACTTTACGCTGCTTCTGACAGGCTTTGGCTTTCGTGGAAGGCGTCGATAAACTCGTTAATCTGCGTTAAGGATATGGAGTAGTTATCGTCGTCCGTGTTCTCTGCACCCCAGGTGTTCAGACCCAACAGATTGCCGTCTATATCGCAGAGCGCACCGCCGCTGTTGCCGGGATTGATAAGCGCATTGTGGTGTAGTACGTTATAGCTTACGTTGCCTATCTGCGCCCAACTTATCATCTCGCCGTAGGTAACAATGTTGTTCACGCCGCTGGGGTTGCCGACTGCGATTACGAACTCACCGGGGGACATATTGGTGTCCTTTCTTGCGGTGTAGTTGACCTTGGGCAGGGTGTAGGTGGCGTCGCTGTTCTTTTTAAATCTTATGATTGCTATGTCGTTATCGTCGCCGTCGTAAGCCACTACGGAGACGTCGTTCGGGCTGTACTGTCCGCCGTACGTCGTGCCGTATATGTCGGTTACGGAGTAGATAACGCTGTACGATACGCCGTCTACTACGTTGGTTATAACGTGGTTATTCGTCAGTGCGTAGTAGTAAGTTTCGTCCTCCTCGAACACGACGCCGCTGCCCAGGCTTGTGCCCTGAAGTCTGGAGAACCAGCCCTGGTTCCTATAATACATAGTATCTATGGATATGTTGAATGCACGTACCGTCTCTCTGACGTTCATCAGGCTGTCTGCCGAAATCTCCGTTTCGGATTTGTAGTCGGAGACGGGTGCGCTGTTCTGCGTTAAGCCGGATATAAGGTTACATCCGCAGAAGCTCGCTGCGCAGACCGACGCTATCACTGCAAAAATTAAAGCCCTTATTTTTTTCATTATTAGCTCCTTACTTTGCTTTATATATATAACAGTTTAAAATCGATAATTGTTAATGATTTCCGAACTTTTTATTATTATAATCTTAACAAAGGGTCATTTCAAGCTTTTTCACGGATTTTCGCTAAACTTTCATCAAACCTAAATAAATTTATTATATATTTAGTATTGCTTTTGACAACGGTAATATGTTATAATTATTCAGAAAAAGAGAAAATAGGGGGAATGTTTTATGCAATCCAAGTACAAAAGAGTACTGATTAAACTTTCCGGCGAGGCTCTGGCAGGTCCCGACGGTCACGGCGTCAATGAGGACGTAATGGAAAAAGTCGTCAAGCAAATCGTCACCATCAAGGAGATGGGCGTGCAGATAGCCCTGGTTATCGGCGGCGGTAACTTCTGGCGTGGCAGACAGGGCAAGGCGATGGACAGGGCGGTTGCAGACCATATGGGTATGCTTGCAACCGTTATGAACGCTCTGGCTATGATGGACGCCTTAGAGCGCCACGGTATCCCCACCAGAGTGCAGACGGCACTTATTATGACCTCGGTTGCAGAACCCTATATCCTGCGTAAGGCGTTAAGCCACTTTGAAAAGGGCAGGGTAGTCATAATGGCTTGCGGAACGGGTAACCCTTACTGCTCCACCGATACGGCTGCGGCGCAGCGTGCCTGCGAAATTCAGGCGGACGTGCTTATGATGGCAAAGAACATCGACGGCATCTACGACAGCGACCCCAAGGTTAACCCCAACGCTAAAAAGTACGACCATATCAGTTATTTAGACATAATCAAAAACGGCATAAAGGCGATGGACGCAACCGCCGCAACGATGTGTATGGAGAACAACATTCCCGTAGTTGCCTTCGGTCTCAACGAGGACAACAGCATAGTAAGGGTTGCCTGCGGCGAAAAGCTGGGTACCCTTATCGACAACGGCTGATTAATCTTGCCGGTATATTTAACTATTAAAAGAAAAAAAGGAGAAAATAAATATGGAAAACGAGTTAATTGACGACATACTGCTCACTTTGGACGACAAACTTTCAAAGGCTGTATCGGTTTTGGAAGAGGATTTTGCCGCAGTAAGGGCAGGGAGAGCTAACCCCCACATTTTAGACAAGGTTATGGTTGACTACTACGGCGCAATGACGCCCATAACCCAGATGGCTAACGTCTCCGTTCAGGAGGGCAGATGCCTTGTTATCTCCCCTTGGGACGTATCGGCTTTAAAGGGCATCGAAAAGGCAATTCAGATTTCAAATATCGGCATTAACCCCACCAACGACGGTAAGGTTATCAGGCTTGTATTCCCCGAACTCACCGAGGAACGCCGTAGAGATTTGGTTAAGCAGGTTAAGAAGATGGGCGAGGACACCAAGGTTGCCCAGCGTAACGTGCGCAGGGACGCTATGGACTCTTTGAAGAAATTGAAGAACGACAAGTCCATCTCCGAAGATGAATTCTCCGCAGGCGAGAAGGACGTTGAAAAGATGGTCTCCGAAGCCGTAGGCAAGGTCGATGCTCTTGTTTCTGCAAAAGAAAAGGAAATAATGACGATATAGTAGTTATTTCGCTGATTAACAAACTGAGCGTTGAGCTGATTAATTATGGCAGATAATATTATTGTTAACACGCCTCTGCACGTCGGGCTGATTATGGACGGCAACGGGCGTTGGGCGGAAAAAAGGCATATGATGCGCAGCGCAGGCCATTCCGCCGGAATGAACAGGATGATAGGTCTTGCGAAAAAAGCAAGGGCGTTGGGCGTTAAGTACTTTACCGTTTACGCCCTATCGACCGAAAACCTCTCCCGCCCGAAAGAGGAGTTGGATAAGCTGTACGAGCTTATTTTAAACTACTTCTCCCAGAACGTTAAAAAGTTGATAAAGCAGGGTGCAGGCGTAAGGGTTATCGGCGATTTATCCCTTCTGCCTGAAAACGTTGCGGACACAATAAAAAAGGGAGTTGCTGAGGCCCCTGCGGATGCGGATTTCGTATTTATAATCGCCCTTGCCTACGGCGGCAGGGGGGAGATTGTACGGGCTGCTAACCGTGTGCAGGAGAGCGGACTTGAGCTTGACGAAAAGAATTTGTCCTCCAACCTCTATACGGCTGGGATACCCGACCCCGATTTTATCATTCGTACGGGCGGCGAATTACGTCTTTCCAACTTTTTAATGTGGCAGTCGGCGTATGCAGAGCTGTATTTTTGCGATACGCTCTTCCCCGATTTTACCGACCGTAAATTTGAAAAGGCGATTGCCGAATTCTCTTCCCGCAGGCGCAGGTTCGGGAAGGTTTAAAGGGCTTTCTGGCTTAAACGGCTCAACGTTTATTAATTTGAAATAATACTTAAAAAGGTTGATTTTTAATGAAAAAAAGGGTAATAACAGGCATACTTTACATTGTCGTAATGCTGGGTCTGTTGGTAATGAAAATTTTTATCCCCCCTACCGAAACGGGTGTTGAATTCGGTGCGTTAGGCGTGGATATACTCTTTACGCTTATTTCCGTAATCGGTGCATACGAGTTTACGAGGGCTGTCGGAGAACATAAACAACCGGGCGACGGCGGTATCTCCAGGGTGCAGCGTGGCTGCGTTCTGATAACCTGTGCGCTCATCATTCCCGTCTTTTCCATAGTTAAGATGCTCTCGGTACATTTCGCAGGGGTGAACGGGCATACTAACGCAGCGCCTATCGGCGGACCTGCGCTTATAGCCCTTTTGACCGTTACCAGCCTCGGGGCTATGGTTACGGCGTCGATGACCGTCTTCGATCACGACAGAAGCGACTTAAAGAGTACTGCCTATTCCTTAATGTGTATACTCTATTGCGGTGTGCTCGTTTCGGTTATACCCAATATAAACCACATGATTAAGCATTCGAGCATTGCGATAACCATGCTCTTTGTTATTGTACCCTGTGTGGACACCTTTGCATTCTTCTTCGGCAGTTTGTTCGGCAAAATGCTTCCCTTAAAGCTTGCGCCGAGCACCTCGCCGAACAAGACGGTTATAGGTGCGGTAGGCGGTGTAATCGGCGGTATATTTGCCGCTATGCTCGTCTGGGTCTGCTCGGAGTTCCTCGGCTTCCCCGCCTTTGATTATGTGGGGTCGCTGCCCAAGTGGCTGGTACTCATCATAATCTCCATTCCCACGTCCATTCTGGCACAGCTCGGCGACCTGTTCGAAAGTGCCGTTAAGCGTGGCTGCGGAGTTAAGGATATGGGCAACATTCTGCCCGGTCACGGCGGAGTGCTGGATAGGTTCGACAGTATGATCTTTGCGGCGGTCTCAATCGTCGTATGCTTTATGGTTATTTAAAAAAACTCACTTTTATTGCCCCGAAAACGGGGCAATTTCTTTATAACGTACATTAAATGAATTTTTGCGGGTATAATAGATATGAAGAAAATTGCGCTGATAGGCAGCACGGGTTCAATCGGCAGACAGGTCATTCAGACCGTTAAAGATAACCCCGATAAATTTAAGATAGTCGCACTGGTTGCTAACAGCTCCCTTGATACTTTTACGGAGCAGCTGAACAGCTTAACCCCTGCTTATGCCGCACTGACGGACGAGGCGGCGGCGCAGAGAATTACGCAGGTCCCCGCAAACACCGTCTTTTTAAAGGGCGAGCAGGGTGCGTTATCTGCACTTGCCGACAGCGGCGCAGACCTTGCGTTTATCGCCTGCAGCGGTTTTGCAGGGCTCGCCTACAGCCTCAAGGCGGCGGAGCTTAATATGCCCATCGCCCTCGCCAACAAGGAGACGCTCGTCTGCGGTGGCGAGCTGGTTATGCCCAAGGTGAGCGAGCTTATGCCCGTGGATAGCGAACACTCGGCAATCTGGCAGTGCCTCAATTTTGACAGAAATTCCCCCTTTGAAAGGCTGGTCATAACCGCAAGCGGCGGTCCGTTCAGGGGGAGGAAGTGGGAGGAGCTCTCCTCCGTCACGGCGGCTGAGGCTCTAAATCACCCCACCTGGAATATGGGTGCAAAGATTACGATTGACAGCGCAACCCTCTTAAACAAGGGGTATGAAGTCATAGAGGCTCACCACCTCTACAACGCCCCCTATGAGAAGATTACCACCGTAATTCATCCCAAGAGCATAGTTCACTCAATGGTTCAGTTTGCCGACGGAGCGACGTTAGCGCAGCTTAGCTACCCCACGATGGAGGTGCCCATCCGCCTTGCGCTGACCTACCCCGAGAGGGTGCCCGGCAGGTTAACTTCGCTTGACTTTTCCAAGGCTTTATCGCTGGAGTTTTTACCGCTCGTGAGGGCGGACTACCCATTGTACGACCTGGCGCTTAGCTGCGGCGAGAGGGGCGGAGTGCTTCCCACTGCGCTCAATGCGGCGAGCGAGGTCGCCGTCTCCGCCTTTTTAAAGGGGAGTTTGAGCTTTACCGATATCTATACCGTAGCGGACAAAGTCGTGCTGTCAACCGCATTTTGCGCCGTTGAAAGCTTTGAACAGCTTAAAACAACAGATAAATTATCACGAGAGAGGGCAATAAAAATAATTAAAGGGCAATAAAACTTATTAAAGAGGTTTAATGTCAAACTTGCTTATCGGCGGCGTAGGCGCAACCGTACTTTCAATAATACTTGCAATTATAATTCTTCTTGCAATGATTTGCATACACGAGTTCGGGCATTTCGTTGCAGGAAGAATTTTGCACTTTAAAATAGACGAGTTTGCAGTCGGGTTCGGACCTGCTCTGCTCAAAAAAAGGGGTAAGAGGAACGGTATTGTATTCAGCCTTCGTGCGGTGCCGCTGGGCGGTTATTGCGCCTTTGCGGGCGAGGACGGCGAGGGTGGAGGGGACGGCGAGGGCGAGAAATCCGACTCCTTTAATTGCAAAAAGCCCTGGAAGCGCATAGTCGTACTGCTTGCAGGGGCGGTTTTCAACTACGTCTTAGCGGTGCTGCTGATATTAACCGCCTTTTTTGCGTTTGGTCAGGCGTGTTACAGGGCGGGAGAGATTACGCCCGACGAGGGGATATACGTCGAGTACAGCCTGCAGGAGGGCGACGTGTTGCTTGCCGTTGACGGCAGAAATATCTACTCCTCGGTTGACTTAATCTCCACTTTAAGCGGCAGGCAAAAGGGGGAGAGGGTGGTATTTACTCTCTTGCGTGGCGGCAATACGGTGCAGGCGGAGGTCGCTCTTCGGGCTGACTGCAACGCTCAGAATTCCTCGCAAATCGGCATCGTGTGGCGTGCGCTGGGCTGCGGAACGTACGAGGGCGAGGACGGCAACCTGTATTGGGACGTCGGCTCGCAGAACGTCAGGTTCGGCTTTTTTGAGACGCTGGGCAGGGGATTTGCCTATTCGATTAGCAGCGTGGGCTCCATATTCAGGGTGCTCGGCGAGCTGATAACGGGCAACCTGTCCTTAACCGCAATAGGCGGACCCGTAACCACCATACGAATAACGGGGCAGATGGCTCTTCAGGGCGTAAACAGTTTTCTGTTGGTGGCAGGGTATATCGGGGTCAACCTCGCCGTGTTCAACCTGTTGCCCATACCCTCGCTTGACGGGAGCAAAATCGTCTTTTGCCTAATCGAGTGGGCGTTTAAAAAGCCTGTACCCAGAAAGGTGGAGGCGGTAATTCACACGGTGGGGCTGGTGCTTATATTGGTCTTTGCCGTTCTGGTGGATATCCTGCAGTTTGCAAGGTGTTGAAAGGTAATAAAAAAGACCTGTCGCAAGACAGGTCTTTTGTGTTTGGTCAATTAATTTACTCTGCTTCTTTTGCGGGGGCTGCCTCTTCAGCCACGGCGTCCGTCTGCGCTGCGGCAGCTTTTTTGCCTGCGTAGTTATTGATAGCCTTTACAAAACTCTTTGACGAGAATAAGATTACACCGGCAACTACTACGAGTACGAGGTCTGCAAATACAAAGGAATTGTATGCTGCGCTGTACAGCCAGAAGTTCTGCTGACCGGCATCTATTGCGTATGCGCCGAAAGCAAATACGCCGGAGAAGAGATGGGCAACGAATCTGAGGCTGCCTGCTAAGATTGCGCCCAAGGCAAACTGAATTTGGGGAAGTTTGTCCAAAGCCTTAATCTTTTTGAATGCGCCTGCAAAGCCGACCATAGCGAATGCGATGGGGTAGTCCAGAAGGAACTGTGCAGGGTGGATGATGTAAGGATCCTGAATTGCCTGTAACATGCCGTATATAAAGCCGACTAAAACACCCTTCTTGGTTCCGTAGATATATGAAAAGAGCATAACGGGAAGGAGAGATGCAAGCGTAATCGAACCGCCTTGAGGTAACTCTAAGAACTTAATATATGAGAGTGCAAACGAAAGCGCAACGGTTATGCCGGCAAGGGCGATACAACGGCTATCGAAGGGCTTATCATTCTTTAAATCAAGCAGGAATGCAGCTGCGACTGCGGCTAAGATGAGTACGCCTGCTGACACGTAAAGAGCTACCTGATCCAATTTGCCATATTCGGGGGAATCGTAATATCCGTCTCCTGCAACCGTTTGCGAGAAGTGTACGCCCATACAAACCAGGGTTGCGACGAGTGCTGCTGCAATGAGCGAAACCGAAGTGATAAGCGTAATCTTGTACGCCTTCTTGGAGAAGAAGCTTGAGATGTAGCTTGCGATTATTCCGAGTACTGCAACGGCTGCAAGTACGATAGGGGGAATAATTTCAATTGCCTGGTCTGCCCAATATCCCTTTTCTGAAATCTTGCCAAATCCTATCGCTACCATAGTAACAATTACGGTTATTGCAAAGGTTGTTGCAATCGTTGCGGCGGTCTTGAAGTAAGAGCGGAAGTTTTCGTTTTTCTTGAAGTACACGAAAATGCCTATGCCGATTAAAATTACGGCAAGCGCAATCGCAACGTAGAAAAAGGTTGTGGAAAGGGTGCTTTTAGCGTAGTCTGCCCATACGCTATCGTACAGGTAGTACTTTTCGCCGTTTTCGTCGGGGTACTTTATTCTGTCAAAGTACGAAGCCAACAGTGAGTTGAAAAACATTTAATAATACCTCCTTAACCGCCGTAGAATATAAAAATGCTCCCCGTACATATATTCGGGAAGCATAGAAATAACGCTCTTTGTCTGTCCTTCAACCATGACGTTGCGGATTCAAAGGGTATAATCTCAGCCTTAAACTTGTCACCTTTAAACTGCGCTTCGACAATATGCTTCGTATTTCAGCGTTACGCTTCGCCTCGCCTTGGTCCCGTACGTCTTTGTACGCTCCCTGCGGTTTCGGCTTGCGTGCCTTGAACTGCTCGCATCTTGTCGAAGGGTGTAACAGTGTTAAACGTTTCTAACTTCAGGCACCCCCGACGGTTATTAAATTTTGATACTCAAATTATATTGTGTTTTTTTAGTAAAGTCAATTGAAATTTATATAAAAATAATATATAATGTCACTACGTTATTATTTTTCGACTACAGGAGGCGGTTATGCCCTACAATTTTTATGCGTTTATGGACAGAATGAAGTACATTAAAAGGTGGTCGCTTATGCGCTCGGTTCGTGAGGAGAACATTATGGAGCATAGCCAGCAGGTGGCGGTGCTCGCCCATGCCCTCGCCGTGATAAGAAATACCGTCTGCGGCGGCAGCGTCAATGCCGAAAAATGCGTGATGTACGCAGTCTACCACGAGTGCAGCGAGGTTATGACGGGCGATCTGCCTACACCTATAAAGTACTTTAACAACTCCATTCACGGTGCCTATAAGGAGCTGGAGGACAAGGCGTGCGATAAGCTTTTGCAGATGCTGCCCGACGAGCTGAACGAGGCGCTGAGCGTATACGTCAAGCCCGATACGTCAAGCGAGGAGTACAGAATAGTCAAGGCGGCGGACAGGCTTGCGGCTTATATCAAGTGCTTGGAGGAGCACCGCTGCGGCAACACCGAATTCGAGAAGGCAAAAAAGAGCATAGAGGCGGACATACTCTCCCGCAATATGCCCGAAGTGCAGTACTTTATGGACAACTTTATCGCCCCCTTCTCCCTCACTTTGGACGAGCTTGAAGGAAGCATAACCGACTGATAATTGCAGATAAAAAATTTACCCCCGCTGTCGTTGCGACAGCGGGGGTTTGTTCGTTAAACGTTAATTATAATTTAAGCAATCAGCCTGTTATACCGATGTTGCCGATATAGCCGCCAATCAATGCGGGGAGAATTGTCGTCAAGTCAATGTAGGAATCCGTCTTAAGGCTTTCGGGTATTTCGGGGTTGACGTTCGAGTTAACTGAAAAGCGTATAAAACCGTTAACCTTAATGCTGGGAGTAACCTCCGTCGTTTCGTCCGTTTGAGGTTGGGAAATTTCTATATCTGCAACAATGCTGGTTGCGCTGAGCATACCGTTTCTGTCAATGGCAAGGTAGAAGTCAAGACCGCACTTATCGAACGTGATCTGGCTTGAAAGTTTTTCAACGTTCATGTTAACCGCTGAAGCCAGAGCGTTAAGTACTAATTCCTCGGAACACGATATCTTAAGCTTGATGCCGTTCGTTATATCCATAGCGACGGTTGCACCCATTTCGTTGAGCTTGTTTACTGCCGATACCAGATTTAAAGAGGAAATATCGGAAATCGTTATGCTTTCAAGGTTGCCTTCGTCGACAGGCAATTGTGTTGTGTCAGAGCCGTCTCCAAGGGAGGGGAGAAGTGAACTTGCCAGCTCGCTTACGTCAAACTTGATTTTATAGGGCTGGGTTTCTTTACCTTCCTCGTCTTCGGACGACTTGCTTAACATTTTTGCGTAAGTCATAGCGCCGTCCTGCCAGAGGTTGAGAGTCGTTTCGTTGGTGGTCGTTTCACCTTCAACGGTCTCGGTGCCGTTCATGGTAAGGTTGCCTGCACCCTTGAAGGAGAGTGCGCTCTCGCCTGCCGTAGCAAGCAATTGATAGCCTGCACTCAATTGAATCGATTGGTTTTTGGTTGCGCTCGTTAACGAGGCTTTAAGCTCAGAAGACAAATCAATGCCGAACTTGTAGTCCTCTGCACTGGTGTCGCCAAAGAGTTTTTCCTGGTCAACGGAGCTTAAAGTCGTATTGACCTCTTCTGCGGTTGCCTCCTGGTAGTTGCCCTTTATTGAGCCGTCGGTAGGTTCGTTGTCGCTGTTGCACGCTGTAAAAGCACAGGCGGAAAACGCAACGACGAGTGCGGTTATGCCCATAATAATTTTGTGTGTCTTTTTCATAGTTTAATAACCTCCGAAAATCTGCCGTTTTGCGTTGAATACGTCATGGCAGATTTATTTTCCTTATTTATTACACAATATTATATTCTTTGATAAAAGTAAAGTCAACTGTAATTTAAATTTCATAATTGACGGATTTTGGATTATAGTTCTGTTATCTCTTGCGCCGCCGCCCGGGTTGAGGGCGGGGGACACTGCCGAGAAAAGGCGAGTGGAGGCAAGAGTGGAGGGCGAGAGTGGAGGTGATGGGCGAGCGGAGGTGATGGCGAGGTAAGAGTGGAGGGCGATGGGCAAGAGGCGAGGCGAAAACTTAACGAAAAAAAATTTTAACGCCGTGTTATTAACACGGCGCTTGAATTGTTGTTATTAAGTTTTAATTTTCTGGAATCGCCTTCCCACGGTTGCTTATTCGCAAATCGGGTAATGACCCTCGCAGCTACTTGCCGCTATAATTAAAACCGTCTCGGGAAATCAGATTCCGCAAGTTTTAGAGTACATTGGACTTTACCTTTCCTTTTCTTCGATAGTGTTGCAAAATAGTCTTTTCATAACCTTTACTCCTTTGCAAACTAATTTGGTATATATCCTCGGGCGGTTGCAACTTGCTATCCGCTCGCTGTGCTTGTGGAAACTGTATTTAATTTTTAAAGATTAACCATGTCCGCCTTTCGGCGCTACTTATCTTTCATAATAGCTTACCTCTTAGATTAATGTTGGTACCTAACATTTTTTGTAAGTTATTTTCTTTTTGTACTTTAAGTATAACACTTTTTAATCAAATGTCAATACCTTTTTTAAAAATTTTTGAAAAATTTAAATTGATATAATATATAAGCTATACTTATATACCTTGAAAAGCCTTATACCGTAAGGGATTTCAATGCGTCGCCCTGCGGAAAAGTTTTATAAAAGTTATATAAAATTTATTATTTAATCAGTTTATTTTATGTGTAATCTACGTTAAAACGTTAAACATTTTAAATAATATTTGATATAATAGAGGCGAATATGAAAAGAGAGCAGACAAGGCTGTCTCCTTTGGGCGGTTTTGTCTATAAAAGGCGGAAAAATGTTTGAGGTTGATACTGCTTTAGGCGTCGTTGCAGTTCTTGCAATCATATTGTTTGCTACAAAATCTTTGGGGCTGTTGTTCAGGCACTTCGGTCTGCCGCAGGTGCTGGGGTATATCATTGCCGGTATTTTAATCGGCCCTGCAATCTTCGGCGAATTCTGCGGTTTTGCGATAATCGGTTTTGACAGCGATAAATATTTTGCTCTGTTTAAGCTTGTAGGCGAAGGCGGAAGTCTCGTAATCGATACCTTCTCCAAAATCGGCGTGCTGCTGTTGATGTTCGCCGCAGGTCTTGAGACCAACTTGCAGGAGCTTAAGCATACCGGTCTTGCCAGTACGCTCGTCGCCTGTGCAGGCGTTGCCGTTCCCTTGCTCTTCGGTTTCTTAATTTCCCTTCCCTTCTCGAATATCGGGCTGGGCGTGGAAAACCTGTACCGCTGTATCTTCGTCGGCACCATTTTAACGGCGACTTCGGTTGCTATAACCGTCTCGGTTTTAAAAGAGCTGGGCAAGATAAACACAAAACTCGGTACGACTATAGTCTCTGCCGCAATCATAGACGACGTCATCGGCATCGTGTTGTTATCCGTTGTGACCGGCTTTGCCAAGACGGGTACGTCTGACCCGAACATGAACGCCTTCGACCTCTTTAAGGCGACGCCGTACGGTACGGTTATTATGATTGTCGCCTTCTTCGTCGTGGCGATAGGCTTGGGCTTTTTCGTTTCCAAGATATTCAAGTGGCTGGATAAGCACTGGCCGTCCAAGATTAGGCTTTCAATCTATTCGCTCGTAGTGTGCTTTATGTACAGCTGGCTGGCGGAGGAGATCTTCGGCGTGGCTGATATAACGGGCGCGTTCCTTGCGGGTATAGTGCTCTCCACCGACCACAGGGCAAGCGTCTACATCGACTCCAAGATAGACGTCTCTTCACGCTCCATATTCTCGCCCGTATTCTTTGCGAATATAGGTATATCTTCTATTCAGTTTGCCGACATAAAACCGCAGATTCTGCTGTTTGCCTTAATCGCAGTCGTCGTCGGAATACTCGGTAAAATTATCGGTTGCGGCGCCGTGTGCAAGGCGTTTAAGTACAGTTGGAGGGAGAGTGCAATCGGCGGCGTAGGCATGATGGCGAGGGGCGAAGTCGCTTTAATCGTAACTCAGGCGGTAACCGCAGCTACGCTCGGGGCGAATGCTTTACCCTCTGAATTTATGTTGATGACGGTACTGTTAATTCTCGTTTCGTCGATACTTACGCCCATACTGCTTAAAGTATTGTATAAGGGCGTCAAGGAACCCGACCCCGAACTCATCGACCCCGACGATTGATTGGGTGCCATATATGTCTTAACAAACATAATAAGAGGCGCAGACGGCAAGCCGTCTGCGCCTTTAAAATGCAGTTTGAAAATTATTCGCTGACCGTGTCCTCGTTCTTTGCGGCGAGCTTAAGCTGTTCGGGATTGATGTGAACGTCGATCTGCTTGAAGGGAATTTCGATGTTGTTTGCGTCGAGTGCCTTTTTAATGGAGTCGAGGAGGGCAAACTTAACCGTCCAATAGTCTCCTCTGTTACACCACGTTCTCACCGTGAAGTCCAAAGAGCTCTCGTTCATCTCCGCAAGCTCGATAAAGGGAGCGGGGTTTTTGAATACAAGCTGGTTTTCAAGGCAGACCTGGTCGATAACCTTTTTAACGAGGTCCACGTCGGAGCCGTATGCAACCTGAACTATTATGTCAACCCTTCTCGTATCCTTTGCCGAATTGTTGACGATGACGTTGTTTGCAAGCGAACCGTTGGGTACGGAGACCATTCTGTTGTCGGTGGTGACGAGGGTGGTATAGAAGAGTTTAATGTCCTCAACCGTTCCCTCCTGACCGTTGGTTACGATGTAGTCCCCGAGCTTGAAGGGGCGCATGACGATAATGATTATACCGCCTGCAAAGTTGGATAACGTACCCTGCAAAGCCATAGAAAAACCGACGCCTACCGCAGCGATAAGTGCGGAGAGCGATGCCGTTTCAATGCCTACGAAGCCGATAAGGCAAATTACAACCAGCACTTTAAGCCCTACCCTTGCGGTAGCCGTTCCCACTTTGGAGAGCGTTTCGTCAGCGTGCTTCTTTTCAAGGTGGTTATAAATGGACTTGCATACCCTGTTGACGATTGCAAAGGAAATTAAAAGCAGTATGAGTGCGATAATAACCCTCAACACAACCATGGTTATCTGTCCGAGCGTCGTGGAGGTGTCGAAAAAGTTTTCGTACCAAGGTTTCGAAGTCTCTTCAACCAATAAATTAAATAACATATATTTTCTCCTTTAATTATTTACCTATATATTATAAGGCTTAGCTTCTATCATAGCAACAAATTATACGTCGGATTAAGCCGAAATAAAAATTATTTGCTTCCATAATTAACAAAAAAAGCCTCCCTTGAAAAAGGAAGGCTAATTGATTAAGTTAAGGGATAACGTCAGATATCAGTGGCTCATAATCCAGTCCTTGACTCTCTCACGCTCGATGGGGACGATGTCCTCTTTGACGTACTTGGACTTTGCGCCGCCGTTGGTGTAGATAAAATATCTGCCGTCGTCGGTTATGTACAGCGTCTCTTCAAAACCTTCGGGGTCGCCGGGTGCGCCGAACGTAAATTTTTTATCTATACAAGCCTTAAGCGTATCGTATTCAACGCCGTTAATTATCTTTTTCATTGTTTTGCCCCGAAATGTTTTTTGCTCTCTGAGTGATAATATACCATATTATTAATATTTAGTCAACACACCTTATAAAAAGCTGAAAAGATACCCCGAAAATGAATAAATATTAACAAAATATGTAAATTTATAACTAAAGTTTACAAAACTCGGGTCGATTAAATTAAAATGTCAAGTTAAAATGCTTGACACGGCTGTCTTTAAGTATTATACTGTTAAACGGATTTTTTCGTTAGTGCTATGGATAAGTTGAGATTTATGCGCCTGTGGGATTTGTACGGCGGACTGTTGACCGCCACCCAGCGTGAAATAACCGATATGTATTTTAACCTCGATTTGACCGTATCTGAGATAGCCGAACAGAAGGGGATATCCAGACAGGGCGTTTCCGATTGCCTTAACATCTGCAAAAAGGAGCTTGCGGGGTATGAAGAGAAGCTCGGGCACGACAGACTGCTTTCCGAGGGTGACCTCTACACGTCTATAATTTTGACCGACGTCAACCGCTGGGCGGACAGTTTTTTACAATTGCACCCCGAATATGCCGAAGATATTGCAACTTTACGGGGAATTTTAGAAAAGGATTACGGCGAGGAAATCGCCGACGATTTAAAGAAGTCAGGTAAATAAATGGCATTATTTTCATCTTTATCAGAAAGATTAAACCATATATTTTCAAAGCTTACCAAGCGTGGCAGGCTCACCGAGCTGGAGATTAAGACGGCTATGCGTGAGGTACGTGTGGCGCTGTTGGAAGCCGACGTAAACATCAAGGTCGCAAAGGAGTTCTGCGCTACCGTGTCCGAAAAGGCGGTAGGCGAGAAGATTTTAGAGAGTTTAAACCCCTCGCAACAGGTTATTAAAATCGTCAACGAAGAGCTTATTAACCTGATGGGTCCTGCAAACGCCAAGCTTACCGTTGCCTCCAACCCTCCCACCGTAATTATGATGTGCGGTCTGCAGGGTGCCGGCAAGACGACGCTCTGCGGCAAGCTTGCCCTTCTGCTTAAAAAGGGAGGCAAAAAGCCCCTTTTAGTCGGCTGCGACGTGTACCGCCCTGCTGCTATCGAACAGCTTAAAGTTGTGGGCAAAAACGTCGGCGTAGAGGTGTTTGAAAAGGGTACTCAAAGCCCTGTAAAGACTGCGCCTCAGGCGGTTGAATACGCCAAGTCGATGGGTTACGACACCGTAATAATAGATACCGCAGGCAGGCTTGAGATTGACGAAGCGCTGATGCAGGAGCTGGAGAATATCAAAAAGGCAATCCGTGTCGACGAGATACTCTTGACCGTAGACTCTATGATGGGTCAGGTGGCTGTAAACGTCGCTAAGACCTTTAACGAGCGGTTGGAGGTCACGGGTATAGTTTTAACCAAGCTCGACGGCGATACCAGGGGCGGTGCCTGCCTTTCCATAAAGGCGGTTACGGGCAAGCCCATCAAGTTTATCGGCGTGGGCGAGAAGGCTACCGACCTTGAATATTTCTACCCCGACAGAATGGCGTCCCGTATTTTAGGCATGGGCGACGTGCTGACCTTAATCGAAAAGGCACAGGAAGCCGTCTCCGCCGAAGAAGCCAAGAAGATGCAGAAGAAGATGATGGAGAACTCCTTCACTTTGGAGGACTACCTGACTCAGTTCGAGAGCATGAAGAAGATGGGCGGTGCGCAGGCGTTGATTTCAATGATGCCCGGGCTTTCCGGCAAGATTAAAGAGGGCGACGTCGACGAGAGCAAGTTTGACAGGATTAAGGCGATTATCCTTTCAATGACCCCTCAGGAGAGGCGTGAACCTTCAATAATAAACGCCAACCGCAAAAAGCGTATAGCTGCGGGAAGCGGTACCACCGTTCAGGAAGTCAACCAGCTTTTAAAGCAGTTTGAACAGACTAAGGTGTTGATGAAGCAGTTGAAGGGTGGGAAGCGCAGGCTTCCGTTCTAAGTTCTCTTCATATACACTTCGCAATAGTTCGTCGGGCTGCGGCAACCCTCAGTCATTTACCATTTAGTAAACTCCTTCGGGTTTTCCTCGCCCTCCTGCTCTTGCTTGTATCTCTGAAGAGAGATGGGGTTGGTCGGTAACGGTTGCAATACGGTGTCAGGATACGTTTTTCTCGGGTCATTTACGCATAAGTAAACTCCCCGTCGAAAAGCCTCGCCTTCCTTGTATTGCTTGCATCTCCGCAAATCCGTCAGACCAAATATTGTAAACATTTATTAATCAAGTTAAAAAATTAAAATTTATATATATAAACAGGAGAATAAAAAAATGGCAGTTAAAATGAGACTTACCAGAATGGGCGACAAGAAGAGCCCCTTCTACAGAGTAGTTGTTATCGATTCGAGAAAGGCTCAGAGCGGTGAGTATATCGACAAGATCGGTTACGTTGACCCCCTCAAGACCCCCGCTGAAATCAGCATCGACGTTGAGAAGGCTAAGGCTTGGCTTGCAAAGGGTGTTCAGCCCACCGAAACCGTTAAAAGCTACCTTGTAAAGGTTGGCGCAATGGAGCCCAGCACTAAGCCCTCCGCACCCAAGACCAATAACAAGAAAAAGAAGAAGTAATTAATTCCCTATTCAGGAGTAAAAATGGATACTTTACAGTTAATAAAATACATTGTCGAAAGGTTTGCTGAAAAGACCGAAGAGATTGAATACAAGGTTGAAGAGAAGGAGAACACCGTCGAAGTCGACGTGCTTTTAGCTCCCTCCGATATGGGCAAAGTAATCGGCAAGCAGGGTAAAATTGCCAAGGCGCTCCGCACGTTGGTCAACGCCTATACCCCTCGTGACAGCAAGAAATACGTCATTGAAATCAAGGAGAAGGAAGCGTAAGCCCTTCGCTTGCAGATGGCAAATTAAACCTGAATTATGCGCTTGAACAGTAAGCGCAAAAACACAAATTCTACGGGGGAGTCTTTGGCTCCCCCTGTTTGTAAATTTACCTAAAAAGGTCTTTTAGAAGAATGGAAGAATTTTTAACCGTAGCAAAAATAGTTAAACCTCAGGGAATAAGAGGCGAGGTTAAAGTCATTGCAATGACGGACAGCGTCGAGGACTTATGTGAGTTCACTAAGGTATATATCGGGGGCAATCCCTATAAAATGCTCAACGTCCGCCCCTGCGGAGGGGACTGCGCAATTGTCGCCCTGGCAGGTGTTTTCGACAGGAATTCGGCAGAGCTTTTAAGGGGACTTGACGTCTGCGCCAAGCGTGTGGACGCACCTGCCCTGCCCGAAGGCAGATTTTACATCGCCGACGTCATCGGCTGCAAGGTAGTGACGGAGGACGGGGCGGAGATAGGTACGGTTACCGCCATTACCCCTGCCCGTTCGGACATATACGAGGTGGAAAAGCTTAACGGAGCTCACCTCACCTTCCCTGCGGCGGAGGGGGTTATCGAGAGCATCGACGTTGCAGGCGGTACGATAACCGTAAACAAAAAACGCCTTGCCGAAGTGGGGTTGGAGAGTAAATGAAAATAACCATCTTAACCCTCTTTCCCGAGATGTTCGAGCCCTTAAAGCAAAGCATTATCGGGCGTGCCTGCGACGGCGGAAAATTGCAGATAGAGGTGGTAAACATACGTGACTATTCTTTGGATAAGCACTTGAAGTGTGACGACTACCCCTTTGGCGGAGGGGCGGGAATGGTTATGATGCCCCAGCCCATCGCAAGCTGTATCGAGGCGGTCGACCCCGACCATAAGGCGCTGAGGCTCTTCACCTCGCCCAAGGGGCAGACGCTCTCCCAGAGCAAGGTTGCCTCTCTCGCCTCGCAGGAAGACATATTGATACTCTGCGGTCATTACGAGGGCGTCGACCAGAGGGTGCTCGACGCATATATCGACGAGGAGATATCCATCGGCGACTACGTGCTGACGGGTGGAGAGCTGCCTGCAATGGTAATTTGCGACTGCGTTGCCCGCTACGTGGACGGCGTGATTTCCTCGGCTTCGCTCATCGACGAGAGCTTTTCGGACGGACTGCTGGAATATCCGCAGTACACCCGCCCTGCCGTATTCAACGGCGTAAGCGTGCCGCAGGTACTTCTTTCGGGCAACCACGCAATGATAGACAAGTGGAGAAGAGAACAGAGCTTAGCCATTACCGCAGAGCGCAGACCCGATTTGTTAAAGGATAAAAAGGATTAAAAAACTGTTAAAAGGAGGTGGAGCATATGAAGCATTTGCAGTGGTTCCCGGGGCATATGACCAAGGCAATGAGAATGATGGAGGACAACGTAAAGCTTTGCGACGGCATTATATACGTTTTAGACGCAAGGTGCCCTGCGTCGTCCTTTAACCCCAAATTGAAGAAAATGTTCGCCTCAAAACCCGTTTTATACGTCTTAAACAAGAGCGATTTAGCGGACGGAAGGGCGGAGAGCATTGCCGCCTATATCCGCAGCTGCGGTTCGCCCTGCGTTAAAATTAATGCGGCGGATAACCGTTCGAAGAGGGATATGTGCGGGGCAATCGATAAATTGATTGCCGAGAAACGCAATGCAAGCGAGCAAAAAGGTTACTCCAAGACCTTCCGTTTTATGGTATGCGGCGTGCCCAACACGGGCAAGAGCACGGTTATAAACTTAATTGCAGGCGCCGCCCGTACCCAGACGGGCGACAAGGCGGGCGTTACGAGGGGCAAGCAGTGGGTCAGGCTCGACGGCTGGGAGCTGCTCGATACCCCCGGTACGACTCCCCCTGCCTTTGAAAACCAGAAGCTTGCCGTTCGCCTTGCATACGTCGGCAGTTTAAACGACGATATATTGGATATGGACGACATAGCCCTTGCCCTTTTGGAGGAGCTCAAGGAGAAATATCCCGAGAATTTGAAGGAACGCTACGGCATAGAGGGCGAGCAGACCCCTTTGGAGATGCTTGAAAGGGTATGCATCCGCCGAGGCTTTATACTCCGTGGCAACGAGTACGACTACGAACGTGGCGAAAAGGCTGTAATCGACGACTTCAGAAAGGGCAGATTGGGCAGGGTTACGCTGGACAGCGTGGACGACTGCAAAATCTTTAACGCCTGATAAAGAAATTAAGATATATGGTTAAGAAGATTTACAACGTAGAAGAAAAATTAAAATACGAAAGAGAGCTGTTCGCTCAGGGATATAAGCTGGTCTGCGGTGCTGACGAGGTGGGCAGAGGACCCTTAGCGGGCCCCGTCGTCTGTGCGGCGGTAATTATGCCGACGGACAACATTATTGAGGGTATTGACGACAGCAAAAAACTGTCTGCAAAGAGGCGTGAGGAGCTGGCAAAGCGCATCTGCGAAAATGCGATTGCCTACCGGATATGCCGCATCGAACCGCAGATTATCGACGAGATTAACATACTTCAGGCGACAAGGCTGTGTATGAAAAACGCCGTCGAGGGGTTGAGCGTTACACCCGACTTCTGCATAACCGACGGCAATATGACGCTGGATATAACAATTCCGCAGAGGTCGATTGTAAAGGGGGACGCCCAGAGCTATACTATCGGTGCCGCTTCGATAATAGCCAAGGTGTACAGGGATAACCTTATGAAGGAGTATGCAAAAGAATATCCCGAATACGGGTTTGACAGCAACGCAGGCTACGGCTCGGCAGCCCACATAAAGGCAATAGAGACTTACGGGCTGACGCCCATTCACCGCAGGAGCTTTACAACCAAATGGCAATAAACGGGGAAAAGCGCAGGCTGGGGTTTTTCGGCGAGAGCAAGGCGGCAAGATTTTTAAAGAAAAACGGCTATAAAATTTTAAGCAGAAATTTTAAGTGCAAGGCAGGCGAGATAGATATTATTGCCCAGAAGGGCGACGTTATCGCCTTTGCGGAGGTTAAGACCCGTACCACCGATACATTCGGCGAGCCGTGCGAGGCGGTTGATTTAACCCGTCAGCGCAGGTATTGCAATGCGGCGGAGCAGTTTTTGCGCTTAAACGCAATTCCCCTTGACGACTACGTCTTACGCTTCGACATAATCGAGGTGAAGAACGGGGAGATTAACCATATCGAGAACGCCTTTGAGTGGCGGTAAGCTATATTTCTTGGGCAAATTATGACGCCTGCTCTTGCTCGCATCTCCGCAAAGTCGGAAGCCCAAAGGGGAATTATATATACATATTATATATAATGCTCCGAATGGAATACGCCTGAATTAGCGTTTTGCCAATAGACGTCGCAATAGTTCGTCGAAATCAGGGTTCCCGAATTAGCAGCAAAGCTTGAATGGTGATTAGTTGGTCAGGTAATCGGGCAATTAAGATACTTCGCCGTGATCGCACCGCAAAATTCTTTTGTGAAAATTTCGATACACCCCCTAAAAAGAGTTGCAATTTGATTTTGCGTTTGTTAAGATAGTTAAGCAATTAAAAAAACAAACAGACTTCGGGTATTCCGCTACGGCAATTTAACGCAAGAATACTTAGTAAATGGAGGACAAGTCATGAGCAAGTTGGTTGAAGCAATAGAAAAAGAAGGTATGAAGGAAAACGTACCCGCATTTAACGTTGGCGATACCGTTAAGGTTGGTTTCAAGGTTATCGAAGGTACGAAGGAAAGAATTCAGAACTTTGAAGGCGTAGTAATCGCAAAGAAGCACGGCGGTATAAGAGAGAGCTTTACGGTACGTCGTTTATCGTTTGGCGTAGGCGTTGAGAGAACCTTCCCCGTTCACTCCCCTAAGATTGCCTACATTCAGGTAGTTAAGAAGGGTAAAGTAAGAAGGGCTAAGCTCTACTACTTAAGGGGCTTAACCGGTAAGGCTGCAAAGATTGCAGAGGTCAGGAAGTAATTAAAAAAAGCTCGCATAATGCGAGCTTTTTTCATTATAAAGACATCAGATTAAAGGTGTGGAAAAAATGCTATCTAAGGTTACAAGCTATACCCTCGTGGGGCTGGAGGGAGTACCCGTAGAGGTTGAGACGGATATTAATAAAGGTAAAGTAAATTTCGACATCGTTGGCTTGCCCGACGCTGCCGTCAAGGAGAGCAAGGAGAGGGTTAATTCCGCAATCCGCAACAGTGCGCTTAGCTTCCCCGTCAGGAAAATAACCGTCAACCTCGCCCCTGCGGATATAAAAAAGGAGGGCAGTCAGTTCGATTTGCCCATAGCCGTATCCGTTTTAATTGCAAGCGGTCAGCTCTCCTCAAACGTCGAGGATATAGTCATTTTGGGCGAGCTTGCGTTGGACGGCGCTCTGCGCCCCGTGACGGGAATTCTGCCCATAATCATAGCCGCAAAGGGCAGGGGATATAATAAGTTTATAGTACCCTTCGGCAACGCCAGCGAGGCGAGCTATATCGAGGGCGTTGAGGTATATGCCCTCCGCTCTCTGGGCGAGACCTTTGAATTCTTATCGTCAAGCCGTACGTTTGAACCCGTTGCGGTGAGCAGCTTCGAGGCGGCTAAAGGCAGGATAAGCTACGACTGTGACTTAAAGTACGTACGTGGTCAGGCGGTGGCAAAGAGAGCTTTGGAGATTGCCGTTGCAGGCGGACATAACATCTTGCTTTCGGGCCCTCCCGGCACGGGCAAGACTATGCTTGCACGCTGCATACCCACCATTATGCCCGATATGACCTTTGACGAGGCGTTGGAGGTCACCAACATTCTCTCCGTTTCGGGCGAGCTCGGCGAGGAGGGAATAGCCACCCTCCGTCCCTTCCGCACACCCCATCATACGGCGACGACCGTGTCGCTGTGCGGAGGCGGTACCAACAGGATAAGGGCAGGCGAGATATCCAAAGCCCACAGGGGCGTACTCTTTTTAGACGAACTGCCTGAATATTCACGCTCTGCGCTGGAGGCGCTCCGCCAACCCTTAGAGGACGGAAAGATAACCGTAACGAGGGCGGGCGGTGCGGTAACCTTCCCTGCCGACTTCATTCTATGCGCAAGCATGAACCCCTGCCCCTGCGGTAATTTAGGTTCTAACGAGAGACATTGTACCTGTACACCTATTCAGATAAGGAGGTACAGGGCAAAGATTTCGGGACCGCTGCTGGACAGAATAGATCTGCAGGTGGAGGTCGACTCGGTTAAGTATGAGGAGCTCGCCTCCGACAGTGAAGAGGAGTGCAGCGCCGAGGTTAAAAAGAGGGTGGAGCGTGCCAGGGCAATACAGAGGGAACGCTTCCGTGAAGAGCAGGGCGTGACGGTCAACGCCGATATGGGCGAAAAGCAGATTAAAGCTTACTGCACACTCTCCCCCGACAGCGAGAAGATTTTGCGCTCTGCGTTCGAAAGGCTTTCGCTTTCGGCAAGAGCCCGTTCGAGGATAATCAAGGTGGCGAGGACGATTGCCGATTTAGATTCCTCCGAAAAGATTTTACCTAAGCACGTGTTAGAGGCGACGTCGTACAGAAATTTCGACAGCATTAAGGAAAGATGAGGTATACCCAACGAGAGAAAAACTTAATTGTCGCAGACCGCTTAACGGGTATTAACTATACGCAGAAGAAACTGCTTTTAGCCTCGGTCAACGCCGAGAATAAGGACTGCGAAAAATACGCTCAGGCATTGATTAAGTCGTGCGGCGAGGCAACCTACAAAAAGGTTAAAGCATTGCTTTGCGACGAGGATTACTCAAAAAATTTGCTTGAAGAGCTTGACAAAAGGGGTATTGTGTGCGTAACCTATAAAAGTACGGGTTATCCCGAGCCGTTGAAGAATATCCCCGTACCGCCCCTCGTGCTGTACGCAAGGGGGAACGTCGAGCTGCTCAATGGCGAGCTGTTCGGCGTGGTGGGCTCGAGAAAGACGGTGGAGTCGGCTTACGCAGAATGCAAAAAGATATGTTCTCAGCTTGTGCAGAAGTTCGTCATAGTCACGGGCGTTGCCGACGGGGCGGACAGCGCCGCCGCATACGGTGCGCTCGAGAGCGGTAAGATTATCTGCGTACTCCCCTCCGGTCACGACGTCAGCTGTACAACCAACGTTAAAATGCTCAAAGAGGTGGAAGAGAGGGGATTGACAATCTCCGAATTCCCCTTCGGCACCCCTGCGAGGAAGTACACCTACTTTCTCCGCAACAGGATAATTGCAGGGCTTTCAAAGGGAGTGCTAATCGCCTCCGCAGCAAAAAAGAGCGGTGCAATCAATACCGCAACCTATGCAACGGACTACTCGAGAGAGGTCTTTGCATTTCCATATAACCCGGGGATAACTTCGGGCGAAGGGTGCAATAATTTAATAAAAAACGGTGCGTATCTTTGCGACTGTGCAGACGATATCTTTACGGTATTCGGCTACGAGGCAGAGGCAGAGGAGAACCTCTCCTTAGATAAGGACGAGAGGCAGGTGCTTAACCTTTTAAAGCAAGAGGGTGAAACCCACGTTGAAAAGCTTGCCGAAAAGTTGGGTAAGCAGTTGTTTGAAATAAACGCCGTCTGCGCCATGCTTGAGATTAAAGGGCTGGTGGCGAGAGTGGGCGGCAATAAGTATTGCGCACTGTAAATAAGGTAATATAAGGCTATAAAGCATTAAGGAGCTTTTATGGATTTAATCATAGTTGAATCGCCTTCCAAGGCAAAGACAATCACTAAATATTTAAAGGGCAAGTACAAGGTAGACGCCTCGACGGGACACGTAAGGGATCTGCCCGAAAAGACGTTGGGCATTAAGATTACCGAAAACTTTGAACCCCATTACGAGATTACACCCAGCAAGAAGGACATAATCAAACGTCTTTCCGCAGAGGCAAAAAAGGCCGGTAAAGTCTATCTTGCAACCGACCCTGACCGTGAAGGCGAGGCGATAAGCTGGCATTTGCAGACCGTGTTAGGGCTCGACCCCGACGGGCTGAACAGGGTGGAGTTCAACGAAATCTCCCCCAAGGCGGTGGCGGCTGCCCTTCAGCACCCCAGAAAGATAGACTATAATTTAGTTGACGCTCAACAGGCGAGAAGGGTTTTAGACAGGTTGGTGGGCTATAAGCTCTCGCCCCTTTTAAACAACCGCATTCAGGACGGGCTTTCCGCAGGGCGTGTGCAGTCGGTTGCCCTCCGCCTCATTGTCGACAGGGAGAGGGAGATTGCAGCCTTCAAGCCCGAGGAATACTATACCTTCTCGGCAACATTGCGTGATTTACCTGCCGAATATGCTCCGTTTAAGGCCACCTATCAGCTGAAAAAGGCAGGCAAGCAGATTACCTTAGAGACGGCGGAAGAGGCTGAAAAGGCAATCAAGGCGGGAACTTTTACGGTTACCAAGGTCAAGAGCGGCATAACCAAACAGCATGCCCCTGCACCCTTTACCACCTCGTCGTTGCAGCAGGACGCCTCGATTAAGTTCGGCATGTCCTCGCCCGAGACCATGCTCATTGCGCAGCACTTGTACGAAGGTATGGACGTAGGCGGAGACCACATCGCCCTCATAACCTATATCAGAACGGACTCCACCAGAATTGCGGCAGAGGCTCAGGCTGCTGCGCTGGAGTTCATTAAAAAGACTTACGGCGAGGAATATGCCCCCGCCAAGCCCAATTACTACGCAACCAAGAAGGGTGCGCAGGACGCCCACGAGGCAATCAGACCCATTAATTTAGATGTCACCCCTGCAAGCGTCAAGGGCTCGCTCGATAAAAAGCACTACAATATTTACAAGCTCGTGTACGACCGCTTCGTGGCGTCGCAGATGGCGGAGGCGCAGTACAACTCTATGCAGATAGAGACTGAAAGCAACGGCTATACGTTCAAGGCGAGCGGCAAGGCTTTGCAGTTTGCAGGCTTTACCGCAGCATATCAGCAGGCGGTTGCAAAGGGCGAGGAGGAGGAAGAGGTTTCAAAACTCCTTCCCCCGTTAAAGCAGGGCGAAACGCTCAACCTGTTACAGCTTGTTAAAGAACAGAAGTTCACCCGTCCTCCTCTTAGGTATACGGACGCATCGCTGGTTAAGGCTATGGACGAGAAGGGCATCGGCAGACCTTCGACCTATGCTTCGATTATCTCGGTTTTAACCAAGCGTCGCTACGTCGAAAAGGACGGCAAATATATGGTACCTACCGAGGTTGCCTATAAAATATGTGACCTTTTAGTGCAGTATTTCACCGATATTATGGACGTCGGCTTTACCGCTAAAATGGAGGAAGAGCTCGATAAAATAGAGGAGGGCGGCGTAGACTGGCACAAGATTATAAGCGATTTCTACCCCACTTTCTCTGAACATTTAAGAATTGCCGCATGCGACGGCGACGAGATGACAGACCAGCTCTGCGATAAGTGCGGAAGCCCTATGATACGCAGGATAGGCAAGTACGGCAAGTATCTCGCCTGCTCCAACTACCCTAAATGCTCCAATATCGTATCCGAGAGCGAGACGGAGATTTCCGACGTACGCTGCCCTAAGTGCGGAGCAAATATGATAGTAAAAAGCGGTAAGTTCGGCAAGTTCTTAGCCTGCCCCAACTACCCCGAATGCTCGTTAATACTCCCCATAGACGTAAAGATTTCAGAGGAAAAATGTCCTCAGTGCGGAAGCTTTATGTTCGTTAAGAAGGGCAAGTACGGCGAGTATTTAGAGTGCGGTAAGTGCCAGGCTAAACAGCCGTTGGTCAAGCCCGACGGCAAGGCGAGAGAGGGCGAAAAGACCGAGGGTAAATGCCCCGACTGCGGCAAGCCTATGAGGCGTATGAAGAGCAAGAACGGCAAGATTTACTACGGCTGTACGGGTTACCCTGCCTGCAAGTTCTTAAGCTGGGACGTGCCCACCGGCGACAAGTGCCCTAAGTGCGGTAAGTTCTTAATTAAAAAGGGCAAGGAGATTAAGTGTTCGGATAAAAATTGCGACTACTCTGTCCCTGCCCCCGAAGAAGATGAAAACGGTTAAGGTAATCGGCGCAGGGCTTGCCGGGTGCGAAGCGGCTTACTATCTCGCCCAAAAGGGCGTTAAGGTGGAGCTGTACGACATCAAACCCAAGGGCTTTACCCCTGCCCATTCTAATAAAGATTTCGGGGAGCTGGTCTGCTCCAACTCCCTCAAAGGTGCCGACGCCTACTCCAACGCCTGCGGACTGTTAAAGCAGGAGATGAGACTTATCGGCTCTCTTACGATGGAGGCGGCGGAGTACGCCAAAATACCTGCCGGCGGTGCGTTAGCCGTGGACAGGGATAAGTTTGCAGACTATATAACCAGAGCAATCAAGGCGGAGGAGAATATAACTTGCGTATGCGAGGAGGTTAAATTCCTCCCCGAAGAGCCCTGCATAATAGCCACGGGACCGCTGACCTGCGAGGCGTTGGCTGAGGATATCAGGGCACGCTTCGGCGGTAGCTTGCATTTCTTCGACGCCTCCGCCCCCATAGTATCCAAAGAGAGCGTGGATATGAACTACGCATTCTTCGGCGACAGGTACGGCAAGGGCGGCGACGATTATTTAAACTGCCCTATGGACAAAGAGGAGTACTTAACCTTTGTCGACGAGCTGTTAAAAGCCGAGAGGGCAACCCTCCATTCCTTTGAAAAGAGGGAGATTTTCGAGGGGTGCATGCCCGTGGAGGTAATGGCGGCAAGGGGTGCGGAGACCCTTCGCTTCGGTCCCTTTAAACCCGTAGGACTGTGGGATAAGGACGGCAACCGCTTCTACGCCGTGTTGCAGCTGAGAAAGGAGAATTTAAACGGGGATATGTATAACCTCGTCGGCTGCCAGACCAATTTAAAGTTTGGGGAGCAGAAGAGGGTTTTCTCGCTCATCCCTGCCTTGAAGAATGCAGAGTTTTTGCGCTACGGCGTTATGCACAGGAACACCTATTTAAACTCACCCGAAATTTTGTGCGGAGATTTTTCCTGTAAAAATTCACCGCTGACCTTCTTTGCCGGGCAGATAACGGGCGTCGAGGGTTACGTGGAGAGTGCGGCAAGCGGACTGCTCTCCGCAGTGCATATGTTAAGAAAGCTTTCGGGAAAGGAGGCTATCGTCCCTCCGCAGACTACGGTTTGCGGTGCTTTGTCGGCACATATATGCGGGGCAACCGAAAACTTCCAGCCGATGAACGCCAACTACGGCGTTCTCCCTGCGATAGATAATCCCCCTCGTGATAAAAAGCAACGCTATAAGCTCTTGTCCGAAAGGGCGTTAGGGGATATGGAAGAGTACGTTAAGGCTATACAAGCCTGATTTAAACTTTGTAAATATGCGTCGTAATAGTTCGTCGTCTTTGCGTTTTGTCTCGGTCATTTACGGTTAAGTAAACTCCCGTCGCCAAAGCCACAGACTCCTGCTCTTGCTCGCATCTTTTCAAAGGTGCGTACCCAAATATAGAATACAATTTTGCCCATAAGTGTTTCTAAAGGGCTATACACGTTTAAATATAAAGTAGTTAGTATTTCACATACGGCGGTAAACTTGCGCCGTACGTCAGGAGATTTATTATGGTAGAATTTCACGCAACGACTATTTGCGGAGTAAAGAAGGACGGTCATACCGCAATCGCCGGCGACGGTCAGGTCACAATGGGCGAGAGCGTTATTTTTAAGAACAGCGCCGTAAAGGTGAGAAGAATTTACGACGGCAAAGTAGTTTTAGGATTTGCAGGTTCGGTTGCCGACGCCTTTTCCCTTACGGAAAAGTTCGAGGGAATGTTAAACAAGTTTTCTGGCAACCTTATGCGTTCTGCGGTGGAGCTTGCAGAGCTCTGGAGGGACGATAAGCTCGGCAGGAAGTTGGAGGCTATGATGATCGTAGCCGACAAGGATACGATGCTCATAGTTTCAGGTACGGGCGAGGTCATCGAGCCCGACGGCGGAATTGCTGCAATAGGCAGTGGCGGCAACTATGCGCTTGCGGCAGGCAAGGCGTTACTCGAGAACACCGACTACTCCGCAGAAGAGATTGCCGGCAAGGCTTTAAAGATTGCAAGCGATATCTG
>JBJFGI010000075.1:92427-95890 GCA_051892535.1 Candidatus Coproplasma sp. | reverse complement strand
ATGACTATACTCCCCGGCAACGTAGTCACGGGCTGCGAGGTTATGGAGATTAAGAGCAAGGACGGCGACGTGGATATAGTCGGCACCGACGTGCTTAAAATGGCGGTTGTCGAAAGGCATAAGCGTACGGGCAATATCGGCAAGGGACTGCTTAAAGGCTACGGCTTCAAGGGCGGAGCTATGGGTATAACCATTGCCCACGACTCCCACAACGTAATACTGCTCGGCGACGACAACGAGAGTATGGCTAAGGCTGCAAACGAGCTGGCGAGGATAGGCGGTGGTATGGTCATCGTCGACAAGGCGACGGGCGAGGTACATTCGTTAACCTTAGATATCGGCGGTCTTATGTCGTCGAGGGATGCGGAGAGCCTGCAGAGGGACAGCAAGGAGCTCATTGAAAGGGCGTACGCTATGGGCGTAGACAGGGAGCAGGAGGCGTTTATGTCGCTTGCCTTCCTCTCGCTTGCGGTTATCCCCCACGTCAAGCTTTTGGACACGGGTCTCTTCGACGTCGATAAATTCGGCTTTATGGATATCAACGCATAAAATAAATTCAGCAAAACTTAACGGACGGGCAGAATATCTTCTCCCGTCTGTTATTTTATTACAAAATAATGTAAATTTTTTTTGAAAAAAGCTTTTACATAGTCGGCTAAATATAGTATAATATAAAATAGACAAAATAATGGACTGGTATGTATTACAGTCAGTTAAGTGATACGGAGAGACTAATGGGACTTATAAATTTTTTATCAAACGTCGACAGCCGCAGGGCGGTAAAGAAGCTGGACAAGCTTGCTAAAAAGGTTGAAGATTTAGAACCTAAATATTCCGCAATGAGCGATGAGGAGCTCAAGAGTCAGACGGGTATTTTAAAGCAGAGGCTTGCAGACGGCGAGACGTTGGACGACATCATGTTCGACGCATTCGCAGCCCTCAGGGAGGCGAGCTGGCGTGTGCTTAAGATGAAGCACTTCCACGTACAGATTATAGGCGGTATCTGCCTGCACCAGGGGCGTATCGCAGAGATGAGAACGGGTGAAGGTAAAACCCTCGTTTCCACCCTACCTGCATATTTAAACGCACTCACGGGCAAGGGCGTACACATCGTAACCGTCAACGATTACCTCGCAAAGCGTGACGCAGAGTGGATGGGTAAGGTTCACAAGTTTATGGGCTTAACCGTCGGCGTCGTCGTCCCCGGTATGGACGATAACGCAAAGAAAGAGGCGTATAAATGCGATATCATCTACGCTACCAATAACGAGCTCGGCTTCGACTACCTGCGTGACAACCTTAAAAACAACTTAAACGCAATGGTACAGAGGGAGCTTAACTTCTGTATAATCGACGAAGTCGACTCCATTTTAATCGACGAAGCACGTACCCCCCTCATTATTTCAGGTAAGGGTGGAGAGAGCTCCAAGCTCTACGAGCAGGTGGACAGGTTCGTCCGCAGCCTCCACGGCGGTTTCGACGACGACAAGAAGGAGGCGGAGGGCAAGATCCCCGTTAAAAAGAAGAAGGGGCAGACTCTCACCGAAGAGGAAGAGGAGATCAACCGCAAGTTAGAGGCCATCTTAAAGGATATGGAGACCTGGGACTATATCATCGACCGCAGGGATAAATCCGTAACCATCACCGAAAACGGTGCGCAGAAGGCAGAGAGGTTCTTCGGCATCAAAAACCTCGGCGACATCGAGAATGCGGAATTAAACCACCACATTCAGCAGGCGCTCAAGGCGCACGAGCTGTTTGCAAGGGACGAAAACTACATCGTAACTGCCGAAGGCGAAATTATGATAGTAGACGAGTTCACCGGCCGACTTATGCAGGGCAGGCGTTACTCCGACGGACTTCACCAGGCAATAGAGGCAAAGGAACACGTCAAGATAAGGGAGGAGAACAAGACTCAGGCAACCGTAACCTTCCAGAACTACTTCAGGCTTTACACAAAGCTTTCGGGTATGACGGGTACGGCAAAGACCGAGGAGGCGGAGTTCAGAACCATTTACAACCTCGACGTCGTAGTCATTCCCACCAACAGACCCGTTCAGCGTATTGATGCGCCTGACGTAATCTTTGCAACCGTTGAAAGCAAGAAGAAGGCTATCGTCGAAGAGGTGTCTAAACGCCACGACGCAGGTCAGCCCGTGTTAATCGGTACCGTAACCGTAGACAGGTCGGAAGAGATTTCAAGGTTGCTCCTCCGCAACGGCATTAAGCACAACATATTGAACGCTAAAAACCACGAGCGTGAGGCGGAGATTGTCGCTCAGGCAGGCAGGTACGGCGCCGTAACTATAGCCACCAACATGGCTGGCCGTGGTACGGATATTCTGCTCGGCGGTAACCCCGAATACCTCTCCAAAAAGCGTATGAGAGAGGAGGGTTACGACCACGATATGATAGAGGTCGCCCTCTCCTATGCCGACAGGGAGTTCACCGAGGAAGAGCAAAAGGCAAGGGCTCGCTATGCAGAGCTGTATGAAAAGTTCAAGGCAGAGACCGACGCCGAAAAGGAAAAGGTCATCGAGGCAGGCGGTCTGTGCATATTAGGTACCGAGCGCCACGACTCACGCCGTATCGACAACCAGCTGCGTGGCCGTGCAGGCCGTCAGGGTGACGTCGGTGCGTCGGTGTTCTTCATCTCGCTCGAGGACGAGCTTGCAAAGAGGTTCGGCGGCGAGAGATTAAAGAGCATTTACACCTCGCTTATGGACGAGGACGAAAGCCTTCAGTCCAAGATGCTCTCCCGCTCAATCGAGAATGCGCAAAAGGCAATCGAGGGCAGAAACTTCGGTATGCGTAAGAACACCTTGCAGTACGACGAGGTTATGAACGAACAGCGTAAGCTCATCTATGCAGAAAGACTTAAGGTTATCCGTGGCGGTGACGTTCACGACCAGATTTTAAAGTATATTCCCGACTACGTTGAAAAGATTGTGGGCGAGACGGTCAACACCGACGCTATGCCCGAACAGTGGGACGCTGAAGAGCTCAACGCAGCCCTGCAGCAAAAGGTATACCCCGACGAGTGCACGTTCGTTATAACCGACGAAATGCTCCTCCATTGGGATTACGAGGCGGCGATAAATAAGATCGTAAAGGAAGTTATCAAGTCCTACGAGGAGAAGATTGAGAACATCAAAAAAGATACCTTCGGTCAGGTGGACTTCCATCAGATAGAGCGTGACGAACTGCTCCGTGCGGTTGACAGGTATTGGGTTGACCACATCGACGCAATGGATCAGCTGCGTAAGGGTATAGGTCTGCGTGGTTATGCCCAGCAGGACCCCGTAATCGCCTACAAGCAGGAAGGTCACGAGATGTTTGAAGAGATGATAGACAGAATTCAGACGACCACTATCTCCCGTCTTTTGAAGGGCAGGATAGTGCGTGTACCTGCATCGGCTGTCAGGGGACAGGGTATGCCTCAGGCACCCCAGGCGGCAAGAGC
>JBJFGI010000075.1:60849-92327 GCA_051892535.1 Candidatus Coproplasma sp. | reverse complement strand
CTGCATCGGCTGTCAGGGGACAGGGTATGCCTCAGGCACCCCAGGCGGCAAGAGCTCCTCAACCTGCAAACGGCAATGCGCCTACGGCAAAGGTACCTACCCCCATTGACGATAAGGGCAACTTCGTACCCGCAGGCACCCCCATACACCGCCCTAAAAAATAATTAAAGAAAAGCTACTATGTTTAAAGCAGACGATTACAGATTAAAACTTAAAGCTCTCTCCGATACCCTTGCAGAGGCGAAGTACGCCCTCGATATCGACAATATCGGCACTAAGTTGGAGGAGTTAAAACAAGAACAGGAGAAGCCCGAAGTGTGGCAGGATTTGGAAAAATCCAAGCACGTCGGCAGGGAGATATCCTCGATTGAAAACAAGATTGCAGCCTACCACAGGGGTGAGGCGGCAATTGCAGACGCTCTTGCGTTTATAGATTTGATAGAGGAGGCGGACGACGAGAGCCTTATTCCCGAGTTGGAGCAGATGATTGCCACCGCCGAGGATGACATCGAGCAGATGCGCATACGTGCTCTTTTAAAGGGCAAGTACGACGCAAACAACGCCATATTAAACCTGCACTCAGGCGCAGGCGGAACCGAGGCGTGCGACTGGACGTCTATGCTCTACAGAATGTACCAGCGCTACTGCGAGAAGTCGGGCTTTAAGGTCACCGAGCTCGACTTGGAAAACGGCGACGAGGCGGGTATCAAGTCGGTATCCTTCAAGGTGGAGGGCGAAAACGCATACGGCTTTTTAAAGGCTGAAAAGGGCGTACACCGCTTAGTGCGTATCTCCCCCTTCGACGCCAATAAACGCCGTCACACCTCGTTTGCGTCTTTGGAGGTTATGCCCGAAGTTGACGACGAGGCGGAGGTCGAAATACGTGACGAGGATATAAGAATAGACGTATACCGCTCCTCCGGCGCAGGCGGACAGAAGGTCAACAAGACCGAGACCGCTATAAGAATTACCCACTTCCCTACGGGCATTGTGGTTACCTGCCAGAACGAGCGCAGCCAGCTCCAGAACAAGGAAATGGCTTTCCAATACCTCCGTGCCAAGCTCATCGAAAGGCAGATTGAGGAGAGGGAGGCGGCAGACGCAGAACTCAAGGGCGAGATTAAAAAGATTGAGTGGGGCAGCCAGATCCGTTCCTACGTATTCTGTCCGTACACTCTCGCAAAGGATCACCGCACCGGCTATGAAAACACCAACATTCAGGCGGTTATGGACGGCGATATTCAGGGCTTTATAATCGACTATCTCAAAAAGACGGTTTAAATAAAAAAATCAAGCGTTGCTCAGCGCAAAAATTTAAGGAGAACAGGTTATGCAAAATCAACGCACTTTATCCTATCAGCAGGTTGCGGACGAACTCCGCACGTACATTGTCAGCCTTTACGGAAAAAAGATATTCCCCCGTACGGGTAAAATCTTTGCCGACCAGCTCTTTTTGACGGGCACCGAGGCAGGCGGATACTTGAGTGTTCTTGCCGAATTGGACGAAATTCACGTTAAAAGGGACACGGCGCAGTGTGCGTTAATCAGGCTTAAGAGAGCCGACTACATACTTCAAACCATGGTTGAAGCAGGGTTTTACACCAAGCAGGAGGCAGAGGATCTGACGCTGTGCTTCAACAAGATTATTCCTGCGGTTAAGGCACTGTTGGTCGAGGTTTACGGCAAAATCGACAGGGATAATGCAGCGCTTCTCGCAAATACCGCTGCCGCTCCCGCCGTGGAAGAAAGACCCGCAGTCGACGACGGTGCGTCCTCCGCTTCGGCAGGCGACGACGTCGATACCGACCCCGACGGCTTCTATCAGGCAATTTAACAAAAGCTTTCGTTCTGCACGGCATATTGTTATGTCGTGCATTGCGTATTTTTAAGAGATATGTACGATTTAACCAACTATAAAATCAAGCCCGAGCCTATAATTTTGGGCATTGAGTCGAGCTGTGACGAGACGGCTTGCGCAATAATAAAGGGTAGAAAAATTCTTGCGGACAGGATTATCTCCTCTGCATCCGAGCAGGCGCTGTACGGCGGCGTCGTACCCGAGATCGCCAGCCGAGCCCACACCGACGCCGTGGACGAGGTGGTGGCGCTTGCATTAAAAGACGCAGGCATATCGGCAGGCGAGGTGGATGCGGTTGCCGTAACCTACGGCGCAGGGCTTTTAGGCGCACTACTCGTCGGGCTGTCCTTTGCCAAGGCATTCGCCTATGCGAGAAATATTCCCTTGATTGCCGTCAACCACGTCAGGGGGCATATGGCGGCGGCGTACCTCGTCGACGAGGAGTTAAAGCCCCCCTTTATAACCTTGCTTGCAAGCGGCGGTCACACGGCTATACTGCACACTAAGTCTTACTTAGAGGCGGAAGTGCTCGGCGGCACCTGCGACGACGCCTGCGGCGAGGCGTTCGACAAGGTTGCAAGGGTCTTAGGCTTACCCTACCCCGGCGGCCCCAACGTCCAGCGCATGGCGGAGGGCGGCAAGGCTTGTATAGATTTTCCCTCCGCACTCGTACGTCACGGCGACGGGCTGACCTTTTCGTACAGCGGACTTAAGACTTCGATAATTAACTATGCCCACAACGCAAGCCAGAAGGGGGAGGAGATCAACGCACACGACGTGGCGGCTTCCTTCCAGAAAGCTGCAATTGACCCCCTTGTAAAAAAGACGGTTAAGTGTGCCGTATCGAGGGGAGTTGCAACGGTTACCGCTGGCGGCGGCGTGGTTGCCAACGACTATTTAAGGGAGCAGCTCACCCTTGCCTGCAAAAAGGCGGGGTTAAAGCTCGTTCTGCCCACAAAGCGCTACTGCACTGACAACGCCGCAATGATAGCGGCAGAGGGGTTGAGCCAGTACTTAGCAGGCAACTTCGCCCCTATGGATATAAACGCAAAAGCAGCAATAAAGCTTTAAGATATGATTAAATTCTATTATTCAGACGGTCAGAATATCTGCCTTTACGACGGCGAGAAGAGTACCTCACTGCCGAGCGAACGCATTGAAAGCTATAAAGCCAATGCCGAGCGTGTTGCCCGCAGCAAGGAGTGGAAGCACAGCGGCGAGGGTGCAATTTTCAGGGGCGACACCTCTATGAACAGGGAGGCGGCGTCCGAGGTTGCAGGCGAGGTCAACGGCGTCTATTCCATAGCCGAGGACAGGGTTATATACACCTACACGGTGGGCGACGCTTCGGGAATTTATATTAAAAATCTCGCTGCGGAGAAAGCTCCCGAATCCCACGTAATAAACTCAGGCAACCTCGTATTCGGTACGGGTATGGCGGACGGGGTTAACGCAAGATTTGCCGTAACCGTTCAGCGCAACTGGATAAATGCCGATATCGCCGTGTTCGATTTAGACACCAACGACTATAAGCTGTTGACGGACGGCGACACGTTCGACACAGACCCGTATATATCCAGGGAAGAGGAGGGTGTAATTTACTTCGCCTCCAGGGGTGTAGGCAGGGACGCTCACGGCGAATTTGCTCAGTTTGCGCCCTCGGTCATATGCAAATTAGATACCGACAGGATGACCATTGACGAGGTTGTGTGTGACGAAAAGTTCAGCTATTTCAAACCCGTCTTACATAACGGCAAGCTGTACGCCTTAAAGGTCCCTGCAAAATCAGAAGGCGGTGAAAATGCATTTATAAGCTTTTTGCTCTTTCCGTGGAGATTGCTTCAGGCGATTGCAAACCTTATCAACATCTTCGTACACGCCATGACGGGCAAGTCGGCTTCGGGCAACGGCTCCAACCCCACGGCGGCGAGGGATTACGACAGCAGAAAGATTGAGATTGAGGGCAACCTTATCGACATCGAAAAGCAGAAAAAGAAGAACGCAAGCAAGAAGGATGCGGACTTCGGCATCATTCCCGACAGCTGGCAGGTTGTGGAAGTTGACAGCGGAGAGGTGATTATAAAGGGCGTATGCGACTTCGATATTGCCGAGGACGGCACGTTTATCGCAACCAACGGCAGGCGCATCTTTGCCGTAAAGGACGGTAAACGCCAGAAGATCTGCAATACAGAAATGTGTCTGCACCTCTCGTGTGAGCACACGTTTTCAAAGAGGGAAGACGTGTTCGGCAATTTTTAACTTAAATCAAGTTAGTTAAAATCGCTTTACTTTTGAGCTTAGGTCTTATATAATATAGATACAATTAAATTTCAACGGCGATGACGAAGGACAACGCCCCTTGAAATACAGCTTTTCAGAGAGCTTTCGGCAGGTGTGAGAAAGCAAGCGGTTCAAGGCAGGATATCACCTTCCAGCCCGTACCCCCAACGGCGACAAGTAAGGGTATGCGGATTCGTAACCCGTCACAAGTTACGGCAAATGCAGGTTTGTTTTGGTGGTTTATAAACACGGTTATTTTATCAATAATGGGTGTCCAAAATAATGGACATCCTTTTTTTAAACTTTGTAAAATCATTTTAAGAGGTTAAAATATGTACAAGAAGGTAGACACGTCTTTAAACTTCGTCGAGAGGGAAAAAGAGATAATTGCGTTCTGGAAGGAGAACGGAATTTTTGAAGAGAGTGTTGAGGTCAACGAGGGCGGCGAGGAATTCTCGTTCTACGACGGTCCCCCCACCGCAAACGGTAAGCCCCACATCGGACACATCTTAACGAGGGTTATGAAGGACATTATCCCCCGTTACAAGACGATGAAGGGTTACCACGTCTTAAGAAAAGCCGGTTGGGACACCCACGGCTTGCCCGTAGAGCTTGAGGTCGAAAAGACCTTGGGCATCGACGGCAAACCCCAGATTGAAAAGTACGGCATCGAACCCTTTATCAAGCAGTGTAAGCAGTCGGTGTGGAAGTACAAGAGCGAATGGGAAAAGATGAGCGACAGAGTGGGTTATTGGGTAGATATGGATAACCCCTACGTCACCTACGACGACAAGTATATAGAGTCGGAGTGGTGGGCGTTAAAGCAGATGCACGAAAAGGGACTTTTATATAAAGGTCACAAGATTGTGCCCTACTGCCCCCGTTGCGGAACGGCGCTTTCCTCCCACGAGGTGGCTCAGGGCTACAAGCTGGTCAAGGAGAACTCAGTCGTTGCCCGTTTCAAGGTCAAGGGCAGCGATAACCGCTATATCTTAGCCTGGACGACTACGCCCTGGACTCTGCCCTCCAACGTAGCACTGTGTATGAACCCCGACGAACCCTACGTCGAGATTTGCGCAGACGGCACAAATTATATTATGGCGGAGGCACTCGTACCTAAATTCTTCGAGGAATACGAGGTGGTTGACAGAAAGCTCGGCAAGGAATGGGAGGGGTTGGAATACGTTCCCCTCTTCGAAGAGACTTTGAAAGAGGTGGCTCGTCTCTCCCCCGCCGCTAAGCCCTACAAGGCTCACTACGTCGTGTGCGACAACTACGTAACCATGGGCGACGGCACTGGCGTAGTACACATTGCGCCTGCGTTCGGCGAGGACGACTATAAGGTGGGTAAGAGGTATAACCTCCCCGTCGTTCAGCTTGTAAACGAGAGGGGTTGCTTCGACGAGAGGTTCGACTCCTTAAACGGCGTATTCGCTAAAAAGGCAGACAAGTCCATTATCGAGAGGTTAGAGGCAGAGGGTAAACTCTTTAAAGTAGTTCCCTTCGAGCACGACTATCCTCACTGCTGGCGTTGCGACACACCCCTTTTATACTACGCACGTTCAAGCTGGTTTATTGCGGTAACCAAGGTTAAGGACGATATCATCGCCTCCAACCGCTCCGTAAACTGGATGCCCGACACCATTAAAGAGGGTCGTATGGGTAACTTCCTTGAAAACGTTATTGACTGGGGTCTTTCAAGGGACAGGTACTGGGGAACTCCTTTGCCCGTCTGGGTCTGCCCCGACTGCGGCGAGATAGAGGTTATCGGCTCCAAGCAGGAATTAAAGGAGAAGTGCGGTCTGGATATGGACAAGGATATCGAACTGCACAGACCCTACCTTGACAACTTAAAGTGCACCTGTCCTAAGTGCGGCGGCAAGATGACGAGAACTCCCGAGGTTATCGACTGCTGGTTCGACTCGGGCTCGATGCCCTTTGCGCAGTACCACTACCCGTTTGAAAACAAGGAAACCTTTGAAAAGACCTTCCCCGCAGACTTCATCTCGGAGGCGGTTGACCAGACGAGGGGTTGGTTCTACACGCTTTTGGTAATCAACACCATACTCTTCGGCAAGGCTCCCTTTAAAAACTGTATTGTATTAGGTCACGTTAACGACAAAAACGGCATAAAGATGTCTAAGCACAAGGGCAACGTCGTCGACCCTTGGACGGTTCTCGATAAGCAGGGTGCAGACGCAGTGCGTTGGTATTTCTACACCAGCTCCGCCCCTTGGCTCCCTTCCCGTTTCTATGAGGACGCAGTGAGCGAAGTACAGAGAAAGTACATCGGTACGCTGTGGAACGCATACGCATTCTTCACGCTGTATGCGGAAATTGATAAATACGACCCCTCCCAATACAGCTTAAAGGACTGCAAGCTCTCGCTTATGGATAAGTGGATATTGAGCAAGCTCAACTCCCTTATCAAGCTGGTTGACGAGGATTTGAACAAATACGAAATCACAGAAAGCTCGAGGGCATTGCAGGAGTTTGTGGATATCCTCTCCAACTGGTATATCCGCCGTGGCAGGGAACGCTACTGGGTAAGCGATATGACCGAGGACAAGATTGCGGCGTACACTACGCTGTATCACTGCCTCGTCACCGTCGCCAAGATAAGCGCACCCTATACGCCCTTTATCACCGAGATGATGTATCTTAACTTAGTGCCTCAGTTCTTTGCCGAAGCACCCAAGTCGGTACACCTTTGCTCCTTCCCCGTAGCGGAAGAGGAGTATATCGACGTCGAGCTTGAAAAGGCTATGGACGGCGTAACCGACATCGTCGTGTTAGGTCGTGCCGCACGTAACGCAGGCAACGTCAAGAACCGTCAGCCTCTCTCGGAGATGGTGGTGGTAACCAACCGTGCGTTCTCCCTCTCGGAAGAGGAGACCTCGGTAATCTTGGACGAGTTGAACGTAAAGAGCCTTAAAATGGCAGACGACGCAACCAAGTATATCGCCTACAAGTTAAAGCCTCAGCTCAAGACCTTAGGTCCTAAGTACGGCAAAAAGTTGGGTGCAATCTCTAAATTCTTAGCCGAGTGCGACGCAACCGAGGTGGTAAACGCAGTTAAAAACGGCGGAACGTACACCGTTGCGGATATCGACGTGACCTTAACGGAGGAAGATCTGCAGATATTCACCGAGAGTGCTTCAGGCTTTGTAGCCGCTGCTGACAAGGGCATAACCGTTGCGCTGAACACTACTTTGACCGAAGAGCTCATCGACGAAGGCGTAGAAAGAGAGCTTATCTCCAAAATTCAGAATATGAGAAAGGAGGCAGGCTTCGAGGTAACCGACAGGATTGAAATTTACTTCACCGCAGAGGGCAGGGTAAATAAGATTTTGCGTCAGGCTAACTTTGCTGCGGCAGTGCTTGCAAGCAAGGTGGAAGAGGGCATGGCGGAGGGCTTCACAAAAGAGATTGCCGTCAACTCCGACAAGGCTACGTTAACCTTAATTAAACTGTAATAATTTCATAATTTAATATTAACGCTCATAGTTTATTCTATGGGCGTTTTTAATTTGAAAAAGGGTCAGTCGGGTGTGGTAAAGCTTGTGGCGGTAGACGGCACCGCAGGGCAGAGACTGACCTCTCTCGGCGTTGTTAAGGGAGCTTTAATCACCGTAATCGGCTACTGTCTGTTCAACAGCAGCGTATTGATTTTATGCGGTTACAACCGTATTGCTTTGAGAAAGAGCGTTGCACAGCGCATAGAGGTGGAGCAGTGTTGAGCATTATAAGGGCAAAGGCGACGGCAGGAAAAAGGGAGGCGGCAAGAACGGAGGCGGCAAAAGCAGGGGCGGCAATAACGGAGGCGGCAAGCTTTAGCGTAGTGCTTGCAGGCAACCCCAACGCAGGCAAGACCACGCTGTTCAACGCCTTGACGCACAGCCACCTGCGCACGGGCAACTTCCACGGCGTAACCACCTCCCCTGCGCAAAAGACTGTTGACGGCGTAACCTATATCGACGTCCCGGGGAGCTACTCCTTCAACGCCTACACCTTAGAGGAGGACAGTGCAACCAAAGCCGTATTGAACGCCGACGCCGTGGTGTGCGTAATCGACGGCACTACCCTGCCGCAATCGCTCAACCTTGCGAAAAAAATAATAAAGGCTAACCCCCACGCCGTGATATATTTAACCAAGCTTAACCTGTTAAAAAGACGGGGCGGCTGGGTTAAAATAAAGGAGCTTGAACGCCTTACCGGGGTGCCAATCTATTCGGACGTAAAGGCGCTAAGGTGCGGCATAGCAGGTGGAGTGGCAAGAAGTGCAAAACCCGAAAATATACCGTTAGATGTGGCATACTACGGGGGTAACGGCAAAATCAGCAGGGCGGAAAAGCTGTTTTATAACAAGTTTTTCGCCGTCTTTTTCTACGTTTTTGCGCTTGTTCTGACCTTTTATATGACTTTCTCGCCCAATATGGCAGGTGCAACGCTTAAAGGGTGGCTGGAAGAGCTTTTGTGCGACAAACTTGCTACAACCCTCTCCCGAACGATTGCCAATCCCATGCTCTCATCCTTCGTTTGCGAGGGCATAGTAGGGGGTGTAGGCGGTGTTCTGTCCTTTATCCCCCAGCTCGCCATACTCTATTTAGCGTTAATTCTATTAGACGAAAGCGGTATATCTTCGGCGCTTACCTTCGTGACCGACGGGCTGTTTGAAAGGGTAGGCTTATCGGGCAGGGCGGCGTTCTCGCTGGTGTCTGGGTTCGGGTGTACGGCGGCGGCAATCTCCACGACGAGGGGCTTTGCGGAGGACAGCTCCCGTAAAAAGACGATAGCCGTCCTGCCCTTCATTCCCTGCGGAGCAAAGACGCCCGTGTTCTTAACCTTTTTGTCGCCGTTGTTTAAAAACCCCTTCCCCGCAATCTGCCTTTTATACTTCGGCGGCGTCGCCCTCGCAATAGCCGCTTCGGAAATTTTAAAGGGCAAGAGGGAGGGGCTGATATCCGAAGTTACGCCCATCAGCTTGCCGAGCATACAAACGGTATTAAAAAAGTTGTATTTTCAGATTAAATCGTTTATAATCAAGGTGACGACGTACGTTTTTGCGTTCTGCGTTATAAGCTGGTTTATCTCCCATTTCTCCTTTTCGAGCGGTTTTTGCTCTGCGGAGGAGAGCATTGCAGGCAGTCTTTCAAGGCTTATCTGCTATCTGTTCTACCCTATGGGCATTACCGACTGGCGCATAGCCTACGCCGCACTTACGGGCTTTGCCGCCAAGGAGAACGTAGCCGCAACGATAGCGGTGCTGTTCCCGACGGGAATAAACCTTGCGCTTGCCCCCACGCTTGCGCTGTGCGTATTCTTTCTCTGTTGCCCTGCCTGCATATCTGCGTTTGCGGCGTCGGTGAGAGAGATTGGCTTTAAACGCACATCCCTTTACAACGCAGCCCAACTAATCTTTGCCTTTTTGGTATCCTATCTCACATATTTTATAATAATACTGCTATGAAAAAATTCACCGTTACCTTAAACCAGACCTTAAAAGCCTTTACGGACAGTACCTATCCGCAGGGCAGTTTTGCGTTCAACGCATTGCTTAAAAAGGGGGATATCAAGGTTAACGGCGTAAGGCAGAGGGCGGACTGCCCCGTCTTTGCAGGCGACGAGGTTATATATTACACCACCGCAGTGCAGGAGCAAAAGACCTCCCATCTGACCGTGTACGAGGACGAAAACGTATACGTTGCAGACAAGTTAAGCGGAGTTTCCAGCGAGGGACTTTTTTACGAGTTGAAAGACAGAGCTCCCTTCCCCGTACACAGGCTGGACAGGAACACGTCGGGTTTAGTAGTGCTTGCAAAGTCCGCCGCCGTACAGGAAAAGCTGGTTGAAGCCTTTAGACAGAGAGAGGTGGAAAAGGTATACCTATGCCTTGCAAAGAACGCCTTTAAAAGGCAGAAGGCAGAGCTTTGTGCATACCTTTCCAAAGACGAAAAGACCTCGTTGGTACGCATATATCCCACGGCGAACGTCGGCAGAGTGGAGATTAAAACCGACTATGAGGTCTTAAAGACGTACGGCGACTATGCCCTGGTAAAGGTAATTTTGCACACGGGCAAGACCCACCAGATAAGGGCACACCTGTCATATATCGGCTGCCCCGTCTTAGGCGACACCAAGTACGGCGACTTTGCCCTCAATAAAAAATACTCCGCAACCCGTCAGATTTTGGTTGCAAAGTATTTAAAATTTAACCTCTCGGGCTCTCTTTCCTATTTAAACGAGGTAAGGCTGGAGAGTTCGTTTATACCTAAGTTGCCTAAAGACGAGCAATAAATTCGATATTGACAACTAATGTGTAAAGCAGTATAATATATAAGTACACTAAATTAATTGTTTCGGAGTTTTTATGAGAATTTGTATTTTCGGTGCGGCAAGCGCACACATTGACGATAAGTATATTAAAGCCGTTGAAGAGCTCGGCGAAAGGTTAGCCCAAAGGGGGCACTCCCTCGTTTTCGGCTGCGGCGGAAGCGGACTTATGGGTGCCGCTGCAAGGGGCTTTAAGCGTGGCGGCGGTCACGTAAAGGGCGTCGTGCCTACCTTTTTCAAGGACGAGGGCGTGGAGCTGTTGTTTGAAGAGTGTGACGAAACGGTCTACACCCAGACGATGGCAGAGCGTAAAGCCATAATGGAGGACAGTGCGGAGGCGTTCATAATCGTCCCCGGCGGCGTGGGCACCTTTGAGGAGATGTTCCAGGTCATCACGTTGAAGCAGTTAAACCGCTTCGACAAGGCAATCGTCATCTACGACGTGGAGGGCTACTACGACACTTTGGAGCAGTTTTTAGACCACTGCTGCGAAGAGAAGTTTATCGCTTCCTATTGCAAGGAGAGGGTGTATAAATTCACTGAAGATATGGACGAGGTTATCGATTACGTAGAATCTTACCGCCCCAGCGGAGTTCCCATCCGTAAGTCGAAATTAGGTGATTAATGTTTAACGTCGTATTCGTTTGCCTGGGTAATATATGCCGTTCACCGATGGCGGAGGCGGTCTTTAAGCGGTTGGTGGAGGAAGAGGGACTTTCATATTCCTTCAACATATCCTCTTTCGCCACAAGCGACTGCGAGCAGGGCAACCCCGTCTATTATCCTGCGGCAAGGCTGCTGAAGGCAAAGGGCTACAATTTTACCCATCGGGCAAAGCAGATAAGCTTAAAAGACATAAAAAACGCAGACTATATACTGTGTATGGATATGTCCAACTACTCGGCGTTGATTTCGATGGCGGGGTCAGGCTATGCCGATAAGGTCTACCTTTTAGGGCACTTCCTCCCCGAAAAGATAGTCATCGACGACCCCTGGTACACCAACGACTTCGACAGGGCTTACGCCGAGATATATGCCTCGTGCAAAGCCTTTTTAGCCTACCTTAAACAGACCCACGGCAGGGCGTTGAACTACGATAAATTCGAATAGACTTAATGTTGTACTACGATAAATTCGAATAGATTAATATGGAATAATTTCCCCCTTAATGCAAAAACTGTTGCAAAGGGGGATTTTTTTATGCTTAATAAGCCGACTAAAAAGGGTAGAACGGTATTTTTTAAAAATTCACCCACTATTATTTCCACCTCCTCGGCGGCAGGGCCAAAGGAGTGCAGCGGAATTATAGGCAGCTACGTGGAGATTGCGCTCGACGACGATATGTTCGGCGAGAGTACTTTTGAAAAGGCGGAGTGCAAGATGCTCTCCACCGTGATAGATAATGCAATCAAGAACGCCAACCTTGAACGGGAACAGGTGGACGTGCTCTTTTCAGGCGATTTGCTCAACCAGATTATCTCCGCCTCGTTTGCCGCAAGGGACTTCAATATCCCCTTTTTAGGGGTGTATTCGGCTTGCTCGACTATGAGCGAGAGTATACTGCTTGCCTCGGCAATGGTCAACGCAGGGTATTGCGGTACGGCGGTTGCCGCAACGGGCAGTCACTTTGCAAGTGCGGAGAGGCAGTACCGCTACCCGTTGGAGCAGGGTACGACACGCCCGCCCCAATCGCAGTGGACGGTTACGGGTGCAGGCGCCTGCCTCATTTCGGGCAGTGGCGAGGGGGTTAAAGTCGTAAACGGTACGATGGGTAAGGTGGTGGACTTCGGCGTGACAGACGTAAACAATATGGGTGCGGCTATGGCTCCTGCCTGTGCCGATACGCTTATAAACCACTTTAAGGACACGGACACCACACCCGACGACTACGACCTCATTTTATCGGGGGATTTAGGTGCGTTGGGCTCCCGTATTTTAAAGGACTTGTGCTGGGAGAAGGGGTTCGACGTCTCCGAAAAGCACGTCGACTGCGGTGAGATTATCTATAAGGTTATCGAGGACGAATTTCAGGGCGGAAGCGGCGCTGGCTGTAGTGCGGTGGTGCTCAACTCCTACGTAATGGCGAGGATGAGACAGTTAAAATTCCGAAAAGTATTATTTGCCGCAACGGGTGCTTTGCTCTCCACCGTATCGTCGGGGCAGGGTGAATCTATCCCCTGCATATCCCACGCCGTGCAGCTGGAGATATAGCTTGGTTAAGGCATAGTCGGGGGTATAAATGATAGAGAGAGAAGTTTTAGATATTGCTTTAATGTTTATAAAGGCATTTGTCGTCGGCGGTTCCATATGTACGCTTGCGCAGATAATAATAAATTTTACCGACCTTACGGCAGGTAAGATATTGGTGTATTTTATGCTTGCAGGCGTGGTGTTGACAGCGATAGGGGTCTATCAGCCGCTGGTCGACTTTGCAGGCGCAGGGGCTACCGTACCCATTTCGGGGTTCGGGTACCTGCTTGCAAACGGTGCAATAAAAGGTGCGGAAAAGGGTTTTTTCTATGCGGTTACTGGCAGCCTTGCGGCGGCGAGTGCAGGCATTACTGCGGCGGTCGTGTTCTCCTTTATAATGGCGTTAATCTTCAACGCACACACAAAAAAGAATTAAAAAAAGGCACGGCGCAAGTTTTTGCTTGCGCCGTGCCGTTCAAATACAAACCGTTTAAATATAATTCAAAGCATCAGGCTTTCAACGTACTCAATCTGCTCTTTTGTGGCAATGCTCTCGGTAAACGCACAGGCGCTGCCGCTCGCCGTTGCAAAGTTAAGCGCCTTGAAGTAGTTGCCCGTCTTGATGTATTCGTGCAAAAAGCCTGCAATCATGCAGTCGCCTGCGCCGACGGAGTTTATAAGCTGCCCCCTCGCCGCCCTGACGTAGCACGCCTGTTTGGTCTCGGTAACCATCACCGCACCGTCGGAGCCCAGGGAGACGATGACGTTCCTCGCACCCCTCTTTTGCAGCCGCCTTGCGTACTCGGCAATTACTTTGATATCGTTCAGCGAGGAGGGTATACCGAATATTTCGCAGAGTTCGAAGAGGTTGGGCTTGATGAGGAAGGGTTTATGCTTAAGCGTCTCGGTAAGCAGCTCTCCGCAGGCGTCGACGACGAAGTTAACGCCCTCGATGCCGTCTAAAGCGTCTATGACGTCTGCGTAAATCTCGTCGCCCAAATATGCAGGGGCGTTGCCGGAAATTACTACGAAGTCACCCTTTTCCAGTTCATCTTTAAGCGTCGCAATCATTTTATCGACGTCTTTTGCGGAAATCTCCACACCGCAGGCGTTGATGTCCGTTTCGGTTATGGACTTGATTTTAACGTTAATTCTCGACCGCCCTGCCACCTCGAAGAGTTGGTGTTTAAGCCCCAGCGCCTCAATTTCACGCCTGATTTCCTCGCCCGTAAAGCCTGCAACGAAGCCCAAAGCGGTAGTGTCGTCGCCCAGCTCTTTTAATTGCAGGGAGACGTTAATGCCCTTGCCGCCCACCATCAGCCTCTCTGCGGAGGTGCGGTTGACCGCCCCGGACTTATAATTATTGACTTTTACGTAATAATCCAGTGAGGGATTAAACGTCAGCGTGTAGATCATTGCAATATTCCGTGATAGATTATTTAAAGTAATAATACTTTAAATCATTTCTCAAAGTTTGTCAATACAAATTGTTAAAACAAGGCTAATTGCCGTTTAACAAAATTAATTGTAAACTTAACTTATAAAATCGGTTGACAATTAAATATGTAAATAATATAATGTAGACATGCAAGAAAAATTGGAAATACCCGTTGAGAATGAGGGCGGAAGCAATAAGGAAAAGATCAGCCGTCGCCAGATGTACATAAGAGAAATCTGCTATATAGCTCTGTTTGCGGCGGTTATCGTCGTATGTTCCTGGATAGCCATTCCCATCTCTGAAATATCGATAACGCTGCAGACCATGGGCGTATGTATGGCGGCAGGCTTCCTCGGCTGGAAGAGGGGGACGCTGTGCGTTCTCTGCTACATACTCTTAGGCATATGCTGCGTACCCGTATTTTCGGGGTTTAAAAACTTCTACGCACTCCTCGGCTCTGCGTCGGCGGGGTACGTTATAGGCTTTATTTTCACTGCGCTCATCGTGGGGTTTACCTCCGACAAACTGCACCTCATCGGCAAAAGGGTTAACGGCAATGCGGCAAAGCAGATAGTACAGCTCGTTGTCCTCGCCCTCGCTATGATAGTCGGCGTTGCGGTCTGCTATATCTTCGGTACGCTGTGGTTTATGCTTATCTACAAAGGCAGCGTCACGACCTCCAACCTGCAGATTGCGTTAACCTATTGCGTTTACCCCTATATTATCCCCGATTTAATCAAGATTGTGCTGGCGACCTTTCTGGTCAACTACCTCAAAGGCTATATTAAGCTCGGCACGAAATAATATCTCTCCCCATTCAAAAAGCACCCCCTCGCCGCTTCTTACGGCGAGGGGGTGCTTTATACTCGGACAAATTATTTAAAAATCTCTTTAACGGCATTAAATATCTGACAGGCGAGGGCGTTTCTCGGCTCGGAGGAGGTTATATAGCCAAGCTTCTCGCTTACTTCGGCGGTATAGACGCCAATGCCGACAACTAAGCTTGTAACAGTCTTTGCGGTCAGGTTAACCTCGCCCTCAATAAGTATTCCGCACGCCTTTTTGCCGTGGATATACAGCTCGTTTTCGCCCGATAACTCGGGCATAGTGCCGCAGCAATCGCCCAAAACCGTGGCAATGCTCTCCGCAAGATACTGCTTTAAGCCGTCGATGTTTTCAAGGGGGAAGGCAGTGCTTAACGCAACCGACATATACACGCCTTTATTCGACGGGGAGGCAAAGCTTCCGCCACTCTTTGTCCTGCCTAAAGATTGACTTTCGGCGACGACGATACACTCACCGCACTCTTTAAGCTTCTGCATTGCAACCGTATTGGTGGAGCTGACCTCGTCATAGCAAAAGACCTTCGCACCCGTCCTCTCGGCAATTATCGAGGAGGAGAGCAGGTCGCACTTGCTGTCGAGCATATATCCCCTGTTGGTCACGGAGTGGATAATATATCCCTCGGAAACAAGTTTTTTAACAATTTTCCACACCGACTGACGGGTTACGCCCAATTTTTGCGAAAGGCTCTCGCCCGAGAGGTATTCGCCCCGATGCTCATCAAGCTGTTTCAATATCTCGCTTTTAACGTCCATAACTTAAGTGTAGCACTTTTAATAAAGGTTGTAAAGCGTTAAAAGAGTGCTAAAAACATTGCAAATTTCTCCGATTTGTGGTAATATATAAAAAACTATACCTTGGGTATTGTCAAACGGGGCAAAACGTGGTATAATACACGGAAGTACGCTTAGGCGTCGGCGGAGTAATATACCGCAATACGCAGGCGTAACAATTCCTGACCGCCGCAAATCGTTGCGACTCACGCCGCCAACCCTTTGCCTGCCCGTTAAAATTATATTTTAACACCGATTGAAAGTGTTAGCATATTATGTCGTATGCAAAAAACTTTAGCGGTAATAAATCTCTGGGCAATACGGCACAATGCGGAAATTATCCGCTCGAAAATTAAAGACAGGTCTTTCTTTGCCGTCGTCAAGGCGGACGCATACGGGCACGGTGCCGAGCAGGTCGCCTTAGAGATTGAAGACATCGTAGACGGCTTCTGCGTTGCAATCGTCGAAGAGGGTGCAGCCCTCAGGATAGCAGGGGTGCAAAAGCCAATCTTAGTGCTTGCTCCGCCCCTGTCCGCAGATGATGCGGAGGCGATGAGATACTATAACCTTCTGGCTACGGTGGGGGATTTAAACAGTGCTAACCTTTCAAAGGGACTTGCCTGCCATATAGCGATAAATACGGGTATGAACCGCTACGGGTGTACGGTTAACGGCTTGAAAAAGCTGTTAAAAACCCTTTCGCCCAATGATATATGCGGGGTATACTCCCATCTGTACGCCCCTGAAAACGTTAATTCACGGGAGGAGCAGTTAAAGCTGTTTTGCGAGGCGGAGGACGTTGTAAAGGGTTACGCTCCCGAAGCTTTTGCCCACCTTGCCGCAACCGCCGGGATAACGCTGGGTGATAAATTTTTAAAAGAGGGAGTGCGCATAGGTATCGCCCTGTACGGCTATGCTCCTAAGGGATTTAAAATAGAGGGGTTAAAGCCTGCCTTAAAGGTATATGCCCGTCTTGCGCAGAGTACGTGTTTTATTCCGGGCGGCATCGGTTATAATATAACAGACAGGGTTTATAATAAACTGTACACCTATCGGGCAGGGTATGCCGACGGATTTTCAAGGGGAGTACCCCTCGGGGAAAAAACGCTGTGTATGGACGCCTTTATCTCGCAGCAAAGGGCGGCATATATGCCCGTTTTAACCGACGCCGACGAATATGCCCAAAGGTGTAATACCATAAGTTACGAGGTGCTTTGTTCGGTCACGAGAAGAAGTGAGAGAGTATATGAAAGACGGATTGAGATATAAATATAAAATTAAACGCAAGTATTTTCAGAATTCCGCAAGGGAAGTTGCAGACGGAGCCATTAAAGACATAGTCGATCTGGCTTTTGCGGACAGGGAACATTTTTTTATCTACTACAGCTACGGTACGGAGGCGGACACTCACGCAATTATCGCACAGCTGCTCTCCGCAGGTAAAAAGGTATACCTGCCCAGGGTGGAAGGGGATATGATAGTCCCCGTTCCCTATACGTTGAAAACTGAGCTTGTCAAGAACTCGTTTGGCATCTGCGAACCTGAAGGACAGGCCTACGACGGGCAAATCGACGTGTGCATCTCCCCCCTTTTAGCGGTCAATTCAAATGGGTACAGGTTGGGCTACGGCGGCGGCTATTACGACAGATATTTTGCCGCTCACCCCGACGTGTTGAAGGCAGGGTTAGGCTACAGCCTGCAACAGTGCGAAGATATTTTTGAAGAGGAACACGACGTTCCTTTGGATATTTTTATTTGTGAAAGGGGGATAATTACCTTTGGAAAATGATTTGTTTGAACAAGAGGTTGAAGTTCAACACTCTTTAAAGAGAAAGCTCTGGCTTGAGTTTAAAGATTTAATGGCAGGTTGTGCTTTCCCGTTTATCATAATGGTCATTTTTTCAGGCACCATTATCGCCTTTTCAATGGGCGACGGGGTCGATATAGTGATTAAACTTCTCGCTATTATCGGCGGCGAGCTTATGCTGGCAGCCGCACTGTTCGTCTTTGGCAGGACAAACGGCTCCGATGCATACAAAAACACGGTGGAAAACGCAAGGAGGCGGGAGCTTAACTCCTCCGACGAAAAGGTTTACTACCGCACTGGTGAGTACGCTATCTGGAAGGGGATGCTTATCGGCTTTATAGTCTGTATTCCTATGATAATCTTCCTGACGGTGCAGTTATGCGTACCGAACACCTTTTGCTCGTTTATAATGCAGTACGCTTTCGCCTGGGCGATAGCACCCTTCTCGTTTATCGGCGAGGGGTATATGGCGTTCGGCTACATAATGATTTTATTCCCCGTAGTCATAATGACGCTCGGTTACTTCTTCGGCAAAAAGCGTCAGATTAAAATTCAGGAAGAGCTGGCAAAGACCAACCCCGACGACAAGCGCAGTCAGGTGGTAGGCATTCCCGGCGAAAAGAAGAAGGGCAAGAATAGTAAGGGGCGTAAAAAGTGAGAATAATCTCGGGCAGACACAGGGGAAGGAAGCTTGCCGAGTTTAATGCAGAGGGCATTCGCCCCACATCCGACAGGGCAAAGGAGAGCCTTTTCAACATACTCTCGACTGCGGTTACGGGCGCAACCGTGCTCGACTTATTCTGCGGAAGCGGAAGCATAGGTCTCGAGTGCGTTTCAAGGGGTGCGGACAAGGTATATTTTAACGACAAGTCTGCAAGCTCGGTGGAGGTATTAAAGAAGAACGTCGCCCTCTTGAAAGAGGAGAGCCGTTGCGTAGTATCGATCTCCGACTACAAGGACTTTTTAAACCGTTGCGGCGAGAGATTCGATATTATCTTTTTAGACCCGCCCTACGCCGAGGAGTTCGGAATTCCCGCCCTGAACATAATCGCCCAAAGGGGACTGCTCAAAGAGGGCGGAGTGGCAATCTATGAGAGAGACCGCTCGTTCTCGGGCGAGATTGCAGGGCTGAAAAAAGTTGACGAGCGCAAGTACGGCAAGGCGTACTTAACCTTTTTTAAAGAAGAGAGCTGATAGATATGGATAAAAAAATCTGTGTGTTTGCAGGGTCGTTCGACCCGCCCACCGTAGGGCACCTCGCCGTGGTGGAAAAGAGTTTAAAGATCTTCGACGGCGTGACCGTAGCATTGATGATTAATCCTGCCAAGACCTGCCTCTTTACCGAGGAGGAGAGATTGCAGCTGCTTGAAGAACTGTTTGCGGACAACCCAAAGGTTAAAGTCATAAAGTTCGAGGGGTGTGCAGTTGATTTGCTCGAGAGGGAGCAGACCCCCTTCTACGTCAGGGGCGTGAGGGATTCGATTGACTTCGAATACGAAAACCGTGACAACTTTGCAAGCAAGAAGCTCAAAGAAGATTTAATAACGATTTACCTCCCCGCCGAGCAGGAAGAGCTTCACGTAAGCTCCTCGCTTGTGCGCAATTCAATCAAGTTCAAAAAGGATTACGAAAGATATATCCCTGAAAAAATACTTAAAACCTTAAAAAAATTTTTGGAGAAAAAAGATGTTTGAAAAGCAAGTAAAAATTCCCGAACCTGCGGAAATAAAGGATAGATTACCCCTCCCCGAAGAGCTTAAAGCAATTAAGCTGTCGAGAGATAAAGCCATTTCAGACGTACTGACCGGCGACAGCGACAAGCTTATCATAATCGTCGGACCCTGTTCAGCCCATGCGGAAAAACCCGTTTTGGACTACGTTGAACGCCTCGGCAAGCTCAACGAGAAGGTTAAAGACAAGCTCGTCTTAGTTCCCAGAATTTACACCAACAAGCCCAGGACCAAGGGCGTAGGGTATAAGGGTATGTTCTCGCAGCCCGACCCCTCCAAGTCAGAGGATATCTTAAAGGGCATTATGACCATAAGGGACTTGAACGTCAAGGCTATGGGCGTAAGCGGACTGGCTGCCGCAGACGAGATGCTGTACCCTGCTAACTACGCATACGTCGACGACCTGCTCTCCTACGTTGCAGTCGGCGCAAGGAGTTCGGAAAACCAGCTCCACCGCCTTACGGCGAGCGGTATGGACGTGCCCGTCGGCATTAAAAACCCCATGAGCGGTTCGCTTCTCGTGCTTTTAAACTCCATTTATGCAGCGCAGTCGGCGCAGACGTTTATGCTCAACGGCTGGCAGATGAAGACGCCCGGCAACCCTTTAAGCCACGCAATCTTAAGGGGTGCGGTGGACAGCTACGGCAACGACATACCCAACTTCCACTACGAGACGGTTATGCAGGTTATCGAGGGTTACGCTAAATCGGACTTAAAGAACCCTGCAATCATAATCGACGCCAACCACTCCAACAGCGGTAAGAAGTTCAAGCAGCAGATAAGGATTTGTGAAGAGGTTATGAACAACCGTCTGTACGATAGCGACTTCAAGCGCAACGTCAAGGGCTTTATGATTGAGAGCTTCATCGAAGAGGGTAACCAGGCTGAGGACAAAGTCTACGGCAAGTCGATTACCGACCCCTGCCTCGGCTGGTGCGACACCGAAAGGCTTTTGCTCGATTTAGCGGACAAGGTTTAATATTAAGGTCTGACTTTAATTAAAACGTAGATTATTAACGGGGGAAAAGGTTATGCAAAAACTCGGCTATTTGGGTCCGAAAGGCACGTACAGCCATCTTGCGGCGTTAAGCTTCGGGGAAGGTTGTACTCTCGTCGGCTACTCTTCGTTCCCCTCGCTCATATCCGCACTTACCCAAGGGGAGTTGGACAGCATAGTCCTGCCCGTGGAAAACACCTTGAACGGTGCGGTAGTACAGAATTTAGATTTATTGCAGTCGACGGAGGGTATCTGGGCTTGCGGTTTCAAAAAGATTAAAGTAGAGCACCGTTTAATAACCTTAAAGGGTGCCCCGCTCTCGGGTATTAAGACCATATATTCGCACGAACAGGCTCTGGCGCAGTGTGCAAAATATCTGTTTACGCACTTCCCCGACGCCCGTCTTATCGCAACCGCCTCTACGGCGGAGAGCGTCAACAACTTAACGAGCGAGGACGTTGCGGCAATTGCAGGAAGCCAGTGCGCAGACGAGCGGTTTGAGCTCTCCGAAAAGACCATCTCCGACGAGCCCAACAACTACACAAGCTTTTTGCTGGTCGTCCGTGGCACGCCTGAAGAGACGCATAAGTCAAGCAAAATCTTCTTCTCCGTCACCTGTCTGCACGAGTCGGGTGCTCTGTTTAAACTGCTCTCCGTACTTGCGGAGGCGGGGATAAATATGACGAAAATCGAGAGTCGCCCCATCAAGGACAAGGACGGTGAGTTCAGGTTCTTTATCGAATTCGACGGGGACTACTCGGACGCCGATATGCAAAAGACGTTGGAAGAGTTGAGAAAGAAATCGACCTCTTTAAAGATTTTAGGCTGCTATTGATTACGCAATAAGCTGTAAAACGCATAAAATAGTAAAGGACGCCAAGCCTTGAATAAACTTCATAGCAACAAAGCTCTTCGCCCTTGCTCCGCATTTGGTAAGGTAGCAGAGCTGCTGCCCTATTATGGAGGCGCCGCCGAAGACGAGCAGGAAACCTGCAACCGGCAGTGCGAAAAAACCGCCTGCCTTTGCGGCGGCAAAGCAACCGCCCGTCGCTTCGATAAGCCCCAAGGCAAGCCCGTCGCAGCTGTCGCCTAAAATGGGGCGGAGCCATATCGTCAGCGGTGCGAACACGTTAAAGTCGTATGCGACTTGCGACATTGTATAGAAAAAGCATATAAAACCGCCTGCCGTCAGTACGGCGGTTACGGCTCCGTAAAAGCTGTTAAATATAAGGTCGCCACCCTTTATATCGACGGGCGGAAGGCGTCTGTCCTCCCCCTTGTCCTTATGCAAAAGGGAGTAGACCACGCTGATTACAATAACCGACACGTATGCGGAAAACAGCAGTTTAACCCCGTAGTATCCGCCGCCGAACGCCTTATAGCCGACGGTGCCCAGGGCAAAGGTCGGGGAACAGATACTGCAAGCACAGGCAAGGTTTTTCGCCTCGTTTGCGCTTAACTTTCCGCTTGAGTAGTATTCGCTCACAAGCCTGCTCCCCGCAGGGTAGCCGCTTACCGCCGAAAGCAGGAAAAGGGGCAGAGCGGCAGGGTTGATTTTTAATTTTTTACAACCTGAAGCAAAGGGTGCGGATATGGCGTTAATCGCCCCCAGACCGCTTAAAAGCGAGCAAACCACCATAAAGGGGAACAGCGAGGGCAGGACGCATTCCGCCCAGAGGCAGATACCCTCGAAGCATACTTTAGTATACCTCTCGGGGTTAATAGCTATCGCTCCGCCGAAGAGGGCGAGGGCAAGACATACCAAAGCTTTAAACGTTTTTTTCGGATATAGATGAGACCTTTTCACCATATTTAAAACTATTAAACGGAAGTGTAAATTATGAAAAAAAAGAAAATCGGTCTGGCATTAGGCAGCGGCGGCTCAAGAGGAGTTGCCCACATAGGAGTTCTTAAGGCATTAGAGGAAGAGGGTATCAAACCCGACTATATTACCGGCTGTTCGATGGGTTCGGTCGTCGGCGCATGCTATTCGGCAGGCATGACCGTGGACGAGATGATGGAGACGGTTATGCAGATTAAACCCATTGACTTAATCGACGTCAACCTCAACTTAAGGGAGTCGTTTTTAAAGGGCAATAAGGTGTACGATATGCTCATTCAGAAGATAGGCGGCGTACGCTTTGAAGACCTTGTCATACCCTTTCAATGCGTTGCAAGCGATATGCTCTCAAACAAGCTCATACTGTTAAAAGAGGGCGAGGTGGCAACGGCGGTAAGGGCGTCGAGTGCAATTCCTTTAGTGTTCTCCCCCGTAAAGTACGATGATAAACTGCTCATCGACGGAGGCGTACTCTGCCGTATTCCCGTAGAACAGGTCAGGGATATGGGTGCAGACGTCGTTATCGCAGTCGACGTTTTAGACAACACCCGTGCCCCTGCCGATAAGGTTTCGGGCTTTGTCGCCACCATGACCAGGGTGTACGATATGATTGACAACAACCGTACCGACTACTTCAAACAAATAATAACCGACGATAAAACCCTTTGGATAGTACCCCAGATGGAGGGCATGAGCCAGTACAAAATCAGGGGATTGGACACGGCGTATAACGAGGGGTATGAGCTTACAAAGCAGTTAATGCCCCAGATTAAAGAACTTGTAAAATAATAACGCTCTTCATATATACTTCGCAATAGTTCGTCGCCTTTACGTTTTTGCTCAGTCATTTACGTTTTAGTAAACTCCTGTCGCAAAATCCGCAGTCGCCTGCTCTTGCCCATTTCTTTGAAGAGAAACTTACCCTGTTCTTTGAAGAGGTAAATACCCTTATAGAGATAATTATGGACTTATTCGACTTAAACGGCAACGAGGAGAGGGCAAAGCCCCTCGCCGAGCGTATGCGTGCAAACAACTTAAACGACTTTATCGGTCAGAAGCATATCGTTGCCGAGGGTTCGCTCCTGCGGCGAGCCATTGCACTTGACCGCCTGGGGAGCTGTATTTTCTACGGTCCTCCCGGCACGGGCAAGACGACGCTTGCAAATATAGTCGCCTCCACCACGCACGGCGAATTTATAAAGTTAAACGCAGTGCAGGCAGGCGTAGCCGACGTCAAGGCGGCGGTTAAGCAGGCGGAGGACAACTTAAAGCTGTACGGCAAACGTACCTATTTAATGCTTGACGAGTGCCACCGTTTCAACAAGACGCAGTCCGACTCGCTTCTGCCTGCAATCGAAAAGGGCACGATTATTTTCATCGGTTCGACTACCGAAAACCCCTACGCCTCGATGACCCCTGCAATAGTTTCAAGGTGCAGGGTGTTCGAGTTTAAACGCTTAACCGACGACGAAATTTTACAGGCTCTGAAAAAGGCTTTAAAGGATAAGCGAAAGGGTCTGGGTGAATATAGCGCAGTGGTGGAAGAGGAGGCGTTAACCCACATTGCCGCAATGGCAGGGGGAGATCTGCGTGCGGCGTATAACGCCTTGGAGCTTGCCGTGTTGACCACGCCCGTAGGCGAGGACGGCACGCTTCACGTCACGCTTGCCGACGCCGAGCAGTCCATTCAACGCAAGTCCCTTGCCTATAACACCGACGATTATTACGACTATCTCTCTGCGTTCTGCAAGTCGCTCCGAGGCAGCGACGCCAACGCCGCACTCTACTACGCAATGAGGCTTGCCGAGGGCGGTTGCGACCCTATGATGATTGCACGCCGTTTAGTCGTTCATTCCGCCGAGGACGTAGGTTTAGCCGACCCCAGAGCGTTGCAGATTGCAACCTCGGCTATGTATGCCTTGGAAAAGATAGGCTATCCCGAGGGGTTAGAGCCGCTGTGCGAAGCCATAATCTACGTGTGTGAAGCTCCCAAGTCAAACACGGTGGAGGTAGCTATGGTTGCAGCCAAGGAGGATGCGAGGAACGTCCGTGACGACGACGGCGTACCCCCCTATTTAAAGGACAACTCCTACGCAAGCAAGGAGGGTAAGGCGCAGTCGGCGAAATACAAGTACCCCCACAACTACCCCAACGGCTACGTCGAACAGCAGTACCTGCCCGACAGGCTGAAGGACAGAATTTACTATACCCCCTCCGACCACGGGTATGAAAGAACCATACAAGAGATACGCAAAACCAAGGGAAAACGGAACTGACCCTACCGCTAATTGTTCTAAGCGAAAAATTCAAGCGTTCCGCTTGACCAGAGTATCTTAATTGCTGGTGGCTTGATTGTATAATCACTAATCAAACGAGTCCTTTTGCTGTGCGTCCAGCACACCTGCAAGAACTCCCACAACTTTCTCTTTGAATTTTCCTGCTTATAACCGCAAGCGTCTTGAACTGAAGCTTTATTTTTTTCAATACTACGTTAAAAAAGTAGGTCAAAAAGCTTCATTTCAAGAAAATAGCGATGGGGTCAATTCCGTTTGACGTTAGTAGTTTGCAGGCTGAAAATAACACCCAACATTGCATAAAAATTGAATAACACCTCAATTAAACGCTGATATTCGTTGACACTTGCCGCAATAAATAGTATAATTACGAATAATTATACATAACAGGCGAGTGGCGCATAAAGCGTTGATACCGTTCGCCCGAAAAGACAAAAAGCGAACGGGTTTTTATTTATTGATAATGAGCTTGAAAGGAGAGTTAATATGTCTTTGATATATCGTACCGACACTGCGGATAAGATAGGCGAGAGCAGGATAGGCGAAGAGGTTATGCTTGCCGGCTGGATAGAGAATATCCGTGACCACGGCGGCGTTTCGTTTATAGATTTAAGAGATTACTACGGCGTCGTTCAGGTGGTTATGCACGACGACAAGCTGTTAAACGGTTTAAATAAGGAGGACTGCATTTCGGTCAACGGCGTAATCGAAAAGAGGGACGAGGAGACCTACAACCCCAAAATTCCCTCCGGTACGGTGGAATTAAACTGTAAATCGGTTACCGTTTTGGGAAAGGTGAGGGAACAGCTCCCCTTTGAAGTTATCTCATCCAAGGACATAAGGGAGGACGTAAGGTTAAAGTACCGTTTCCTCGATATGAGAAACCGCAAGGTAAAAGACAACGTCATCTTCCGTTCGCAGGTAATTTCGTTCCTTCGTGAAGAGATGACAAAGATGGGATTTTTGGAAATTCAGACCCCTATCTTGTGCGCATCTTCCCCCGAGGGAGCAAGGGACTATATCGTACCTTCCAGGAGGTACAAGGGCAAGTTCTACGCACTCCCCCAGGCACCCCAGCAGTATAAACAGCTTTTAATGGTGGGCGGTATAGATAAGTATTTCCAGATTGCCCCCTGCTTCCGTGACGAGGACGCACGTGCAGACCGTTCCCCCGGCGAGTTCTACCAGCTGGACTTTGAAATGGCTTTTGCAGACCAGCAGGACGTGTTCACGGTAGGTGAAAAGGTTCTCTCGGAGACCTTTGCAAAATTCGCACCCGAGGGCTACGAGGTAACGCAGGCACCCTTCCCCGTAATCTCCTACGAGCAGGCAATGCTTCAGTTCGGCTCGGACAAACCCGACTTAAGGAACCCCCTTCGCATCATAGATTTATCCGACTTTTTCAACAAGTGTACCTTCAAACCCTTCATCAATAAGTGCGTAAGGGCGGTTAAGGTTCACGCCGACATGTCAAAGGGCTTCCACGAAAAACTGCTCGCCTACGCAATGAGCATAGGCATGGCAGGTCTCGGCTATTTAGAGGTGGCAGAGGACTTGAGCTACAAGGGACCTATCGACAAATTTATCCCTGCAGAGCTCAAGGAAGAACTGCGTGAGATTGCCGGTTTAGAGGTTGGCGATACAATCTTCTTCATTGCAGACACCAAGGATAAAGCCCCCAAGCTTGCAGGCTTGATAAGAAACGAGCTCGGCGCAAGGCTGGACTTAACCGAGAAGAACGCCTACCGCTTCTGTTTTGTAAACGACTTCCCTATGTACGAGTTAGACGATAACGGCAAGGTAGCCTTTACCCACAACCCCTTCTCGATGCCTCAGGGCGGACTTAAGGCGTTGGAGGAAAAGGACCCCTTGGAGATTTTAGCCTACCAGTACGACATCGTGTGCAACGGCATAGAGCTTTCGAGCGGTGCGGTGAGAAATCACGATTTGGATATAATGGTCAAGGCGTTCGAGATTGCAGGTTACGACGAGGAGACGCTTAAAGACAAGTTCGGCGCACTGTATACGGCATTCAAGTACGGCGCACCCCCTCACGCAGGCATGGCGCCCGGCATCGACAGAATGATAATGTTACTTCGCAACGAAGAGAATATCCGTGAAGTAATCGCATTCCCTATGTCGTCGTCTGGTCAGGACTTAATGTGCGGAGCGCCTAACATCGTAACCGAAACCCAACTTAGAGAAACGCATATCAAGATAAGACAGTAATTTCAGAGAATAAAACAATGAGTATTTCGCAAAAAGAAATTAAAACTTTAGCCCGCCTCTCCCGTCTGGAATTTTCGGAGGAAGAGGAGGAGAAGTTCATTCCCGACTTCGAGGAGATTATAGCCTTTGCCGACAGAATTAACGAGTCGGTTTCGGGCGACACCTCGAGCATAAGGGAGGTTGCAGCCCGTACGATAGCCTGGGAGGACTTGAGAGAGGACGAGGTGGAAGAGAGCCTCCCTAACGAAAAGATCACGTCCAACGTAGAGGCGCAGGACGGCTTTTTCCCCGTAAGGAGGGTGGTCAAGTGAAGAGCACAATCCTTGAACTTTCAAAAAAACTTCTAAGCGGTGAGATAACCTCGGTCGAACTCACCGAGCAGTATATAGCTGCAATCGAGAGGGAGAACCCCACTCTCAACGCCTACGTACACTACACCTTTGACGAGGCGAGGGCAAGCGCTGCGGAGGCGGACAGGCTTATCAAAGAGGGCAAGGCAACCCCTTTAACGGGCATACCCTTTACGCTTAAAGACAACATTGCAACCGACGGTATTTTAACCACCTGTTGCTCAAAAATTTTAAAGGGCTTTAAACCCTACTACGACGCAACCGTCTGGTCAAAGCTGAAAGAGCAGGGCGCAGTCCTCCTCGGCAAGACCAACATGGACGAGTTTGCAATGGGCTCCACCAGCGAGACGAGCTGTTACGGGGCACCGCTTAACCCCATCGACAATTCAAGGGTTACGGGCGGCTCCTCGGGCGGCGTCGCTGCGGCGGTATGCGCAAACCTTGCCGCCTACGGCTTAGGTTCGGACACGGGCGGTTCCATCCGCCAGCCCGCCTCTTTCTGCGGCATAGTAGGTTTCAAACCATCCTACGGCGCCGTATCGAGGTACGGGCTTATCGCCTACGGCTCCTCGCTCGACCAGATAGGACCTATGGCTAAGTCGGTCACCGACTGTGCTATAATCTACGACGCAATCAAGGGTGAGGACAGGCACGATAACACCTCTGTCGCCACCCCTGCAACGCCCACAAAGCTGACGGGCGACGTCAAGGGAATAAAAATCGGCGTAGTCAAGGAGTTGACCGAGGGTGTAAATCCCGAGATAATGCAGGCGGTTAATTCGATGATATCCGCCTACCAGAAGGCGGGTGCGGAGGTTGTTGAAATCTCGCTCCCCGCATTAAAGACGGCGTTGCCCGTCTACTATATCATAGCGTGTGCGGAGGCGTCCTCCAATCTTGGCAGGTACGACGGCATAAGGTACGGCTACAGGGCAAGCAACTACTCAGGGCTTGACGATATGATAACCAAAACCCGTTCGGAGGGGTTCGGCAAAGAGGTCAAAAAGCGTATAATGCTTGGTACCTACGTCCTCTCTTCGGGCTACTTCGACGCATATTATAAAAAGGCTTGCGTGTTGAGGGGAGAGGTCGAAAAACAGTTTGCAGACTGTTTTGAAAAGTGTGACTTCATCTTTGCTCCCACCGCACCTCAGACGGCGTTCCCTCTGGGATATTCGGGGGGCAACGCAACCGAAACGTACTTATCCGACGTCTGCACTGTACCCGTAAATATTGCAGGTCTGCCTGCAATCTCCCTGCCCTGCGGCAAGGACAAAAACGGGCTGCCTGTCGGCTTGCAGATAATCGGCAAGAAGTACGACGACGAGAGAGTGCTCGACGCCGCATACTTTGCAGAAGCAAACGGCGTGTGTGAAGAAATTCAATATGACGGGGGTGTAAAGCTGTGAAATATCAACTTGTTTCAGGGTTAGAAACCCACGTAGAGCTTGCAACCAGGACTAAAATTTTCTGTGGCTGTACCACGGCGTTCGGCGGAGATCCCAACACCCACTGTTGCCCCGTCTGTACGGGTCAGCCTGGTGCTCTGCCCATCTTAAATAAAAAGGTAGTGGAGTATGCCATAAGAGCAGGTCTTGCAACCCACTGCACGATTAATACCACCACCCACTTGGACAGAAAAAACTACTGCTATCCCGACCTGCCCAAGGCGTACCAGATTTCGCAGTTCGATAAACCTCTCTGCGAACACGGCTACGTAGAACTTGAGAGCGGTAAACGCATCGGCATCACCCGAATTCATATCGAAGAGGACGCAGGCAAGTTGGTACACGAGAGCGGTTATACCTTTATAGACTACAACCGTGGCGGCGTACCCTTGATTGAAATCGTGTCCGAACCCGACATCTCCTCCCCCGAAGAGGCGAGAGAGTACGTTGAAAAGCTACAGCTCATTATGCGCTATATCGGCGTATCCGACTGCAAGATGCAGGAGGGCTCTATGCGCTGTGACGTCAATATTTCGGTCATGCCAGAGGGCTCAACCGAGTTCGGCACCCGTACCGAGATAAAGAATATGAACTCCATAAGCTATATCGACAAGGCTATGCGCTACGAGTACGAGAGGCAGTGCGAGGTCTTAAACGACGGCGGCAAGATCGTCCAGGCGACGCTGCGCTACGACGAAAAGACGGGCGAAACCTCGGTGATGAGAACCAAGGAGGACGCACAGGACTACCGCTACTTCCCCGAACCCGATATCTTAACCGTAGTCATTCCCGAGAGCAAGGTTGAAGAGATTAAATCTCAGCTCCCCGAACTGCCTTTAGAAAAGCTGAACAGATATATCAACGAGCTCAAGATTAACCCTGCAACCGCAAGGCTTTTATATAAGTATAAGAGGGTTTGCGACTTTGTTGAAAGGGTAATATCCTTAGGGGCAAGCGTTAAGAACACGGTCAACTTAACCACGGGTGTGCTCTATTCCAAGCTGCCCACCGAGGAGGATAAGGAGCTGTTCGCCCTGCCGGTTGCAGCGGAGGAGGCGGCAAAGCTTATCAAGCTTGCGGACGAGGGCAAGATTAACATAACGCTTGCTCAGCAGACCCTTGCAAAGATGGCGGAGGAGGGCAACCCCGTCTCCGCATACATCAGGGAGGAGGACTTAGCCGGCGTGGACGACGGCGAGCTTGAGGCTATCTGCAAGAAGGCTATTGAGGCTAACCCTGCCGCTGCGGCGGACTTTAAAGGCGGTAAGGAAAAGGCTATCTTCGCCCTGTACGGCTTTGTCAAAAAGGCAACCCAGGGCAAGGCGGATATAAAGAAGGCAGACGCAATCTTAAAGAAACTTATCTTGGGTTAAAGCTTAATCGTTTTTGAAAATTCCGCTACGTAATTAATATATTCATAAATTATTTTCAGCCCGTCGGCGCAAGGAAAGCGCCGACGGGCATTTTTTCATGCGCCCGACAGTCATAATCGGACACGGTAAAAAATAAGATATAACCGTTAAGAGACGACCGCCGACGGGGGCAAATTCTTTAAAACGTGTCAAATTACGACATTCTTACCCCGAATTCGACGGTGCATATTTGCTAATATAGGTGGGAAGCTTGGCGATAATCGTTAAATTAAAAAAAGTAGCTGCAGTAGTTTTGTCTGCGGTGACGGTAGTTGCACTCTCTTTAGGCGTGCGCTACAGCGGTGCGTATGCGGTATGGCAGGGCGGAACGGTCAGGCTTCTGCCCGTTTACTCGGTGGAGAGGGAGGATAAAAATATCTCAATCTCCTTCGACTGCGCCTGGGGCGTCGACCACACCGACGAGATATTAAAAGCCCTTAAAGTAGGCGGGGTTAAAGCCACCTGGTTTATGGTGGAGTTCTGGGCGGAGAAGTACCCCGAATACGTCAATAAAATCGACGTTGCAGGGCACGAGATAGGCACGCACTCCTCGACGCACAGCTATATGTCCAAGCAAAACGCCGAGGAAATACGTTTAGAGCTCAAGACCTCGTCCGAGGCGATAACCGCCGTCACGGGTAAGACGGTGGAGCTCTTCCGCCCGCCCTACGGCGACTACGACGACGAGCTTATAAAGACTGCAACCGAAGAGGGTTATTACTCCATTCAGTGGGACGTCGACAGCTTGGACTGGAAGGACTTATCGGCAACCGATATTGCGATGAGGGTAATCAACGGCGTTAAGGCAGGCTCGATAATTTTAATGCACAACAACGGCTTACATACGGCGGAGGCGGTGCCGATAATAATCGAAACGCTCAAGAACAAGGGCTACACCTTTGTGCCCATCGGCGAGCTAATCTATAAGGAAAATTACACTATAGACGTAAACGGCAGGCAGTTTCCATCGACTTAACAGAGCGAAGTACTTTTAAGGAGTAGAAAAATGAACAACAATATCAATGAAAAAAACAATAAAGTTTACATCTGCGGAACGGTGGAGAGCGACGCTGTCTTCTCCCACGAGGTATTCGGCGAAGGCTTTTACGAGCTGTACGTCAAGGTCAACAGGCTTTCGGGTCAGGCTGATTTACTGCCTGTAACCATCTCCGAACGGCTGTTAGGTCAGGGGTTAAAAAAGGGAGAGGAGCTGTGTGCTTTAGGGCAATTCCGCTCCTACAACAAGCTTGAAAACGGCAAGTCAAGGTTAATGCTTACCGTGTTCGTCAGAGAGATTTTAGAGGGGCACCCCGGCAAAAACCCCAACTCAATAGTGCTGTCGGGCTACATCTGCAAACCGCCGGTGTATCGCACCACGCCTTTTAACAGGGAGATTGCAGACCTACTCATTGCAGTCAACCGTTCGTATAACAAAAGCGACTATATCCCTGCTATAGCCTGGGGCAGAAACGCCCGTTTTGTGCGCAACTTAGCCGTCGGCGACAGGGTTGCCATATCGGGCAGAATTCAGTCGAGGGAGTACCAGAAAAAGCAGCCCGACGAAACCTTCGTCACCATGACTGCCTACGAAGTCTCAGTCTCCAAGCTCGCCGCCTTCGACGACGACTCGGACTTTGATATAGACGAGGAGTTTGA
>JBJFGI010000075.1:60596-60749 GCA_051892535.1 Candidatus Coproplasma sp. | reverse complement strand
CCAAGCTCGCCGCCTTCGACGACGACTCGGACTTTGATATAGACGAGGAGTTTGAGTTATATACTGCTACAAACAACGTTCATCTGAACTAAGTTCTCTTCATATAAGCTTCGAAATAGTTCGTCGAGCTGCGTTTTTCTCGGGTCATTTACG
>JBJFGI010000075.1:0-60496 GCA_051892535.1 Candidatus Coproplasma sp. | reverse complement strand
AAGCCTCGCTCTCCTGCTCTTTCTCGCTTCTCTGAAGAGAGATGAGCTTAATTCTTTTCATATAAGCTTCGAAATAGTTCGTCGAGCTGCGTTTTTCTCGGGTCATTTACGCTTTAGTAAACTCCCCGTCGAAAAGCCTCGCTCTCCTGCTCTTTCTCGCTTCTCTGAAGAGAGATGAGCTTAATTCTCTTCATATAAACAAGGTGAAGAAAAAATTAAAACGTTATTTCATTTTTGGGTTGGGCAGACAGGAAGTCTGCCCATAAATATTATTTTTCCAACCGTAAATATTATTTTTTTAACCCCCTCGGCTTGCTTGCAATTAAAAACCAAAGTGCTATAATATTCGTCGTATGGAATCACAAGCAATTAAATCTAAAAAGACCGTAGATTTAACAAAGGGCAACGTATGGAAGGTGTTGCTTTTATATTCCCTTCCGCTGTTAGGTTCGGCGATAGTTCAGCAAGCCTATTCGCTTGTCGACCTTCTCGTGGTCGGCAACTTTGCCACCAACGGACAGAATGCGCTGACGGCAGTCGGCGAGGCGAGCACAATGGTCAATATCCTGCTTGCCTTTGCGCTCGGCTGCGAGGGCGGCTGCTCGGTAATAGTTGCTAAATACTTCGGGGCTAAAAACAATTTAAAGGTCAAAGAGACGGTAAACACCTCGCTTATAACCTTTTCGGTTATGTGTGTAGTCGTAATGGGTTTAGGTTTCGGGTTGGCAGTGCCCTCAATGTACCTGCTTGACGTAACTGACCCTTACGTTATGAGTGACAGTTTAACCTACCTCTACATATACACGGGTTCGCTGCCCTTTGTGTTTTTGTATAACACGGGCTGCGGAATATGTTCGGCGTTGGGCGACTCCAAGACGCCCTTTTTATTTCTCGTGTTCTCCTCAATCGTCAACATCGGGCTGGACTTTTTATTCGTCTGCGCACTGCACTGGGAGGTTGCTGGTGCGGCATGGGCGACCTTTATCTCCCAGGCTCTCTCCTGCATATTGACGGTAATAGTACTCATCGGCAAATTAAGGGATATTAAATGCGAGGAAAAGCCCAAGACTTTCAACAGGACTATAAGCAAAGATTTACTGTTGACCTCGATTCCTATAATATTACAGCAGAGCTTTGTGTCGGTCGGCAACTTCTTCGTGCAAAAGCGTATCAATATGATTAGCTTAGACGCCGCCGCAGGCTTTACGACGGGGTTCAAGCTCGTGCAGATTGCCAACGTCGGCGTAGGTCACATGAACAGCGGTTGGGCAAACTACTGCTCGCAGAACAAAGCCGCAGGCGAGTATGGGCGTATAAGGCAGGGTTACTGGGCAATTTTAACCTACTGTCTTAGCGTAAGTTTTATCTTTTTAATTCTCTGCGAGACCATACCCTATCACCTGACGATGTTGTTTATCAACCCGCAGTCCATCACGCAGGAGGCGATAGATAGCTCTATGATGTTTATGCGCATTGTTGCGGCGTTCCTGCCGGCGGTGTGCGTAAAGATAGTCTCCGACGGCGCAGTGAGGGGGTGCGGAGGCAATTTAGGTTTTACCATTTCCACCTTTACCGACCTTCTCTTAAGGGTGGCGTTCGTCTATCTCTTAGTGGGCATAGGCATGGGTTTTTCAGGCGTTTGCTGGGCGTGGGCAATCGGCTGGACGGTGAGCATGTTCGTAGCGATATGCTTCTATATCTTCATTCCCTGCCTGCGCAGGAAAAAGAATACAGCTGAGTGCGTCGTTGAATGAGTTTTTTAAACCGTTCAATTAGTTGCATATCAGCTGAAAATATGGTATAATCATTCAAATATAACGACGGCTTTAATTTTATTAAAGCCTTTTGGTGTTTTTATGCAGAACGTGAATAAATACAAAAGACAATATATTTTGCCCCCCGAGCAGTGTTTCGACTGGGCGAAAAAGGACTACGTGGAAAAAGCCCCCGTATGGTGTTCGGTCGACTTAAGAGACGGCAACCAGAGTTTGATAGAGCCTATGTCCCTCGAGACTAAGGTGGAATTTTTCAAGCTTTTGTGCGAGTTGGGTTTTAAGGAGATAGAAGTCGGCTTCCCCGCCGCAAGCAACACCGAGTACGAGTTTTTAAGAAAGCTTATCGAGGAGAATTTAATCCCCGACGACGTCACGGTGCAGGTATTAACCCAGGCGAGGGAACACATAATAAGAAAGACTTTCGACGCCTTGAAGGGTGCTAAGAACGCAATCGTCCACGTGTACAACTCCACCTCGGTTGCCCAGCGTGAGCAGGTGTTTGCAAAGGACAAAGAGGAGATTAAGCACATTGCCGTAGAGGGTGCAAAGCTATTAAAGAAGCTCACCGAAGAGGCAGGGGAGAACTTCCGTTTCGAGTACTCTCCCGAGTCCTTTACGGGTACCGAGCCCGACTACGCATTGGAGGTTGTCAATGCGGTATTGGACGTATGGCAGCCCACCGCAGACAGAAAAGCTATAATCAACCTGCCTGCCACCGTGGAGAACGCTATGCCCCACGTATACGCTCAACAGGTTGAGTATATCCACAAAAATGTTAAATACCGTGAAAACGTGGTAATATCCCTTCACCCCCACAACGACAGGGGATGCGGCGTTGCAGCTGCCGAGTTCGGACTTTTGGCAGGTGCAGACAGGATAGAGGGTACGCTGTTCGGCAACGGCGAGAGGACGGGTAACGTAGACATAATAACCCTTGCAGGCAATATGTATTCGCAGGGCGTAGACCCCAATCTCAACTTCAACGCAATGCCCTACGTAACCTCGGCATACAAGACCTATACGGGTATGTCCGTCAGCCCCCGCCAGCCGTACGCAGGCGAGTTGGTGTTTGCGGCGTTCTCGGGTTCCCACCAGGACGCAATCGCCAAGGGTATGGCGTTCAGATCCAAGACGGACAGAGAGGTATGGGACGTACCCTACCTCCCCGTCGACCCCACCGATTTAGGCAGGGAGTACGACAGCGACGTCATCCGCATCAACTCCCAGTCAGGCAAGGGCGGCGTAGGTTATATAATGCTCTCCAACTACGGCATTGATATGCCCAGAAAGATGAAAGAGGATATGGGTTACAAGGTTAAAGACGTCTCCGACAGGACTCATAAGGAGCTTAAGGCGGCAGAGGTCTACGCAGTGTTTGCGCAGAACTACCTTATTCCCAGAAAATTCTTTGACATCTCAGAGTGTCATTTCCGTCAGATTAGCGGCATAGAAGCGGCGGTGTCCTTCATAAGCGGCGGCGTAAAGACCGTGGTTATTGCAGAGGGTAACGGTCGCCTTGACGCCGTCTCCAACGCAATCAAGCAGCAGTTCGGCATAGACTACGTGTTGACGGGTTACGAACAGCATGCGTTGACCGACGGTTCGGGTTCGCAGGCGATCTCCTACGTCGGGGTCGAGACGGGCGGCAAGACCTACTTCGGCGCAGGCGTGGACGACGATATTATTAAAAGTTCTTATAAAGCCTTAACTTCTGCGGTTAACAATCTGCTTGCCGCAAAGTAAGGAATAGGTAAACTTATGATTAACGGACCTTTATTTACAATAGGCAATTTGTCCGTATGGCCGTACGGACTTTGTATGGGCATAGGCATAGTAATGTGCTTCGTCTTTTTGCTGGTTACGATGACCAAGAAAAACTACAGCGAAGAGACGATAGATAAACAGCTGCTCATAGGCGTAGGCGCAACGGCGTTCGGCGTGTTTATGGCTGCCGTCGTGCAGGGTATATACAACGTTATTGCAGGCGGTACGTTTGATTTAAAGTCAATGACCTTCTACGGCGGACTTTTGGGCGGCGTATGCAGCTTTTTGCTGGTGTGGAACCTGTACATTTACGTCATAGCTCCCCGTGCAAAGAGTAAGCTTTTGCGCAACAATATGAACGCTACGCTCTCCGACTCCATACCCTTTATCCCCATCGGCATAACCATTGCCCACTCCTTCGGAAGGCTCGGCTGCACTATGTTCGGCTGTTGCCACGGCGGAGAGACGGATGCCTGGTACGGCATCTATATGTATTCGGGCAACTCGTATGCAACCAAGGTCGTGCCTACACAGCTCTGGGAATGCATCTTCCTTGCAGCCCTTGCGCTCATTATGGCGATACTGTACTTCAAGTTTAAGTTCAACTACAACTTCCCTCTGTATATGATTGCCTACGGCATATGGAGGTTTATTATAGAGTACGTCCGTACCGACTACCGTGGCGAATTTATCCCCGGGCTCACCCCCTCGCAGTTCTGGTCGATAGTAATGGTGGTGGGAGGAATAGGTTTTATCTTCCTGCAAAAGTACGTGCTTATAAAGCTTATGAAGCACCCCGAGCTTCAGCCCCCCGTAAGGGAAAAGAAGGCTGCCGGAGCGGGTGCAGGCAATGCAGGCAATGTGGTTATTACTAATACGGTTGAGGACAATACCCCCACGGATATGCCCGATTCAACGCCTGAACAGACCGAGGAAAACGGCGATAATCAAAATTAAATAATAATTTAAACGGGTCTGCGGAGCTAACTCCGCAGACCCTATTTTTTTGTCAACCTTTAACTAAAACGCACCCCGTCGAAATATAATGAAATGTAATGTATTCGGCAACAGATATCTTAAATTTTAACCACACCCTTGCAGGGGAGTATTTGAAAAATTATACGTATCCCTGGCAGTCGCTTGCAGGTTTAGGTGAGTTTATTTCATACCTTTTCGGGCAGTTAAGCGGCGACTACGTTCAGTTAAGCGACGACGTATTCGTGCATAAAACCGCAAGCGTTGCGCCCACAGCCCATATCGGCGGCAGGACGGTTATCGGCGCAAGGACGCAGGTTAGGCACTGTGCCTTCATCAGGGGCAACGCCATAATCGGCGAGGACTGCGTTGTAGGCAACAGTACGGAGGTTAAAAACTCAATCCTCTTCGACGGGGTGCAGGTACCCCACTTCAACTACGTCGGGGACAGTATCTTAGGCTACAAATGCCATTTGGGCGCAGGTGCGATTATATCCAACGTCAGGCAGGACAGGGCGGAAATTTCAGTCGACGGAATTAAGACGGGTTTAAAAAAGTTTGGTGCAATCTTAGGCGACTTCGTGGAGATAGGCTGCAACAGCGTTTTAAACCCGGGTACGGTTATCGGCAGGAATTCAAGCGTCTATCCGCTGACCTCCGTTCGTGGCGTAATCGCCCCGGACAGTATAGTTAAAAGCAGTAATTGTAATATAGTAAAAAAGCATTAGTTGGGGGATATATGGGCAGGTATTTCGGGACAGACGGCTTCAGGGGAGAGGCAAATATAACTTTAACGTGCGACCACGCCTACAAGATTGGCAGGCTGCTCGGGTGGTACTATTGCGAGCTTAAGCGCCAGAGGGGGGATAGCAGCCCTGCGAGGATAGTCATCGGCAAGGATACGAGGCGTTCGAGCTATATGTTCGAGTACGCCCTCTCGGCAGGTATAACCTCCTCGGGGGCAGACGCCTACACCATGCACGTCACCACCACGCCCTCGGTAGCCTATATCGCAAGGGTAGACGAGTTCGACTGCGGAATAATGATCTCCGCAAGCCATAACCCCTACTACGACAACGGCATAAAGCTTATTAACTCCAACGGGGAAAAGTTGGACGAGGGGACGGTTTCACTCGTCGAAGATTACCTCGACGGCAGGCTGAACGTATTCGGCAAAGAGTATTCGGAGGTGCCCTTCGCCCGTCGGGACAGAATAGGCAGAACGGTGGACTACGTCTCGGGCAGGAACCGCTATATTGCCTACCTTATATCCCTCGGAATGTACTCCTTCAAGGGGGTCAACGTCGCCCTCGACTGCGCCAACGGCTCGGCGTTCAACATAGCGAGGAACGTGTTCGAAACGTTAGGGGCAAGGGTTGTGGCTATTAACGCAGACCCTAACGGCTACAACGTCAATCACAACGCAGGTTCAACCCATATTGAGGGGCTGTGCGATCTGGTAAAAAGCAAGGGGCTGGATATCGGCTTTGCCTACGACGGGGATGCGGACAGGTGCCTTGCCGTAGACGAGGGCGGCAACGTGGTTAACGGCGACCAGATACTGTATATCTGCGGAAGATATATGCACGAGCGTGGCGAACTTGCAGGCAGTAAAGTAGTGGCGACCGTAATGTCCAACGCAGGGCTCTTCAAGGCGCTTGACGAGCTGGGTATTTCCCACGCACGGACGGCGGTGGGGGACAGATTGGTCTATGAATATATGGCGGCTAATAATCTTAGCTTAGGCGGCGAGCAGTCGGGGCATATCATCTTTTCAAAGTACGCCACGACGGGCGACGGAGTGCTGACCAGCCTTAAAATAATGGAAATTTTAATGGATAAAAAGACCACGCTCTCCCGCCTTTGCGCACCGATTAAGCTATATCCGCAGGTGCTTGTCAACGTCGCCGTCAGTGACAAAGAGGGGGTTTTAGCCGACCCAAGGGTCAAGGCGGCGATAGGTGAGGTTGAGGCAGAACTCAATTCGGAGGGGCAGATATTAGTCCGCAAGTCGGGCACCGAACCCCTTATACGTGTTATGGTTCAGGCGCAATCGCAGAGCGAATGTCAGACGCTTGCCGAAAAGGTTGCCGCCGCAATCAGGGCGACTCAATACGGCGTGTGATATAATTATATTGAGATAACAGATTTACTTCCAAGGCGAAGGGTGAGCAAAAGGTGGGCACCTTTCGTCTTTTATTTTACAAATTCAGGCAAAGGGAAAAAGCATAATTTTATTGCTAAAGCGGTGAATATTTGCTATACTTTCATTGAAGTAATTTGTTTATTGACTAAACAGCCCCGATAATTATTTTAAAGCAAAGGCGGTTTAGTCTGCAGAGGTATGCTTTGAAGAAATCGTCTGTTTTAATTTCCTTAATTCTCGCCTGCGTTATGGGCTTATCTTCCGCAATGATAACCTCGTGCAACGTTAAACGTCCGTCGGACGGTGCAGACACCCCTACGGATGAGACCGAGTGGGAGCTCTTCACGCCCTTCTACAGTAACCAAGGCAAGGTGGGATATTCGGCGAAAGTGTTGGGGACCGTTCCCCGCCAGACCCCCGAAGTGAGCGACGGCGGACTTGAGCAGTACCCCGTCTACGGCGTGGAATTATACGGCAGCGGAACGGACGTCAACCCCGACGAAAAGGCGGCGTTGCTTGCCGAAAACACGCAGATATGTGCCGGCGAAACTACTTACGACGCTATGGACGAGAACGGAAATTTATATCTGCAAGGTCAGCCTACGGGCGCAAAGCTGTATAAACACACCGCCGCGACGGGAATGTATCTCGGCGACGTTGAGGACAACGAGCCTGCGCTGATAAAAGAGGTCACCGTTCAGGCACGCCGTTCGGGCAACCATATCACGGGTTTATACGCACCTGCGGGCGAGATAATCAAAATCGAGATGAGCGAGGCAGACCTTGAAAGGACGGGTGGAATAACGGTAGAAATAGGTCAGGCACTCTCGAACGGACAGGCGAACAACATCTGGGCGGCGAGGGAGTTTAACCGTATGCCCGTAATCTTAAACACTATGACGGTGAGCTCAACCACAGGTTACGTCGGCTCCTACCTCGGCGGACCCATCTACGTTAAGCCAAAGAACGCAGGAACGCAGTTTACAGTAAAAATCACGGGCGGCGTAGCCTATTCGCACTTTATTTTAGGTTACACGACCAAGGAGGAGTTCGAGGAAAATTCTCTCTCCTCGGCACCCTATTTCGACTTAGAGGTGTGGGACGACTCCGTCCGTTTCTCGGGTCCTAAGAGCTATGCGGAAGGGTTTTCTTACGAACAGCTGACCGACTCGGCACAGCTATGGGAGAAGATTTCCTCGGTGTCCAATCAGGTGCCGTCAGGCTCTGCGGATATCGGTATAAATTTTCTTTTCGACTGCTTTGTTGCGGCAGGCGCCGCCGTAGCCTTTGTAGGCAGAAACACGGTTAACTGCCCCTTGAGCTGGATGACGAGCTGTCTTGACTACGCCTCCTTTGTTAAGAGCGGTGCGTGGGGTAATATACACGAATACAACCACCATTATCAACGCTACGGCTTTGCCCCCGGCGACGAGGTGACCAACAATGCGGTAAGCCTTGTCTCCTACAGTCTTTTCACGGCTATATCCTCGGCACGGACGGAGAGCGGAGGGCTTTCGGGCTGGAATACCTACACCGACCCTGCGTGGGTTTTGAAAAAAACCTTGACTACGGCGCAGGGCGACACGGTTAACTCCGACCTCGATTCATACGCAAATATCCTCCATTCATTCGGTCAGGACGCCTTCTTAAAGGCGACGCAGCTCGGTCAGGGTGCAGGCGGTGCGGACGTGTGGTACAAGGCTTTAAGCCACGCCACAGGGCACGATATGACCTATTATTTCGCCGAGCTGTTGCATCAGACGGTCTCCCAGACGGCGATAGACGAGGTCAAGGCTTGCAATTACCCCACATATATCCCCGTTGCAACCGTATATCAGACGGGCGGCAGCTATATAAACGGAAGTCAAACTGTATGGTACGAAACGGCAAGACCTTTCAAAATCAACCGTGGCACGCCCACGACGTTAAACTTTAACGAGCAATTAATTCTCCCCGAAGGCTTTTCCTATACGATAAAGAGCCTGTCCTCTCCCGATAGCGGAACGCTTGAAAAGACGGGCGAGGGCGTATACGTCTACACGCCCGACCCTGCTCAGGAATTGTCGGGTAAAATGTATCTAACCCTCGGCATATCCTGCAACGACGGCACTTTTGAGGTGGAGGATAAAGTGCTTACTATAGAGCTTGAGCAGGGTGCGGACGACAATATTATCCAGAGAACGGTGTACACCTATTCTGACAATATTTATTCTACGGCGGAGGAGGCGTACGGCAACGGCTATTCGGGCTATGAGAGCGTAACGGTGGAGAGCAATATCAACCGTGTGCAGGACGGCAACGCCGAAGTGTGGGAGCCCAACCCCTCGACCAATGCGGTAATGGAGCTGAGCGGTAAGATATACGTCGAGACGGACGGCAGGTACCGCATAGCCCTCCGTGGCAGGCGTTCGGTTGCCCTCTACACCTCGACCGACGGCGTCAACTATACCCAGACCGCAACGCTTATAAATACTGTAGGCGACGCAAATTATCACCTGGAGGATGAAAACTCCTACGCCGATTTAACCTTAAACGGCGGTCAGTATCTGTACTTTAAGGCGGTATTGCTCGTCGATTATTACCGTGCGTATATAGGCGTTGGCTGGGGTAAGTTTAACGGTGACAGAGTAACCGTTCAGCATTTAAGCGGTGCTTTGAGGTGCGAGGCGGAGGCGGACAGGGTATTCACCTCCGAAAACGTCTATCCCAGAAACTACGTTGCGGAAGTGGACATAGCTCACCAAACTTATCAGACCTTGATTGAAACCAACTATTCGCCCTGGACGAGCGGTTACGAGGAGGGGTATTTTTCGATTAATAACCTGTTCGACGGCGATAAGACCAACTTTATCCATTCGGACAAGACGGATATTACAGCCGAAAACCCCTTTGAAATGACGGTAGATTTAGGACAGACGGTTTTTGCAAACAGGCTGACGATAGTCGGCGAGCCGACAAGGCAATATCTGCCCAAAAACTTCATTTTATACGGCGGCGAGAGCTTAGACGATATGCACGTTTTAGCCGAGGTGACGGGCTCGACGATTACAAACAATAACGTCTACGTCGACTTTGAGGAGTGCAGTTTAAGGTATTATAAGCTGGTGGTAAGCGATACCCACGCAAGCGGTACAAAGTACATTGCCATGAGGGGGTTAGAGTTCTCCTACAGCCTCTCGGGCGGAAGACTCTGTTCGCCGTATAGCGATGCGTTTACCTGCAGGGGCGATTGGCGTTTAGAGAATACCTTATCGACGTTCGGCAGGCTATATTCGGGGGTTAACGCAAGTATGTCTTTTGAATTCAGCGGCGAACGCTTTGCCGTCTACTCGCTCTTTTCCCAGGCTTACGACGGCTTTGAAGTGTATATCGACGGCGAAAAGGTAGATACGGTGTCGCTCAAAGGTAATGACGGAATAAATCTTTCCTACCTCTCGCCTAAGCTTGCGGAGGGTACTCACACGGTTTTAATAAAGAGCAATACCCCGTTCAATATCGACAGTATCGGTCTTTGGTAAAACTTAAGTAAAAAAATAAACTGCGGCGACGGTCAACCCGTCGCCGCAGTTTTAATATGAAAATATCACAGTTTTATATGTAGCGTTAATTATCAGCCTTCGATAGCAGCACAGTCCTTTCCGTCGCAAACCTTTTCGTCGGGATAGCTGTTGTAGACGTTTACAAATTCATCGAAGTGCTCTTCAAACAGTCTGACGAGTTCGGGGTCGAAGTGCTTTCCGCTCTGGGAGATAATCTCCTGCTTTGCCTTTTCGATATCCCACGGCTCCTTGTAAGGTCTGCGGGATACGAGTGCGTCGAACACGTCGGCGACGGCGACAATTCTTGCGTAAATGGAGATATCCTCGCCGCTCTTATGTAAATACCCCTCGCCGTTGAACTTTTCGTGGTGTTCGTGGGCGATTTCGGTAGAGACCTTCATCAACTCACCCGGGGCGTTCTGCATCATCTTCTGCCCGTATTCAACGTGCTCTTTGACCTTTGAAAACTCCTCTTTGGTGAGCTTACCCGGTTTGTTTAAAATATCCGCAGGCACCATAAGCTTTCCCACGTCGTGCATCATTGCTGCGGTGCTTACAAGCCAGGTATCCTCGTCGCTCATTCCGTACGCCTTGCAGAGTATTTTGGTGTATTCGCTCACACGCTTGACGTGCGCACCCGTATCGTGAGATTGCGTTTCAATCATCTCGGACAGCGAGTAGATAACCGTCTGCTGGTTTTCGAAGCATTCCCTGTTCTTTTCGATCAGGTCGGAGATCAACTTTTCCACCTTGCCCGTCATAGTCAACGCTATGATAAACATAATGGTAAATTCCAAAAGTCGGGGTACTATGCCGTAGGCAATTACGCCCCTTAATGTTATCAACGGCTCGTCGGGGACCATTTTAAGGGCAAAGGCTATAAAGTGAGAGGCGATAATTACGGGGTAGCTGAGTACCGAAGTATATACCACGTACTTCTTTTCGCAGTACAGGCAGGAGACGAGTACGGGGAATACGAGCATAAGTATAACGTGGTAGGAAAGTATCGAGTACAGCAGCCCTGCCATCAGCACTAAAATGGTTAAAAACGCATATTTCAAAAAGATATTATTCTTGTGCAGGATATTGTAAAACAGAGTGGGGAGCAGCATAATCACTATCGACACTGCCAATACTGGGTATATCTCCGTACCGAGAATGAACACGTTGCAAGCCGTTAAAATGACTACGATAAGCATAATCAACGCTGCAATACGGCAGATGAACGCAAGCGTATAGTTGGTGTTTTTGTTGAACTTTATTAACAGTTTTTCGGAAAAATCCATTTAAAACCTCTGAAAACTCTTAAAAAATTATTGCCCCCTCCTCAACTATATTATATAGCAAAAGCTTTTATAAGTAAAATAATAAACTATAAAAATTTGAAATATCTACCATAAACCTGTTGAATAATTTATTTTAATCTGCTAAAATATAAGCCGTTCAGGAGGTTTTTTATTATGGACAGATTAAAAGGTAAAGTAGCAGTAGTTACCGGTTCGACAAGCGGAATCGGCATAGGTATCGCAAGACTGTTTGCAGCCGAGGGAGCAAAGGTGGTCATCTGCGGCAGGCGTGAGCAAAAGGGTCAGGCTGTTGTCGACCGTATTGTCAACGAGGGCGGCGAGGCGTACTATCACTTTATGGATATCACCGACACGTCCAGCATCGACAAGCTGTATGCAGACACTGCCGAAAAGTACGGTAAAATAGATATTTTAGTCAACAACGCCGCTAACGTTGCGTTAAAGGACGGCAGGGTTGACGAGCTTACTCTTGATATGTGGGACGCAATTCTTCAAAGCGATCTGAGGGGAACGTTCTACGCAACCAAGGCGGTTTTACCCTACTTGCAGAAAAACGGCGGCGGCTCGATAATCAACATCGGCTCGATGGCTTCTTGTTCGGGAGATTTAAGCTCCACCGCATACGCATGCGCAAAGGCAGGCGTGGACAAGCTCACCCAGTACACCGCATTGCAGTACGGCAAGCAGAATATCCGCTGCAACTGCGTTCGCCCCGGTCTTATCGTAACGCCCGAAAACGACGCACACGTACCTCAGGTACTCAAGGATATTTTCACGGACAATATTATGGGTAACCGCTACGGTTGCCCCGAGGATATAGGCTATATGTGCGTATATCTTGCCTCGGACGAGAGCGAATACTTCACCGGTCAGATTGTGACCGTGGACGGCGGACTTAACGCCCACACGACCACCGTTGCCCAGTTCCGTAAGCTCAATTCCAGAACCTGGTAAAATGAAGATTTCGGTTAAAGTCAGCTCTGTCGCATACGACACGGAGTACGGCGGGGAGCAGCTTGTTCCCACCGAACAGGGCGAGTACCTTATGGACGAGATTTTCCGTCTGCCCTTTTTCCGCATAATCGTGGACGAGGTGATAGAAAACGCCGTCTGTTTCCGTTTAAAGGAGGGTGCGCAGGACCATTACTTCGTGTTGGAGGGCATAGGCGACACTGCAAACTATGAAAGGGAGACCTCCATAGGCTTTGACAGCTTCACCTTCACGCTGGTTGATGGTTAAGGCGGAAGGGTATACAATTTTATACTATAAATCTTCAAGGCGGAGGGCTTATGCCCTCCGCCTTTACCCTGTTTTGCGGGGGTAAAAATACACTTGTTTTCCAGATTTTATTTAATTCAAACATATTGACAATTTATTTCTAATACTTTATTATAAAAATATAAGTTAAAACACATAATAATTAAAACACAAATCGATTGACATTTTTAGCTAAAAATAGGATAATAAATTATATCATTTGTCACATTATCTTAAAAAATGTCGATTGACTAATAAAAATTAATGAAGGAAATATAATGGAAAATTACGAAGAGGAAGAAAAAACAATCAGCATTGGCGCTCTGTTTAAGTATTTATGGAAGAACATAATACTCTTTGCGGCTGTTTTTGTCGGCGTGTTTGCCATCGGGTTGGTATATTCGTTTGCGATAATCAAACCCACTTACCAGTCGTCTGCGACATTCGTTGTCGCCGTAAAGACGGAGAGCGATAATCCTGAAAACAACAATATCGACTACGTAAACTCCTTCCGTCTTATCGAAACGGTCGCTTCGCTTGTAACTGAGGACATAGTAATCAAACCCGTTGCCGAAGAGTATGGCATTAACAAAAAAGACTTAAAGGAAATGATTACGGTTAAGTACGGGGATATGAATTATCTCGTGTCCTTAAGCGTTGAAAACCACGATAAAGTTTTATCAAAAAATTTAGCCAACTCGTTGGTTGATGAGCTTATAGAGGCAACCAAGATAGACGGTCTTAAATTCTTAAACGGTACCATAACCCAGACTTCAGAGGCAGACGAGGGTGAATACGCAAGTCCCAACAAAGTGATGTGCGTACTTGTCTCGGGCGTGGCTGCGCTGTGCGTTGCCTGCGCTGTAGTCGCTATTAAAGAGGTATGTTCCACCAAGTTCAGGAACAGGCATGAGATTGAAACCCGTCTTTCAGCTAAGGTTCTGGGCTACTTCCCCGAAACCTTGATGGACGACAGGAAGGATAAGGAGAAGAATAAAAAGAATACCTCAAAGGCAAAGCTTTTAAAGAGGGATTTAAAGACCTTCGAGCCCTACAATTCCTTGCTTGCAAATATAAGGTATTCCAACCTTGAAAATCCTGTAAAGGTCATCATGTTTACTTCCTCTCATGAAAACGAGTTGAAGAGTACTTCTGTTTGTAACCTCGCTTCCTGCATAGCATATAACGGTCAAAAGGTAGCCATAGTCGATTTGGATATGCGCAGACCGGTTATCCATAAGGTATTCGGCGTTTCGGGCGACAACGGCATTGCAGACCTGTTTGCAGGCTCCTGTGAATTCGACGATATTGTAAAGCACTCCGATTACGGTGTAGATATTATCACGGCAGGCAAGAATATAGTCAACCCTATGGCAATTATCGGTCATAAGGCTATGCCTGAGCTTTTAAGCAAGCTTAAGGGCTTATACGATTACGTTATCGTCGATACGGCACCCGTACTTCCCTGTGCAGACGCTATAGCAATCGCTCCTCTGTGCGACGGCGTAATGTTCACCACGGCTATGAAGGACGTACACAAGAAGGAGGCGGAGGCTGCAGTTGCTGCCTTGAGGGTAGGCGGCGCCAATATAATAGGTATCAACGTTACTAAGGGTACGGAAAGCAAAGCGGACGGCGGTTACAGGTACAACTACTATTACGGTATAGAAGACTGCAAAACCGAAGCCATCGCCGAGGCTGCCGTATCTGAAGACGACAAGTAAAGACAATGATCGATATTCACAGCCATATATTATGGGGTGTGGACGACGGAGCAGACAGCGAATCCACCTCGAAGGCGTTGCTTTCACAGTACGTCGAACAGGGCGTTGACTGCGTAATATGTACGCCCCATCAGAATAAAATGATGCGTCGCACCGAAACGCTTCGGTGCGAATTTGCCCGTTTTCAAGAAATGGCTAAAGATTACCCCATAAGCTTCTATCTCGGCGCAGAAATTCTCTACTACGAGGGAATGGCTAAGGATATCGCAAAGGGTGAGCTGTTGACGTTAGGCGGTACGGATTACGTCCTCGTTGAGTTCCCCGTAAGTTGCAGCGGCGAGGATGTGTGCGATGCGGTATACGAGCTGACTATCGCCAAATACAAGCCTATCGTTGCGCATATCGAGAGATACGTCAACCTGACTAAAAGTGACTTTTCAGACGTCAGTGAAGCAGGTGCGCTCATTCAGATTAACGCAAGCTCGTTCAACCATAACAGCACTTTAAAGACGGCAAATCATCTTTTAAAGAAAGGGCTTGTCGATTTTATCGCCTCCGACTGTCATGACGCACACCGCCGTAACGTAGATTTTACCACGGCAAAAGAATTCGTGAAAAAGAAGTTCCCCAAGCAGTACGATAAACTGTTTAACAGACAGTTAGGTTAATTAAGTGAAGAAATTATTATACCCCGCTTAAGCGGGGTTTTATTTTGCCTGTAACTTCGGTCAAGGAGGATTAATCAAGTGTTCGAGCGCAATTATTAAGGCATAAAAATACCGACATAATTAACGCTTACACTGCATATATTTTTTCTATAGGCGCAACCAGCTTGTATATCGGTTCGCCTACGGAGGGGAAATGATATGTGGGATATTCATATGCGTATACTTGCAGAAGCGGAATATATAGTAAAGACAAACTCTACGGTTCGCTCGGCAGCCAACCACTTTAAAATCAGCAAATCGACCGTACATACGGAAGTTACAAAACCGAACGGTTCATCTGGATAATAGCATAAACAACCGAAATCAGCGGCAAAACCCCACGTTTTGCCGCTTTATTCATTTCAAAAACACAACTAAGTCGTAACAGAACGCCTAACACCAAAAGTTAAAATTAGTCATAAAGAAACTTTTTCAGAGACTAATTAACGGGTTGCAGATAATAATTCACATTAAATTTAATAATAATTAACGGGGTTAAAGTATCTTTACAAAAGGCATTAATTGATGTATAGTTATAGTGGAAATTGACATAGTTATTTGAATACTTCGGTTTTTATGTCGACGACCTGTTTTACCACGGAGTAAAAATATGATAATTTATTATCTGACGACCGCCGTGTTGTCGCTTATCAATCTGATGATTTTTATCATCTCTTTCGATAAAAAGAAGATCAGCGCCTACTTCACGTTTATGGCGTTGCTTATGGTGCTGGCGAACGGCGGATATTTGGCGTTAGCACTGTCCACAAGCCTTCAGGAAGCCGTTCTGGCTAATAAAATTACATATCTCGGCGGTTGCTTCGTACCCCCTATTTTAATGATTGCAATATGCTCAATCTGCAATTATAAGGTGCCCGATTGGCTGAGAATTACCCTGTATGCATACAGCTTTATCGTCTACGGAATGGTTTTGACGGTGGGTTACAACGACCTCTATTATACGGAGATATTCCTCGACAAGTTAGGCAGTGCAACCGTTTTAGGGCACGAATACGGAATAGGACACAGCTTCTTCTACGTCATCGTCTACGGATATATCATTGCAGAAGTAGTGCTGATGATTTACAGCTTAAAGAAAAACCACGCCGTTCCCCGTAAAACTATATATGCAATGATTTTCATGGAAATCATCAATTGCGTATTGTTTGTCTTTGGCAGAAAGATTAACCCCGCATTCGAAGTAATGCCCTTTATGTACGTCATCGACGGCTGGATACTTTTATATATGCACCGCCGAACGACGCTGTACAACATTGAGGACTGCGTCGTCAGCTCCCTCGGAAAGCAGGAGACGTACGGGTATATCGTCTTTGACAACCACAAAAATTATTTAGGCTGTAACGACGTTGCAAGAAAGATATTCCCCGAAATCTCGGAATGCAGAGTTGACCTCCCCGTCGAAAACTTACCCCAGATTGAAGAGGTTATTAGCTGGATAATTAAGTACGACGAGGGGCACGAAAAATTCAGCTATGAAAGCGGAGATACTCACTACCAGTGCAACATAGAGCGAATCTGGCATAAAGACAAGGCTTACGGATATATCATTGAAATGCAGGAGGACACGGATAAGTGGAATTACTTAAAACTGCTGTCGTCCTACAATGCCGAGCTGGAATGTCAGGTTAAGGAAAAGACGGAGCATATTGTCAATATTCAGTTGCAGGTGCTGCTCGGTATGGCGAATATGGTCGAGAACAGAGACGGCAACACGGGCGGTCACATCAGGCGAACGAGCGAAGTCGTAAAAATCCTAGTCAACACTATACAGGAGCATCATATATTCCCGTTAGACGAGGCGTATTTCGAAGATATAGTAAAGGCTGCGCCTATGCACGATTTGGGTAAAATCAGCATCGACGACAAGATTTTGAAAAAGCCTGGGAGATTGACCGAAGAGGAATTTGCCATTATGCAGACCCACGCCGAGAAGAGTGCAGTGCTGGTTGAAAGTATTCTCAACGGGGTTGAGGAAGAGCATTTCGTAAAGGTGGCAACCAACATCGCCAAACACCATCACGAGAGGTGGAACGGCACGGGTTACCCCTGCCATCTTAAGGGCGAGGAAATTCCCTTAGAGGCACGAATAATGGCAATTGCAGACGTCTACGACGCACTAGTGAGCGAACGCTGCTATAAGCAAGCAATGAGCTTTGAGCAGGCGTTTGAGATAATGGAGCAGTCTATGGGCAGTCACTTTGACCCCAATCTTGAACAGGTATTTTTGTTGAGTCGGGAGAAGATAGAAGCCTATTATAAAGACGCTGCTTAAAATGTAAAATTTGTAATCGACAGGCAATAGTCGGGCATTAACCAAAGGAGGAAACACAATGAGAAAGGGCACAAGCGGATTATTATTTACTCAGAAGGACGACGGAAGCATAAGGGTAGGCGTCGTCGATTTCGAAGTGGGAGAGTTCGGCGGACGCGACTGGGAAAGCTGGTACGACTTAAACAAAGAAAACGCAGACATATTGTTTAACGAATTGAAAAAGTTACACAGCGGAGACTTCAAGCAAATGCTCATCGCCGAGTTCGGCGAAACGTTCAGAATTCAGGAATTTAAAAAGTTCTGCGCCGACCACGGCATTAAATACAGCAACTGCACCTGGTCGTAAGATAATGCATTAAAGAAGTTACGTTTATCTCAGTACGGTGGATTGACTCAAGTCGATCTACCGTTTTTTTTTGTTTCATTTGCACATATTCGGGTAGCAATTATCAATCACATAGAATAGTAGTTAAAATAGCCATTTAAAAGTAAAATTTTTTTCGTTGAGGCATATGTGGGGGTGTAAAAAAATTGGGTGCCATATATGCCCCAACTAATTTTTATGGGTGTGCGGACGGCCACAATAATTTGTCGAAATAGTCAATAAAGTTTGTTGACTTTATACTGTTTAATATGATAGAATTTAGAAGTAAATTTATAGCCTATTATATAATAGATTATATAAAGGCTTTTGCCTGAGCTTAAAAAAGGAGGACGCATATATGACCGCTGTGGTATCTATATTATTCATAATAGTATGCATGTTGGCGATTGCGTTTCTCCATCGCCGTGAGGGCTTCGCCGAAATATGTAAGAATATACGCAAAATGACGAAAGTAATTTTGTCGTTTGCTGTAGTTTGCTTTGTAGGCGTGTTCGTTTTATCGTCCACCTTAACGTACACCGGCAGCTACTTTAATTCCGTGTTGTCCGCTGAATTTATTGCCGAAGTAAGGGAAGTGCTAAGGCAACTGTTCGGTACGGAATCGGTGTTTGCGTCTTTGCAGGTGCTCGGCGCATTATCCGTCTTTTTATTCAGCTTTGCTTCTTGTGCGTTCTGCATTTTCGGCGCATGCGTCTTCTTTATGCGCACCGCATCTAAGGCGCAGGGTGAAATTAAGGAGTTCGAAGAAGAGGACGTTGACCTGCCCGACGGAATTTGCGTCAGGCGTTTTGCGGTATTATCCAGATACCTGATATAAAACTTAATCTGCCTGCTTAAAGGTTAAGCAGGTTTTTGGCGTACTGAAATTTGAGGGGAGATTATGCCGTTTTATTTGAGTTAAAAAAAACGGTAAAACCCGATATTTTTGTGCGCTTTTTCATTTGCGTGCGTGTGCGCACGCACGTGCACATGTATATAAGGCAGATTAAGAGGTTTGAAAATGGAAATTGAAAATATTAACAGAGAGATTGATATGCAGACAAAAGATTACGAAACCGATGGAACAGCGGCAATTGACGTTAGTCCAGAGTTGATTGAACAAACTGAAGAAGTAGAACAGACGGAAGATAAAGTCGTAGAAATAAATACGTCAACAGAAGAGGAGAATAAGCCCAGAAAGAAGAGCGGTTTCCGCTATGGAGCATATCTCTTCGTCAAGCGTACCTTCGACATAATTGCATCGGGCTTAGTGCTTATAGTGTTCTCGTGGCTCTACATAATCCTTGCGGTTGTGGTTAAGTGCAGCGACGGTGGAAAAGTTATCTATAAGCACAAGCGTGTAGGCAAAAACAGAAAGCCTATTTATGTTTCTAAGTTCAGGAGCATGAAGAAGAACGCTGATAAGCTCGAAGATATGCTTACGCCTGAACAGCTTGAACAATATAAGAGAGAGTTTAAGATTGACAACGACCCCAGAATAACCAAGGTTGGAAACTTCTTAAGAAAAACTTCTTTGGACGAATTGCCTCAGGTGTGGGATATATTTGTCGGCAGAATATCGGTTGTCGGTCCTCGTCCCCTTATGGAAGAGGAAGTCAATGAGAAATACGGAGAAGACGGCGATAAGCTTTTATCGGTTAAGCCAGGAATGATTGGTTGGTGGGCTTGTAACGGTAGAAGTAATACCACATACGAAAGCGGTGAACGCCAGAAAATGGAACTGTATTACGTTGACCACTGTTCGATATGGTTAGATATAAAGATTATTTTCAAAACCATATTTAGCGTTATAAAACACGACGGAGCAAAGTAATGAAAAGGTTATTGTTTATCGGACCAAAGTTTTATAATTATCACGAGATAATTAAACAGGGATTCGAAAGGGCTGGATATGAAGTTGATTATTTTGATGATCGGCCCGATACAAGTTTTATTACTAAAGCTCTTGTCAGGCTCAATAAAAATTTAATCAAAAGAAAAATTAGAAAGTATTTTAATAACATTAAGGCTAAAGTTAGCTCAACTAAATACGATGTAATTTTTGTATTATACGGTCAGTCTTTTTCAAAAGAAATGATGCAAGAGCTTAAAGCGGTGTCTCCTTTAAGTAGATTTGTTTTCTATATGTATGATCCGATATCGTCTATGCCTGATAGAATAGATTTTGCTAAAGTCTTTGACGATTGCTATTCTTTTGATTATGACGATTGTCAGACCCAGGACAACTTTAAACTCATTCCGTTGTTTTATTCGTTTGAGAATTATCCTCTTGAAGAGATTAAATATGATGCTTGTGCATTATTAACTATGATGCCGGGGAAGTATGAGTCTATCAAGAAAATGGTTAATGGTTTAGAAAATAATGGGTTGAATGTTTATAGGAAATATATACTTCAGTCAAAACTTGTCTGGCTATATTATAAAATAACTAATAAAGAGTTTAGACATTCAAAATCAAAAGAGTTTTCTTATAAAAGGCTGCCTAAGGAAGAAGCTGATAAGGTTTTAATACAATCGAACTATATAATTGACTGTCCTAAGAAGGGGCAGTCCGGGTTGACAATCCGTACGTTTGAAGCTCTAGCGGCAAATAAGAAACTCATTACAACTAATAAGACAATAATCAATTATGATTTTTATAAACCCGAAAACATATATGTGTTTGATGGGGAGTTTAATTTTGATGATATCTTTTTTCATTCGGAATACATTCCGGTTGATGAAAGTATAAAAGAGAATTACTCAATTGAGAGTTGGGTAAAACAAATTTTGCAAAATTGCAAGTAAACAGGAGAGTTATGAAAGGAATTATTTTAGCGGGTGGTTCGGGAACAAGGTTATATCCTTTAACGTTGGTAACAAGCAAACAGCTTCTTCCCATATATGATAAACCAATGATTTATTATCCGTTAAGCACGTTGATGCTTGCTGGAATTAAGGATATTTTAATAATTTCAACGCCTGAAGACACTCCCAGATTTGAGCACCTTTTAGGTGATGGTTCGGATTTTGGAATTAAGTTATCTTATGCTGTTCAACCTTCTCCCGATGGACTTGCTCAGGCATTTCTTATTGGTGAAGAGTTTGTAGGTAAAGACCCTTGTGCTCTGATTCTAGGTGATAATATTTTCTACGGTGCAGGGCTTACAAAGCATTTGCACAACTCCGTTAAGAGGGCAGAAAATGGTGAAGCAACTTTATATGCATACTACGTTAAAGACCCTCAGAGATTTGGAATTGTAGAAATAGGTGAGAACAATAACGCAATTTCTATTGAGGAAAAGCCAAAGAACCCTAAATCAAATTACTGTGTAACAGGTCTTTATTTCTACCCGTCAGGCGTAGTAGAAATGGCTAAAAAGGTAAAACCTTCAGAGAGAGGCGAGTTGGAAATAACGACTCTAAATAATTTGTATTTAGCTGAAAATAGAGTTCACGTTACCACTATGGGTAGAGGATACTCCTGGCTTGATACTGGAACACACGAATCTTTGACCGATGCTTCCAATTACGTCAAAGATTTGGAAGAGCATCAGGGGTTAAAAATTTCCTGTCCTGAAGAAATTGCGTATCTCAACGGTTGGATTACAAAAGAGCAATTAGTTGAAAGAGGAATGTTGATGGAAAAAAATCAGTATGGGCAGTATTTGCTGAGGATTGCTGAAGGACACGTTATTTATCCGCATTTAAAAGAGGTGCTGTAATGAATTTTATTAAGACTGAAATAGACGGCGTCTATGTAATTGAACCTAAAGTATTTGGGGATAATCGTGGTTATTTTATGGAAACCTATAATGAGCGTGATTTTAAAGAAAATGGGTTAAACTATGATTTTGTTCAGGATAACCAGTCAAAGTCAAAAAGAGGCGTTCTGCGTGGGTTGCATTTTCAAAAGACTTTCCCTCAGGCAAAACTTGTGAGAGTGATAGAGGGTGAAGTGTTCGACGTTGCAGTTGACTTAAGAGCTAACAGCCCTACCTATGGAAAATATGTGGGCGTAATTCTCTCTGGCGATAACAAAAAGATGTTTATGATTCCTCGTGGATTTGCACACGGCTTTGTTGTTCTTTCAGAGTCAGCTACCTTTACCTATAAATGTGATGAGTTCTACCATCCTGAAGACGAAGGCGGTATAATGTGGAACGATCCCGATGTGAACATTGAATGGCCTCAAATAGAGGGCGAAATTCTTTTGAGTGAAAAGGATAAGAAGCATCCATTATTAAAGGAAAGCGGAGTAAAGTTTTAAAATGAAAATTTTGGTAACGGGTGCAAACGGTTATATTGGTTCTAAAGTTGTCAAGCAATTGTGCGATGACGGAGCTGAAGTTATTGCATGTGATTTTGATAAAGCCAATATCGACAGCCGTGCTGAATTTATAAAAGCAAATATATTTGAAGAAGGCATTAACTGGTTTGATTATTTTAACAAGCCTGATGTCTGTCTGCATATGGCTTGGAGGGAGGGTTTTGTCCATTATTCTGACAAGCATATGGGGGATTTGTCTGCACATTATAAGTTTATGACCAATCTAATAGATAATGGACTACCTATGATTGTATCTATGGGGTCTATGCATGAGGTTGGATATTGGGAAGGTGCAATTGACGAAAATACGCCTTGCAATCCTCTATCACAATATGGCATAGCTAAAAACGCTCTCAGAAAGTCAATTGAACTATATTCCTCTCAAAGGAATTGCAAGTTTATGTGGCTTAGAGCATATTACATTTTTGGAGATGACCTCTTTGGTAATTCTATTTTTTGCAAGATAAGACAAGCTGTAAAAGATGGAAAGGATAAATTTCCTTTCACTTCTGGAAAGAATAAGTACGATTTCATTCATATCGATGATTTGGCAAAACAGATTTCAGCTTGTGTAAGACAGGATAAAGTGACGGGGATAATTAATTGTTGCTCGGGAAGACCTATTTCGTTGGCAGAGCAGGTTGAGTGGTACATCAAAAATAATAGTTTACCAATCGAGTTAGATTATGGTAAATTCCCCGATAGACCGTATGATTCACCTTGTGTCTACGGCGATGATACAAAAATTAAGGAGATTTTATTAGGATGCGAATAGCTGAAGTCAGCGCATTTTCTCAATATAGTGTCGGCAAAATAATGCGTGATATAAAAAAATATATTGACGAAGAAACTGACGATGTCTGCGAAATCTTTTTTGCGAGAGGCGATGACAAAAAAGAGATCGGAATAAATAAAATCGGTAACGATTTTCTTGTTAAAGTAAACGCACTATTAGCAAGAATTTTTGACAATGACGGGTTTTGTTTGCCTGCTATTACAAATACTCTTATAAAAAGACTTAAGGCATTTAATCCTGATGTAATTCATCTGCACTGCCTTCACGGTTATTATTTGAATGCTGGTAGATTATTTAAATACTTGCAGGATAATCCGCAAATAAAGGTTGTGTGGACAATGCATGATACTTGGGCTTTTACAGGGCATTGTTGTTATTTTAGTAAAGCAGATTGTCATAGGTGGGAAACACAATGCTATAAATGTCCGTTAAAGAATGAATATCCCATAAGTCGAGTATTTGATAATTCAAAGAAGAATTATTTAAAAAAGAAAAGTATATTTACTTCACTGTCAGAAGACAGAGTAAATATCGTTACTCCATCGCAATGGCTTGGAGACTTAATTGATAAGTCCTTTTTAAATAAATATAAAATAACGACTATACACAACGGGATTAATACAGAGATATTCAATACTGAACCAAGCAGCGAGATAATAGATTTGCCTGAGAAAAAGATTATTTTAGGCGTTGCAAGCGTTTGGGACAGTAGAAAGGGTTTAGATACTTTTATTGAATTAAGCAAAGTAATTTCTGATGACTGGTGTATCGTACTTATCGGAAAATTAACTAAAGCTATTGATTTCCCGGATAATATCATTCACATAGAGCGAACTTCAAATCAAAGTGTATTAAAGAAGTATTATCAATCGGCAAATGTACTACTCAATCCAACGTTAGATGATAATTATCCCACCGTGAACTTAGAAGCTCAAGCTTGTGGATGCAAAGTATTAACTTTTGACGCAGGTGGCAGTAAAGAAACGGATTGTGGTAATTTATATTTAGTTGATTCTACATGCGTGGCGGATATAGCAAAACAAATAGAAACTATTTCTGAGTATTCATTAAACCAAGTAAATATACAAAAAGTTAATAAGCATACTATGGCTTTTACCTATTTTAAAGTGTTTTAAATATATAATGGAAGATTCGTGATGAATAATGATTTAAAAAATAATTATAAAAATTATGGTTCCATTTAGGAGACTTGGGTTAAAGAATAGAACCTATTCAATTATTTCCAATAATTGTTGGGGAGGGGTAATTTCACGTAATTATGGGCTACCTTACAACTCTCCTACGTGTGGGGCATATTTCTATGCAAAAGAATATTTAAAATTTATAAGTAATTTAAAGCTATATATTGACGCTGAATTAGTCGAGCTGAAAGTGGAAGATTCAGCTTACAAAGAGCAGTTGTTGCCTAAGTATGGTACAAATATTGTGCTTGGCAAGGTGATTGATGCGGAGATTGTTTTTGTGCACTATCGTACTTTTGAAGAAGCAAAACAAAAGTGGGATAGAAGAAAGAACAGGATCAATTGGGATAATTTGATTATAAAGTTTAACGATCAAAATTTATTTTCCGAAGAGGATTATTATGCTTTTGCTGAGCTTCCTTATGAAAACAAGGTATTCTTTACAGCGAATAAAAATTTAAAAGGTAAAAAAGATGTAATATATTTCTCTTGTTATAAGAAAGAAGGTTACGTTGTTGATGATATTAAGACTTCTAAAAAGTATTTTAATATTAAAAAGTATTTAAATAATGTCTAAATATTTAAATAACGAATTAGTAGAATTTTAGGAAAAAATAATGACTGCTTTAAACGTTAAAACTTTAAAAAAAGCTAATACAAAAAACGGCAAACGAGTAAGTGATATAATATCAAAATTGCTTGTATTACTTTTATTTTTTGTGTTATTGTTTGTTAGTAGCGATGATACAAAAACACATGGGAGTATATATGTGTTTCATGTTAATGCAAACGCATATTACTTTGTTTTTGGTTTAGTAACAATAGGTTTGATTGTGTCTATCATTAGTAGAGGCATTTCTTATGATAGGATCACATTTTTATTAGTTATTAGATTTGTGTTGTTTACTTTTTTTGCTTTCCTTTTATATTTAGTTGGTGCTTTTGATACTGAGTTTCAAATTGGTATTTTATTGGCATATTATTGTTGCGTTGCCGCTTACCTATGTGGAAAAAATGGAATAGAGCAAAATTGGTTATGTAAAATATTATTCATAAGTTTAGTAATCATACTCCTCCAGCTGATAGCTACATTCATAGGAAGAGGATTGTCCTTTAGTGACGTGAATAGTATGAAATGGTATATGGTTATTCCTTTGGGACAAACCAATACAATTGGTTGTTATGTTATAGGAATAATGATTTATCTGTGTAGTTTTTACCGTAAGAATCTGATTAGGATTGCCACCATTATTATTTCATTATTAATTATTCTATTAACTTATTCAAGAGCAAGTTTATTGGTGTTTGCTATTTATATAGCATATTTTATTGTTAAGATAATTTTGAGTAGTAATAATAGAGGAATAAAAACTATTATTATACTATTAGTGTTTACAGTTCTTATTGCTCTTCTTATCACATTTAGTATGCAGTTTGATATTTTGGGACGTTTTACTTTTGACAGTTTAACTAGTAGTAGATTTCAAGTTTATAAGGAGGGATTTGAACTATTCTTTAAATACCCCATTACAGGTGTGGGTGCCTATAGCTTTAAAATCTATGATTCGGTTAAAGCTCATAACTGGATATTGGAATCATTAATTGAATCAGGAATAATAATATCTTGCATTTATTTTGCTGTTTTATATTTTTTATATAAAAAGATAAAGTTTAAAAACAAGAAAATGCTTGTATTCTTAGTGTTTTATTTAATTCATGGTCTCGTTGAACCAAATTTGTTTACAATTAATTTAGACTGTTTCTTCTGGTTGTTAGCAGCTACTTGCGTTTATGGAAATAGAGAAAAGGGCAATATAAATGAAAAAATTATCAGTAATAATCGTATCTTATCAAAACGTGCAAATACTCCGTGATTGTTTGGACTCAATCAATAAATTTAATGATATAGGTGAAGATCTTGAAGTCATAGTTTCAGATAACAGCGATGATATGGAATTGTATAACACAATTAGTAAGGAATATTGCTGGGTTAAAGTAATCAAAAATGAGAATAAAGGTTTTGGGGCTGGAAATAACAGAGGGTATGAAATATCGAGTGGTAAATACTTGTTATTTCTTAATCCTGATACTATTCTTGTGGAATCCATATTTGGTTTTGCTATTGAACAGTTTGAAAAGAATTTAGACTTAGCTCTTTTTGGTGTGCAGCTTATAGACCGTAATGGTAACAAAAACAGCTCGTTTTTTATGATTGATAAATATGGTATATCCAGTACATTGTTGATGAAAATGTATCGTTCATCTGGAAAATATATTGATGGTAAAATGTTTATTAGTGGAGCAAATCTGTTTGTACGGCGAGAATCATTTGAACAGGCAGGTAGATTTGACGAAAACATTTTTATGTATAAGGAAGAAGCTGACTTAATTAAAAGAATTAAGCTATATTCAGAAGCAAAAAGAACAACATTTTTTAAAGATAAAAGGATAATTCATTTAGAAGGTGGCACTCAAGGAGGAAATGTCCAATCTTTATCTCAATTAGAAAGAATGTGGGATACAGATTTATATTATGCAAAAAAATGGGATCAAAACATTAAAAAAATATATATAAAAAGAAAACAATATCAAAGGTTTAAATATTTCATTTTTAGAGTCATGTTTAAAAAGAACAGGGCGCAAGATGTGAAAAGAATTATAGACTATTATAACGAGAAATTAAAACTAATTAAAACCTCATAAAGGAAGATATGGATATGCGAGTAATAGCATTAGATGAGTTGAAACAACTTCAGCTACAGATTTTAGATGTCGTTGCCGATTTTTGTAAAAAAAACAGTATAAATTATTGGTTGGATTGTGGTACATTGATAGGTGCTATTCGCCATAAAGGCTATATACCTTGGGATGATGACATTGATATTGGTATGCTTCGCCCCGATTATGATAGGTTTTTGGAGTTATTTAATAAGCAATCCGATATTTATAAAGTATACTCGGTTGAGAATAACTCCCAATTTTTATATCCTTTTGCAAAAGTTTTAGACACGTCTACAGTTTTATATGAACCCGATGAAAAGGGGTTAAAGCTATGTGTCAATATTGATGTGTTTGTCTATGATAACGCCCCTGAGGATGATAAAGCATTAACAAAAATGTATAAAAAGAGGGATTTTTACAGGGGACTACATAATATAAGGGCAAGGATGTTTACTGGATTTACAAAGGGTTTTAAAAAAGCAATTAAATGGGCAATGTATCCTTTTTTGTGTTTGTTTCCTAAAAATTATTTTGCAAAAAAAATGGTCGAAAATTCGAAAAAGTATAAAGATAGTCAAACAAAGCGAATAGGGAATTTTACATCCATAACAAAGATATGTTGTTCGAAAGAGTTGTTTAGCGAGTTTATACCTGTTGAGTTTGAAGGAAAACTCTATAACGCACCTATAGGATATGATTTGTGGTTAAAAACTTTTTATGGGGATTATATGGTACTCCCCCCAGAAGAGAAAAGAAAACCCCATCATTGCTTTAAAGCTTTCATGTTGGAAAAAGGTGATTTAAAATGAATGAAGGAAAAAAATATAAGGTTGGTTATACCTGTGGTGTTTTTGATATGTTTCATGTTGGACACTTGAACTTACTTGAAAAATGTAAAGAATATTGTGATATTCTTATCGTCGGTGTCTGTGATGATGATTATGTTCGAAACGTAAAAAATACGCAACCTATTATTGATGAAAATGATAGGGTAAGAATTATACAAGCATTAAAGTGTGTTGATAGGGCTGTTTTAGTAGATACGGAAACTACTAACGATAAAAGTTTGGCGTTGCAATTATTTAAGTTTGATGTGCTTTTTTCAGGCGATGATTGGAAAGGTACAGAAAGATATTTAAAAACTGAGGAACAGTTTAGTAAAGTAGGTGTATCAATAGAGTATTTACCATATACTAAAGGGATTTCCACTTCAATGCTAAAGGAAAAATTGAAAAACGATGACTAAAGATTTATCGGTTGGTGTGTTTGATTTCTTTCACAATGGCCATTTAAAGCTCTTTGAGTGCTGTAAACAACATGGCGATTATTTAATAGTTGCAGTTCAAAAAGGAGAAGAGGTATTAAAAAATAAGCCAGATGCTCAAGTTTTGTATTCTACGCAGCAACGTATAGAAATAGTATCAGCTATAAAGTATGTTGATTGTGTTGTTGAGTATAGCCAAGTGGATGAAGATATTAAAAAAATCGATTTTGACGTATTAATTGTTAGAGGCAACCAAAACCACGAAGGATTTAATAGAACCATCGCATGGTGTGAAGCTAATGTTAAGAGCATTATAAAGTTAGAGCGTACACCTGATATTAGTTCTTCAAGTATAAAACGAAATTTATTGTCGTAGTGTTGAATAATTTAAAATAAATAACCTTTAGATTTTAGTTTGTTATCTTTTATTTGGGATATTTTAATTAGTTAATGTTGAGTGTTAATATGAAAATATTAGTTACTGGTATTGGTGGACAGCTTGGATATGATGTAATGAATGAGCTTGCTAAACGTGGGCACATTGGTATTGGTAGTGATATTCAGGATACTTCAGTCTTTGAACTGTATGAGAAATTAGATATTACGGACAATCAAGCGGTCGAGCAAATTTTTCGTAAAGTTAAGCCAGATGCTGTAATTCATTGTGCAGCATGGACGGCTGTTGATGCTGCAGAAGATGATGATAAACAAGAGCTTGTAAAAATGATTAACGTTTGCGGAACGCAAAACATAGCGACTTCATGTAAAAATCTTGGTTGCAAGATGATGTATATTTCCACTGACTATGTGTTTGATGGTCAAGGAACAAAACCTTGGGAACCCGATTGCAAGGACTATAAGCCTCTTAACGTTTATGGTCAATCCAAGTTAGGTGGGGAATTGGCTGTATCACAAACGATAGATAATTATTTCATTGTGCGTATTGCTTGGGCATTCGGTCAAAATGGGAATAATTTTATCCGAACTATGCTCTCCTTGGCAGATAGGGGATATAAGGAGTTGCGAGTGGTTGATGACCAGGTAGGTACACCCACTTATACTTATGACTTGGCAAGGCTTTTAGTCGATATGATTGAAACAGAGAAATACGGTTATTATCATGCGACAAACGAAGGCGGATACATTTCCTGGGCGGATTTCGCTGAAGAAATTTTCAGGCAAGCAGGAAAGGATGTTAAGGTAAATAGGGTTACAACGGCGGAATATGGCTTATCAAAGGCGATAAGGCCTTTTAATAGTCGTTTGGATAAATCTAAACTTAGCGAAAACGGATTTATGCCACTTCCCGATTGGAAGGATGCGTTAAGAAGATTTTTAGGGAAAGAAAATGGAATTAAAAATAAGATTTAATAAAATTTATATTTTATGTCCAGCTAATTGTGTTACTGGTGGGCCTGACGCTCTTCATCAAATTGCATTTTATTTAAATATATTAGGTATTAATTCAACGATTGCCTATGTTTCAAATATCAACAGCGAAATTAAAATTCCTGATCCTTATAAAATTTATATCGACTCATTTACGACAAAAGAAGAAATAATAGATAATGAAGAAAATGCCATAATTTTGCCTGAGACATATGCTTACTTGGCTAAAGAATATAAGAAAGCAAAAGTATTTATTTGGTGGTTAAGCGTTGATAATAATCTCAAAAATACAAGTCTTTTAAGCAAGCTTTTTTATTGTTTAACGTTTCCTATACGTTATGTCCTCAGAAATAAAATTTATAGAGGGAATGCAAAAAAGATTTTCCTCGCTAGAATAAAGAAAAAAAAGTATTGTTTTAGTAAGGAGCAGGAAAACATTTCGCATATGTGTGCTTCTTACTATGCTTTGGATTACGTTGGGACGAGATCGCAAAAACCAGTATATAAAGCAATTGAACCAATTAGTAAAAAATTTCTTGAGCAATATAATAAGCATAAAGACGACTTATCGATAGATAATCGTTCAAACATTATAATATATAATCCTAAAAAATCTGGGAAGTATATTAAAAAATTAAAAAATAAATATAGTGATTTATATTTTTTACCTCTTACAGGTTTATCCCAGGACGAGTTAATTGCTAAATATAAGACTTCAAAATTATTTATTGATTTTGGTCCCTTTCCCGGTGCGGAACGTATGCCCAAAGAGGCAGTATTGTATGGGTGTGCAATTATTACAGGTAAACATGGTGCATCTGCATTCTATGGCGATGTTCCAATAAATGATGATTATAAATTTATAGAAAGACATCATAAAGCAGTATATGAAAAGATTAAATATATATTAGACCACTATAATGAAGTCTACAGTGATTTTAATGAATATAGGGAAGTGGTGTTAAATTTGGAAACAGGATTTATAAATTCACTTAAAGAATTATTTTTTTACTCGGAGTGAAATATAATTGAAAGCAGATAGTTTAAAAAAAAGTTTTTCTTTTCAAAGCATTTATCAAATATTGATTTATTTTATACCTTTAGTAATTGCTCCATATCTCACAAGAGTATTGGGCAGTAATAACTTGGGTATATATACTTATACTAACTCTATCGCTGGTTATTTTATTTTGTTTGCAAATCTTGGAATTTCTAAGCATGGACAGCGAATAATTGCAACGAGAAGAGATAATGATGAGTCGTTAAGAAAGACATTTTGGAGCTTGTATTTTGTTCATAGTATTTGTTCGATTTTCGCTTTAGGTTTATATATAGGCTTTGTTTTTATATTTGGTGGTGACTATAAGGATTGTTATTTAATTCAGATATTTTATGTGGTTTCAGCGTTATTTGATATAACGTGGTTATTTTACGGTTTGGAAAAGTTTAAATCAGTAGTCTTAAAAAATGTATTAATTAAGGTAGTTGAATGTACGCTGATTTTTATTTTTGTTAAAAATGTTGATGATCTTTGGAAATATACATTAATAATGTCTGCAAGTTTTTGTTTGGGACAAGCCGTTTTATTGCCTAGTGCATTAAAGTATGTTAAACCAATCAAATTCTCTAAAAGTGATTGCATAGAACATTTAAAGCCTATGCTTGTTCTATTCATATCGGTCGTTGCGGCAACTTTATATACGGTTTTTGATAAGACTCTTTTAGGTTTGTTATCTACAAAAGATGATGTTGCGTACTATGAATATGCTAATAAAATAATTACTGTTCCCAAACAATTGATCTTTGTAATTGGTACTGTAATGTTACCAAGAGCTTGTAAATCTTATGAAGATAAACAATTTGATAAACTTAGAAAGTATATAGATGTTTCTATGTTTGCGACCTGTATGTTGGGTAGTGCTTTTGTCTTTGGCTTGATGGCTGTAGGACAGAAATTCGCAATTTTATATTATGGTAGTGCTTTTGCAAAAAGTGGAGAAGCAATCGTCTATATGGCACCGTTAGTTCTAATTGTAATGATTGGCGATGTGTTAAGAAGTGAATATTTAATTCCCGCAAAAAAAGATTTACTATTTAGTATATGCATAGCGATTAGTGCAGTTTTAAACATTATAATATCACTTATATTGATTCCTTATTTAGGTGTGTTTGGTGCAGTAATAGGAACAACCGTTGCTGAAATTTTCGGAACAGTTTATCAAATTATTTGTAGCAGAAAAATGTATCCAGTTAAAGATTTATTAAAGAATTTATTACCATTTTTAATTGCGGGTGCAGTAATGTATGTTGCGGTATTCTTATTGGATAAATACACTCCTACTACCTTTGTGTGGCTTATAATTGAAGTTGCTTTAGGAGTCGTTATTTATGCCTTATGTACCATATTGTTGATGTTCGTTTATTATAAAGATAAAAAGAATTATTTCCTTAGTAAAATCTTCAAAAAGAAAATTAAGGTAAATAATACAAAAGAACATGTAATAGAAAATAGCGTAGACGATGGTACAATAGAAGAAAATATACAAGAAGATAATAAAGAGGATAATATATGAAAAAAACAATTTTAGTAACAGGTGGTACAGGGTTTATAGGCAATTGCTTTTGCAAGTTGTTGCTTGAGGAAAGACCTGAATATAGGGTGATTAACATGGACGTTTGCACTTATGCAGCAAACCCGTCTACAATCAGGGAAGAGCTTAAAAATCCAAACTATAAATTTTACAAGACGGATATACGCAACCGTAAAGAAATCAATGAAATTTTTGAAGTTGAGAAGCCCGACGTTGTTGTAAACTTTGCGGCAGAATCACATGTTGACCGTTCGATTTTGGATCCCGAAGCCTTCCTTACAACCAACATTTTAGGCACTGCCGTTCTTATGGACGCATGCCGTAAATACGGTATTGAAAGGTATCATCAGGTGTCTACGGATGAGGTTTATGGCGACCTGCCTTTGGATAGACCTGACTTGTTCTTCCACGAGGATACACCCCTTCATACAAGCAGTCCTTACTCGACTTCAAAGGCTTCCGCGGACTTATTAGTTCTGGCATACTACCGTACGTATGGTCTTCCTGTGACCATTTCACGTTGCTCCAACAACTACGGTCCTTACCAGTTTCCTGAGAAGCTTATACCCTTAATGATATCCAAGGCAACAAAGGACGAAAGCCTTCCCGTATACGGTGAGGGGCTCAACGTTCGTGACTGGCTTTACGTTAAAGACCATTGCTATGGTATTCTGGCAGTAATTGAAAAGGGTAGAGTAGGCGAAGTATACAACCTTGGAGGACACAACGAGAGGAATAACCTCTACATAGTAAAGAGGATACTCTCTGAACTTGGGAAACCCGAATCGTTGATAACTCACGTTGCGGACAGGCACGGACACGACCAGCGCTATGCTATCGACCCTGCAAAGGCAATGGCAGAGCTTGGTTGGCAGCCTACAACGACGTTTGAGGACGGCATAAAGCTTACCATAGAATGGTATAAGCAAAATCAGTGGTGGCTTGACGAGTGCAACGCAAGCAACCAGGAATGGCTGAAAAAGAACTATTCAAACCGGAATTAACATGTATGTTTGGTTGAATAGAAAATTATAAACATATTGTTTAGATAAAAGTAAATAAAGATTTAGTTAGAGAAAATATTATGCAAGCAATAATTTTAGCTGCTGGAATGGGCAAAAGACTTAAAGACTTAACAAAAGATAATACAAAATGCATGGTTGAAGTTAATGGAGTAACTCTCATTGAAAGGTTGCTTAATCAGTTAGAGCAATATAATTTGTCGAAAATAGTCGTTGTTGTGGGTTATAAAGGTGATATATTACAGAGTTTTATCTCGACGTTAAATATTAAAACCCCCATAGTATTTGTCGATAACTCAATATATGATAGAACAAACAATATCTATTCTCTTTTCCTTGCAAAAGATTATCTGTGTCAGGAAGATACTCTTTTATTCGAATCTGATTTGATTGTTGAAGACAGCGTTATTAAGTCATTAGTAGAGGACGATAGAGAAACTCTTGCTTTGGTGGATAAATACGAAAGCTGGATGGACGGAACTTGTGTAAAGATATCTGAAAACGACGATATCTTAGAGTTTGTTCCTGGCAAGAAATTTAAATTTGAAGAGATTAAATCGTACTATAAAACTGTTAATATATATAAGTTCAGCAAGCACTTTTCAGTTACTCACTATGTCCCCTTCCTGGAGGCCTACTCTTCAGCCCTTGGCAACAATGAATACTATGAACAGGTTCTCAGGGTAATAACAATGCTCGACGAACCAGAAATTAAGGCAAAAAGACTCAACGGTGATCTGTGGTATGAAATTGACGATATTCAGGATTTGGATATTGCCTCGTCAATGTTTTTGAAAAATGAGGATGAGAGAGTTGCTGCTATTCAATCGAGATACGGCGGTTATTGGAGATATCCTAAGTTAATAGACTTTTGTTATTTAGTAAATCCCTATTTCCCTCCTACCAAACTGATAGATGAAATAAAGGCAAACTTTGAGACGTTGATTACGCAGTATCCTTCAGGTATGAGGGTAAACAGTTTGCTTGCCGCAAAAAATTTTGGCGTTAATCAAAATAATATAGTCGTCGGCAATGGTGCCGCAGAGCTTATTAAATCATTTTTGACGACTGTTGGCGGTAATATTGGCGTAATAAGACCTACTTTTGAGGAGTACCCCAACAGATACGATAAAACCAAGCAGATAGTATACGTCCCTCAAAATGACGATTATTCGTACGGCGTTTCGGATATAATCGATTATTTTGATGATAAGGATATCGACTGTTTTATACTCATCAATCCCGATAACCCTTCGGGCAATTATCTTCCATTTATCGATGTTTTAAAGCTTATCGCTTGGGCAGATAGCAAAAATATCAAACTTGTAATTGATGAATCCTTTGCAGACTTTGCTGAGGAGGAGAATAACACACTAATTAAGCAGGATATACTTGAGCAATACAAAAATCTTTTTGTAATGAAAAGTATTTCAAAGTCATACGGTGTGCCTGGATTAAGGCTTGGCATATTGGCTTCGGGCAATGAAGAAATAATTCAATACGTAAAGAAGGATGTAAGCATCTGGAATATAAACTCCTTTGCTGAGTTCTATATGCAGATAGAGGAAAAGTATAAATCTGCCTATAGTCAAGCTTTACAAAAATTCAAAGCAGAGAGAAAGCGTTTTGTTAATGAGTTGTCTACCATTAAAGGTTTAAGATTAATTCCTTCACAAGCAAACTACGTTATGGCAGAGCTTATCGGTATATCTTCCAAAGAACTTACAAAAAGACTTTTGAATGACTATAACCTTATAATCAAGGATTTATCGGGTAAAGTAAAAACACCTGATAACAGACAATATATAAGGGTTGCGATAAGGAATACCGAGGATAACGATTTGCTTATAAAGGCTTTAAAAGAAGTGATTAAGTAAAAAAGGATATGAAAAATAAAATTGCGGTAATAGGCGGCGGAAATATCGGAACTTTAATAGCCGCTGATTTGGCAGATAAGGCCGAAGTTATAATGTACAGCTCTAAAAAAGAACAGTGGAGCGACAGGATAGCCGTATTAAATAATGACGGGTCAGTTCATTTTATAAGTTCCCCAATTAGAGTTACCGACAGCCTGCAGGAAGCGGTCAGCGGTGCAAGATTTATATTTATTACCTTGCCGTCATTTATGTTTGGGGAGCTTGCCTTGCAGCTGAAAAGCTTCGTTAGTAGTAATCAGATAATCTGCGTTGTTCCTGGAAGTGGCGGTGCGGAGTTCGCCTTTAGAGGGTTGATAGAAGCTGGCGTGATACTGCTTGGTTTTCAACGTGTGCACAGCATTGCAAGGTTAAAAGAATACGGACATTCGGTATATGCGTTAGGCAGAAAAAAGCAGATAGAAATAGCAACTATTCCCGCAACTGAGGCAAAGAGTTTAAGCGTTGAAATAGGAGAGCTGTTTGCAATGCCGTGTGTATGCTTAGATAACTATCTATGCGTAACGTTAACACCGTCAAATCCCGTGTTGCATACGTCTCGCCTATATTCACTATTTAAAGATTATGAAGAGGGAAAAACATATAACCGTAATCCCCTTTTTTATGAAGAATGGGATAATCAGTCCTCGCAAGTTTTATTTGAGATGGATGAGGAGTTGCAAAATTTGTGCAAGGTTATACCCCTGGAATTATGTGAAGTCGTATCATTAAAGACGTATTATGAAAGCGATTCAGTACAGAGCTTTACCAATAAAATAAGGAGCATACAAGCTTTTAAAAATATTTTAACGCCTATGGTTAGGCAGGGAGATAATTCATATATTCCTGATTTTTCTTCACGTTATTTCGTTTCGGACTTCGATTTCGGTCTTAAAATAATCTGCGATTTAGCAGACGCCTTCAATGTAAATGTCCCTACAATGAAAACAGTGTATAATTGGTATGTATCCACAACTAATATGCAAAGGGCGTTTTTTAATTCAGAATTAAACAGAAATGATATTCTGAAGATGTATAAGTAATAATATGTTTAATAACATTAGAATGATTTTTTAATGCGTAATAACAAAATAAACGTAAACATCCGTGCGGAGATGATAGCCGATTGAGGCTTGGTTAGATTCGCACGGATTTTCTTTTTTTGGCTTTATACTTATGAAAATGTACTGTTGTGGTGTTTTATATGCGAGATTGAATTGCGTAAAATGCCATAATTTGCGCTGTGGTTAAGTTTATGGCTTTCTCGGTTAGTTGCTCGCAGAGGGGCTGGAGAGGGGCTGTGACAACTGAATTTTTACGTTTATCGCCATCGTAAGATGGGCGATATTTTTTTGCCTTATTGCAGGTGTTTGGGAAGTATGTGCTTATCAGTATTTTTACTTCCGTTTTATTTTCGAGGGGATATTCTGGCATAGCCGAGCCACCTTGTCAACTCCGTTTCGGTGCAGGCATTCACGGCGTTGACAAGGTCAAATTAATAACAAAAAGAAATAAGCCTATGTCCCGCCTATGCCCTTTTTACCCCGTCGAAAATAAACCCACGGAGGTAAAAGACGGTGATTAAAAAGGCAGATTTCAAGGTCTTGAGCGAGGTTATCTCTCCCGAAAACGTATTGGCAATGGCGGAGCTGCTCGCCCTGAAGGAGACGAAGTGGCTGCAAAGTTATGCCGGCGGATTTGCAACACACATCAATCACAAGCTGTACGGTGACGTTATGAACAAGGACAGGGAAGGGTACGTTCTTACGGACAACTACGACATGGTTCAGACGGTTGCAGTATTCCTCTGCGAACACTTTGGCGAGCGGTTAGACGACTATTTCTGCACTTCGAAAGAGGGGAAGAAAATCACGCTTAATATGCATTGTTGCCGTTTGATTAACAGGGCAGTCTGCGCTAAATATAGCAGGTTAAAAAGAATTGTAAGTTTAGAGGCTCTGGCTGAAGAAAGGCAACCGACAACAGAAATAACCGTATTCAAAGAGGATAACGATTACACGGCGGTGGACGATATCCTGTCCCGACTCAATTTGTCCGAACTCTTTGTGACCATATTGAATTGCCGTATGTCAAACACGAGCTTTCCCGAAATAGGCAGGATTGTCGACCGCTGTGTAAGTACGGTCTGGAGTGATTTAAACAGCATCAGAAAAAGGTATTTAAAGCTGATGGGAAGAAATGAAACCCAACGCAAGACAGAGGAGCTGAAGCCCCAATGAAAATATGTGAGAAATTAACAAATGGCTGTAGTGTGTGCGCTTGGTAATTAACAAGCGCACACACTAAAAACCCGACAGGCGGAGGAACGGGCGTTTGCGCTGAGCCGCTTGCAAATCGCCCGTTCTTTCTCTCCGCCGCATCTTTGTTTTGTTATATGTGTCGATACGGGAGCTAAAAAAGAGTGTCACAAAACGTCGCATAAAGGTCACAAAATAAGCTATTTTGTCAACAAAAGTTGCGGTTTCGGCTAAGAAAATGCGCTATTATTTTCTTTAAAAAAGGTTTATATTGGAATCAACCAAGGCAAATCATCAAAGACAAAAAGTTAAAATTTTAACCGTGTTGATAACTTGGCGGTGCGCAACGCCAGGTTTCAAGGCGGGGAAAAGAAAGTCGTATCAATCAGTAAAAATTGAATAAATTGGTGCTGTTTGTCGAATTTTGAACATAAAATAATCAATAATCGGAGGTACAAAATATGAAAAGACCTAAGCTTAATTACAGGTTTCACAACCCCAATAAAAACGACGACGAGCTGATTAAAGTCCTTTTAAGCGTATGCATAGACGCCAACAGGAAGAAGGCGGAAGAGGCGATAATGGAAGGAATGAAATTGCTTGAAAGTCAGGCTCAGGAACAAGAGAAGACTGAAGAAATAATTATACATAACTAATTTTCGCAAACGTCGAAAAACTGCAAAGAATATTATTGTAGGGGATAGACATTTACTCTACAACGCAATAAAGGCAGGGGGACTATTTGTGGAAAACTTAATAACACGAAGGGACTGCCTGAAAAAAATTTTTAACCAAGGGAGGATTAAACAATGAACATTGCGGCGTATTGCAGGGTTTCGACGGATAAGGAGGATCAGCTCAACAGCTTAGAGGCGCAGAAGCAGTTTTTTGCGGAGTACACAAAACGCACGGGGGACAACCTTGTCAGGCTATACGCCGACGAGGGCATATCGGGTACCAAGATTAAAAACCGCAAGGAGTTTTTGAAGATGATGTCCGACGCAGAGAAAGGGCTGTTCGATATGGTTGTCGTCAAGGACATTTCACGCTTTGCGAGAAACACGGTCGACCTGTTGCAGAATATCCGCAAGCTAAAGGCTCTCGGCATCGAGACGCAGTTTCTGACGGCGAATATGACGAGCATGGGCAACAGCGAATTTGTGTTGACAATCTTCGGTGCGCTTGCCCAGGAGGAGAGCGCCAACACCTCTAAACGAGTCAAGTTCGGCAAACGGGTAAACGCCGAAAAGGGCAAGGTTCCCAATATCGTCTACGGCTACGACAAGATTATAGGCGAGTATTTCGATATGGCAATCAACCCTCAGGAGGCAGAGGTGGTAAAGGAAATTTTCCGCCTTTACGCCGAAGAGGGGTACGGTGCGGCTAAGATTGCAAGCATGCTCAACGAGCGCAATTCAAAGACCAAGCGTGGCTGTAAATGGTCGTCGGTTGCCGTCTGCCGAATACTGACCAACGAGCTGTACACGGGCAAGATAATCAACGGCAAGCAGGAGGTTGCAGACTTTTTAACAGGTCAGCGCAAGGAAAAGGACAGGGAAGATTGGGTTGTAGTCGAACGCCCTGAACTTAAAATCATTGACGAAGAGACCTTCGGCAAGACGCAGGAGATTATGGCGGCGAGGGGTAAGACCTTCAAGTTAGACAAAGAGAGGCAGAGCAATAAATACCTGTTCTCCACGCTGATTAAGTGCAAGGAGTGCGGTTGGTCGTACCGCCGCACCGAGCGCAAATACAAGAACACATACGTCCGCTGGGTGTGTTCGGGCAGGAACGCCAAGGGTTCGGAGAGCTGTCCCAACGCCACAACCATAGAGGAGAGCGAGCTTGAAAGAATACTTGGCGAATATTTCTCCCGACTGCTCGCCAAACGAAAGGACGTAACAGACTACGTTGTGGGCGAGTTCGAGCGCATCTACAAGGCGAAGGACGAGAGCGTAAATTACGAAAAGGAACTGCGAGCCGAGCTGGACAAGCTGCATAGCGCTCGGCAGAAATATATGGATATGTACGCCGACGACCTCATCACGAGGGAGGAGTTAAACGAGCGGATAGGCGGTAGCAGAAAGCGGATAGAGAAGCTTGAAAACGAGCTGAAAATGGTCAGCTACCAGATAACCAAAAGAGAGCAGTTGGAGGGCATACTTGCCCGAACGTTTAAGGAGATCGAGGATATAACCAGCGTATCCGAGATGACCAACGCACAGCTAAGAAAGATAGTGCAGAAGATAGAGGTTGACAAGGACGGAAACGTGGATATTTACCTTAAACTATTCGGTGAATTAGGGCTGGACGAGAGCGTTCTATTTGTGAACGACCGTACATAAAGACGTTACCGAGCGGCTTGAAGAAATCGATTTAAAGCTGTACAGGCAGGTTCGAGCCGTGTTGGAAAAGAACCTTTCGGAGAGACATATCCGAGGGGGAATGGCGACAAAACGCAAATACGAAAGCCGAAAAAAGATATAAGACGTCAAACAGGGGCAGGGTGAAACACTCTGCCTTTTTGCATACGTTGCCGAAACGGATAAAACTAACTAAAACGGTTATTTTAAGGGGTTGCAAAGCGGTGGCAAGTGTGGTAGAATAATCGGGAATAATAGAGAGATTTACAATGAAAAAACAGTAAAGGGGGAATGAACAAATGAAACGCCTGTTTACCGTATTGATATGTTCTATAGTTTTGTGTTGTCTTGCAGGGTGTAGCCTGGAGGTACAGAATAAAAAAGTAACTGACGAGAACTTCTATTGCAAAGTTATCGACGATAATAACGTTGCAATCGGAGACGTGAAAACCTATCCGCAATCAGGAGCAGTATTTTATCCTGAACAGATTGAAAATTATACAGTTTCAGTAATCGGGTTTGCCAGCGGTTTAGGGTTTGGCGGAAATGGCTATTTAGATATTATTGGCGAAAATGGAATAGTTATTAAAAGGTGTTATTTCCCCCACACCATAAAAGAAGTTAGTACTGATGGTTATATGAAATTAACAACAGGACATCTAAAGGTATTTTATTGTGGTGATGTAGTTGATTTAGGGAATTTTGGTGCTAGCCAAACGGAAATGGAGATATATGTACCTTCTGAAAAATATGAATTGTTCAAAAATATAATATCAAAGTATTATTATGGTAGTTTGCTTAAGGCGAACGTTTCCTACCACTTGAATTATGATGATGACAATTATTACTATATTGACTATTACGAAAGTGGTGAAAAGATTTTATATATTCCGCCAATCCCTCAAAGAGACGGATATACTTTTGGTGGGTGGTTTAAGGAGACTGAATGTATAAATCAATGGGATTTTGATACTGATACGTTAATGATTTCCGAAGAAACACCAGAGATAAAACTATTTGCAAAATGGATAGTTGGGTAACAAAAAAGCAATATAGATTTTAAAGATTAAGTGGCAGGATATAAACACCTGCCTTTTATTTTGCTTAAATAATAAACTGTGACGAAAAATTCACATTATTTGGTTAAAGCATTAGGGTGCGATTAATTGAAATGACAAAACCTTTGTGCTATAATAAGCTGTGTAACTTTTGATTTCTGGAGAAAAAATGGCAAAATTATTGGGCATAGACGTCGGGTCTACCACGGTCAAGGTGGTTGCAATCGGCGTCAGCGGAAAAATTTTATATAAGTCCTACGTCCGCCACTATGCGAAGGTCAAGGAGACGGTGCTGTCAGAGCTAAGAAACGTTCTCTCTCTTTACCCCGGCGAGTACAGCGCCTGTATTACGGGCAGCGCAGGGTTAGGTCTTTCCCAGCGCAGCGGAGTTGCGTTTGCGCAGGAGGTTCAGGCGGCGTTTACCGCAATAAGAAAGTACTACCCCGACGTCGACGCCGCAGTCGAGCTGGGCGGAGAGGACGCTAAAATTATCTTCGTCACGGGCGGAACCGAACAGCGTATGAACGGCAGCTGCGCAGGCGGAACGGGTGCGTTTATCGACCAGATGGCGACCCTTTTAAACGTAACCGTCGGCGAGATGGATAAACTCTCTTTAAAGGCTGAGAGGGTGTACCCCATTGCCTCACGCTGCGGCGTGTTTGCAAAGTCGGACGTTCAGCCGCTAATCAACCAGGGCGCAAGGAAAGAGGATATTGCGGCATCAATCTTCCAGGCGGTAGTCGACCAGACCGTGTCGGGCTTGGCGCAGGGCAGGAGAATTAAGGGCAAGGTATTGTTCTTAGGCGGACCTCTCCACTTTTTAGAGGGGCTGAAAAAGGCGTTTAAGACGACTTTAAAGCTCGACGATAACAACGCAATCTTCCCCGAGGACGCCCCCTGTTTTATGGCGATAGGTGCGGCGCTGCTCTCGGCTACGGCACAGCCTAAGGACTTGACGGAGATTATAGACCAGATAGAAACGGCTAAGGGTAGTGACGAGATAATAACGGGTAAACCCCTTTTTGAGAGCGAGGAGGAGTACAAAAACTTCGTCGCACGTCACCGTTCGACCGCACTCGATTTCGCAGATATCGCCACCTACGAGGGTGGTGCATACCTCGGCATAGACAGCGGTTCTACGACGACCAAGATAATATTAATCACCCCCGACAGTAAGATTTTATATTCTCACTATCAGTCAAACAACGGTCAGCCGTTGGATATAGTCATTGAGAGGTTGAAGGAGATCTTCACTCTCTCGGATGGCAGGATAAAAATACTCGGCAGTGCGGTAACGGGCTACGGCGAGGACTTAATTAAGTCTGCAATCAAAGCCGATTTCGGCATCGTCGAGACGGTTGCCCACTTTAAAGCAGCAACCCACTTTAACCCCGACGTCGATTTCATAATCGACATAGGCGGTCAGGACATCAAGTGTTTTAAGATTAAAAACGGGGTAATCGACAGCATAATGCTTAACGAGGCTTGCTCCTCGGGCTGCGGTTCGTTCATTCAGACCTTTGCCAAGGCAATGGGTATGGAGATAGATAAGTTTGCCGCCTGCGGACTCTATGCCAAACACCCCGTAGAGCTGGGTTCTCGCTGTACCGTATTTATGAACAGTGCGGTCAAGCAGGCGCAGAAAGAGGGTGCGACGGTGGAGGATATCTCCGCAGGTCTGTCCTCGTCGATCGTAAAAAACGCAATCTATAAGGTTATCAGGGCGGCTTCCGCTGACGAGCTGGGAAATAACATCGTAGTTCAGGGCGGAACGTTCTTAAACGACGCCGTCTTACGTTCCTTTGAAAACGAGACGGGCAAGAAAGTAATTCGTCCCGCCATAGCAGGTTTAATGGGTGCATACGGTGCTGCCTTGTACGCCAAGGAGAACGTGCAGGGGGAGAGCACAACCCTTTCGAAAGAGGAGGTAAATTCGTTTACATACAGCTCGGTTGCAAGCAATTGCCACGGCTGTACCTCCAACTGTTCGATAAACATCGTCACCTTTGAAGGGGGCAGAAAGTTTATCTCGGGCAATAAGTGCGAAAAGGGTGCAGGGCTTAAGCCTGCCTCCGCCGACTTAGACGTGTACGCCTACAAGCAGGAAAGGCTTATTAAGTGTGTAGAGGGCATAAAGGGCAAGAGGGGTAAGGTAGGTTTAGCCCTCCAGCTCGGCATGTACGAACAGCTCCCCATCTGGGCAGGGTTCTTTGAAAGCTTAGGCTTCGAGGTGGTTTTAAGTGAAAAGTCCTCCCGAAAGCTCTACTTTTTAGGTCAGCACACCGTTGCAAGCGATACGGCTTGTTACCCTGCAAAGCTCATTCACGGGCATATAGAGAGCCTTTTGGATAAGGGCGTAGACTTCATTTTTATGCCCTGCGAGAGCTATAATTTAGACGAGCATTGCTCGGTTAACCACTACAACTGTCCCGTCGTGGCATACTATCCCGAGCTGTTAAAGGCAAACAACGAAAGATTAAACGACAGCAACTTCGTTATGCCGTATATCGACCTCAACGAGCGCAAGACGGCAACCGCCGCACTTACTAAAGCTCTTGCAGGATACGGCGTAAAGAAGAGGGAAGTTATAAAGGCGTTAGACGAGGGCTTCAATCGCTTTGCAAGCTACAAGGCGGACGTAAAGCAGAAATCCGAATATATATTAAAGACGGCAACCGAGCAGGGCAAGCAGATTATCGTGCTTGCAGGCAGACCCTACCACGTGGATGCGGAGATTAACCACGGAATAAACAAGCTCATAACCTCGCTCGGCATGGCGGTGCTGTCCGAGGACGGCGTGTTCGATATGGCGGAGACTGTAAGCGTAAACGTGCTCAACCAGTGGACGTACCACGCAAGGTTATACCGTGCCGCCCAGTTCTGCGCAGAGCATGATAACGTCAACCTCGTGCAGCTCGTGTCCTTCGGCTGCGGTCTCGACGCAATAACAACCGATGAAGTTCGGTCGATTTTAGAGAAGAACGGAAAGCTGTATACACAGATAAAGATTGACGAAATTAATAATTTAGGCGTGGTCAAAATACGTTTAAGGAGTATGCTTGCAGCGTTAGAAGAGGGCAAGAGGAAATAACGATTTTTTACAATGGAAGAGCAGATTATTGATTACAAAGACGACTTCCCCAAATGGAAGGACGAATACAAGTACACGCATAAGATATTGATACCCGATATGCTCCCCTGGCACTTTGCCATAATCGGCGAGGTGTTAAAACAGGAGGGGTACGACGTAGAGCTTTTAAAAAACTCCTCGAGAGAGGTCGTGGACGAGGGGTTAAAACACGTGCATAACGACACCTGTTACCCCTGCCTCTGCGTTGTCGGGCAGTTTATCGACGCATTGAAGAGCGGTAAGTACGACGTAGCCCACACCGCAGTTTTAATAACCCAGTCGGGCGGCGGCTGCCGTGCGTCCAACTACGTGTCGCTTATCCGCAAGGCGTTAAAGGCGGAGTTCCCCGAAGTCCCCGTCGTGTCGGTCAACTTCTCGGGGCTTGAAAAGGACAGCTCCTTTAAAGTCGGCGCAGGGCTGCTTTTAAAGCTCGCCTTCGCAATCTTTTACGGGGATACGCTTATGTGGTGCTACAACCAGACCAAGCCCTACGAAGAGGAGGCGGGCGCCTGCGATAAGGTAAGGGATATGGTCGTTGAAGCGGTGAGCGACAACTTCAAGTCTGGCAAGTACAGGCAGTTTAAAAAGATAAACAAGTTTATTATTTCCGCCTTTGCCGCAGTCCGCAGGAGGCAAGAGGACAAGGTTAAAGTCGGCATTGTCGGCGAGATTTACGTAAAATACTCCTATCTCGGCAACAACGGTTTGGAGAAGTTTTTGCTTGCAGAGGGGTGTGAGCCCGTCGTCCCCGCCTTGATGGACTTCGTGCTGTACTGTATCGTCAACAACATTAACGACGGCTATTTCTACGGCAGAAAGGGCATATTCTGGCAGGTCAACAAGCTGTTATACGCAGTCGTCCACTCCCTGCAAAAAAAGGTCATAAAGCTGTTTGAAAAGGACGGAAATTTCGAACCTTTACACGATTTCGAACATCTGAGAAAGTGTGCCGACAAGGTGTTAAACCAGGGCGTAAAGATGGGTGAGGGTTGGTTAATCCCTGCCGAGATGGCGGCTCTCGCCGAGACGGGGGTTAAGAACGTCGTCTGCGCTCAGCCCTTCGGCTGTCTGCCCAACCACATTGCAGGCAAGGGTGCGGTGAGAACGCTCAAGAACATCTACCCCGACGAGAATATCGTTGCCGTAGACTACGACCCCTCGGCAACCAAAGTCAATCAGGAAAACCGAATAAAACTTATGCTTGCCACCGCAAGGGAGAATAAAGCTTAACGGGGAATTACGGTATGAAGACAGAGGAGAAATCAAGTGGTTTCTCCTTTTTTATTTAGCTGTTCTGCGTCGGTAGCACAAAAAAATTACTAAAAATTAACTATAAATTTGTATTTACGTATTGACCGATTATCCGATCGGTGATAAAATAATTATATGATAATTGAGTATTTTATTGGGTTGACGGAAAGGTTACTCTTTAATATAAAATAAAAGGGAGATAAATACAAATGATAAACTTGCTAAAGAGTTTTTGGGAGTTAGAGTGGTATTATTACGTCCTGATGTTCGTAGGCGTCTGTATCGTCTTTGGAATTCTTGGTGTGATAAAAGACGCTATCGTCAAGAAAATTTCGGGTGGGGCAGGCGACAGCACTGCCACCGATAGTAAAAGCGTCAGCGTTGACAGCGGTGAAGACAGTGGTGAAGCTACCGGTACGGTAGACCCCGACGAACCCTTCTTTGTGGATACAAAGTACTACCGTTGGCAGTCCGACAAGCAAATAGTAATAGAGCGTACGCCTGAACAGCAGAGGATATTCGACGAGTATTTTGTAATTAAAAATTACGTATACAAAAAGAAACCGTTGCTGGTCATCGGCTTAATAGCATTATTGGCAGGCTTAGCGGCTGTCATAGCAGGATTATTTACTAAACCCATCGTATGGATAATCGGTGCGGCTGTCGCCGTTTTCGGAATTATTTTGCTTATAGCATACTCCAAAAGCAAAAAAATCAAACCCGGCACCATAATGACCGACGCAGAATACGAAAATCTCGTCGTTGAGCATATTAACAAGATGAACGTCGGCATGATGGGGCTTCACAAACTTGGGTTAGCCGTAGATCAGGTCAAGGCAATTAAACCCGTATTTCTCAGGGATAAGGTCATAACAAAGACGTCGTTAAAGGTGTTTAACCCTGAAGACTGTTCAATGCATTCGTCAACCCAGTACGTAATCGTGCTGTATTTCACTGAGGAACAGCTTTTCGTATATAAAGTGCAGTTCGATATGTGCTGTAATATGCAGGACGAGTGGACTAAGGAATTTTTCTATAAAGACATCTGTGACTTCTCGTCCGTTGATGAATATAACATTCTTACCGTCGGGTCGAATAAATACGAATACAACACGCTGACGTTCAGTATTATTTCAACCAACTCACGTATAGACTTTACTATCGACGGTAAAAATCCTAACGTTAACTCCGTTCAGGAGATGAAGAAGAAAATCAGGGAAAAGAAGAGATTATAATCAGAAGGGGGAATAATTATGGCAACGAATAATTCACAAATCGCAAACGGAGAGGGCAGGTACTACCGCTGGCAGGAAGATAAGCAGATAGTTATCGAAAGAACCCCTGAACAGCAAAAGATATTCGAGGAATATTTCGTCATCGAAAACGTAATACATAAAATAACTGCGCTGCTGATTTTAGGCGTACTGTTTTTGGTCGCCGGCGCAGCTATGGTCGTCTTCGGTATAATTGATAATAAGATAATATTGGAAGTAATAGGTGCCGTGTGCGTCGTAATAGGCATTGTTTTCTCAGTTATATATATGAAAAAAATTACGGTACAGCCTAAAACGGTAATGACTGATGCGGAATACGAAAGCCTTGTGTCTAAACGTATTCAGGAGATGAACGTGTACCAGAAAGGGTTGAATAAACTCGGTCTCAGTGCGGAGCAGGTACAGGGAATCAAACCGATCTTTTTGACCAACAAGATTATAACCAACACCTCTTTGACGGTTTATAATCATGACGATAAATCAATGCACTCCTCGACGCATTACGTTATCGTGTTGTTCTTCACGGACGATCAGCTTTTAGTCTATAAAATTCAGTTCGATATGTGCTGCAATATGCAGACCGAGTGGACTAGCGAATTCTTCTACAAGGATATCTGCGACGTCTCCTCTCACGAACAGCGCAACGTCTTAATTATCGGCGACGATAAGATTGAATACAGCTCCGTAACCTTCGATATTATCTCTTCCAATTCTCAGATTGGATTTACTATCGACGGAGACTACAGCAACAATCCTTCAGTTCAGGCTATGAAGGAGAAGATCAGGGCAAAGAAATTAAGGTAATGCTCCAAGCATTTACTATAGGAAATTTATTTAATGCAGTTATTTTCAAACGCAAAATTCATAACGAGTGCGGCGGCTAAGTCGCAGTTTATAACGGGGCAGGGCAAGCCTATAATCGCCGTAAGCGGTAAGTCCAACGTGGGCAAGAGCTCATTTATCAACGCCCTGGCAGGGCAGAAGAAGCTTGCAAAGGTCTCCGGCGACCCCGGCAGGACGAGGCTTATAAACTACTTCGACTTCGGCACCTTTATTTTAGCCGACCTGCCCGGCTACGGCTACGCAAGGGTGAGCAAGGCGGAAAAGGCTAAGTGGTCACGCCTTTTGGACGACTTTTTCGCTTCAGGGGAGGTTGCGCACGTCATTTCCCTCTGCGATATCCGCCACGAACCCACCGCCGACGACAAGCTTATGCTCAACTTTTTGTATGCAAAGATAATTCCCTTCACGGTAGTTGCAAACAAGGCGGACAAGCTCTCAAGGGCACAGATTGAAAAGTCTATCGGCATAATCTCCACTGCATTCAAGTGCGGCAGGGGGGATATTATAGCCGTATCGTCCAAGTCGGGCTACGGCTTAGACAAGGTAAAAAATGCAATTGACGAAGTCATAGCATTAAGTCAGCAGCCCACGCAAGGAGAGGACGAAGAGGATTAATAGTTTTTAAGTTAAATACCGCTTTTATTCTTTGTTCTTCAAACTAAAACACAACCGCCTTGGCAAACTTGCCAAGGCGGTTTAACTATATAAATTAAATTACTTTCTGTCCTTAATGGGCACGTATTCCCTTCTGGGCTGTACGCACTGGTACGCAGGGCGGATAATCTTACCGCCGTTTGTCAGTTCCTCGATGCGGTGCGCCGACCAACCTGCAATACGTGAGATTGCAAATAGAGGTGTGTACAGGCTTTGGGGCAGATTGAGCATAGAATAAACAAAGCCTGAATAGAAGTCGACGTTGGGCGAGATAGGCTTGTTTAAATTCTTTTTCTGCGCAAGCAGCTGTCCTGCGACGTCTGCGACGTTGTTATACAGCTCGAACTCCTTCTCCCTGCCCTTTTCGATGGCAAGCTTGCCTGCGTAGAGCTTTAATACCTCCATACGGGGGTCGGAAACGGTGTACACGGCGTGACCCATACCGTAGACTAAGCCCGTCCTGTCGAACGCCTCTTTATTAATAATCTTATTAACGTAGTCGGTTACCGAAGGTAAAGACCAGTCGGAGAGGTTGTCCTTGATGTTGTCCATCATCTGGCAGACCTTGATGTTTGCGCCGCCGTGCAGGGGACCTTTGAGCGAGCCGAGCGAAGCGGCAACCGATGAATAGGTGTCCGTACCCGTAGACGTGGAGAGGTGGGTGGTAAAGGTAGAGGCGTTACCGCCGCCGTGGTCTGCGTGCAAAATCAAGCAGATATCCAGAACCTTAGCCTCGAGGTCTGTAAACTTGTTGTCCTTTCTTAAGACGTGCAGAATGTTCTGCGCCGTGGAGTAGCTTGCAACGGGCTTATGGATATACATAGAGCCGTCGTTGGTGTTGTAGTACTTATAGACCCTGTGCGAGTATGCCGCAATCATGGGGAACTGAGCGATGAGCTGCAAGCTCTGGCGAAGCACGTTGCTGACCATAACGTTGTCGGGGTCAGGGTCGTAGCTGTATAAATTGAGTACGCAGCGGGCAAGCATATTCATCATATCCTTGCAGGGCGATTTCATAATTACGTCACGAATGAAGTTTCTGGGCAACACTCTGAAATCGGCGAGCATAGCCGTAAAGCCGTCAAGTTGTTTTTTTGTGGGCAGGTGACCGAACAGCAGAAGATAGACCGTCTCCTCAAAGCCGAAGCGGTTTTCGTTCTCGCAGTTAGCAATCAAGTCCTTAACGTTATAGCCTCTGTAGCATAAAACGCCGGGGACGGGCGTTCTCACGCCGTCGACGTTAGCCCAGCCCGTAACCTCGCTTATCTCGGTAAGACCGCACATAACGCCTTTGCCGTTCTTATCTCTCAAACCCCTTTTAACGTCGTACTTTTCATACAACTCAGGTTCGATAATATCGGTTTTAAGCAATTCCTGCGCCATACGGGACATTGTATGGGAATACTTAACGATAAGGTTTATCTCATTAAAATCCAAAATATCACTCCCTATAAAGATATAGGATTATTTTACCATTGAACACGGACGTTTGTCAATGAGTTTTTTTGTATACAAGGCAAAATATAAATGAATAATTTTTCATTAAAATGTATAATTATTACAGATATCTGACTTGTATTTTCACAATCAACTCAAAAACCGACTTAAAAAGCACTGTTGACAAATTACATTGTTTATAATAAAATAGAAGTGTTTCAAATACACTTAAAAGGTTTATATAATAAGTATACATAACAGGAGAATAAATATGCAACAGGTAAAACTATTATCCGCCGACGACAAGCTTTTATTTGCGTTGAGCGGCGAGATTGACAGCGCCACGAGCGAAGATTTCTACGCACAGGTTTCGGCGGCATACGTGCACGATAAAAAGGATATAGTATTCGATTGCGAGGGGCTTAACTTCATCGACAGCACCACGCTGGGAACCTTTGTTAAGCTTTATAAAGCTGTTACAGCAGACGGGAGCGGGTTTAAGCTCGTCAAGGTCTGCCCGAGAATTAAAAAACTCTTCGAGATATGTGCTCTCGATAAGCTTATGGAGATTGAGTAATGAAGACTTTAACGGTTAAATTCTGCCTTGCGGACAGTGAGTTTATGACGGCTGTGCGTTTAACCGTCGGTGCGGTCTGTAGCCTTGCAGACGTTGACGTGGACACCTTGGAGGATATGAAGGTCTGCGTTACCGAGAGCTGCCTCTTTTTAAAGGGTTGCGGCTATGAAAGCGCTACGATTGTGCTCGGCTACGGCGACGGCGTATACGCCGACGTCTTGGGCGAGGGCGGCAATCCTTCAAACTGCGAAAACGAGTTTTCGCTTGCATTAATCTCCGCTATCGTGCCCGATTGTGAGATTAAGCGCAACGGCGAAATTGTAAACCAATTAATCTTAAAGATATGACGCAAGAAGAGGAAGAGCTTCTTTTCAGAAGATACAAGCAGACGGGCGATATTAAGATAAGGAACGAGCTCGTCGAAAGATATATGTATGTCGCCGAGATCTGGGCAAAGAGATATTCAGGCAAGGGCGTTGAGTACGACGACTTATTACACGTTGCGTATAAGGCGTTGATTTTGGGTATCGAAAAATACAACCCCGACAGCGGAAACAAGTTCACCACGTACATATCCCCCACGATAAGGGGTTATATCCGCAATTACTTCAGGGACGATTCTCGCCTTGTCCGCCTGCCGAGAAAGCTTAACGACTTAAACATCAAGATTAAAAGGGTCATCAACGACTACTACCACAAGAACGGGGTTAAACCCACCGTCAGGCAGATAGCCGAGCTGATAGGCGAAAAGGAAGAGGACGTCATCGAGGCTATGGAATACCGTGTCCCCGTCAGCCTGGACGCAACCGTTCAGGGCGAGGACTCCGACGTGGCTCTGTACGAGGTAATTGAGGGCGATAATTCCTCGTTCGACGATTTTGAATTGAGGGAATCGCTCAATGCAGAGATAGCAAAACTCTCGCCCATTGAGCAGCAGGTTATTCAACTCCGCAAGGCGGGGTTATCTCAGGCGCAGGTGGGCGAAAGGCTGGGCGTAAACCAGATGTCCGTAAGCCGTACCGAGGCTAAGGCGTTAGAAAAGTTAAGGAAAGCATTGAAAGATGATTGAGTTTGTTGTTTGCGAAATTGATGAAATGAACGGCGAACTCAACAGGTTCGTAAATTACCTGCAGTCCGCCCAGGTGGACGACGACGCCGTGTTCTATTCACGGCTGGTTTCCTGCGAGCTTATAACCAACGTTTTGCGCCATTGCAGCGGCTTTGCGAAGTTTGTTGCAGAGCTGAATGAAAGCGGTGTAAAGATTACCGTGTGCGCCTCGCAACCGTCGGGGAGAATAACAATTCCCACCCTGCCCGACGTGCTTGCAGAGAGCGGTAGGGGGCTTTATATAGTCAATTCCGTGTCGGGCGGAAACGTCTTTATCGACGGCGGTAACGTAACCGTGATAATAAAGCGAACTTAAAATAAAATGTTTTATTGCATCGTAAAAGGCTGACGTTAATTACGTCAGCCTTTATTTTAACCTTTAATATATTCAAATAACTTGACTATAAAGTTGTGGCGTAGCGGTAACCGCTACGCCACTTTTTAAGTTGTTTATTAAGCTTTAATAAAGATTAGTCGTTGCCGATTTCTTTATAAATCTTTGAAAGCAAGCTGTCGCTGCACAGGATACGCATTCTGTTGATGTGAACGAATACGGAGGGGAAGAAGTCGGAGTTGTTGCCGTTAATCTGGTAAACGGGGATAGAGCTGAACTTGCCCTTATTCCTGTTAATGAATACGTCGTAGAACTGAGCTCTCTCCTCGTCGGTAAGCTTATCGATGAAGGGGTCGATAGACTGGCTTTCCTGCGATTGAGTTTCGCCGAAGATGTTTAACGTGGTCTGCTCGTCAACGGGATTGATAACCGCATCTTCGGGAAGGGCTGTGACAACCTGTTCAACAGGGTCAACAGAAACGGGTTCAGCAATTACAACGTCGGGCTGAATTTCTTCCGTTTCGTCAATGGGCTGAGCGTCCATAATAGTAAGCTGTTGATCGTCGTTTTCAACGGTGTTTTCAACCACGGGTTCAGCTTCGGTTTCTTCAACGGGTTCGTCGAACGTGGGGTGATAGCCAAAGATATCGGTCTGTTCTTCGACGGGCTGAGCAGTTTCAACTTGCTCGTCTGCCTGAGTAAAGTCGGTAACGTTGGAAACTTCGATAACCTCTTCCTCTTCAGCAATTTCTGTTAAAGCAGGTGCGGGTTCTTCATCGGGAGCAGGGGTAAGCGATTCGTCCATAATCACGAGCGTTTCGCTTCTGAACTCTTCCTCCTGAGATTTTTTACGAGCCTTAACGAATGCCTTCGCCTTGGACTTGCCTACGCAGAATCTGATAATTTCAACGATAAAGGTAAGCAGAACAAGCACTGCCGTGATATACATATAGATGCCGACCTGGCCGAAACCTTCAAGCAGGAAGGAGAGGGCGATTGCAGCAGCGATAAGCAAGATAATCAGAGAATATCTTATTGCCGCAATTACGAACCAGCCCGTTTGAGCATTGGGCTTGCCGTCTGCCTTTGTCTTTTTGCCTGCGACAAGACCTATGGTGTCGAGGAAGATGCTTACCATTAAAAGCATAGGCAGAACAAGGGCAATAAGCTGGTACAATGCAGCGGCGAGATTGTCAAATCCTACGAATACAAACGCACCGTTGCAGAGGTCTATAAAAGGATTTATTGCGATAGTGCTGCTGCCGATGAACGTAGCGTCCGCATTGTATGCATTGACAATACCTGCAATATCCACCAAGAGATCTTCAATTTTAGGAATGAACGTAGCGATATCGAATAAGCAGAACAAGGTTACGAGCGAAAGCAGGAAGATGATAAACTTTGCAACGCCCGAACCGCCCTTGTACTTAATCGACTGAGCAGCCATTACGAGCATTAAAACGCCGAGAGGAATGAGGAGAGAATAATCATACCAAAATTCACGTAATCCGAGGAAGCTGTAGCTAAGTATATCATAGCATACGTTTGCGAGCAAGAAAAGGAATGCGATATGTTCAGCCGCAAACGCACATCTTAAGTTTGTGCCCTTAGCCGCTTTGCAGGCGATAACGGGAATAAGCATTATCAACGCAAGTATAACGGATACGTAAACCATCGTATACATTATACCGAGAGTCAGTGTGTACTCTGCTTTGATAAAGAATTCACCGTAAATTTCTGCTGGAATAGTAACCTTAAAGAGGTCAAGTATAGGTGCCACTGCCGATAACACGTACTGTATGAACATCTTTCCGTCGAAAAGAGGCACGAACAGCATTGCTATAAGGCTTGCCAATGCAATAACGTAGCTTATAATGATAAAGAGCTTACCGGGCTTTTTATCGGTTGCTTCGGGCAATGTAACTTCATTATTTCTCATTGCTAAATCTCCGTACTGATTTGACGCACATATGCCACCGAGGCAATATGTACAGTTAATATTGATTTCAATTTTTATTAACTATAATATAGTATAATACCAAAGGGCGATTATGTCAAGTCTATATTTAAATTAGTATTGCTTAATTTGTTAATAAAATACACGTTTTTTCCCGATATAACGGCTGTAAAATGAGGGTGGTAAAACTTTTTTCGGTCAAAAGGGTTGAAAAAAAGATTAAAGCCGTATATAATTATTTGCAATTAATTATAGCTGTTTAAGGGGTGCAATATATGTCCGACGTCGTTGAAAGGAGTTGTGCGGGGAATTTGCTGGATACCGCTCTGGATTTTGTTTTGAAAAGCAAGCCTGAGCTTATTTTTTCGGCGGTGTCGGATAGAAAGGCGCTCGCCCGTGTGTTTGCCGACGAGGCGTTGGTTTCAAGCTGTATGAGCCTGTTTGATAACGATTTGAACGTCTCTTTAGCCGCCGAAAAGCTGTATATGCACCGCAATACGCTCATCTACAGAATTAAAAAAGTGGAGAGGCTGACGGGGCTCAACGTCACCAAGTTTTCCGACGCAGTCGATTTTATTATCCTCTACAAAGCGTTCGTTAAGTCGGGGATATAGTGCGTTGAATGGGGAATATTATCCAATGAATTACAGAACTAATAATAAAACCGTAATAAATAAAATACTCTATACGATAGCTGTTATGGCGCTTATACCAGTGTTTTTGCTCTGCGGCTGCAATAACGAAAAGGCAGCGTTTAATTGGGTAAGGACGCAGATAGATCAGCACTATTATTACTCCTTACCGTCGGGCTGGGAGTATAACGGTTCGGTTAAGGAGTTTGTGCAACAGTATCTTGACCAATACAGTGAGTTCTATACCGCCGAGGAGTATGCGCAGGTTCAGGCAAACGACGCAGGCAATATGGAGGGGCTGGGCATCAGCTACGAATATGTCGCCGAAGGGCTCCACCCGAGCGGGCAAAGCGGTGTGTTTCTCACAAAGGTAGTGGGTAACTCCCCTGCCTACGACGTCGGGCTTCGTGCAGGCGAATTGGTTAAAAGCGGCAGCGTTAACGGCGTGGAGTATACCTTTGACAGCAAGGCGTCGTTTACGCAGTTTCTGGAGAGTATTTCAAGCAATACGCCCTTTACTTTAACGACGGACAGAGGCACCTACCAGACCTCGAAAGCCAAGTATGAGGCGAGCTATTGCTATATGGCGACCAATAGCGCAGAGTGGCGCATAACCTATGACGGCGGCAATATGAGAGTGGTGGAGGAAGAGGGCGGAAAAGACTGTCTGCCCGACGGCGCAGCCTATTTAAAGCTCGACCAATTTTACGGCAACGCAGCTGACGAAATGGCGACCTTAATGGGTATTTTTAACAGCGAAAACTGCACTTCGCTCGTCCTCGATTTAAGGAGAAACGGAGGCGGATTTGTCAACGTAATGAGCAATATCTCAAGCATATATACGGGGCAATTGCAAAATCCGCTGCCCACGACGGGCGTTGCGGAGTACAAAGCTGGCAACAGGGAGAGCTTTACGGCGAGCGTGACGTATCCTGAGGAAAAATCATTCCCTGAAGGCACAAAATTAAGCGTTCTTGCGGACAGCGGTACGGCGAGTGCTTCCGAGGCGTTGATAGGGGTACTGATAACCAACGGGGTTATAGATTATTCGGACGTGTATATTTCCGAATATGACGACAATTATCTGACGCACAGCAATACTCAGGCGAAGAACGGGAGGACGTACGGCAAGGGCATTATGCAGACGACCTACCAACACGCCGTCTATAAATATGCCATAAAGCTCACTACGGCAAAAATCTACTGGCCCGACGGCTTGACGAGCATTCACGGCACGGGTTTAGGGCAGGATATGGGCTGTAAAACGGTTAAGGCAACCTGGAGCGTAACCTACGACGACGAACAGCTTCCCCTCGCCATAGAGAGCATTTACGGTAAATCAGCCTGAAAACGACAAATCAAGCTTACGTCTTGACCAAACTGAATACAAACTTTAAGAGACCGAATTTTCACAAATTCGGTCTCTTTATTCAATGGCGGTTTTTGCCGCTTACTCTACGTATTTGTCAACAGGTTTACCTGCACGCCTTAACATATCGACTGCCGCTTTATACTCATCCTTCTGGTTATTCGGTATCAATATTGTAGCGGGTACGTTATATCCGATGGAGGGAGCAAGAAACTCTATAACTCTGTCATTCACGTCGTGCAGAGTGATTATGCCACGTTTAAACAACGTCGGCTCGGCAGCTTGCACGTAATGAATTTGGTCTGAAGAGAGGTTAAATAAATCTCCGTTGAAATTAATCGACACCGAACCGTCCTCATAATACGTATGTATAATAAGTTTATACTTTATAGTAACGTTTTTCATAATATATCTCTCAATTTTTTGATATACGGATTATACTATACATTTCGTTATAAGTCAATATCTGTCAAAAAAATCAAAAAAATTTATCTCGCCTTTCTGAAATTCCTCACCCGAACGGCGTCGAATACAATGCAGACGGACAGCCCGTTTTCTGTTGTTACAACGTCCACTCCGAACTTTTCAGCACCCTCGAAATACTCACTGCACACGCTCCCTAAATCTTCAATAAAAAGCTCCTTTTCGCCCTCCGTAAAGACAACGTTTTCACCCGTCATATACAGTACCTCATTTTACGCTTAATTTTGCCTTTGACCCCATAGTATGGCTTAATTACGTCAAAAATCTTGCCCTCGCCTAACAGGTTTTGCGCAAGGATATTAAACGCTTTTTTCGTGCCAGATTTCATTCCCGACAGCGGCAAAGTCAGATCCTCGGGTATCACTCCCAAAAGCTCGCACCGCACCAGCGTTGCGTATTCCTGCGGAGTTAATATGGCTCCGTCGAACACCAGCCCTCCGTTTACCTTGTTTACGATAAGCCCTACGCTCTTAAATCCGCCGTCCTTGAGCTTTGCCGCCGCAGTGTTTGCGCTCCTCACCTGAACGGGGTAGGGCTCGCTGACCAGCACCGCCCTGTTGCAGGCGCCGACTGCGGTATTGTCGCACACGACACGGTCGAAGGAGGGGGCAAGCGAGTTGACGGCGTTGCGTATAAACTCCCCGTCGCCGCAGCCGAGGGTGGGCAGAACGTAAAAGCAAGCGTTAAGCGGATGGTTAATTATCGCCTGCTTGACCCTGCACGCCCCAGCCAATGCGTCGGCAAGGGTATAGGAGCATAAATTGTCCACCCCTGCAACCTGCATGCCGCTTGCGCACAGCCCGTCCCCGTCCACGTAAAGCGTGCGTTCGCCCATCTGTGCAAGCGCAAGTCCTGTAAAGACGGCGCACGTCGTCGCCCCCGAACCGCCCTTGGCGTTTGTAATAAATATGACGTCTGACATATGACAAATTACCCTTAAAATTAATCGTCTTAGATTATATAATAGTGTAAAGGTGATATTTTGTAACTTTTTATCTGATTTTGTTAATAAATATCACGAAGAGTAATAATTTTTTATGACAACCTCATTAATTCCTTTGACAACGGTGAAATTTGTATGTATAATAGATACTGTACAAATTTTTGCTTTTTCACAAAAGCACCCCTAAAATGCGATTGTGAAAGTCGAAATCAATATAAATCGTTAAAGTAATCTATTATTAATTGTAATAGCGTATGAGAGATAGATATGAAATTTAAATCAAGATTCAGAAAACTTTTAATCTCGGTTCTGACCGCAGCGTGCATAGGCTCTGCGGCTTTCGGCGTTGCGGGCTGTATGCCCAAGTCGGTCGACAAGAGTGAGCCTACGGATAAGAACGTGCGTACCGACAGGGCGACGCCTCCTACCGACGGAAGTCTGCCCACTGCGTACTCCGCAACCGAGAACCTTGCGTATATCGTCGGCAAGTTCGACAGTCAGACTCAGTATCACAGCTATACCGAGGGCGTAACCGTTGCGGCTATCGCCACTCAGGTAACCAAAAACTGGAGGGACTATAAGGACGGTATTTTAATCAACAGCGACGTAACCTACTCTTCAATGGTCAAGACGGGTACGCAGTCGTGTACCGTATTCGGCAAGGACGAAAACGGCAACGACAAGGCGGACACCTATTTCCGTCTGTCCGAAACTCCTTCGTCGAACACTACTTCGACCACGGCGGTATGGAAGCAGGATGCACCCACCTATTTTTCGGAAAACGCATATAACTACACCTACGGCTTTTTACCTAACGAGCTGTTCAATTATGCCGTCAACTCCGAAACGGTAATTTCCGCCGATGAAATAATCAAAGAGAGCAACGGTACGTATACGTTAAGCTTTACGCTTGACAATACGGGTTCCACTTTCTTCTATCAATTCGGTATGAAGACGAGGGGAGGTCTTTCCGATTATCCCGAATTCCAGCAGATTAAGATCTCCGTAAACTTCAATTCCGATTGGCAGATTAACACCTGCGACGTTCACGAAGTTTCAAAAATCAACAAGGGTATCGTCGTAAATTCCGTATCCGACTTCACTACCTATTATTACTACGGTGAAGACAATTTCGATAAGGTTCATTACGACTACTACAACAGTTACTATAAAAAGTACGTCGGAGACGATTCGCTCAATCAGGGCGGTGACACTGACGACGAATTGATTATGGACGTAACCAACGTACTCTCAAACGGCTTTGCCTCCGTGTTAAACGGCGGTCAGCAGTTTGAAATTTCAGCAACTCTCGGCAAGAATAAGTACGTGGGTTACATATTCCTCGGGCTGGAGCTTGACGATATTGCAGGTTCGTTAAATCTCAAGCTCAGCCTCGGAAAGACTTTAGGCGAACAGAATTTCTATCTCGAGTACTCCGGCGGTGAGATTTCTGCATATTACGGCGACGACTTTGCTTTAACTGCCAACCTTGCGGCGGTTAAGCTCGAGGTCGAGAATTTTGCCGAAATCATAGACGGCATAACGTCAGCCGTTTCAAGACCGGGCGACTCCGTTGACGAGTCTTTACCCGAAAGCGACTCTACGGAGAGCGGGGCGGACGAGGGTGAGTCGGATCCGTTAACGGCACTTATGGATTGCATGGTGCTCATTCCCACAGAGAATCAGGCAACCCTCATTTTAAAGACCGACGATTTGTTGGGCTTAGGAATAGGCATTGACGCAAACCTCGTGTTCGGTATCAACGGAAACACCATAAACTTCAGGGGTGCCAACATAGGCGGTCTTTCAATCGGCGGTGAGCAGCTCGATTTAAACCTCGTCCTCAAGACGACTACTGCGCAGCTGATAAGCCACGACAGCTCAAAGACTCCTGCGGATATCGCATCTTACGTTGCGGATATCTATTCGCTTCTCTCTTCCGACTTAATTAAAGTAACCGCCGAACTCAACGGCGACAGCGATAAAGTTGTACTCTCTGCGTTAAAGGGTGTAAACGTCAGGGTTGACGCCTATGCGGATTTAAACGGCATAACGGTTGGCGCAGACGCTTACGCTTCATATACATACAACGGTAACACCGTTTCCGCAAAGATTAACGTTATCTACGAATACAATCAAAATACCGGAAAATACGGCAACGCCTACTTATCGTTAAAGGAAATCAACGGCGTTGAATACGATTTAAACGTCCGCTGCGACGTCGACGAGATGGTCAGCGCAATCTCGGCTATGTTTACGGAGGCGGGTGCGGCAAGTACCTTTGAAATGGGTAAATTGGTCTCTGCACTCAATCACGCCCTTTCGGTTAACTTCTCCTCGCTCCTTACCGAAATGTATGCCGACGGTACTGTAATTAAAATCGGCATAAGCGTGGATACCGTATTAAATATGCTCGGCGTCGATGCAGGCGTTGAGTTTGGTTCCTGTACGCTTGCATATCAGAGGGGCGAAGAAGTCCACGGCGGAAACCTCTTGGCAAGCCTGCCTTCAATCGGCTTTGCAATGAACGTCTGCGGCGTTGACGGCGATATCCAGACGCCCAACGACGAAGATTATCTCGACCTTTCCGATATATTAACCGACGTTCTGGCGTTTATCGACGTCAAGACCGTCGAAGTGGGTCTCTCGTTCAACGGAGCAGACTTTACAGCGGCTAACGTTCCCGAACTTGCCGATTTAACAGCCGACGCCATTGTATACGTCGATTTAAATACCAACTTAGCGGCGCAGGTAGTTGCAAACGTAGCCTATGGTAACATAACCGCAAGTATAACCGCAGACTACATCTATGACAGTGCCACCAACGGCACCGTTGTGTTGAGTTTAACCGAGCTCTGCGGCGAAGAAAAGAGCGTAAAGATCTATTGCAAAGTTAACGAAGTAGTTGAAGGTGTAAAGACCCTGTTAACATACTTTGGTACGGTAGAAACCGCATCTGAAACAGGTTCCGGCAGCGGAATAGACCTCAACACAGTAATAGCAAATCTGTTAACCGCAGATATCAATGCTCTCATTCCCAACTTGTCTGCAAGTGCTAACGTGCTTAACCTCACTGTTGACGTGGACGAAGTACTTAAACTTCTGGGCGTTGAAGTAGCAGGTCTTAGCATCGGCGAAGTTGCATTAAACTACAACCACGTAGGCGCAAACCTGTTAACCCTCAACGTGCCCAACTTCGGCTTGGCTGCAACGGTTAACCCCTACAACAATAATTTAACCGAAGCAACCACAGACGACGCCCTCAACCTCAAGGACGTTTTAGACGACGTTAACAGCATACTTGAAGCTAAGAAACTTGCCGTTGCCCTCAACTTCAACGGTTCACAGTTTACCGCAGCTAACGTAGACCTTGCGGACCTCACGGCAAGCGCAACAATCTACGTAGACCTCAAGGACGGCGTTAAGGCGCAGGTAGTTGCAAACGTAGCATACGGTTCAATTACTGCAAGCATAACGGCGGACTACATCTATGACAGCGCAACCAACGGCACCGTTGTGTTGAGTTTAACCGAACTCTGCGGCGAAGAAAAGAGCGTAAAGATCTATTGCAAGGTTAACGAAGTAGTTGAAGGTGTTAAGACTCTGTTAACATATTTCGGTACCCCCGCAACGGCTTCAGAGGAAGCAAGCAGCGGATTAGACCTCAATAATGTAATAGCAAACCTTCTTACCGCAGATATCAATGCTCTCATTCCCAACTTGTCTGCAAGTGCTAACGTGCTTA
>JBJFGI010000074.1:0-31578 GCA_051892535.1 Candidatus Coproplasma sp. | reverse complement strand
TCGACAGGCTTGCCAAGACCGACAAAATCTTTGCACGTATCTGGTACGACAGCCACGACAAAGACGAGAACTACCGCTACTACTTCGATAAAGATTTCGTAGCTCACGTCGATAAATTAAAGGACTAACTTTTTCAGGGGCGGAGATGGCTAAAAACATTAAGATTTGCTATATTGGCGGCGGCTCCAAGATGTGGGCGAGGATATTTATGTCCGATTTGGCGCTTGCCGAGGGCTTGGGCGGCGAGATTGCCCTGTACGATATAGACAAACCCGCCGCAGAGCGCAACGCTGCAATAGGCGGTTACATCAATAAGGACGAGAAGGCTTTATCTAAGTTTAACTACGTCGTCTGCGACAGCCTTGATGACGCCTTAACGGGTGCAGACTTCGTAATAATTTCCATACTCCCCGGCACGTTTAAGGAGATGAGAAGCGACGTTCACACCCCCGAAAAGTACGGCATATATCAGCCTGTAGGCGATACCGTAGGTCCCGGCGGCGTTCTACGTGCAATGCGTACGGTACCCCTGTACGAGGAGTTTGCAAAAAAGATCAAGGCAATCTGCCCTGAAGCCTGGGTAATTAATTTTACCAACCCTATGAGTATTTGCGTCAAGACTTTATACGACGTATTCCCCGACATTAAGGCGTTCGGCTGCTGCCACGAAGTCTTTCACGCCCAGGAGTTTTTGTGCTGCGTCCTTAAAGAGACGAGGGGCGTCGAGGCTTCAAAAGAGGATATCTATACCGACGCTTGCGGTGTAAACCACTTCACCTGGATAACCGAGGCGAGGTATAAAGATTACAACCTTTTGTCCCTCCTCCCCGAATTTATGGAGAAACACTTTGAGGAGGGTTACTACGAATATCCCTCTGCAGACGGCAGTCACTTCGGATTTCTTACCGACCCGTTTGCCTACGGCAACAAGGTTAAGATGGACCTTTATAAAAAGTACGGGGCGCTCGCTGCGGCAGGCGACAGGCACCTGGTTGAGTTTTTAAACAACAGCTGGTACCTCTCCTCCCCTCAGGCGGTTAAAGAGTGGAAGTACAATTTAACCTCCGTCGATTGGCGTGAGGCTGACCAGAAGAAAAAGATTGAAGAGTCTGTTGAACTGGCAGAGGGCAGAAAGAAGTTTAACCTCGTCAAGTCCGCCGAAATTGCAGTCGACTTAATGAAGGCAATTATGGGCTTTGAGAGCATAGTTTCAAACGTCAATATGCCCAACCTCGGGCAGATGCCGCAGATGCCGACGGGCTCGATTGTGGAGACCAACTGCATATTCTCAAACGGGCAGGTTAAACCCATCGTCTCCAACCCCCTTCCCACCGAGGTTAAAAACCTCGTCTACAGAAACTGCGTCAACATCGACAGCGTATACGAGGGTATTAAGGAGAGAGATTTAAACAAAATCTTGCTTGCTTTTTTAAACCAACCGCTGTGCTCAACGCTCGGCTTTGAGGAGGGCAGACAGCTCTTTAAAGAGATGTGCTACAACACTTCAGACTACCTTAACCCCTTCTATGATTTAGACGGGTATTTTAACTAAATTTCAATTAAACGGCAAAGCCCCTGCGACCACGACGGTCGCAGGGGCTTATTTCTATAAAAATAACTATCTCTTGTCCGAAGTCATATTCCTTCTGAACGCAACCAGCGAGAGCACTACGGCGAGTACCAGCACAACGGCAATGGGGATTAAGCCGAGCGAGGCTACGCTATCAAAGGTGTAGGTTACGGATTGACCTAACTCGTCGGGCATGGTGTGCGTTGCGCCCGTAATCACTCTGCCGATATACACCGAGGGGTAAAAGGGCAACACCCTGCATACAGTTTCGAAACCGCCCATAGTGTCCAGCGGCATCCAGCAGCCGCCTAAAATGCCCGCCGCACAGATGAGTGCAGAACATATTCCCGGGGCGGACTTATCGTTTAATACGCTGCCGAACAATATGCCTAAAAAGATAAAGGTTATAAGCATAGGCAGCATTTCGACGACGAGCAGCATTGCCGAGCCGAACGGAAAGTATTCACCGCCGAAGATGAGCGAGAGTATCCAGCCGAAGAGTATACAGACGACTTCCTGCACCACCCCCACCACGAAGCAGGGCAGGGCGTAACCTATTACGTAGTCTTTAGTCTTCATGGGCGATGAGTACAGCCTTATTAAAAAGGCGGTGGATCTGTCCTTGCTGACTAAAATACTCTCCATAAGCATTACGAATGTAAAGGAGAAGAGCATTATGCCCGGGACGAGCGATTTTGCCTCGAATATGGCAAGGTTTGCGGGCGTACAGGCGTTGATAACCTCAAACAGCAACAGCATTATTACGGGGAAGCCGAGGCAGAAAACGTAGATTAAAGGGTCACGCAGCATCTCCAACGAATTTCTCTTAACAAAAGCAAAACACCTTTTCATACCTGTTCCTCCCTTGTTACAAGCTCGACAAAGGCATCTTCAAAATTATCCTTGCCTGAAAGAGCTTTAATCTCCTCGCAGGTACCTAAGGCAATAATCCTGCCCTTGACCATTATCGCCACCCTGTCGCAGAGCGCCTCAATCTCCTCTAAGTAATGGGAGGTGAGCACAATAGTAGTCTGCGATTTGATTTTTTGAATAATCTTCCACAGCTCTCTGCGGGCGAGCACGTCAAGCCCTAAGGTCGGCTCGTCCAGAAAGAGCACTTTGGGGTTGGAGACGAGCGAACAGGCAATCGAAAGCCTCCTCTGCCAGCCGCCCGAAAGGGTTTTGGCTTTTTGGGATAACACCTCTTCAAGTGAAAAGGTCTCGACAATTTTGCGTACGGCTTCCGCCTGCTCCCCCTTTTCCCTATAGTAAAGGCTTGCAAAGAAATGCAAATTCTCCTTTGCGGTCAGATTGGGTGCAACGCTCGTCTCCTGCGGGGAGACGTCCACTACCTCCTTAACGAGCGGAAGCTGGGTTAAAATGCTGTTGCCGTATACCCAAGCTTCACCTTCGGTAGGCTTGGTCAGACCGCAGAGTATTTTAATCAACGTCGTCTTTCCTGCGCCGTTAACGCCCAAAAGCCCGAACAGCTCGCCCTCGTCAACCGACAGGTCTACCCCTTTAAGCGCACGGATATCGCCATAGTTTTTGCTGATTGCCTTACACAAAACGACTTGCATATGCGTCTCCTTATAATTTTTCGTACCTTAATTTAAGACCTGAGAACATATCGGAAATCAACGTGCTCACCGTCTCTTCGTCGAGGGTGAGATAGCCCGTTGCAAACATCGTTGCAATGCCGTGGACAAACATCCAACACTCCCAGTGGAACCTTTCCGCCATATCGCCGCCAAGCCCCGTTGCGGAGTTTAAAGAGCTTAAAACGTCGGTTATATCTCCGCCGTCGTACTCCCCGTTCTGGCAATCACGGCTACGCATAAACAGGTAGGAAAACAGGTGCTTCTGCTCCTTTGCAAAGCGGATATAACCCATTCCGTATGCCTTGTATTCGGGGTATATATGGCGGTCAACCTCGTTTTTTAAATAGGTCTGATAGGTCTGCGTAATCATCTTTACGACCTCGCCCTTTAACTCGTCCATGCTCGAAAAAGAGATATAGATAGGACGGGTTGAACAGCCCAGACTCTTTGCAAGCGAACGGGCGTTGAGCGCAGACATTCCCCTGTTTTTTACCAAGGCGTACGCTCCGTCAATAATATTCTGCCTTGTAACCTGCTTTTTTGCCGACATTGTCTTAACTCCGTTAATCGATAGGTAACTTAAGTTACCAATAGTATATAATAATTGCGCCTGTTTTGTCAAGCGCAATTTAATAATAGATTATTTAAGGCGTTACAGCCGCTGCTTTGCCGATTTACAGGTCTTTACTCTACCCCTCTTTATAAGGTGGTATATGAGTTTATATGCCTCGCTGAAGATTATAACCGAAAGTGAAGCGCCGAAGCTCAGCAGCCATAAATTCAAAGGTATGGAGACTATCTTAAATGCCGTAGCTATAGGGGTTAAGCAGAGGACTAAATTCGCCCCGACGCCTGCGAGTACGGTCAACAGCAGAACCTTGTTGGAGAGTATTCCGCAGAATGCCGACTGCCTGCCCGAGCGGACGTTAAAGGCGTGGAAGAGCTCGGCAAAGCTTATGGTAATAAAGGCTGCAGTCGTCGCCACCTCGACTCCGTACAGGGAGAGCGCAAAGGCGTACACTGCCACCGTTACCCCCGTAATATATAGCGACGAGAGCATAATAAAGCATATCGACTCCTTTGAGAACAACGCCTTTTCCGCCCGTTGCGGCGGTGAAGTCATATCGTCCGTACCGCCCCTTTCGACGCCCAGCGCCAACACGGGGAAGCTGTCAGTTATCAGGTTTAGCCAAAGCAGCTGTGTTGAGGGCAGAAAACCGCAGCCCATAAAGGCAAACGTCACGATTAAAATGGAGAGAACTTCGGCAAGGTTTGTGGACAGAAAGAACTGTATGGTCTTTCTGACGTTGGAGGAGATACGCCTGCCCTCCTTAACGGCAGTGACGATGGTAGTGAAATTGTCGTCGCAGATGACCATGTCGGACGCACTTTTGGCAACCGACGTACCGCTGCCCATAACTATTCCTATATCCGCACTCTTCAGCCCGGGTGCGTCGTTAACGCCGTCGCCCGTCATTGCGACCGTCTCCCCCTCCGCCTGAAGCAGCCTGACTATTACGTTTTTATGCTTAGGCGTAACCCTTGCAAACACCCTGCCACGTTTTACCGCCTCTTTGAGTTGAGGTTTGGACATATTGTCGAGCTGTTCGCCTGTGAATACCTGACTTATATCCCGACATATCCCCGCCTTTTTAGCGATGGCAAATGCCGTTTTTGCGCTGTCGCCGGTAATCATAACCGTGGTTATTCCCGCCGTTGCGCACTCTTCAACGGCTCTTTCGACGCCGTCTTTAAGCCCGTCCTCCATTCCGCAGGCGCCGAGCAAAATCAGCTCGCTCTCCTCTAAGATATTATCCCTTCGGCAGGCAAAGGCGAGTACCCTTAACGACCGTGAGGAGAGATTTTCACACTCGTTTAAAAAATGCCGTCTGTCGCTATCGGTTAAAGGTTTAACCTCACCGCCTGTCTGAATATAGGCACAGCGTTCAAGAAGAATTTCCGGCGCACCCTTTGTAAACACCCTCTCCCCCTCGGCATTCCTTACCTTAACCGACATAAGCTTTCTGTCCGAGGAAAAGGGTATCTCCCCCGTAACGCTGTAATCGGGGTTAAAACCGCACTCGTCGGCATATACTTTGAGGGCAATCTCGGTGGGGTCACCCATATATTCACCCCTTTTTCCCTTGACCGAGTTGCAGACAGCCATACACTCATATAGAGAGTTACACCCCGTACTATGCCTTGACGAACGCAAATCATCGGCAGAAATTACGGTTACAACCCTCATCCGGTTACAGGTCAGCGTTCCCGTCTTATCCGTACATATTGTAGAGCAACCGCCGAGGGTCTCCACACACTTCATCTTGCGGATAATGACGTTCTCCTTACTCAACCGCTGAACGCCCATTGCGGTTATTACCGATACTACGGCGGGCAATCCTTCAGGTACGGCGGCAACGGCAATGGCTACAGCCGTCATAAAATTCTCCAGCACGCCGCCGTGCAGGGCAAACACGCCCACGCAGAACACGACTGCCGCAACTACGGCGACAAACGCAGAGATTATTTTGCCGAGCTTGTTTAAGCTCTTCTCCAACGGGGAGGCTAACTTCTTCAACTCCCCGAGCAGATTGGCAATTACTCCTATCTCGGTATCCGCCCCCGTTGCTATTACTACACCTTCCCCTCTGCCGCCTACCACGAAGGTGGAGGAAAAGGCGATATTTTTTGCGGAGTGGTAATCGACCTTAGCCTGTGAAATCACGCCGTCGCACTTATCCACAGCCGCAGATTCCCCCGTCAAAGCCGCCTCCACACATCTTAAAGAATAAGCCTTGGTTATGCGGATATCGGCAGGGACTACGTCGCCCTCCTCCAGCAAAACGACGTCGCCCACCGCAAGCAACGTTGCGTCGATTTGTTTAACCACGCCCTCTCGCCTTACCCTCGCAAAACTGCCGTTTAGCTTTTTTAACCCCTCTATCGCCTTGTCCGCACGATAGCTTTGAACGGTGCCGACAACGGCGTTGAGCAGGATTATCACGCATATTATTGCGGTATCGGCGAGGTCGGACACGCTCTTTGAAAAGAAGGCTATCACCGCAGATATAAGCGCTGCGGCAATGAGCAAAATGGTCATCAGGTCGCTGAGCTGTAGGAAGAATAAACTTAATATGGACTTCCTCTTCTCCTCTTTAATTACATTCCTGCCAGACCTCTCTATCCTGAGCTTTGCCTCTTTCTCGCTCAGTCCGCACTCAGCCGAACCGAGCTGAGAATACACGCTGTTTACGTCACAATCCGTATATTTAAGCATACTTCACCCCGTCTATATGCTTATTACAGCGCAGCGGAAATTATTACATAAAAAGCCACGCCGAGGCAACTTCCTCGGCGTGGCTGACGCACGTTTATATCAATATAATTCGGTTCCGTCTTTAAGTTCGGGGAACTTTTTACACAACAGCCCGAATATGTAACGGGCAGATTTTTCCGCACCGAAGTTTGCCTTCTGCTTTAGCGCCGCCTCCCTGTACGGAGCGATACGCTCGGGATTTTGAGCAAACTCCTCAATGAGGTTACACGCATTTGCAACGTTAAATTGCTTAATTGCACTGCCGACTTCATCTATATAGTACTCGCCGATACGTTTTTCGATTTCGTTGGCGTAGTGAGTGATAATCTGCGGAACGCCGAAAAAGCAGGGTTCTGCCATTAAGCTTGCGCCGCTCTTGCCGCAGATGACGTCGGAAGAGGCAATAATCTCAAGCATATTGTCTGCCAACCCAAAGGTTTTAAACACCGTCCTACCCTTTGATTTAAGCCCCGATAAATAATTGTACATCTCCTCATTCCTGCCGCAGACGACGATGAGGTTTATGGGCAGATCTCTTTTTAACAGCTCTTCACACGTCTCTTTGCACTTACCTATTCCATAACCGCCGTCGGCAACCAATACGGTAAACTTATCCTCATCGATGCCGATCTCACGCCTCAGCTCCACCTTGTCGGCGGTGATTTCAAACGCCTCTTTTCTGATTAAGAAGGGGACGAGCTTAAGGTTCTGCTCGTTAAAACGCTTTTTGTGCATTTTCATAGCACGGTTATATCCCCTCGACATCGACAAAAGAGCCAGGTCGCAGGGATAGCGGAAGAGCGTATTCATCCACACGTCGGGGCAGTACATAACCGTTAACGGTCTGTCCTTTATGTGCATTGCGTAATAATTTGTCGCCCAGTGGGTACTTACCACCAGGTCGGGCTTAAGCTCTTCCATATGCTTTATGCCCTCTTTGCAGGCACCCCAGCCGATAAAATCTATTGCACCCCAGGAGGATAATTTTACACCCCAGAAACGCATATTAAAGGTCGCAAAATATCCGAGGAACGGATGTCTGTTATAGTATACTACGTTGTCGCAGAGCTCCTTTTCGTATACCATAAGCTTTTTATTTCCCTGCTCTTTGAAAAATTGCGAACGGACGACTTCGACTTTATCCCCGTAAAGCCGTTCAAATTCATCCGCTATGCTATTCATAGGCATTATGTGCCCAAGTCCCGCCTCAGTGTAGGGGAATACTACTCTGGGTTTATCCATAATTCGCCAATCTCCTCCGCTTCACTTCTTTTATCAGACTTATTTAGCAACCACGCCGAAAATAACCAATCTGTTACTTGATGAGGTCAATAACAATACATCATTTGCAGCTAAGCTTATTTCAACTGCATAAGCCGTTCTGCCGTCTTTACTTGAGGTATTGCTGTCCGACTTCTGCGTTCCGCCGTTTATAGTCCATTGCAGATAACCTGACTTGGATTGCGATTGAGTATTAAATTTGCTGTCGCTTACGGTATAATATACGGTTACGTTAATTGCTTGCTTTGCGGTAACCGTCATTGAAACGTTGCTTGCACTGTTGGGAAGAAAGGCGTTTGAGAAAGTAAGCCCCGAACCATCGTTTGCCGCTGCACTCGTGCTGCCGCCTGCGTCAAGCATAGCCGTTACGGTATAGGTCGAACTTGCACTTGAATTTTCAAGAGTGAATGCATCGTTAGTTGCCGAAGTAAACGCACTGCCTACACTCACTCCGCAGTTATCCGCCGTTATCGACGTAGATGAAACAGTTCCGCTACCGCTGCCGCTGCCGCTTTCACTTTCCGAACTGCCGCCTCCTGTCGAACCGCCTTCGGGGTCGACTGCCGTAGTGCCGTTGCGCTTCTGCACGCCTGCCAGAAGAGGAACGTACTGCTTAGTCTCCTCTGCGGTGTACATAACGGTTACGTCGGTCACCTTGTTGGTTGAATCGTAGTAGAATGCGGAAGAATCGGTATCAAACGTCTTATTGTAGATATTGTCGTTTTCTACAGCCTTTGTTCTGTCGGTTACTTCGTAGATGTAGCTGTTAGCCGTGTAATTAGTACCGCTGAATACGTTTTGATAGAGCTTGACCGCACCCGTCTTGCTATCGCCCGTCTTAATCTCTATGGGTGTTTTACAGTCTTCGAAATAACAATTTTCTATAAACGCATACGCACCTGCACGGATAGACATATTCGTTCCCGTGGACTTGTAATAATAGTTGTTGTACATATGCATGTTAGCCTGCCTGCCCAAAGGAAGTCGGCTGGTATTATTGTTGTAGTAGTTGTGGTGGAAGGTTACGCAAGCCGTCAGCGTGCTGTCGCTGCCGCCTACAAGTCCCGTCTTGTGGTTGTTGTGGTGAACGTTGTAGGAAGAGGTGAGATAGGAAAGCTGTTTGAAGTCGGTTGCGCCGTCGCCCTCGTGCTTATCCTGCTCTGCGGATAAATCCCAGTAGTTGATACCCTCTTCAAAGGTGTTGTGGTGCAACCATATACGCTTGCTGTTAAAGCCGTCAACCGTCGTACTTGCCACACTGCCCTCGAACGAGCAAGCGTCCTCGGTGTAGTCCTCGAAGGTTAAGTTTCTGACCTCGATTGAATTACAGTACTGCCAGGTCAAGCCCCACTGGAAGATTCTCGCATCTTCGCCTATACCTTCAAGGGTTACGTTGCTTGCATTCTTAATAGGGCAGTTGTTCCAGATTGTATCGTACTCGCCGTTAGAGTATTTAGCTCTGCTGTCCAAGCCTATAAGTTCCGACCATTCAGTGGTATTCAAAGTATTGTAACCGCCTGAAATCAAATCTGCCTGATAGGTATTAGAATTGGTAGGCAGCTGCTCGCCGTTTATGCCGACAACCACTTCTGCAGGCATCAGGTTACTTGCACTGTAAGTCTTGTCTGCGTTGTAGTCAATCTTGTTCCACGTTGCGGCGCCGATAGTGCCGAGAACCCTGATTATAACGGGGTCGGTACTCTTGTAGAGATAATTCATAATCTCGACAATACCCGTACAGGTCCTGGTACCAAAAGTTGCCTGTACCGTGTTTTTAGTCTCCTCGGAGACGTATATTATGTGTGCGTCTTCCTTGGGCGTTCCGTCGTCGTTGTATGCGCCTACGCCGTCAGTATAGTTGAAGTGAGCATAACCCGAACGGTCGTAAGCCGTTACGCTCTTCGTAACCGTAGCCCCCTTGCCCGAAGAGGAAGTAATTACAAACTCGTAGGTTTCTCCGCCCTTAAGTCCGACAATATCCGCACGTGCATACCCTGAAGTTGAGGCAGAGCGGATAAGCTCACTGTCGAGGGTAGTATAGCTTGCTTCGCTTGTAAGCTTATACTTAACGCTTGCCTCTGCAGGGGTTGCGTCCGACCACTCGAACGCCGCACACTCGTTGCCGCCGTAGGAGTAGGTTAAAATTAAATCTCCGCTGACAATCGCATTTATTGTCACGCCGAAGGGCACCGAAGTTACTGAGCCTACGGTTGCCGTAACCATTACCGTACCGGTTGAATTACCTGCGGTGAGCACACCCGTTTCCGAATTAATGGTCGCCAAGGAAGAGCCGTCTGTTATAGCCCATATTACGGGCTCCGTTACGCTGTTGGGTGTAACCGTTGCGGTGAGAGTTATTGAACTGCCTGCAGTCACAGTATCATCACCGCTGATTGTTACTGAAATTGAAGTTATTGTAATTACGTTTGATATAATCGAATTATCACCAACCGAAGTTGCCTGTACCTTTATCGTACCTGTGCCGCTTACCGTAAGAATATTGCCGTCAAGCGTTGCCAACGTACCGCCCTCGGTTATTGCCCAGGTTACTGTATCATTATATTCGCCTGTACCGCTTACCGTTGCGGTTAAGGTAATCTCGTCGCCCACGGTTGCGCTCGTCTTGCTTGCACTTGCCACAACGCTCGTAATTGTGGGCTGTTCGGGTTCAGGATCGGGAGTGCTTGCCGCAGTTGCAGTTATGGTAATAACCTCTGACTTTTTGGTATTATCGCCGTTAGCCGTTGCCTGTACCTTTATCGTACCTGTGCCGCTTACCGTAAGAATATTGCCGTCAAGCGTTGCCAACGTACCGCCCTCGGTTATTGCCCAGGTTACTGTATCATTATATTCGCCTGTACCGCTTACCGTTGCGGTTAAGGTAATCTCGTCGCCCACGGTTGCGCTCGTCTTGCTTGCACTTGCCACAACGCTCGTAATTGTGGGCTGTTCGGGTTCAGGATCGGGAGTGCTTGCCGCAGTTGCAGTTATGGTAATAACCTCTGACTTTTTGGTATTGTCGCCGTTAGCCGTTGCCTGTACCTTTATCGTACCTGTGCCGCTTACCGTAAGGATATTGCCGTCAAGCGTTGCCAACGTGCTGCCTTCGGTTATTGCCCAGGTTACCGTATCATTATATTCGCCCGTACCGCTTACCGTTGCGGTTAAGGTAATCTCGTCGCCCACGGTTGCGCTCGTCTTGCTTGCACTTGCCACAACGCTCGTAATTGTGGGCTGTTCGGGTTCAGGATCGGGAGTGCTTGCCGCAGTTGCAGTTATGGTAATTACCTCTGACTTTTTGGTATTGTCGCCGTTAGCCGTTGCCTGTACCTTTATCGTACCTGTGCCGCTTACCGTAAGGATATTGCCGTCAAGCGTTGCCAACGTGCTGCCTTCGGTTATTGCCCAGGTTACCGTATCATTATATTCGCCCGTACCGCTTACCGTTGCGGTTAAGGTAATCTCGTCGCCCACGGTTGCGCTCGTCTTGCTTGCACTTGCCACAACGCTCGTAATTGTGGGCTGTTCGGGTTCAGGGTCTGAGGAAGCTATCGTCCTTACGTAACCGCAGGTGTTGCAGGTGGTATCCTGGTCGTCGTCATAGACGTGTTCGGCCTTTTCCATCTGTTCGCCGTCATCGGCAGTGCATAAGTGCCAATGATAGGTCTCGTCGGTGTGCCAAACGCTATCTGCGGTGTGGGTATGCTCCTCTACGGGAGGAGTTACCGTTCTTACATAACCACAGGTGTTACAAGTCGTATCTGCTTCGTCGTCATAGACGTGTTCAGCCTTGTCCATCTGTTCGCCGTCATCGGCAGTGCATAAGTGCCAATGATAGGTTTCGTCGGTATGCCAAACGCTGTCTGCTGCGTGGGTATGATTCGCTCCGGAATTGCCCTTAACGCGACAAGCCGACAACGCAAAACAGCCCAAAGACAACGCCGAGGCGATTGCCATACATGCTAATAGTTTATTTTTCATTTTTCCCCTCCAGAAGTCCGTGTCAATTTTAACCTGACCAGAACTTCCTGTAAATATCATAATTATCTATTTTAATTATATCATTTCAATATATGTTTGTAAAGTGTTAAAGTAAAAAACGGTCAACGGCATAATTAATAAAAATCCCCTCGCCGCCAAGCGGGAGGGAATAACAATTTGTTCACAATTAAACTTTTAAATTTCGATTAAGAAGCCTGCCTCTTTCAGGGCAAGACCTATCTCGTCAAGTCTCTCCTCGTTTTCAGCCGTGACGGTGTGGTAGTGATAGCCGTCGGTTACGCTCATAAGCGGTTTTGAGGCACCCGAGGCAAGAGAGCGGTAAAGCTCCTCCGCATGGCGAAGAGTGGACAGCTCTAATTTAGCGCAAATCTTGCCGTACACCCTGTGATTGACGAAGATATCCTCCACCCTGCCGCCGTGAGAAAAAATTATCTGACTTTCAGAGACGAGATTGTCTAAGGTGTGTCTGCACTTAAACACCCTTTCGGCACGAGCGCCGCCGTCCGTGACGTAGCCACGGTTGGTGGGTATAACCACGTTGCCGTTAGCCCTCAATATTGCAATATCCTGCACAATAACCTGTCTTGAAACGCCAAACTTCTCGCTCAGAAAGTTTGCCGTTACGGGGGCAGAGCTGTTGGCTATTAGCGAAAGTATTTCCGCCCTTCTTTCAGTCGCTTTCATCACACGTCCTTTTCGGGGTGAAGTTCTTTCAACGATAAATCAAGTATAGGTGCAGAATGAGTAAGTGCACCTGACGAAACAAAATCCACACCCGTACCCTTTATTCTTTCAATGTTTTCCTTGGTGACGTTGCCGCTGCACTCGGTTATAGCCCTGCCGTCAATCATCTTAACGGCTGCAGCCATATCCTCAACGGACATATTGTCAAGCATAATTATGTCGGCACCTGCCTCCAACGCCTCTCTGCACATATCGAGGTTTTCCACCTCTACCTCAATCTTTCTTACAAAGGGGGCATACGCTCTCGCCATCTCAACCGCCTGTCTTACGCCGCCTGCGGCACCTATGTGGTTATCCTTTAACAGTACGCCGTCCGAGAGGTTATAGCGGTGATTGCATCCGCCGCCCGTCCTTACCGCATACTTTTCAAACACACGCATATTTGGGGTGGTTTTGCGGGTATCCAAAAGCTTGGTCTTGCAGCCCTCTAAAAGCTTGACCACACTTCTCGTGTAGGTGGCGATACCGCTCATACGCTGCAGATAGTTGAGCGCAACCCTCTCGCCCGAGAGAAGCACACGAATATCACCCGTAATTATTGCAACCTTCTGACCCTTTTTAACCTCGTCGCCGTCCTTAAAGAAGAAGTTGACTTCGGTATTCTCGTCAAGCAGTTTAAACACCCTTTCAAAGACGTTAAGACCGCAGATAACCCCGTCCTGCTTGCAGATGAGCTTGACAATACCCTTTTTATATTCGGGCATAACCGAACACGTGGATACGTCCTCGTTGCCGATATCCTCTTCGAGCGCCTGCTGAATAAGCCTGTCCATAATTAATTTTTCGGTGAGTTCGTTCATTACTTTTTCTCCTTAATACCGCTATCCTCACGGTTAGCCCTTTTGACCGCCGCACGGATTATTCTTTTGTATTTTTTCAACGTTTTATTCAGGTCGGTAAACTTCTCCAGATCTACCGCATTGCCTGCCGAATATGCCACGTCTGAAGGCACTTGGCTGTAATTATTCTCAATGTCCTTTCCCGCTCTTTTTGCAAATATAAGACTCTCTAAAAGCGAGTTGGAGGCAAGCCTGTTTCTGCCGTGTACGCCGTTGCAGCACGTTTCGCCGACTGCATACAGCCTGTTTAGCGTAGTCCTTCCGTCCAAATCGCTCCTCACGCCGCCCATAAAATAGTGAATGGCGGGCGCAACGGGTACGGGCTGAGTAAACACGTCGTAGCCCTCCTCCTTGCACCTTTTAACGATTGCAGGGAAATGGCTTTCCAGCTCCTCTTTGGGTATGGGACGCATATCCAGCCAGACGTGCTTTGTGCCGTCCTCCTCCATCTTTTTCAGGATAGCCGCCGTGACGATATCCCTGGGCTTAAGCTCGTCGGTGAAGCGGTTGAAATTCTTGTCTAAAAGGTGAGCGCCCTCGCCCCTGACCGACTCCGAGATTAAAAACCTCCTGCCCCTCTTTTTGGAGTAGAGCGAGGTGGGGTGAACCTGAATATAGTTGATATGGTCAACCGCAACGCCGTGGTTTAAACAGATTGCAAGCGCATCGCCCGTCAAAACGGAGAAGTTGGTGGTGTTGCCGAACGCTCCCCCTAAACCGCCCGTTGCAAGAACGGTGTAGTCGGAGTAGATTATATAGGGCTTTTTAGCCTTCCTGTCATAGGCGACGATGCCCACGCACTCGCTGCCGTTTTCGATGACGTCTACTAAGACGGTGTCGTACAAAAACTGTACGTTGGGGAGGGATAACGCCTTTTTCATAAGGCAGGAGGTTATCTCCTGACCGGTAGTATCCTCGTGGAAGCAAATCCTCGGCGAAGAGTGACCGCCCTCCCTCGTATAGGCGAGAGAGCCGTCCTCGTTCCTGTTGAACTCAACGCCGATATTTATCAAATCGTCGATTATCTCCTGAGAGGAACGTATCATACACTCCACCGCCGCAGGATTGTTTTCGTAATGTCCCGCACGCATCGTGTCGTGATAGTACTCCTCGTAGTCGTCCTCGCTTCTGAGCCTGCAAATACCGCCCTGAGCTAAATAGCTGTCGCTCTGCTTGGGTGATTTTTTGCAGATTACCAGAACGGACTTATCCTGCGGCAGGTTGATTGCACAGTTTAAACCTGCAACGCCGGTACCGACTATTATTACATCGTATTTTGAATTAATCTCTGCCATACAGTGCCTTTTTAGGTTGGAGTTGAATTACAAAGAGTATACACAAAAACTTTACACCTGTCAAGACAAATGTAAAGATTTGTTAAATAAACGTAAAATGTAAGTAAATTCAAATTAATGTTAATAACGCATAAATCAGCCTTTACGCATACGACAATTTACGATAATTTTCAAGGTTATAGCCAGCCCGTACGTAAAATAAAATATTGTGTAAAAAGGAGATTGAGCTATGAAGATAAGCAATTTATTCGGTAAAAAAATTGAAAGCGAGGACAAGAGCAAACACGGCGTGATTATGGCAATAAGCTACGACAAAAACGCCGTTGACGGATACATATGCTTTGACGAAAACGAGAAGGAGTTCTTCGCCTCGGCAATTGGTGCCAAGGTTTTAAAAGACAAGGTGACGTTTAAGTGGTTAAGCAGGGAGGAAAAGACCGCCTACCGCTTAAGGCTTGGCGTGCCTGCCTTTTCCGTCGACGGGAAGTATCTGGGTAACGTCACCGATTATTCGGCGGTAAGCGGCAGAATCTGTTCGGTCTTTATAGGCAATAAAAAGTATTCGGCGGAAAGCCTTTCGATTTCCGATGCGGTTATCGTAAAGCAGACCGAAGAGAGGTTAAAGACGGAAATATCCGCAAAGGATATGTTTATAGGCGTTCTCTGCGGCAACTGACGGGTATATATGCTACAGACAGGCGCAACAGCCTACGCTGAAAAATAACGGGCAAATATGTGTTAAGGCGTAACAGCCTCCGCCATCAAACGACGGGGTTGCTACGCCTATCTTATAAATCTTATAAATCGTACTTAGCCATAAGTTTTAAGAGGGTGTTGAAGGTCTCGTTGAGGCTCTCCCCCTCCTGCGTGGTTATAGCGCCTTTGACCTTTAAAACGGTGAGGGCGGTTTTAATCTTTTCCAGCTCCTGCCTGTCCCCCCTGCCTAAATTTTTGACAAGCAGTTTGTCGGCAATGGACAGGGCGTGGTCGAGCCTTACGCCCGACTGCACCGCCGGCATACTCAAAGGCGGTTGTTCGGGCACAGCGCTCCGTGCGGCTGACTGCAAACTTGCTCCGCCCGCCTCGTAGGTCGCCCTCTCTTTGGGCTTAAACAGGCGGAGTATGCCGTAGACGATTATGCCTAAACAGCGTAATATTGCACATACTGCAACCGACTGCGCAAGCGTGTACTTGCTTAAAAACACTACAAGCGTCAATGCGGTGAACAGATCCACAAGGTACAAAAAGGGTCGTTTCTTTACCGAACGCACACGCTGAGAGGCGGCGCAGGCAACGATTGAGATAATCGATATAAACGCAAAAGCACCTATATCTATTAAAAACAGCAGCGCAAAGTCCACCTTTGCAAACTCTTCGAACACCATATCGAAAAATAACGTAATTGATTCCATACAGATAAATTATATCCGCCCTGCAATGCGACAAGGCGGATATTTTATAAGTATTTAGCGAATATTGAGTTATTTGTCTGCACTATATGTCGAGGTCAATCTGTCTGCAGGCACGAATGTTGACGATGGTGGTCTTTACGTCCTCCGCCGCTAAAGAGTAGACCTTGCACACAACCTTTTTATATAAAGCCAGCTGGGGCGAGTACTTTTGCCTTACGCTCTCTTCGGTTCGGGCGGTGTACTTATAGTCTATAACGTGAGCTTTAACAGCCCTGCCGTCCACCCTTTCCACGCACAGCAAATCTATCGCACCCTGCACAATAACGCTGTTGCCGTCGTCGGAATTAACCGTGACCTTTTCACAATCGTCGTCCACCTTTTTAATACGGTCGTCAGGGCAAGCTTCCTCAGGATTTACCCCCTCTCTTAAAGCGATATAGTCTAAGGAGGGCAACTTGCACAAGAACTCCCTCTCCCTGTACAGCGACTTGCCTGCAACGCCGTCAAACACGGGCATCGACACTATTGCCGTTAATTTTTTCACGTCCAGCAACTCATACTGACTTTTGTCTATCAGTCCGTCTGCGAGGAATTTTTCCACTTCTCCACGAACGCCTGCCTCGTCCTTAACCGAGAAGTCGCACAGCTCTAAGAACCTGTGGTAGGCAATACCCGTTTCGGGCGTGGAGTCGCTTCCGTCCGCAACTTTTTCATATTCGTCGGCGAATATGGGCTGGGCATCCTCTATATTGTCCCTCTCCCACAGCAGCCTTGAAGCCGAACTCTTGACGGGCAGGGTTATCGCCTGTTCGAAGCCGTACTTAAACCCTGCCGCCCTGTTAAGTATGTTTAACAGCTCGGCGTCGGGACAATCGAGGACGGGAACGGGGCTGCCCTCCCTCACCTTCTGCTCCTCGCCCGACAAATCTAATTTACGCAAATCAAAGCCCTCAAAGTCAATCATCGGGGCATAGCAGTCGGCATATGCTGCGTTTATTGCGTTATACGGCTCAGCCTCGCTCGTCAGGACGTACAGGGAGTACTTGGCTCTGGTGAACGCAACGTATAAAAGGTTAATCTCGTTGCACAGCTCCTCCTTTGCCGTGTTAATCGCCGTAAGCTTTCTGAGTAAAGTGTTGTAGGACGTCCTGTCCTCCCCGTAGTATTTAGGGGCAAAGCCGAAATACTCGTCGAAGGGCATATTATCGGAAGAATTGCCCTTAAAGCTCGTAGCGAGGTCGGCAACTATGACGACGGGAAACTCCAATCCCTTGGAGGCGTGCATAGTCATAACGTTGATACTGTCCGAAGCAACCGAGGCAGGAGCGCAAATTCTGTTGCCGCTCGCCTTGATTTTCTGCAAAAAGGCGTTGAGCGACAGCTCTCCGCTCGCCCCGTAGGCACTGCGCTGAAGCGTCCTTAAATAGACGAGCTTGACGGGGGAGGAAAACTCCGTGGCAAATCCTCCTCCGCTCATAATCTCGTCAATGAGCTTTGCCGCCCCTATGCTGTCGGAGAGCGATCTTAACCGTTTAACCCTTTCATAGAAGGCGTTTAATTTTGCTGAAAGTCCGTCGCTCACCTCTTCGGCATACCGCTTTGCGGCAAGGTAAAAGAGCTTCTCCTCGCCTTTGAATTTCAAGCGGATTTTAACCAACTCGTCCTCGCAGAAACCGCCGAGGGGCGAGAGCATTGCAGAGGCAAGCGGAATATCCTGCTCGGCATTATTCAGATAGGACAGGATATCTAAAATTTTAATAATTTCAGGGCGTGTGCAGACGTTGACTTCGGCTGACGACGCAACGGGGTATTCGGCGGAGAGGGTGCGGATAATCTCCTGCACGTTTGGAGAGGAGCGTTTGCGGGTTAATACGCATATATCCCCCAACTCAACCTTGACCTCCCTACCCGAATCGGGGTCGTAGTATGTGGAGTTCAACGCCTCTTTAACCAGCTTTAAGACGGCAAGCGCCTCGCTTGAAGAGCGGCGGGAGGCAACCTTTTCCCCTGCTACCGAGTAGACTTTGTCGGCAACCTCTTTATCCGTCCTGACGTCGTCGAACAGACAGAACTGCGCAACGCCCTCGTAGCCCTTGCCGTAGCGTGAACCGCCCCTCATAGCGTGCCCTGCGGAGTAGTCGAACGTGCTAAGCGGCACTCTCATCACCTTGGAAAAGACCTTGTTTACAAAGTCGATGACGGCGGTACTGCTCCTGAAATTGTCGGGCAGAATGATATAATTCCCCTCGCTTTCCACACTTTCGCATTTGTCCGAGAAGAAGGAAGACCTGCTTCCCCTGAAGCCGTAAATAGCCTGTTTAACGTCGCCTACGCAGAACACGTCGTCGCCCGAGGCATAGCTGATTATATAGTCCTGAATGGGGTTAACGTCCTGATATTCGTCGACGAATACGTATTTATATTTCTCGTTAATACGCTCACGCACGTCGCTGTCGCAGTCCTCACCCCTTAAAAGCCTGAGGCTGTACTGCTCCAAATCGCCGAAATCCATCTTGCCTTCGGAGCGTTTGACCCCGCTATATGCCTCGTCGAACGCCAAAAGCAGGTTGCAGAACGCCACCGCAACCTTACCGCTTTCAAAGAAGCGAAGTCTCTCGCTCTCCTCGTCGAAGTCGGTCAGCTCCTTGTACTTATCCTTGACCTTTTCAACAAATTCCTTAAAGCGTAAATCCTCTTCGCTGCTGCCCGAAGGACGGCGGAGTGTAGTCAGTTTTTTAGGTGCGCCGAACAGCTCCGCAGAATTCATATAGTCGCAGATGCCCGAACGAATATCGTCTAAAATCTTAAAGAATTTAGGGTCGTTATTGGGGGCGTTAAACTTCAACGCAAACTCGTCGATAGCCGACGTGAGTACGCTTAGCTTTTCCGATATTACTGACTTTAATTTACAACACACCTCACCAAACCCTTTTTCGGTAAAGGTGTTTGCCATTGCATTTTCTAAAATCTGCCTGTAGTCGGGGCATATCCTCACCCTTTCGTATGCGGAGGAGAGCATTGCACGCAACGCCTTGTCGCTGCGCTTTTTCTTCAGCTTTGAAAGAAGGAATAAAAATTCCTCGTCGCCGGAGGCGTATCTCTCGTCGAAAAGGGAAGACATAGCCGCCTCCTTCAGCTCCGCCCTCTCCGCCTCGTCGGCAACCACTTCAAAGGAGGAGTCCACCTGCAATTCGTAGAAGTAGGTCTTGACCAGCCTTGAGCAGAAGGAGTCTATTGTACTTATATCTGCGGAGTTGATTTTTCCAAGCTGTTCCCTTAGATGTTTACGCAGCTTTTCGTCGGTAGTGTTTAACCTTTTAACGAGCTCCGAACGCAGCTTGTCCTTCATCTGCGCCGCCGCCTTTTTGGTGAAGGTTACGCACAAGACGTTGTCTAAATCGTTGCCCTCGCAGACTATATCCACCAGCCTTTTAATCATAACCGTGGTCTTACCTGCACCGGCAGAGGCGGACACCATAACCTTATTTCTCGCCGCTATCGCAGCCTGCTGTTCATCAGTCAGTGCCATTTTCATCCTCCGTACCGCAACCGTCCTCAACGCCTTCCTCTTTTTTAACTATTGCCGCAATAGCCGAACAGTTTGCCTTTTTCTTCTTCCTCACTCCTGAAACTTCGGCGTCGTAGCCGCACAAGCCCTTTAAGCTACAGCTGTCGCAGGCGTCCTCGACAGGCGAGGGCGTAATCTCGCCGGAGAGCATCTCCTTACCGCCCTGGGCAACTAAACTTTTAGCATACTTTAAAAAGTACTTAAAGTCCTCGCTCCCCATAGCCTTGTCCAGCTTTCTGCCGTTAAGGTAGGCGCCGACGTACTTGCTGTGCTTTTTATCCTCTACGGTGTGGTCGGAACATCTCACGACTTCCTCGCTGCCGTCCATAAAACCCTGTAAAATAAAGCTGTTGCCGTCGTCGGAGTAGTCGACGTTGGCGGGGAAATAGTAGGCGCCGACGGGGCGTCTGCCGTCTGCTGTGGCGCCAAGATATAAGGGCAGCTGGAGCTTTAAACCCATATAGTATGCGTCTGCCTCCGCCTTGGCATAGCCCGTCTTATAGTCGATAACCCTGACCATATCGCCAAAGCTGTCCACCCTGTCGATTCTTCCGCTTAAGCGTACGCCGTCGGCATTTGCGGCGCACACCTTTTCCACGCTCTCCACCCTGAAATCGGAGTTAAAAATCTGTTCGTAGGCGGCTTGAGCCAATATGCCTGCCTCTTCGATAAGAGAGGTTGCCGTGTACCCCGTTGCGCCGTCGCCCTCGGGTACGCAGTAGGCGGGAGAGGAGAGCAACTCCTCCGCCTTACGTTTAGCAAACTCCGCACAGTCGTCTTTATCCTTAAAGGTCTGACTGTTCTCGGCGACCTGTCTTAACACCTCGTGGATTAAATTACCCGAATCCAAGGGACGTAAGACCCCCTCCCTCCTCTCGTTAAGGCGCAGACCACGCATAGCGAAGGATTTGTAAGGGCAGGAGAAAAAGGTCTCCAAATCGGTGGGAGAGACCTCTCCGCCGTAGAGCGAGCCTGCCTCTTGCGAGCCGCACTTAATTGCAGGGAAGCACTCGCCGCCGTCCCTTCCAAACTCGCCCTTGAGCATTGCAAAGATTGACGAAGCCGTCTCGGGCTTGTCGCTGTAGGGGTCGGCAACGTACTGCGCCACACGCCTGATTGCAGGTGAAGGGCGGCAGACGTAATATGCAAAATAATCTTTTGATGCGGTAATATCCCTCGTTGAAATGAGTTTCAAGGGTACACCGTTACTGGTCAACAGGTTTTTTGCGTAGTCGAAAATCTCGCTTACGCCGAGCTCCTCGCCGCCGCTTCTCACGGGGTAGACGAGGTACAGCCTCTGACTGAAGGCACATAAGTTAAGCGCCGTAGTCTCCTTTAACCGCAAATTAACCTGCGAAATTTTGGGCGAAACCGCAAGCTTAATGCCCTCCATTCGGGTCAGCTCGCCGTCCGAAAGTATAGCCGTATCGGGCGATGCAGAGGGCACCGCACCCGTCAGACCGCCGATGATTAAGACCTTGCTGCCTGCGTTTGCGCAAGCAGATAAATCGCCGACGAACACGGCGTCCTGCTTGGGGGGAATGAGGGAGATCTGCGCCGAAGTAAAGCCGCTGCGCAGAATTTTTGCAAACTCCCTTACGGCGTATTCCTCGCCCAAGGTGAGCTTTTGCGCCTCGTCGATTACGGCAACCGTCTCCTCATACGCCCTCGCCGACATTGAGCCGATAGAGGCAAGACCGTAGCCCTCCGCCTCCTCGGCAAGATAAGCAAGCCGTTTTTCGCAGTTAAAGTATTCCAACAGCTTTTTAAGCCCTTCGCAGAACCTCTCCCCCACCGCTTTATTGGAGGGCAGAAGTTTAAGCCCTGCCACGAACGCAGAGCGAACTCTTTCGATTTTTTTCTCGTCAAAACCCGCTTCGCTGCGGCATATGTCGGGGTTAACCGCCCTTTTAACGCCGCCTGTGCCCGTTACGGCACGCAGCATATAGTTGATAAACACGTCCTTATCGCCCTTGACATCCTCGCTTTCAAACATGAACAGGGGTGAGCTTACGACGGCGATTACACTGCTCTGACGGCAGCCGTCCGCCAGACAGATTAAGTAGTTTAACACGAACTCGCAGACGGGGTGAGAGGAGAGTGGATAGCGTCTGTCTACGTAATAGGGTATGGAATATTCCTCGAACACCCTCTCTAAAACGGGCTGGAAGGAGTTTACGTCGGGGAGCATAACAGAGATATCCCTGAACCTTATTCCGTCCTCCTGCACCGCCTTTAATATCGCCGAAGCGAAGAAAGAGCACTCGTCGTCCTCGTCTACGGCTTCGACTAAGTTTACCTGACCTTCAGGCACGTCGACTGCCTTTGCAAAATGATAGCTCTCAGGCTCGAATACGTAGCGCCTCAGCTGTTCAGCCGCAGGGCAGAGCTTGGAGGGCAGAATAGTCTTATTAACTGCTTTACCGCACTCGTTTGCTATCCCCTCGAAGTCCGCCCACGCCTCGTTGACGTATTTGCCTACGTTTTTATTACCGCCTATGAACACGCCGTAGACGTTTTCGGCAGTCTCAAGGCAGGCTTTAACCACCTCTTTAACCGAAGAGGTAAATGCCTGAAAGCCGAGGATAACCACGTCTGCACCGTTAATTTTTTTGCTGTTTTTTATCAGGTCTGGCAGACGCCTTAAATATGCATTTCTGTCTATCACGCCGTTGTCGTCAAGGTATTTAAAATACTCTCTGTAGAGAAGTGCTAAATCGGAGAGCTTTCTCGAAAGCAGACTGTTGTCCTCGATTACCCCTTCCAGGTCGTCGGGCGAAATACGAGAGGAATATAAAAGGGCAATGGTGTCGTAGACCTCCTGCGCCGAACCCGAGGCGGACAGGCGGTTAAACAGCTTAAGCGAGCCCCTGTTCTTTTCTATAAGCCTGCTTATCGCCATTGCCGAGCCCTGGCTGGTCAACACGTCGTCGCACCTGCCGCCCTCTGCGCTTAAGAAGCGTGACAAGGTATAGACGGATACCGAGAACGTTCCGCCCACTTCCTCGCAGACCGCCCTTTCAGCGACGAGGGACAGCCTGTCCTCGCACAAGACGACGAGCTTTCTGCCCTCTTTACCGTCCCTTTCGGAGTGGTCGGAGACTATTTTTTTAAAGCTTTTTAAAGCTGCACCGAGGTACGGTGCAATGATTAATTCTGCCATAGCTATATTATAACACAACAGTCACTATTTTTTTATCTTTTTGTGTCCAAAAAAGATTTACAATTAAAAAAATTATATGCTATAATTTTAGCTATGAAACATTTCAAGAAAATTTTAGCTACGGTATTGATTGCAGGCGGTGTTCTCTCCGTTGCAGGTTGTTCAAGCGGGGTGTCTTATTCATCCACCTCCACTTCGGCAAACTGGAACGTTGCCACCTCCGCTACCGTTGAAGGCAACTACAAAGAGTTCTGGCGCAGCCACAAGGAAGTTGCTACCTACTCCGTCAACTTTGCAGAGGGCAGCAACACAAGTTACAAGGTTGAGTATTACACCGCTGACGCAGGCACGAAATACTCCACCGCATTCTATATGGATAAAGAGGATTACGACTGGGGCTCGGCCACCTTGCCCGAGGGGATTAAAATCACCTCCGACAATTCTACCGCACCCAAGGACGCCGTGTACGTATACGAAGTAGAATACACCCTTAAGGGCAGGTACGTATACACTGCAACAAGCGAAACGGTTGAATTTACCGATACGGTTAAAACGGTGTGCAAGTACCGCCTTGCAGGTGAAAACCTTAAACCCGTCTACTCCAGACAGGAAATTGTATGCACTACGCCCAACACCCTTACCGCTGTAAGCAAGGAAAGTATGTGCGTTTCGATAGACGCCGTATATGAAACCTTTTACAACAGGGACTGCAACAAGGCTATAATTAAGACTTCTGACAACTCAAACGCTGACAACTCGGGTGAAAAGACCGTGACGCTCGAAGGGCTTGTATTCGACAACTGCCAGCTCCCCTTTGCTCTCCGCTCCTTCACCTTAAGCGGCAACAAGTCGTTTAACGTCTGCTCACCCCAGAACGGAAACGTTCAGAGCGTAATTGCAAGCTGCGCTTCCGCAACCGAACTCAACAGCGAGAGCGACAAGCAGATTATCGACGCCCTCACAAACGTAACCGACGGAAACGGCAACGACGTTATCGATTATATCTTCTTCGACGGCACTTCCTCCAACGCAGATACGGCTGCTAAACAGATTCGTTACCACAACGTCAGTATCGGAATCAATGCCGATATGAGGGGCTCTACGCCTGTATACAGCTATGCGGCTGTTGAAAACGCAGACCTGAACACCACCCGTTCAGTGCTTTTAAAGATGTCGACCCCCATATCGTTCGGCTTAGGCACTCTTTCCTACGACATTAAGAGTCTGTCGGTTGTAAGCCTCGAAGCATAATCAGTCAATAAATTAGCCGCTGTGCTTTTCAAAAGCACAGCGGCGTTTTTTGTTTTATACCGTATTGAATTATCTCTTGATTTCGTAGTCCTGATTCATCAGCTTGATTATGCTGTCCTCGTCGTCGGTGATGTTGAAGTCGCCGTGCATTGTATGCTTGATGACGGACGACGCAACCGCAAAGTTAATGATATCGTCGGGCTTCATCTCCCTCATCATTGCGTAGATCATACCGCTTGCAAAGGCGTCGCCGCCGCCCACCCTGTCGAGAATGGAGAAGCGGAAGGTCTTGCTTTCGTACGTTTCACCGTCATACCAGAGGAATGCCTTCAGGCTGTTTTCACTGCCCGAATGAACGTAGCGCACGTGCCTGCCGATAGCCTTGAAGTTATAGCGCTTATGCAGTTCCTTGAATATCCTGTCCTGCTCCTTGTAGGTGGGGTTCATACTCATTCCGTCCTTCAGGTCCTTGCCGTCGGGACCGGGAAGATTGATGGGCTCTATGCCGAACAACACGTCGACGTAGGGCAGATACTCGGTTATACAATCCCTCGCCTCCTGCCAGCCCCACAGTGCCGAGCGGTAGTTGCAGTCGAACGATACCGTCATACCAAGCTCTTTGGCAGCCTTTAAAGCATACATAATGAGGTCACGACAGTTTTGAGAGAGTGCGGGAGTTATGCCGCTTAAGTGTAACCAGGTAAAGCCCTTTAACTTCTCCTTGAAGTCTATAGTAGAGAAGTCGTAGAGGGCAAATGCGGAGTCAGCCCTGTCATAGGTAACCTTGCTGGCACGAACGCCGAAGCCCTCTTCCAGAAAGTAGATGCCCATTCTGCCCTTGGCGTCCTTAATGCAGGGCGTGCAGTGAACGTCGTTGGAGCGCAGATAACGGATTGCAGCCTTACCGATGGACGAATCGGGCACAACGGTAAAGTATGAGCTGTCAACGCCTAAGTTTGCGAGCGATGCGGCAACGTTAGCCTCTGCACCGCCGTAGGTAACCTTAAACTCGTCGGTCGTACGTATCTTTTCGTTGTTGGGGGGAGAAAGCCTTAAAAGCAATTCACCCATAGTAATAAATCTCTGATCAGCAATAGCCATAATAATTCCCCTTACGTTTATTACATATTTGCTTGATTATATTATACCACCCTTTTTGGCGTTTGTATAGACCTAAATTAAAAATTGTTAAAATTAGTTTTGTATGATGACCGTTTCGCTGTCGCCCATACCCTTTAAAATCTTTCTGAAGCGGAAGAAGAATATCGTACCGCACAGGCACGCCGCAGTTAAATCGGCAATGCACTCCGCCCAGTACACGCCGCCCACGCCCATTGCGAGGGGAAGCAGGAAGGCAAGCGGAACCAACAATATAATCTTACGCAAGATTGCAATAAATAAACTTATCTTCGCCTCGGTCACGGCGACGAACGTCGTCTGACAGGCACGTTGTATGCCGAAGATAAGCATACCTGCTACGAATACGGGCAGGTATTTATCGGTTATCTCCAGCACCTCTTCCTTGTAGGTGAACATTCTGCCGAAGGGGTGCGGCAGACTCATCATAAGCACCGCCGAGAGCATACAGTACCCCCAACACACGGCAAGGGTGACGAAGTATGCCTCTTTAAGCCTCTGCTTATTCCTCGCCCCGAAGTTGTAGGACAGCACTGGCGTAACGCCCTGCGTAAAGCCCTGAATGGGTACGGTAATCAACATCATCACGCTCTGCAAAACTGCAAGTGCGGAGATATATCTGTCCCCCAGCCCTTCGCCTTGAAGATCGCCCCAATACTTTAACCTGCCGTTAAGCACGAAGCCTATTACCGACTCGGTTGCCGCCATGACAAAGGGCGCAAGCCCCAGACTTAAGATTGAAGTGATGACTTTAGAGTCCGGCTTCATATACCTTACGTCCAGCCTGAGCGACGAGCGTTTACCCAAAAGGGTGAGTATAACGAACGCACACGCCGCCGACTGGCTTATAACCGTTGCGAGAGCCGCTCCCTTTATGCCCATACCGAATACGAAGATGAAAAGGGGGTCAAGCCCTAAATTGAGCACAGCGCCTACGGCGACCGAAATCATAGCCATAGCACTCCTGCCCTGGGCGGTTAAAAAGGTGTTTAACCCCACCGCAAGCTGAACGAACAGCGTACCTATAAGGTAAATTGACAGGTAGTCGGAGGCGTAGACGATAGTGTTATCGCTCGCACCTATTAAATAGAGAAGCGGGGTTTGCGCAAAGAAGGCGGTTAACCCCAGCGCAACCGAAAAGACGCACAGCATTACGAAGCCGTTGTTTAAGTACCTTTTCGCCCTCTCCTTGTCGCCCTCGCCCAGAGACTTTGCGGCAAGCGGAGCTCCTCCGCCCGAAACAAAGGAGGAGAAGGCGGCAATCAGCGTGAGTATAGGCGCACAGAGCCCCAAACCCGCCAGGGCATACTCGCCCACGCCCGGCATATTGCCGATAAATATTCGGTCTACGATATTATATAAGAGGTTTACGACCTGCGCTAAAACGCAGGGCAACCCCATCTTAAAACAGAGTTTTAAAACCCTTTCAGTGCCTAAAATATCTTCCTTAGCCATATTGAAAATGCATTTTAAACCGCCGTGCAGTAGTTTTACTGCACGGCGGTGTTAATATTTTAATTACTTGACGAAGTTAATAACCTCGTCGAACATCTTATCCTTGGTTACAACCGTCTTGAAGCGAACGGGCTTGTCCTTTAAGCCTGCAAGGCTCTTGGGAACTGCCATAGCGGTTGCGGCGTGCAGACGCTTAACGCCCTTGAAGCTGTCCCTTACGTCGTTGCCCGTAACGGCGTACAGCACGTCCTGAGGGAACTTGTAGGGATTGGCGGTTGAGACGACTACCTGCATGGTGGTATCCTTCTTGTTCTTGCGCTTCCAGTCGTTGGTGACCTTCATTGCACAGCCGGTGTGGGTGTCCATGGTGTAGCCAGTATCGCAGAATAAGTCGTAGATTGTCTCCACAACCTCGTCCTCGTTGGCAAAACCGCCGTCGAAGATCTTAGCAATTTCCGCCCTCTCCTTTTCGGTTATCTCGTAAACGCCCTCTGTCTTAAGCTTAGTCATACGCTCTGCGGTGAGCTTTTCGTCCCTGCCGCAGACTTCGAATAAAAGCCTCTCCAAGTTGGAGGAGACGAGTATATCCATCGAGGGAGAAGTGGTCTTATAGAATTCCCTGTGGACGTCGTAGCGACCCTTTGCAAGGAAGTCGGTCAAGATGTTGTTCATGTTGGAAGCGCAGTGCAATCTCCTTACGGGTAAGCCCATGCGCTTTGCATAGTATGCGGCGAGGATATTGCCGAAGTTGCCCGTAGGTACGGTGAAGTCAATCTCCTGCCCCATCTCTATCTGACCTGCGGTAACGAGGTCGAAGTAAGCCGAGAAATAATATGCAATCTGGGGAGCTAATCTTCCGAAGTTAATGGAGTTTGCGCTCGAAAGCAAGGTGTTGTGCTTTTTGAGTTCGGCGGCATACTCTGCGCTGTTGAATATGGTTTTAACGGCTGTCTGGCAGTCGTCGAAGTTACCCTTTACGGCAACCACGTTTACGTTTCCGCCCTCCTGAGTACACATCTGCAATTTCTGCATAGAGGAAACGCCGTCGTCGGGATAAAAGACCATAATCTTTATTCCGTTTGCGTCCTTAAAGCCCTCTAACGCAGCCTTGCCCGTATCACCCGAGGTTGCAACCAACACTAAAATCTGTTCCTTAATTCCGCAGATATCGCAGCCCTTTCTGAGAAGGTAAGGCAGCACGGTGAGCGCCATATCCTTAAAGGCACAGGTGGGGCCGTGGAAGAGCTCTAAAATATACAGACCTTCATCAATTCTTACAAGGGGTGCGGGGTCGGGACCTTCAAATTTAGCGTATGCGGCTTCGCAAGCTTCCAAAAGCTCCTTTTTGTCGTAATCGTCCAGATATTTATGAAGGACGGTTGCGGCACGTTCAGGATAGCTCATATAGAGCATCTCCTGCATTTCCTCCTCTGACATCTGAGGGAACTTTTCAGGGACGAAAAGACCGCCGTTGTCGGATAAACCCTTAACGATTGCCTGCGCACCCGTCACCTTTTCTCCGCCTCTCGTGCTGATGAATAACATAACTTTCTCCTTTATTTAGCCGTCGGCAACAATTTGCCACACTTAATTTTTCTCTTTAATCTACGGCTTGCTCTCACAAAAAAACGCTGCCGCTTTAAATCAAAGCGGCAGCTAAGTCTACTCTTTTTATCAGCAATACTTTGCGACGAAATCGGGCAGCTCCTCTTTTGCGCAGCTGCACGTGATAGTAATAACCACTCCGCTTTGGTTTGAAATCTTTTCCAGCATATAGAATATAGCGGCAAGTTCGTTCAAAGGTTTGCCCGCAATGCGTGCGATACCGTCTAAGTAAACGTACTCAATGTCGTAGTTGCCTGCCATTATTCCCATTACAAAGCCGCAGAGCGCCTCTTCACCCGTAACGTGATATTCCGTAACGTTGCAAAATCTTACGTCACGGATAACGTCGTGCATATACCTGTCGGTATCGGTAACGAAAACGCTTAAGCCCTTTGCAGTAGCGGCGTTGGAGTTAGCGAGCTGAATAATCTGCTTAGTCTTGCCCGAACCCTTGGGACCGCATATAATTTTTATCATCTGAAATCCTCCTTGAAATAAGATATAATTCTCTTATATACTTATTCTATCATATAACGGGAGATTTTCAAGACTTTTTTTAAAATTTAATAAATATTTTTTGAGTTTTACACTTTATTACTTGAGTAAGGTTACAAAGTGTGCGATACGCTTAAGCCCTTCCATCATGTCCTCCATAGACAGTGCGTAGGAGAGCCTGATTGCATCGTCGTCGCCGAAGCATATACCGGGGGTTGCCGCAACCTTTTCGTAGGTCAAGAGGGCATCGCATAAGTCCATACTGCCTGCAATCTTCTTGCCCTCGTAGCTCTTGCCGTAGAAGTTGTAGCAGAGGAGCATTACGTAGAAAGCACCGTCGGGCTTAACGTAGTCGAAGCCGAGAGCTTTCATTTTGTCAAGCTCGGCGAGCATAGCCTCCCTGCGCTTGCCGAAAGCCTCTATCATATCGTACATAGGCTGCTGGTCGCCCTCTAACGCTGCAATTGCCGCATACTGCGTCATTGTGTTTACGTTGGAGGTCGAGTGGCTCTGGAAGGACGCAATTGCCTTTGCAACGTGCGCAGGCGCAGCAACGTAGCCGATACGCCAGCCCGTCATTGCATAGGATTTAGACCAGCCGTTGATTATTATAGTGAGCTCCTTCATCTCGGGGGAGACCTGTGCAATGGAGAAATGAGTCTCTCCGCCGTAGATGAGCTTTTCGTAAATTTCGTCCGCAAGCACTATGATGTTGTGCTTTACGCAAACTTCTGCAATAGCCCTAATCTCGCTCTCGGTATACACAGCTCCCGTGGGGTTGCAGGGGCTGTTGAATATAAGCATCTTGGTCTTGGGGGTAATCATAGACTCAACCTGCGCAGCCGTTACCTTGTAGCCGTGGCGGGGAGTTGCGTAGATGTATACGGGAACGCCTCCGCAGCTTTTAACCACTTCGGGGTAGGTAAGCCAATAGGGCTTGGGAATAAGCACTTCGTCTCCCTCTTCGATTGTAGCGAAAAGTGCGTTGAATATGGGGTGCTTTGCGCCGTTGGAGATGACTATCTGCGAGGGCTCGTAGTCAAGGTTGTTGTCCTTTTTAAGCTTTTCGCAAACAGCCTTTTTAAGCGCAGGCAGACCTGCCGCCGCAACGTACTTTGTCTTGCCTGCGTCGAGAGCGTCTTTAGCCGCCTGAACAATATGCGCAGGGGTTGCAAAGTCGGGTTCACCGACGCCGAAGGATATAACCTTTTCGCCTGCCGCCTTCAATTCGTTTGCCTTTGCAGAGATTGCAAGGGTCATCGAAGGGGATATTTCTTTAATTCTGTTCGATAATTTAATCATAGTTTTGTCCACCCCGGATATTATTACCATTTTATTATACATATATCCGTCCAACATTGCAAGCAAACGGCGTAAAATAAATAATTATGCAGTTTTTGATATTTTATAAACATTTTATGTAAATTTGTGATTTACGAAAAAACACGTCGAAAGCTTTAGCTTCCAACGTGTTTTTTATTTATGGAGTGTTGACTGTGCAATCTTATTTAATCTCTGTCTTGTTGTGCTGCTTACAGCTACAACTATGGGGGCAACAATCGCACCCACAGTCGCAACCACCCTTGTGCTTGACCTTTTTATAGATAATCACGCCCAGGGCGGCGATAAACGCAACTGCAACAATACAGATTATAACTATGTCCAAAGGCGTCATATATTACCCCTTTTGTCTTTTAAATATCTTTACTATATCGAACTTGCCGATATTCCTTAAAACTATGAAGGTTACCACGACGGCGATAACAGCCAGCCAGATGAACAACGTCCACCACCAGCTGCCGATCGTGTAGATCATAGCCGATACCGAGTAGCTTGCCGCAACCCAGAAGAGGAGCGTCCACTTGAACTTACCCTTAGGCAACTCTGCCCTTGCCGTAGCGCAAGCCGCAAAGCAGGGAATGGTCAGCATGTTGAATGCGATGAACGAAATTAACGCAGGAACGGTTATACCCGTATTCTGAATGAGGATAACGGTCTCTTCGATACCCTCTTCGGTACCCTCGAACGCACCGCCGCCGAGAGAGGCGACGACCATTGCCGCAAGGACGGAGAAGGTTGCGATGACGTTTTCCTTTGCGATAAGTCCCGTGATAGCGGCAACTGCAAACACCCAACCGCATGCAACGCCAAGCTGCGAGCCGAAGCCGAGGGGCGTAAACAGAGGCTGAATGAGCTTACCGAGCGATGCGAGTATGGATTCACCCATACCGTCCGCACCGACGTACTGCCAGCTCCAGTTAAAGCTCTGCAGGAACCAGATGATTACGGTTGAAGCAAAGATAATGGTGAAAGCCTTTTTAACGAAGTGCTTTGCCTTATCCCAGAGGTGGAGCATCAAATTCTTGAAGCCCGGCATATGGTATGCAGGTAATTCCATTATAAACGGAGGCGTTTCACCCTTAAGCGTGGTGTTGCGCATAAGCAGCACCGCACATATTGCCGTAACAATACCCAGCAGATACATGCAAAGGGTTATTACGTCGGGGTTGCCCACGCCGAAAGCCGAGACAATACCGCCTGCAATAGCCGTTAAAATGGGTAATTTTGCACCGCAGGAGAAGAAGGGAATAACCCTGACGGTAGCCGTCCTCTCCTTTTCGTCGGCAAGCGTTCTGGTGTTAATCATTGCAGGAAGGGAACAGCCGAAGCCCATAATCATAGGCATAAACGCCCTGCCCGAAAGCCCGAAACGCCTGAAAATTCTGTCCAACACGAAGGCAATTCTCGCCATATAACCCGTATCCTCCAGAATGGAGAAGAATAAGAACAGGGTTAAAATCTGAGGCAGGAAGCCCAACACTGCGAATATACCGCCCAATATAC
>JBJFGI010000073.1:0-7654 GCA_051892535.1 Candidatus Coproplasma sp. | reverse complement strand
ACCGAGTCGGTTATACGGTTGCGGGCAAAGAAATTTGCGTGAGGAAAGTCCGGGCGTCACAGGACAGGGTGCCTGCTAACGGCAGGTGAAGGCGACTTTAAGGAAAGTGAACAGAAATATACCGCACTGCGTTTTTAGCGCAATGTAAGGTTGGAATGGCGAGGTAAGAGCTCACCGCAGGGACGGTAACGCCCCTGGCAAGTCAAACCCCACCCGACGCAAGATTGGGATTAAGGCAGCATTAATTTGCAGGGCTGTCCGTCCGTCTTAATCCGTTAACATCGCTTAAGCTTACAGGCGACTGTAAGATTAGATAGATAACCGTACACGACAGAACCCGGCTTACAGACCGATCTCGGTAGTTTTGTTTTAACTTGCAGACCTTCTGCATAAATATAATCGCATAGTATTCTCAAGAGGTTTAAAATGAAAATATTGGTTACCGGCGGTGCAGGGTATATCGGCAGTCATACTTGCGTAGAGCTTTTAAAGAAAGGTTACGAGGTTGTGGTTGTAGACAACTTTTCAAATTCCTGTGAAAAGAGTTTGGAGAGGGTTAAGAAGATTACCGGAAAAAAGGTGGAGCTGTACGAGGGAGATATCCGCAACGCAGAACTTTTAAACAGAATATTTTTGCAGCATAAAATAGACTGGGTAATACACTTTGCAGGGTTAAAGGCAGTGGGTGAAAGCTGTGCAAAACCCGTTGAATATTACGACAACAATTTGTACGGAACCTTGGCTCTCCTTCAGGCAATGCGTTCCCACGGCTGCAAGAAGATAGTATTTTCCTCCTCGGCAACCGTCTACGGCGATCCCGAAGTCCTGCCCTTGAACGAAGAATGCAAGACCGGCGGCACTACTAACCCCTACGGCACCAGCAAATATTTTCAGGAGATTATCTTAAACGACGTCTATAAGGCGGATAACGAGTGGACGGTGGTACTGCTCAGATATTTCAACCCCGTCGGCGCACACGAAAGCGGATTGATAGGCGAGGATCCTAAAGGAATTCCCAACAACCTCACGCCCTACATTGCAAAGGTTGCTATTGGCGAGCTGAAGGAGGTAGGTGTATTCGGCAACGATTATCCCACCCCCGACGGTACGGGCGTAAGAGACTACATACACGTAGTCGACCTTGCAAAAGGTCACGTTGCGGCAATTGACGGAGTAGAGCAATCGGGGGTATATACCTATAACCTCGGTACGGGAATAGGCTACAGCGTGTTGGACGTTATCCACGCATTTGAAAAGGCTTGCGGTCACGCAATCCCCTACGTTATCAAACCCCGCCGCCCCGGCGACATTGCAGCCTGCTATGCAGACGCATCAAAGGCAAAAAAGGAACTTGGTTGGGAGGCAACGCTCGGCATAGACGAAATGTGTGCAAGCAGCTGGAACTGGCAGACCAGGAACCCTAACGGCTACAGGAGTTAAAACTAATTATCAAATATATTAAAAGAACGGCTATCCAAGCCGTTCTTTTTTACGTGTTATTTCCAATTCCTTCGCCAAATCAATTACCCTTTCGCCGTATTTTAAGCATAATCGTGTTCAACCTTAATAATGGCGTTCAAATTTTTGTCCTCGGCTTTAAACGTTGAGAGAAGCTCGTCGGTAATCTCCTGCGGAGAACGCTTTTCGTCAAAGGGAATAACCAGCTCGAATATAAGCGTAATTCCCTCGTCTTTCTTTATTATTCTGAAGTCGTGGAAGGAGTAGCTCGGGCAGTACTCCGAAACGACCTTTTGTGTCAACGCCTTATATTTATCGGTATCGGCGTCGTTTAATAAAACGGGGTCGATATGGATACACATATCCACTTTCAGCTCGCTGAAAATTCTCTTTTCTGCCCTGTCGATTGCAGAGTGAAGCTTAATCACGTCTACGTCGGCAGGCATCTCCGCATGGGCGGAGGCGATGACGTGCGCAGCGCCGTACTCGTGTACGATGACGTCGTGTACTCCGATTATGTATTCCTCTTCGAGCATCATGCGCTTAATGTCATCAATCAGCTCTTTGGAGGGAGCCTGACCGATTAAAGGTCCCAACACGTCTTTGAGAATTCCGACGCCCGAGAAGAGTACGAACACGGACACGCAAAGACCTATGGCGCCGTCAATCCACACGAGGCTGGTCTGGCTTGAAACGAGCAGGGCTATAATCGTACCGCTCGTTGCTATGCAGTCGTTAACGCTGTCCTGACGCACCGCCTTCAGGTTTAAATTGCCCGTCTTTTTGAACAGGATATGGTTAAAGATAGCAAAGCCTGCCTTAAATATAATGGAGCCTATAGGCACAAAGACGAATATAAGCTGATAATTAATCGCCTCGGGAGTAATTATCCTCTCAACAGAACTCTTGCCGAGCTCAAACCCCATCATCAAAATGAGGAAGGCTACGATTAATGCCGAGACGTATTCCATTCTCCCGTGACCGAACGGGTGTTCCCTGTCGACAGGCTTGCCGGAAATGCTGCTTCCGATAATGGTCACCACGTTGGATATTGCGTCGGACAGGTTGTTGAAACCGTCTGCCGTTATGGATATGGAAGCCGTCAGTACGCCTACTAATATTTTCAGCGTGGACAGCACGACGTTCATTACTATTCCGCAGATACCGCTTAAGATTCCTGCCCGTTCTCTTGTCAATTTCATTTTAACCCCTTATTATATATAGACGACTTCGCACCATTATATCACGGTAATACTGTCAATGCAATACATTATTAAAATTTATCAAATAAAATTTAAACGGGTCTTTCGACCCGTTTTGTTTTGTCTTTAATATTATTATATATGCTTAGCCTTTACTTTCTGTTTCTTCTGCCGAACATTGTCAACACGTAGACAAAGAACCTCAAGAAATAGATGAGGGAGGTAAGCATAGCGGCAACGTAGGTCATAGCCGCAGCGTTGAGCACTTTGCTTGCCCCTTGCAATTCGTCCTCGCCCAAAATGCCTTCGTCAACCAGCATACGCTTAGCACGTTTGCTCGCATTGAGTTCGACGGGCAGTGTAATTAAAGTAAACAGGAAGGAACCCCCGTACATAATCACGCCGACAAGGGCAATGTAAAAGCCAACCTGAACGCCTGCGGAGGTAGCAAAGATATCAATGAGAAGTCCGATTAAAACGAGGGGGAGAGCCAACCTTGACCCGAAGTTTACAATGGGTACGAGCGCCGTGCGGATATTGTAAAAGAGGTATCCCTTTTGCTTTTGCATAACGTGCCCCATTTCGTGAGCGGCGACAGCTACTGCCGCAACCGAAGAAGAAGAGTAGGTGGCGTCCGAAAGGTTGACCACACACTTTTTGGGGTCGTAGTGGTCGGAAAGCTTACCGCCTACTCGCCCGACGTAAATGCCCTGAACGTTGTTAGAGCGCATAAGTCGCATAGCGGTGTCAGAGGCAAATTGACTATTTCCAAAATGACCGTTTTGAGCCTTTTTAAGCCAAAAAACACCGAATTTTAAGCATTTTTGAAAAACTCTTCCCCAAATTTCCCCAATCCTGTTTCCCCAAATATAGCCGCCCGTAGGTTTACGGGCGGCACCATTATATCATTGAATAATGATAAGCAGTGTTTGGGTTATTAATTTATATAGCGGACTGAATCCGATATGTGGACGGTTGCTTAGGAGTTTTTAAGATATTCGTCTACATATTCCCAGACTTTGTCATCGTAATTTCCGAAAATCGAAGTAATATTTTCTGAGTTAAAGCCGTGATTCGCCCCTTCGATTATTTTTAAAGTGCAATTTTTATACAGTGTTGCCGCCCTTTCGGAATAAGACTTATTCACAATAAAGTCGGATGAACCGTGAATTATCAGTACGTTCTTACTGAAATTGCCGATGTGCTCATACACGTCGTAATCTTTTAAAGTGTCGCTGAACGCCTGAGAGTATCCGCCGCCGAATATTCCGGACAGCCCTCCCCACCCTGAAGATTTAGATACAAGGTCAGGAATATTGAACGCAGGGTATAAAAGTATTTCACCCTTGACGGTTTCTTCGCACTCCTCGGCGGTAAGTGCTGTTACAAGTCCTCCCTGACTGGAACCTAATAGATATATATTGTCTGCATCTACGTTATCCATAGTGCGAATATTATAAAGAACAGCCTTTAAATCTTCAATTTCTGTAAATAAAGTCATATCGTCGGTGGAACCGTCGCTTCGGCTCTTGGAGCAGGCGCCGCAAAAATCGAATGCGTAGGCGATATATCCTCTCTCGGCAAAGCCAGACGCATATGAGTTCATTGCATCTGCGTTAAGGTTTGCGCTGTGAGAAAGTATTACGGCAGGCATTTTGCCTTCGTTGTCTTTGGGGACGTAGAGTTTTCCGTAAATATTCAATTCGTCTCTTGTATAGTAAACTTCGTTTACCGAATAAGAGAGCTCGGTGGCATCCTGCCCATTCTCTCCGCTTTGCGCACAGGCGCAAAAGGCAAGGGAAGAAAATGCGACTAACGCGGCTGAAAGTGCTGAACGTATTATCCTAAAGTGGTTTTTCATTAACGTAATCTCCATTATGGTTACAATTTAATATAACACCAATAATATATTACTGTTAATTTATATTGTCAACAATTATAAACGCATTTACAGGTTGGAACAAGATATATCATTCAACTGTTTTAGATAGAGTTAGTATCTCCCAGAACGGTTCTTTAGGGAAGCGGCGTTCATATCGTTCCTGTAAAATTACAACGGATTCATGCGCCTCCGATTGAACAAACGGCTTGACGCATTCCAACCATAAAGATTGCCTGTTTCTGTCAATATTCCGACTGATATAATTTCCCTCAGGCAACACGCAAACGTTTTCGGTTTTGGCTGGCATTTCCACTTCGTTAAAGGCAAAGCAACTTACTTTTTCGTCAGCAATATAAAAGAGTAACCCCTGATTGTAAAGATTTTTAAAACCGCCGTTTTCAAGACGCAGATACAATTCCGTCATAGCGCGAATATATTGCTTCTTTGTCGGGAATTGTTCTTTCATAGGTTTAGTCAATAAAAATCTCTTTTCAAAAAATGCCTCATAGGGAGAATTACGGCGGAGTAACCGTTCGCTTTTCTCCAGATGGCGGTACATATTTTTGAGTTTATCAAGCGTTCGATTAATTTCGGCAATTTTCCGATTTGCCGTGTTTGTACCATCCTGAAGTATTCGCTCTATATCCAAGGTTCCGTCTTTCTCCAGATATGTGGGAAAACGTTTCAAAGGTATTTCAAGATCTAAGCACGTCAGAATAAAATCCAGCATTACCATCTGTTCGGTTTTATAATAACGATATCTCGTCTTCTCGTTGATATAGGCGGGTACAAAAATTCCTATTTTTTCATAATATCGCAATGCTTTTACCGTTATTTTTTTTAGCTTGGCTACTTCGCCGATTGATAAATATTCTTTCAAAATATTGTCGTTCTCCTCTTGACTTGTACCCAGGGGTATAGTTTACAATAGATTATATCATAGCAGGAGACTTGCTTTCAAGTATGAATACGGGTGAAAATCGTCGTTTTTTTAAATATGTTATTCCGTCTATCGGTGCAATGTTAGTGTCCGGTTTATATTTTGTCGTGGACGGAATTTTTGTCGGCAGAGGGATAGGTACGGATGGGCTTGCGGCGGTTAATCTATCCGTACCATTTATCTCTCTTCTTATTGCAATACCTATGATGATAGCTATGGGCGGAGCCTCTTTAACCTCTATCAGCTTTGGTAAGGGAGAAACGGAACGGGCGAACGTGTATTGCAACACAAGTATCTTTATGGTATTGGTATTTGCTTTGTCTATGAGCGTTATCGGTATTTTCTTTTCTGAACCGATTGCTCTGCTGTTGGGAGCCAATCAAGCACTGTTGGAAGATACGGCTCTCTATTTAAAGTATTTTGTAATGTTCGGCGTATTTTTCAGCGGAGCTATGGTGCTTGCCGCATTTGTTCGTAATGACGGCAATCCCAAACTGGCTTTTTGGGGAATGACCGTGGGTGCATGTTGCAACGTTTTTCTGGACTGGTTGTTTGTGTTTCCGCTTCATATGGGGTTAATGGGGGCGGCGATAGCATCAGGTTTAGGTCAGGTTTTATCTTGCATAATACTATCCTTTCATTTTATTTTTAAGAAGGGCTGTTTAAGGCTTGCTATGCCTAAAATGTCAATAAAGGAGGTAGGTAGTATTTTTAAAACCGGTTTGCCTGAATTTGTAACGCAGATGAACTCGCCGATAACCACGTTCTGCTATAATCAGATTGTAATTAGGGCATTCGGCGAAATCGGTATGGCGGCGTTCTCCGTCGTTGCATACCTGTTGACGATTATTCTTGCCGTCTTTGCCGGACTTGCGCAGGGAATTCAACCGCTGTTAAGCGAAAGCCGTGGCAAGGGAGATGAGGTTGGTGAAAAAAAATATATGCTGAAAGGGCTTATAACCAATATAATCCTTTCCCTGCTCGTATATCTGGTTATGACAACTTTGGGGAAACCCATTATAGGTATATTTAATTCGGATGCGGAGATGATTCGCCTTGCTTACGAAAGTATTCTTGTGTACGGAATCAGCTTTCCTTTTGCGGCGATTAATATTGTTTATACCACCTATTACCTGTCTGTAAAGCAGACGGCTGCGGCAATGAGAATTGCCGTATTACGCAGTTTTATTCTGAACGTCGCTTGCATATTTGCCGTTCCTGCGCTTTTTGGCGAGCGGTTTATATGGGTCGGAATTGCCGTTGCCGAGGCTTTGGATACGCTGTTTGTGCTTTTAAATAATTTGTATATCAAAAAAAGGAAAAGCTATGAAGTTAGAAATTATCAAAGTTAATGAATATGATGAAGAATATATTCAGATTATAGTGAAGGTGTATGGTATGTCAACTGCCATCCATTTACAAGTAATTGAAAAAAGATAAATATGATACCCCCAAAATTTGGTTTTGGCGTGGCTTTATTATGAGGGGATATGTCTAAAAAACAATTTTAAAAATTTTTTTTAACTCCGTGAAATTTTCGGTAAAAATTTCAGCTACTTATATGAGGAGTAAAACTATTAATAAAAAAGCGAGGTGATTTATATATGATTGACAACGGGCTTTTGCGGTAAGCCCCAAAATAACCGCAAGCAAAATACAAGCAAAAAACAAACGAAATTCAAGCAATAGGAGGAGTATAAAATTGCAACAAATTAGAAAAAGTGATAGGCAGGTAAAGGGTTTTGCCACAGGTTGTCAAAACCGACACACACCTGACGGCGTGAGAAGAATCGGGAAACCCGATTTTCAGGGGGTGATAGCTAACCTATTGACAAACTTCAATTAGTGTGGTATATATACTATAACACTTTTTAGAGAGGTTTGTTATGGTTACAAGAAAGGAAGATACTCCGCAGAGAATAGCCAGCAGGAAGTACGAAGAGCGGAACAAAGAAAAGCGTCAGGCGGCAAGCGGTAATTTTCAGACGATGATACCAAGAGAGCTGTTTGACGAAATCAATGCGTTTTTAAAGGAACGCAAAATGACTAAGGTTGACTTCATTAAAAAAGCTTACGAGTATTTGAAGTCAATCTACAACAGCGGAATGTAGAATTAATAATTCTATACTTAATACACCCGTAATGTCGGGAATTGATAAGGAGACAAAAAAT
>JBJFGI010000072.1:0-1985 GCA_051892535.1 Candidatus Coproplasma sp. | reverse complement strand
CAAAGCCGTAATCTATATTAGCCCTCAACGTCTGAAGGGGAATGGAACCTTCGTGGTAGCTCTCGCTGCCGGCGATTTCTCTGCCGTCAAGACGACCGGAAACGGTGATCTTTACACCCTTAACACCCGTCTTTGCAACCTTGGAAAGCTGCTGCTTGATTGCTCTTCTGTAGGAAACACGCTTTTCAAGCTGAGCAGCAACTGCCTCTGCTACAAGCTGTGCGTCCTGATCGATCTTTTCAACCTTGTTGACGTTGATAATTATAACCTTGCCGTTCGTGAGCTTTGCAAGATCCTTCTTGATTACCTCAATCTCTGCGCCTGCCTTGCCGATAAGCACGCCGGGACGACCGGTATAGATGGTAACCTCAACCTTGTTTGCTGCTCTTACGATGCAAATCTTAGAAATTGCTGCGTCGAAGTACTTCTTCTTGATAAAGGTACGGATGACGTTATCTTCTTTAAGCTGTTTGCCAAAGTCTTTCTTGTCTGCGTACCACTGGGTATCCCAGCTCTTGATTACGCCTACTCTTAAGCCATGAGGATTAACTTTTTGTCCCATACTTCACTCTCCTTAAATCTTCTTAGCGTCGAGCACGACGGTGATGTGGCTGGTTCTCTTTAAGATTGCATGACCACGACCCTTGGATACGGGCTGCATTCTCTTAAGGTGGGGACCGCCGTTCGCATAAGCTTCAGCAACGATTAAGTCGCTTCTGTCCATGCCCTGGTTGTGCTCTGCGTTAGCCGCTGCAGAAAGAAGTACCTTCTTAACTACGTCGCAACCGCCCTTATCGCAATAGGTAAGGATTGCTGCTGCTTCTTCAACGCTCTTGCCCCTGATAAGAGCGAGAACCGTTCTTACCTTGTAGGGGGAAATTCTAACGTATTTTGCCGTTGCATAAGGACGCTTATCCTCGTTAGCGGCAATTTTTTCTACTTTTTTCTTCATATTACTTGCCATAACTGAGTATCTCCTTATTTACCGGTTGTCTTAGCCGCATGGCCTTTGAACGTTCTGGTGGGAGCAAACTCGCCGAGCTTGCAGCCGACCATATCTTCAGTAACATATACGGGCACGTGCTTTCTGCCGTCGTAAACGGCGATAGTGTGACCTACCATCTCGGGGAATATGGTGGTTGCTCTCGACCAGGTCTTAACAACTTTCTTTTCGCCCGCAGCGTTCATAGCTATTATTCTTGACATGAGCCTTTCTTCTGCGTAAGGGCCCTTTTTAACGCTTCTTGACATTTACCTTATTCCTCCTTAATTAATTCTCTTTAAGATGTACTTGGAAGTACGGTTCTTCTTCTTTCTGGTCTTGTAACCCAAAGCAGGCTTACCCCAAGGGGTCATAGGACCTGCGTGGCCCACGGGACACTTACCTTCACCACCACCGTGAGGGTGATCGTTAGGGTTCATTACGGAACCTCTTACGGTAGGTCTTACGCCGAGGTATCTGGTCTTACCTGCTTTACCGAGGTGTACGATTTCGTGTTCAAGGTTACCAACCTGACCTACGGTCGCACGGCACTTGATGGATACCAATCTCATTTCGCCTGAGGGCATCTTCAAGGTTGCATACTTGCCTTCCTTAGCCATGATCTGTGCGGAAATACCTGCTGCTCTTGCAATCTGAGCGCCTCTGCCGGGCTGAAGCTCGATTGCGTGAACGACGGTACCTACAGGGATATCTTCAAGGGCAAGTGCGTTACCCACTTTGATATCTGCGGTGGGACCGGAGACTACCTTATCGCCAACCTTGAGACCAAGGGGAGCGAGGATATAGGTCTTAACGCCGTCTGCATAAGCCAAGAGTGCGATGTTAGCCGAACGGTTGGGGTCGTACTGAATGGACTTAACGGTTGCAGGGATACCGTCCCTGTTTCTCTTGAAGTCGATTACTCTGTACTTGGTTCTGTTACCGCCACCGATGTGACGAACGGAAATCTTACCCTGGTTATTTCTACCGCCGGTCTTGCGCT
>JBJFGI010000071.1:0-2013 GCA_051892535.1 Candidatus Coproplasma sp. | reverse complement strand
TATGGGAAAGGTAATAGGAATTGACTTAGGTACTACCAACTCTTGCGTGGCGGTTATGGAAGGCGGCGAACCCGTCGTTATCGCCAACAGCGAGGGCAGCAGAACTACCCCTTCGGTAGTTTCTTTCAAACAGGACGGCAGCCGTATCGTCGGTCAGGCAGCAAAGAGACTTGCAGTAGCTCAGCCCGACAAGACGGTTATTTCAATTAAAAGACACATGGGTGAAGCTTACAAGGTAAATATCGACAACGGATATTCCCCTCAGGAAATCTCCGCAATGATTTTAACCAAGCTTAAGGCAGACGCAGAGAGCTACCTTGGAAGCAAGGTAACCGATGCGGTTATCACCTGCCCTGCATACTTCAACGACTCCCAGCGTCAGGCAACCAAGGACGCAGGTAAGATTGCAGGTCTCAACGTTTTAAGAATTATCAACGAGCCCACCGCAGCAGCTTTAGCATACGGTCTTGACAAGCAGGACAAAGCTCAGAAGGTTATGATTTACGACCTCGGCGGCGGTACGTTCGACGTATCCATTCTTGAAATTTCGGACGGCGTGTTCGAGGTTAAGGCGACCAACGGCGATACCCACCTCGGCGGCGACGACTTCGATAACAAGATCATTGCATACCTCGTTGAAACCTTCAAAAAGGACACGGGCGTAGATCTTTCCAAGGATAAGATGGCTATGCAGAGGTTAAAGGAAGCTGCTGAAAAGGCAAAGATTGAACTTTCTGGCATGAGCTCCACCAACATCAACCTGCCCTTCATAACGGTAGTTGACGGCGCACCCCAGCACCTTGATATCGATTTGACCAAGCAGAAGTTCGACAACTTAACCGCAGACCTCGTTGAAAGGACGGTTGAGCCTATGAAGAAGGCTATGGCAGACGCAGGCTTGACCTATGCTGATATCGACAAGGTAATCTTAGTAGGCGGTTCAACCCGTATTCCTGCGGTAGTTGAAAAGGTTAAGCAGATCACCGGCAAGGAACCCTTCAAGGGTATCAACCCCGACGAGTGCGTTGCAATCGGTGCAGCCATTCAGGGCGGCGTACTCTCCGGCGAGGTTAAGGACGTACTCCTTCTCGACGTTATGCCTTTGACCTTGGGTATCGAAACCCTCGGCGGCGTATCCACTCCCTTAATCGAGAGGAACACGACCATTCCCGTAAAGAAGAGCCAGATTTTCTCAACCGCAGCAGACAACCAGCCCGGCGTAGAAATCAACGTTTTACAGGGTGAAAGAAAGTTTGCAAGGGACAACAAGTCGCTCGGCAGATTTATGCTTAACGACATTCCTCCCGCACCCAGAGGCGTTCCTCAGATTGAGGTTACCTTCGACGTAGACGCAAACGGCATAGTTAACGTAACCGCAAAGGATTTAGGTACGGGCAAGAGCACGAATATCACCATAACCGCATCTACCAACCTCTCCGAAGAGGAAATTGACAGGGCTGTCAAAGATGCTGAAAGATACGCAGAAGAGGACAAAAAGCGTAAGGAAGAAATCGACAACAAGAACGCATTAGAAGGGCTTATCGACAGCGTTGAAAAGACTTCTTCCGAGGCAGGCGACAAGCTCTCCGAAGAGGATAAGAAGATACTTTCAGACGCAGTTGCAGAGGCTAAAGAGGCGTTGAATTCAGGCGATAACGAGAGGATTAAATCGGCTAACGAAAAGCTTCAGAAGGACATCGCACCCGTAATCTCCAAGCTCTACCAGCAGGCTCAACAGGCAGCTGGTAACGGTAACGGCGATGCAGGCAACGGTGACGACACCGAATTTAACCAACACAATTAATTTTTAGCACAATTATTTTAGAGAAATAACGAAATTGTAGCCCTGTTTTGCTCGGCTACAATTTTCGTGATTATAAGGGTTTAGTCATATGGCTGACAAAAAGAATTATTACGAGGTCCTCGGCGTAGACAGAAATGCCTCACAGGACGATATTAAATCTGCATACAGAAAGCTTGCAAAAAAGTATCACCCCGACTTCAATCCCGGCG
>JBJFGI010000070.1:0-2013 GCA_051892535.1 Candidatus Coproplasma sp. | reverse complement strand
AACGCTCAGAACGGCAATGCCAACAAACAGGGCGCAAACAATCAAGGTCAAAGCAACCCTAACCGCAACCGCAAAAAGCACCGCCCCAACAAAAACGGCGGGGCAAAGAACGGCGCAAACGGTACAAACGGCGACGGACAGAAAAATAACGCCTGAAAAGACCTGGAAAAATTATTGTTGACAGAATTTCGTTTAACCCCTTTACACAAAAAAAATTGTGTGATATAATCATTACGGGTAAAAAGTTATTTACTCAAAAGGAATATACCGTTTTGCTAAAGACAAGGCGGAAATCAAATAAATATTTATGGAGGATATGTTATGGCACACGTAATTAGTGATGAGTGCGTAAGCTGCGGCGCATGCGCTGCAACCTGCCCTGTAGGCGCAATCAGCGAGGGTGCTGACAAGTACGTTGTAGATGCTGACGTTTGCATCGACTGCGGCGCTTGCGAAGACGGTTGCCCTACCGGAGCAATCAAAGCCGAATAATTTAAGGCAAGAGCGGAAGAGGCGGAGCGGGTGCGTTCCGCCTCTTAATTTAGCCGAAACAATCCCCATCACCTGATTTCTTGAATTAATCTTTTTGCCCCTGCCTGCGTTGAGCGGTCTTGACGTACGTCCGTGTACGCCTTCAACCACTCGCCTTGGCAGGAACAAAAATCTCCTATTCAAGACGCTTTGCGGTTTTAAGCAGAAAAATTACAATTAATATATCTGTAGGTTTATCGGGAATTTTTCAGCTTAAAACAATCAGAGACGAGGATAATTTCGTCTGCCGAAACAATCAACGACGGGGACTAATTTTGTTACCCGTCTGCCGAAACAATTTAAGACGGGGATAATTTCGACTATCTATCTACTCATAGGATATTAAAATGGATTTGACAAACCTGCCCTTAAAAGAGGGAGAGACGGCGGAGGAGCTGTTTGACGACAAGATAATAATACAGAACCTGTCTTTATACCGCTTTACTTCGGACAGTATTCTTTTGTCCCGTTTTGCGAGGGCTAAGGTGCGTGACGACGTCGCCGATTTCTGTTCGGGCAGCGGCGCCGTAGGCTTTCATTTTCTGTGCTTGAATAACCATATTAATTCTTTAACCTTGTTTGAACTTCAGCCCTCGCTTGCCGATATGTCAAGGCGTACGGCTTTAGCTGACGGCTTTGACGTAAAAGTGGTAGAGGGCAGGGTGCAGGATATTCCTAAGGAGTACGACGGGAAGTTTTCGCTCATTTTGTGCAATCCCCCGTACGAGCGTGGCGGCTTAGACAACAGCGTATACGAGAGGGCTATCTGCCGAAAAGAGATTACCGTAACCTTGGAAGAGATTATCGCCGTCGCCTCTAAAAAGCTGAAATTCGGCGGAAGATTGGCAATAATCAACAGGGCGGACAGGACGGCGGAGCTGTTCTATATAATGAAAAAGTACAACTTAGAGCCCAAGCGTATGCAGTTTGTCAAAGGCAGTGAAAATGCCGACCCCTACCTTATAATGGCGGAGGGGGTCAAGGGCGGTAAACCCTCCATTGAAATTCTGCCGACCATTATAAATACTCCACAAAACGGAGGTAGTTCAAGATGATTTATTTGGTTGCAACGCCCATCGGCAATTTAAAGGATATCTCCCTCCGTGCGCTGGAGGTTCTTCGCTCGGTTGACGAGATTTACTGCGAGGATACACGCCACACTATCAAGCTCTTAAACGCCTACGACATCAAAAAACCCTTAATCGCCTGCCACAAGTTCAACGAGCGTGAGGCGGCGGAAAAGATTATCGCCTCCGCAAGGGAGGGCAGGGAATGTGCAGTGGTGTCGGACGCAGGTATGCCCGTCATATCCGACCCGGGCAACGTGGTCTGCAAGGCGCTTACGGAGGCGGGGGTGGAGTACACCGTTATCCCCGGCGCAAACGCCTTTTTGTCGGCGCTGGTGTTATCGGCGCTCCCTGCGGACAGGTTTGCCTTTATAGGCTTTCTGCCCGACAAGGAAAAGGACAGAAAAGCCCTTTT
>JBJFGI010000069.1:0-8058 GCA_051892535.1 Candidatus Coproplasma sp. | reverse complement strand
GCGGTGCAATCTTCTTCTCCACACACGTTTTAGAGGTCGCCGAAAAGCTGTGCGACAAGGTTGCAATCTTAAAGGCGGGTAAGGTCATCCGCTGCGGAACTATGGAAGAGGTCGTCGGCGACGAATCGCTGGAAGAGGTGTTCCTCGCAGGGGCTGACAATGATTAAGAGTTTAATTAAAAACGAATTTATCAAGGTTATGCGCCTCTCGGGGCGAACCAAGGATAAAAAAAAGGGTATCGGCGGTTTTGCCAACTACCTCATATTAATGGGCGTACTGGGCATATTGTTTGCCGTTATGGCGTTCTGTATGTTCATGGCTATGGCGCCCTTATTCATTGAGAACGGCATAGGCTGGCTGTGCTTTACGTATGCGACTATTATGGCGATAGCGTTCGCCGTGATTGGCAGTGTGTTTATGGCGCAGTCGCAGCTGTACAGGGCAAAGGATAACGACCTGCTTCTATCCCTGCCCATACCCTCCCAGCTCATACTCTTTTGCCGTATGCTCCCCCTGTACGTACAGAATTTTTACTTCTGTTTCGTAATACTCCTGCCTGCATATATTGCATTCTGCATTGCAGGCGGCTTCAGCGTGCTGGGTATGTTGTTCGTCTTAACAGACCTGATTGTAATACCCCTTTTCACTCTTACGCTGTGCTGTCTGTTGGGCTTTGTAGTGGCGTTTATAGCTTCAAGGGTTAAGCATTCAAACATAATTACGGTTGTCCTTTCACTATTGTTTCTCGTGGCATACTTCCTGCTCTATTCGCAGATGGACGCCGTTTTAACGACTATGATAGAGAACGGTGCGCAGACAGCCGTAGGCATAAAGGCTTACGCCTATCCGCTGTACCTCGTAGGCCGTTCGGCAGAGGGCGACTGGCTGGGTTGGCTTGTAACCTTTGCAATCTGCGCCGTGCCCTTCGCCCTGACCTATCTGCTGCTTGCCAAGACGTATATAGGCATAATCACCCGCAAGGACGCCGCCTCGAAAGCCGTCTACAAGCAGAATATGGTTAAAAGCAGTTCGCTCTGGCGCACCCTTATCGGCAAGGAGAGCAAACGCTTTTTCCGCAGTACGGCGTACCTTTTAAACTGCGGTATGGGCATTATACTTTTGCTCATTGCGGCGGTATACCTCATAATCTGGGGCAGACCTCTGTTTGCAAATCTTTCGGCTTCAGCTCCTGAAATAATGGATATAATCGCACCTATGCTGTGTATAGGCATATGTATGATATCCTCAATGGACGGAACGACCGCACCATCCGTATCTTTGGAGGGCAAGAGCATAGCAATTTTGCAGTCCCTCCCCGTGGAGAGCTACAAACCGCTGTTTGCCAAGGTAATATTCCACGTCATATTCAACACGCCTATGGCGATTATCTGCGGCATAGTTGCCGCCGTATGCGTCAAAGCTTCGGGTCTGGGGTACGTAGCGTTTATCTTAATGCCCGTTGCAACCAACTTTTTATTCGGTGCCTTAGGCTTGATATTCAACCTTAAAAAGCCCATGATGGACTGGGATAACGAGACGGTAGTAGTCAAGCAGAGCATAAGCGTATTGTTTTTAATGCTCGCCGTGTTTGTCATCTTCGGGGCGACGGCGGGGTTATTCTTCGCCGCAAACCTGATAATGAGCGGTGAATTGTACCTTTTAATCTGCACCGCCCTTTTAGGTGCAGGCGCCGTCGGTGCGTTCTGCTGGCTGAAGAAGAGGGGCACAATTATATGGGAGAGCTTATAATATGGACGAATTAATTGCTTGTTGCGGACTTGACTGCTCAGCTTGCGACGCAAGAAAGGCTACGGTAGATGACGATAACGAACTGCGTGAAAGGGTGGCTAAGCTGTGGAGCGAGTTAAACGGCGTAACCATCACAGCAGAGATGATTAACTGCGTAGGCTGCAGGGCGGAGGGGGTTAAAACTCCCTTCTGTCAAAGCCTCTGCCCTATACGCAAATGTGTCTTGGGCAGGGGATATTCCACCTGCGGCGACTGCATAGAGATGGACGGCTGTCAGACCGTGGCAATGGTTCACTCCACCAATGCCGAGGCGAAGGAGAGGCTTAAAAAGGGTTAAGTATGGAAAACGTCAAGCTACAGGCAGGGTGCCTATTCATAATAATATACATACTCGTATCCTGCCTGAGAGAGAAGGCAAAGGGAGAACGCCGCAGGAGCGGAATATTCTTTGCACTCATTGCCGCAGGTATTGCCGAGATTGTCTTTGACGGCGTTACGGCGTACACGGTCAACGCCTTAGGCGTCGTCCCCGATGCGTTAAACCTTATTCTGCACCTCTGTTTCCTTTTGAGTTTAGACCTGTTTATATTTATCGTCTTTATCTATATCTTAAGCATATCCGAGGGTCTACCGAGTAAAAAGGGGTATTTAGCGTTGATAATTACCCCCTTCGTCATAAACGTTGCGGTGGTGTCTGCATTCATCTGGCAGCTTGAGTACCGTACGGGTACGACGACCAACTACTCGATGGGTATTTCGGTTTACGCCTGTTTCGTAATGGCGATCGTGTACATAATCATGTCGGTTGCAACCCTCTTCCGCAGGTGGCGTTACGTTGAAAAGCATAAAAAGATAAGCATTTTAACCAGCCTGTGCGCAATGATTGCAGTTACGGTTTTTCAGATGATTTTCCCCGAACTTTTGATAACCTCGCTCGTGCCTACGGTTATAATTTTAGGGGCGTATCTCAATCAGGAAAACCCCTCGCTTCAGAGGCTGGGCAGGTTCCACACCGATATGGTTACGGGTTTTTCAACCTTAATTGAAAACCGTGACGACAGCACGGGCACACACGTCCTGCGCACCACGGCATACGTAAAGCTGATTGCAGGCGAGTTGCAGAAGAGGGGCTATTATAAAGAACAGCTGACCAAGGACTATATCTCCGATTTAGTCATGTCCGCACCCATGCACGACGTGGGGAAAATCGCCATACCCGACGACATTTTGAAAAAGCCTGCAAGGCTTACCGATGAGGAGTTTGCAATTATGAAAACCCACGCCGAGAGGGGCGGTGAGATAATAAAACAGACCTTCGGGCACACGGGCAGGAAGGAGTACTGTCAGATGGCGTACGAGGTGGCACGCTACCATCACGAAAAGTGGAACGGCAGGGGATATCCCGAGGGGTTAAGGGAGGAGCAGATACCCCTATCAGCCAGAATTATGGCGGTTGCAGACGTGTTCGACGCAGTTTCTGCAAAGCGGTGCTATCGTGACGCCATGCCGCTTGAGGAGTGTTTTAAGATAATCGAAGAGGGTTCGGGCAGAGATTTCGACCCGATAATCGCAAAGGTGTTTTTAGATATGAGAGAGAGCGTGGTTGAAATCTTCCGTCAGGGGCAGGAGCACACGCCCACGTTGGAAAATACTCAATCCGAATAGAGGCAGACCATATCTATATAAAAGGAGAAAATAATATGAGAAAGTTTAAGGCAGTAGTTGCATTAATCGTCACCCTGCTTTTAACGGTTGCTCTCTGCTCGCTCAGCGGTTGCAACGTTATATTCGGGGAACTCTGGAATGACGTTGAATACGATAATGAAGAGAGCTACACCGTAGGCGGCGGTGAAATCGAGGGGACGATTTCGGATATCGAAATCAACTGGGCGGACGACGCTTTGACCGTAGAGTATTATTCGGGTACCGTCGTAAAGATAGAGGAGTCTGCCGACAAGGAGATAGGAGAAGAATTGACTCTCCGTTATAAGGTTGACGGCGGTAAACTCACCGTTCAGTTTGCCACAAACGGCAGGCACGACATAAGGGGTTTAAACAAAAAGCTCAACGTATTTATCCCCGACGGGGTAACCTTGAATTCGCTTACGTTAAAGAACGTGTCGGGAGAGATCAACGCTCAGGTCAACGCCGGTCAGCTCAATGCGGAAACGGCTACGGGCAATATAACTTTAGGCGGCAACGTTCCTACTATAGAGGTAAAGAGCACGTCAGGCAAGATATCGGTAAGTCAGGCGACGGTAGCGCTGATTACTGCGAAGAACGCCACGGGTGATATAGAGCTGTCTTTCGACGTTGCGGCGGCGATTTTCGTCGGCATTGTTTCGGGTAAAGTCAATATCGCCCTGCCCGACAACGTCGGGTTTGTCTTAAACCTCGAAACGTTGAGCGGAGAACTCACTTCCGAGCTCGACCTCGTTCAGAACGAAAAAACTTATACCCGTTTAGAGGGCGGTTCGATATTCAGCGTCAACACGGGTACGGGCAACGTCAATATAACCAAGAAGGTTTAAGGCAGGTGCGATTATGAACACGGTTAAAATCAACGGTATCTACAGGCATTTCAAGGGGGACTATTACCTCTTGTGCGAGGTGGCGACCCACTCGGAGACCAAGGAAAAATATGCCGTCTACCGCAGGTTATACGGCGACGGAAGTCTGTGGGTAAGACCTTTAGATATGTTTTTAAGCGAAGTCGACCACGACAAATATCCCGAGGTTACCCAAAAGTACCGCTTTGAGTTGCAGGATATTCAGAGCGTCGTAAAGTAAGGATATAACAATGACCTTAAATCAGATTAAGTACGTTATAACCATAGCCGAATGCGGTGCGTTTTCACGTGCGGCGGAACAGCTGTATATCTCCCAGCCCTCTTTAACCGAGGCGGTTAAGGAGGCGGAGAACGAGTTGGGCTTTGCCCTCTTCAACCGCACCAACAAGGGCACGACCCTGACGGCGGAGGGAGCGGAGTTTTTGAAGTATGCCCGTCAGGTGTACGCCCAGTTCGAGCAGTTGGAGGAAAAATTCGTCGGCGGCAAGAACTATAAAAAGGCGTTCTGCGTGTCCACCCAGCACTACTCCTTTGCCGTCAAGGCGTTCGTGGAGGCGGTCAGGGCGCTGGACTCAGGCAACTTCGAGTTTGCCATAAGGGAGTGCAAGACGAGGGATATCATCTCCGACGTGGCGTCGCTCCGCAGCGAGATAGGTATATTATATATAAGTAATTTCAACCGCTCCGCCATCTTCAAGCTGTTGAACCAGAACGAACTCACCTTCAAGCCGTTGATAAACTGCAAGGCTTACGCATATCTGTGGAAGGGTCACCCCCTGGCAAAGAGCAGTCAGGTTACGTTTGAACAGCTTTCGCAGTACCCCTGCCTGTCCTTCGAGCAGGGCGACGGCGCCTCCTTCTACTATGCGGAGGAGATTATAAGCACAAGGGTGTTCCCCCGTGTCATTCACGCCTGCGACAGGGCGACGATGCTCAACTTAATGGTGGGGTTAAACGGCTTCACCGTCTGCTCGGGCATAATCTGCGAGGAATTAAACGGCGACGACTTCATCGCCGTCCCCCTTGACGGCAGCGACCCCGAGTTCGCCGAGGAGATGCAGATAGGCTATATCGTCCGCAAAAACTGCGTGCTTAGCGAAATCTGCCTGTCCTATATAGAGGAGATTAAGAGATATCTGGGTGTTAAGCAGTAGTTTAACACCCTTAATTTGTTATAGGGTTAGCCTATAGCCAAGTATATTTTTTTAGTATTTTACAAATAACAAAGCTGTTGTTATAATAGAGCCATCAAAAACGCAGAGGCGCTTAAGCACAGGCGCTTAACTTAAAAATAAGGAGCTTAAAAAAATGGCAATCGATATCAACAACAGCAATAATTGGAGCTTTGAAACCAAACAGTTACACATAGGTCAGGAGGCGGCAGACCCCGTCACCGACGCAAGGGCGGTGCCTATATACGCCACCACGTCCTACGTATTCCACGACAGTCAGCACGCCGCCGACCGCTTCGGTTTAAAGGATGCGGGCAACATATACGGCAGACTTACTAACCCCACGCAGGACGTCTTTGAAAGGAGAATTGCCTCGCTTGAGGGCGGCGTTGCAGCGCTGGCAGTCGCTTCGGGTGCGGCGGCAATCAACTACGCCATACAGGCTCTGGCAAAGAGCGGCGAGCATATAGTTGCGGCTAAAAACATCTACGGCGGAACGTATAACTTCCTCGCACACACCCTGCCCTTGACGGGGAACGTTACCACAACCTTTGTAGACCCCTACGAAGAGGGTTCGTTCGAGAGGGCGATAAGACCTGAAACCAAGGCGATATTCATCGAGACGTTGGGCAACCCCAACTCCGATTTATCTGACATAGAGGGCATTGCAAAGATTGCGCACAAGCACGGCTTACCTCTCGTCGTGGACTCAACCTTTGCAACCCCCTATCTTATAAGACCTATTGAGTACGGTGCCGACATAGTCGTACACTCGGCTACCAAGTTTATCGGCGGTCACGGTACGGCAATCGGCGGAGTAATAGTCGACGGCGGCAAATTCGATTGGGAGGGAAGCGGCAGATATCCGTGGATATCTCAGCCTAACCCCAGCTATCACGGGATATCCTTTGCTAAAGCTTGCGGAGCTGCGGCATACGCAACGTATATAAGGGCAATCTTACTCCGTGATACGGGTTCAACCTTATCCCCCTTCCATGCATTCATCTTCCTGCAGGGGTTGGAGACGTTATCTTTAAGGTTAGAGCGTCATACCTCTAACGCCTTACAGGTCGTGGAGTACCTCTCCAACCACCCTCAGGTGGAGGCTGTTCATCACCCCTCGCTTGCAAGCTCGCCCTCGCACTATCTGTACGATAAATATCTGCCTAACGGCGGTGGTTCAATCTTCACCTTCGAGGTCAAAGGGGGAGAGGCAGAGGCAAAGAAATTTATCGATAACCTGCCCATATTCTCCCTGCTTGCAAACGTAGCGGACGTAAAATCTCTTGTTATCCACCCCGCAAGCACCACCCACTCCCAGCTCTCGGGAGAGGAGCTTGCAGAGTGCGGTATCAAGCCCAACACCATCCGCCTGTCCATAGGCACCGAGAATATAAACGACCTGCTTGCCGCCTTAGACAAGGCGTTCGAAAGCATAAAATAATCTCTCTGCGCATATACTCCGCAGAGACGCATACCCTGATATATCGGGATTATCATATTTAAAGGAGTTAATACTATGTCAAAGATATACACTTCAGCAGACCAACTAATCGGAAAAACTCCCCTTCTGGAGCTGAGCAATATTGAAAAAGAACTCGGCTTAAAGGCAAGGGTATTGGTTAAGTTAGAGCTGTTTAACCCTGCCGGTTCGGTCAAAGACAGGGTTGCAAAATCCATTTTAGACGACGCCGAGAGGCGTGGGCAGTTGACCCCCGACACCGTAATAATCGAACCCACCTCGGGCAACACTGGCATAGGGCTTGCCTCGGTTGCGGCGGCGAGGGGTTACAGGGTAATTTTAGTAATGCCCGAAACTATGAGCGTCGAGCGCAGAAAGCTTATGAAGGCTTACGGCGCAGAGCTCGTCCTCTCCGACGGCAAGAAGGGAATGAAGGGCGCAATCGCCAGGGCGGAGGAGATTAAAGCAAGCCTTCCCTCGGCAATAATCGCAGGGCAATTCGTAAATCAGGCAAACCCTGCGGCGCACTATGCGACGACGGGCCCCGAAATTTTAGAGGACACGGACGGCAACGTCGACGTGTTCGTCGCAGGCGTAGGTACGGGCGGCACTGTTACGGGTACAGGCAGGTATTTAAAGGAGCATATCCCCTCGTTAAAGGTGGTTGCGGTTGAACCCGCAGGCTCCCCCGTACTCTCGGGCGGCAACCCCGGACCCCACGGTCTGCAGGGCATCGGCGCAGGCTTTGTCCCCGAAGTTCTGGACACCTCAATCTACGACGAGATAAAGCAGGTTACCGAACAGCAGGCGTATGAAACGGCAAGGCTTATCGGCAGGCGAGAGGGCGTACTCGTAGGCATAACCTCGGGCGCCGCCGCCTTCACCGCCATCGAGCTTGCCAGGAGGGAAGAGTATGCAGGCAAGACTATAGTTGCCGTTCTCCCCGACGGAGGAGGGAGGTATTTGTCCACCCCTTTATTCGAAGAATAGTTTTTTCGTCCAATAAACTTCGTAATAGTTCGTCGCCTTTACGTTTTGGCTCGGTCATTTACTTCATTGTAAACTCCCGTCGCCAAATCCGCAGGCTCCTGCTCTTACTCGTTTC
>JBJFGI010000068.1:0-101725 GCA_051892535.1 Candidatus Coproplasma sp. | reverse complement strand
CTCGTGCTGGGTATTCTCGGCTTGTGCGGTCTGTCATTCTTTTAATTGAATAATTTTTTACGTTAAAAGACCTTGCGTAAAGTATGCGCAGGGTCTTTTATTAATTTCACAATTATTTCACTTATAATTAATAATTATCACATATTTATAATTTTCTCTTGACAAAATATACTAAATTAGTGTAAAATAAAACAAAATTGAGGAGAAACAATATGAAAGAGCAAAATGATTTGCTTAAGGCTTATAACGAACAGTTCGATGTTAATTCTGAAGAGCAGATGAGTACTGCTTATTGTTGCTGTTGCGATATCGTTGAAGATTGTAGCTGTACGGCGTGCTCATGTGTTACCGGTATAGGTCTTTACGTAATTGCCGGAGTAGTCGGTATAGGCTTAATTTACGTATTTATAGCATACGGTCTCCCCTGTATGTATAATCTGGGATGTTTCGCTTGTTGTGGCTGTGGTTGATATGAAAGATAATAATGATTTGTTAAATGCTTATAACGAGCAGTTTAATGTTAATATAGAAGATAAGATAGAGACGGCATATTGCTGTGATTGTTGCGAATCCATTTGTGATAACGCAGGAAGCATATTAAGTATTGTCATAGGCTGCGCAGGCTTTGTTGTCGGTTCTTTTGTAATTTGGTGTGTCTGCCAAAGTTGTTAAGGCTGTATTTGTCTATTATAATAAATATTATTGCCGTGTCGGTTATCCGATACGGCATTATTTTTTTCAAAGATTTAGCATATTGGGTAAAATAATCCCTATGTTTATCTATACACTTGACAAAAATATATATAATGGTGTAAAATAAAACAAAAAAGTATAAGAGTTTTTATATGGTTGAACGTAACGATATGTTAAAAGAATATAGCAGTCAGTTTACTTATACTTTTGAAGAAAAGACGGAGACGGCTAACTGTTGCGGCGGTTCTCAAAAGAAGAGCAAATCCACCAAATCCTCAAACTGTTGTTGCGGTTTTGACTGCTGCTGTGACGATTGTTGCAGCTGTGACAGCTGTTGCAATTGCAATAGTTGTTGCGATTGTTCGCCTTGCGGCGGTTGTTGTTGCCCTTGCGGTTGTTGTTAAAAGTTTCTTAATGCCGTTCCGATTTTTCGGCACGGCATTATTTTTTTGTGTAAGATGATGACTTTAATAGGCTTACTTATAATTGCGTTATATCTTGCAGTATTGATATTCCTCGATTTAAAGGTACTGGTCAGAATAATGCCAAGGAATCTCTGCCGAAAAATTCTGCATATGGGGATTTTACCGGCACTGTTTATCGCATTACTCTTTTTTGAACAGGATTTATACGTACTCATATTAATAGGTGTTCTGGCTGTAGGCGTAACGCTTGCGTCAGCACTGAAGCTTTTTAATCCGATTGCCAAGCGTGAAAAGACGCTTGACGTCGGAATTATTACGTACAGCTTAACGTTGTTTGTTCTTTCGGCACTATCATATTTTTGTTACGGTAATTTAAGCCTGTTTACCATAAGCTTTGTGTGCATGGTGCTCGGCGACGCAAGCGGAGCAATATTCGGTGAGATGATATCATCTCCGAACATATCCGAGCATAAGAGCTTTGCAGGCAGTCTTGCCTGTCTTGTTTTCTCGTATGTAGGGCTTATAACCTTTTCGTTTATCGTCGACTTTTCTCTCGATATTTCTCATCTTGCAATAATTGCAGGCGTAGCCTGTTGTGCGGAGATGACCGAGGGGGAGGACAACGTGTTCGTCCCCGTCTTAACCTTCCTCACCGCACTGCTATTACAGCACTTTGAGGGGACGGAGATTGCCCTCTGTGCAGCGCTCTGCGTATTTGCAGTGGCATATCTTTCTAAGGCGATAAACTATAACGGTTCTTTCCTTGCGGCAATAATCGGTTTTGCCTCCCTTTATTTTGGCGGTACCTACTACTTTTTATTCGTGTTAGGTTGCTACGTTTCCATAATAATTCTCGCACTCGTCCGCAAATTATTGCGTAAAAGTGAGGATACGGTAGTTAAAAAAACTCACACCAAGGACTGTGTTCAGGTATTTGTTAACGGAGCCTTTCCGCTGCTCTCGTTAATTCTGTTCGCAATAACGGGCAACGCCGTTTTCAAAACCGTTTTCTTAATTACGATGTCGGCGAGCTTTGTCGACTCCTACGGATCGGACTTCGGTATGCTGTTCAAGGGCAGACCGTACAATATATTCAAGCGTAAATATACCGAGGCAGGCGTTTCAGGCAGTGTCTCTGCGGCAGGTACGTTGGCATCGCTTGTCGGCTCTCTGTGCTTTGCGGCCTTAATCTGCGTAATGACGGGTCAGTCCTTCGTATTCTTTCCGCTGTATTTTGTTCTGATTGTTATAGGTACGGTAGTCGATACGATTCTGGGCGGTTTGGTTCAGGTCAAATACACCTGCCCGGTCTGCGGACAGACGACCGAACGTTTAACCCATTGCGGGCGCCCTACGCTCTACCTTGAAGGTTGTCGGTTTATCGACAACGACGCCGTAAACTTTCTGTCCTCTGCGGCAGTGTTCCTGCTCTCAATGACGTTGATGCTTTTATGAAAAGAGTATTGTTTTTATTTACGTTAATCGCAAGCTTTGCCTGTTTAGTGCTGTTTGCTATAAATTCTTGCGGCGATCTCTGGGTTGGATTAGCCTCGTTACCGTTTGTAATTTATGCAAGTACCGCCGTTCACGAGGCAGGTCACGTACTCGGTTGCAGACTTGTCAAGGGCAAAGTTTATATGTATAAAGTCTCTTTAGCGGAGATTGCAGGCGGCAAACTGTCCCTTTCAAACGAGGGACTGTTTACCTTTCAGGTTAAGTTTTCAGCGCCTGAAAAATCGTATATCGTCTATTTGTCAGGTATAATCGTTTCAATTTTGCTCTCAGCGGTACTTACTTTAGTGTACTTTTTGTTTTTAAGGCATACGTTGTTTTATATAGTCAGCGGTGCAACGCTTGCAAACGTGCTGGCTACAGTAATCTACTTCAAAGGTACCGATTTATATAAATGCTTTAACCCCGATTCAGGAGGGAATTAACCGTGTTCGGATACACTTCGCCCGATAAACATACACCCAAGGTGCTCAGGGAATGTTTCAGAAAACGCTATTGCCTGTTATGCCATGCCTTGGGTAAATTTTATGGTCAGAAAGCCCGTTTAACCGTCTCTTACGACGTGTCTTTCTTTACGCTGTTTTTGGGTAAGTCCGACAGTGTAGGCGCATTGCGTAAGATAAAATGTTTCAGGAACGGCAAACAGCTCGCCGCTCTTCTGGAGTCCGACGGCGTCTTTAAAAAGACTGCGGCCTTAAACTTGACGCTTGCGGCGGCGGAATTGCAGGACAACATTGCCGATAAAGACGGGGCATGGGCAACTCTTGCCTACGGACTGTTTAGAGGTTCGTTTAAAAAGATACAAAAAGAATATCCCGGGATGTGGAAAGACATCACCGAGGGTTATGCTCAGATGGCAGTGCTCGAGAAGGGGGGAGCCTCTTTGGAGGAGATGGAGGAGAGCTTTGCGGAAATTATCCGTGTAGTCGTCCGCCGTGAGTTTGAGTTTGACGAGCAGTTTCTGCCCCATCTTATTTTTGCGTGTAAGATGTTATATTTCCTCGATGCGGTAGACGACCTGGATAAGGATTTAAAGAAGGGTAAATACAATCCGCTGTCCGCATACGGCTCCAGACGTGAACTTGTCGATAAACACTATAACGTCATAGAAGAGCATATGCAGAAGCTGTACAAGGGTGTCAGCTACATAAAGACGGACAACCACGACTTAATGGCGGCGCAGCGCATAGTGTTCCACAGTATGGTGGACAAACTCGTTGCAATATGTATGCGGAGCGGGAAGTGATATGGAATTAATAATAGAGTATAAAGGCTTAAAGAAGTTTAATAATTCTTTAACGACGATGATAAAAAAGTGTAAGAATGTCACAAAGGTAACTGTAGTGTTCCCCAAAAAGGTTAACACTGCGTTAAGGATAGGTCTGCAACGCATGGGCATAAGCGACGTAAGGTACGTTGCATACAACATTCCGATGTTGTTTTTGAAAATGCAGAATCTGCCCAACAACAACGTTGATTTAGCTCTCATCCTAACCGATAAAACCTCTAAAACGACGTTGAGGAGGGCTAAAAAGCTCCGTTCGGCAGCCGTCGTATACGATAATTCGAAAGATAAAGACTATTACGAAAGGTTAAAAGACAACAAGTATTTAATCTTTGACGGGGTAGGAGATTGCACGGTTAGCGAAGTGGACGCTCTGTCCTCTATGTACTTCAACAGACCGACTTTCGGTTGCCGTCATTCCTCGTGTCTGGGCAATAAGCTCTTCGTCGACGCAGCGGGAAACGTCAGCTTCTGCCCACGCTTTGCAGAAAAGACCCGTGTAGGTAAAGTAGGCGACGAAGTTGATTATTTTAATTCACCTTTATTTATCGAAGTGCTCACCAAAGAGATAGAAAAGCGTAACAACTGTAAACAGACCTGTCCGATTGCAAGATTTTGCAAGGGCGGTTGTGCAATGCTTGGCGAGTGTGAGCAAATTAAAGAATGGTTTGCCAAAGCAATGCAAATAAATTCGTCGGTAAGGGACAGAGAGGCAGACTTAAGTCAGATAAATCTTGCGCTTAAAAGCATAGTGCTTGAATACTCCTTTGCCAAAAAGGGCGAGTAAGTCAATCTCAATTAAGGCGGTTTGCGGCAGTTTTAGCGTAAACCGCTTTACATTTTTTTGCCTTTACTATATAATTAGACTGAGAATTAATGACAGGAAAGAATTATGGCTAATCCTTTAGTAGCAATCGTCGGCAGACCTAACGTAGGTAAAAGCACCTTTTTTAACAAGGTTGTCGGCAGAAAAATTTCAATAACAGAAGACAAGCCCGGCGTAACCCGTGACAGGCTGTATGCCGATGCGGAGTGGAGGGGTAAGGCGTTCTCCCTCGTCGATACGGGCGGAATAGAGTTAAAAAGCGACGACATTATGTGGCGTCAGATAAAAAAGCAGGCTGAAGTCGCAATCGAAACGGCTCAGGTAATTTTATTCTTCGTAGACGCAAAGGAGGGGTTAACCACCTCCGATTACGACGTTGCGGATATGCTCCGCCGCTCGAAGAAGCCTGTAATTTTAGTCGTCAACAAGGTGGACGAATACTCCGAAGAAAAGGTGTTTGAGTTCTACTCTTTAGGCTTAGGCGAACCCTATCCCATCTCCTCCGAACACGGCAAGGGCATCGGCGACGTGCTGGACGAGGCGGTAAGCTGGTTTGAAAAGTACGAAAACGAAGAGGACGACAGCATTAAAATTGCAGTCGTTGGCAAACCCAACGCCGGTAAGAGCTCGATAGTCAACCGTCTTTTGGGTTTCGAACGCTCAATAGTGACCGACATTGCAGGTACCACGAGGGACGCAATAGACACCAAGTTCACCTACGATGGAAAGAATTACACCATAATCGACACGGCGGGTATCCGTAAAAAGGCAAAGGTGGAGGACGATATCGAATACTATTCGGTAATGAGGGCGTTCGACGCCGTCCGTCGTGCGGACGTCTGCCTGCTCGTCGTCGACTGTTCGGAGAATTTAACCGAGCAGGACACCAAGATTATAGGCTACGTTCACGAGCAGGGCAAACCCTCGGTTATCGTTATGAACAAGTGGGACTTAATCGAAAAGGACACCCACACGATAAACAAGTTCAACGAAAAGCTCAAGGAAGATTTGAAGTTTATGGACTACTTCCGCCCCGTGTACGTCTCGGCAAAGACGGGTCAGCGTGCGGAAAAGATTATGAAGGAAGTGGACGCAGTCTACGCAAACTCTCAGCGCAGAATTTCGACGGGTACTTTAAACGACCTTATTTTGGATACGGTACGTGCAAACGAACCCCCTTCGTATAACGGCAAGAGGTTAAAGGTCTATTATTCCTCGCAGGTTTCTGTTGCGCCTCCCACGTTCGTACTGTTTGTAAACAGCACAAATCTTATGCACTTTTCGTATCAGAGATTTTTAGAGAACACCATAAGAGGTGCCTTCGACTTTTCAGGTACGCCAATAAGAATCGTAACGAGGGAAAAGAAGGAGGACCAATGATTGAATTCGATTTAGCTCAAGGCTGGTACTGGCTGGTTATAGGTGCGGTTGTAAGCTACTTAATAGGCTGTTTCCACTTTGCCATATTAATTGCAAAAATAAAGAATAAAGATATTTTAAACGAGGGCAGCGGCAATCCCGGTGCAATGAACGTCTCAAGAAAGCTCGGCTTCAAGTACGGACTTATAAACTTTTTCTGCGATGCGTTAAAGGGAGTTATCCCCGTACTTGTAGGCTATTTCTGCTTTCAGGGAATGGTGTTTAAGGGGACCGACGTATTAGTCTCCGACTTTATGCGTTACTTCTTCGCACTGTTTGCGGTGTTAGGTCACGTATTCCCCGTCTTTATGAAGTTTAAGGGCGGTAAGGGTATCTCGACGACGATAGGGCTTTTATGGTGCTCGATTGCCTGCGATACGTGGTGGTTTGCATTCGTCGGGCTTGTGCTGTTTGTCTCGCTGTTCGTATACGTATTCTTTACCGAGTGGGGTGCGATGGGCTCGCTCATCGGCGTGGCAGGTTTTTCAATCTGGCAGATAATAATATTTATTCTCCGCTATCAGACTTGTTTAAACAACGTATACGTCATTATAACGATGATGATAATTCTCGCCTTAAACGTAATAACCTGGGGTGCACATAATAAGAATTTGCACCGTATGCTGCAGGGAGAGGAGCATCACACGTCGCTAAAAAAGATGTTGCACAAATCAAAAAAATAATATAAAAAATCGGGGTGAGATAACTCACTCCGATATTTTTTTATACCTTAATTTATAAGACCTTGGACAAGAAGTCTTTAAGTCTTGCGTTCTGAGGATTGCCGAAGAATAACTGCGGTGAGTTTTCCTCCTGAATTATTCCCTCGTCCATAAACAGCACACGGGTGGCGACTTCCTTGGCAAATCCCATTTCGTGGGTTACGACCACCATGGTCATACCCTCTTTTGCAAGGTCTATCATAACCTTTAAAACCTCGCCGACCATCTCGGGGTCGAGTGCGGAGGTAGGCTCGTCGAACAGCATCACGTCGGGCTCCATGGCGAGAGCTCTGACAATAGCAATTCTCTGTTTCTGTCCGCCTGACAGGGTAGAGGGGTAAGCGTCAGCCTTATCCTTAAGCCCTATTTTTTCAAGCAGTTTAATTGCCTTTTCCTCGGCTTCCTGCTTTGTGCAGATTTTAAGTTTAACGGGTGCAAGAGTAATATTCTGCATAACCGTCAGGTTAGGGAACAGGTTGAAATGTTGAAATACCATTCCGATCTTCCTGCGGGCAAGATTAATATCCTGATGGTTTTCGTTGTAGGTACGCTTTATGGCGTCGTGATACTCTTTGCCCTCAAACCTTTTTAAAAGGTCCTCCGCCTTGATTTTAGCAATAACGGCTTCATGCAGGCTATCTTCGGGGACGCTGCATTTAAGTTCTTCTGCAACCTTTTTATAGGTTCTCGATTTGTCTATGATATCGGGGTGGAGGTAGGGGTCGACGGGGGTTAATAACTTGTCTTCAAGCCAGACTTCACCGTAAGTCACCTCTTCCAAAAGGTTAAGACAGCGCAACATAGTTGATTTACCGCTGCCGGAAGGACCGATAATAACTATTCTTTCACCCTTTTCCACGTCAAGGCTTACGCCCTTTAACACCTGATTTTTTCCAAAATTTTTGTAGACGTTTTTAACGCTTATCATTTTTTCGCTTTCCACGTCGGAACCGCCGTCCTTTAGTGCCTGGTTTTCTTCAACTATGATATCTTCGTTGTTAACGTTTGTCACTCTTCCTCAACCTCCTTTCAATGAGTTTGATAATCAGCGTTAGCAGATATACGATTGCAAGATAGAACAGCGCAACGACTACCATAGGTGCAAAATAGGTTGCTAAATTCTGTCCTGCACCCAATACCTGTGCCGCCTGAGTTAAGTCGAACATACCAATCATACTTACGATTGAAGTTTCCTTAATGAGTGCAATAAGTTCGTTACCTATTGCAGGAATAACGTTCTTCATACCCTGCGGAATAACTATGCTTATCATTGTCTGTCTGCCGTTAAGTCCCAGCGCTCGCCCTGCTTCAGTCTGTCCCTTGTCTACCGATAAAATTCCTGCACGGATATTCTCAGAGACGTATGCGCCGCTGTTTATACCGAAAGCCAAAATTGCGGTAACGGTGAGGGGGAAGCCCTTTATAGCAAAAATAATGAATGCCATAATGAACAACTGCAGAGCCATAGGCGTGCCCCTGATTATAGTTGTGTAAACGTTGCAGAGGAAGTTGGCAACCTTAACTACAATGTTTTTCTGCGGCAGTATCTTGACTATAGCTACAATCGTGCCGAGCAAAAGTCCCACGACGGCAGCGCCAAGCGACACAATGATAGTTGTTTCCAGACCGGTCAATATCATTGACAGATATTTTTGAGTTGTAAAAATTTTGGCAATGTTTTCAAAGAAAGATGCCATTAAATTCAAGTTCATAAACAATATCCTGAATATAGTCTTAAAACGGGGTAAAAGGGAACGGTAATTTTCGTTCCCTTTTTGTGTTTTATAGGTCTGTTGTCAGGCACTGATAACAATCAGCGCCTGAAGTATAATGAAGATTAATTGGTAAGTCCTAAGTGATTAGCAACAAGCTGATTTATGCCGTCCTCGCCGAGTTCGCTGAGTACCTCGTTTATAGCATTAAGCAGTTCGGTGTTTCCCTTAGTAACGCAGATTGCATACTGTTCTTCGGTAGCCGTTTCTTCGTCATAGTACAGAGCATAGCAGCTGAGTGAGCTATCGTTCTTAACTATATACTCTGCAGGGAGTTTATCAACGACAACTACGTCAATGCTCGTACCGAGTGCGGACACTGCAACCTGTGCGTTGCTGTAAGTTGTAAGCGTTGTATTCGTATCGTATAAAACGCCGTCGTAGCCGTAGTCGGGGTCGCTCTCCTGTCCGTTAATCTCGCCGTCGACGTAGATATGACCGGTTGTGTTGGTCTGAACGCCTATCTTCTTACCGGCAAGAGCTTCCCAAAGGATATATTCAACGCCGTCGGAAGTCGTTCCGCTGACGGAGAAGGTATCGTTTTTGAATATTACGTATTGAACGGAAGTAAAGTAGGGGTTGGAGAAATCAACCAATTCTTTCCTTGCGTCGGTAATAGTAATACCAGCCGCACCGCAGTCAAACTGAGTGCCGTTCGAAACGTTATCGATAATAACGCCGAAATCGGTATTAGTAAACACGACCTCTTTACCAAGCTTTTCGCCGACCATATTCATAATGTCGACGTCTACGCCCACAATTTCGTTGCCGTCGTAGTATTCGAAGGGGGCAAAGAATGCGTTAGTATCAACGTATATCTTTTCAGTCTTTGAACAAGCTGTAGCCGAAACTGCCATAACTGCAGAGAAAGCGAACGCCGCAGCTGCACATAAAATCTTTTTTAATTTCATATTTTCACCTCTGAAAATTAGTTTTTATTTAACGATGAATTAATATTAATCATTTCAATGCCGTTTGTCAACCAATTTATGCATAAATTTAAATAAAAATGTATTTTTATAAATTTTCTAATAATGAAAAATATGAACAAAAGTCGGTAATAGTCGTCGGTCAGGCTAAAATTCACAAAACCATATTCTAAATATAATGTATAATTATAGAATTAATAAACGGCGTGAATGGTTGAGTTTCACGCCGTGAGTAAATGGAATTTTTATGCAATACAAAATTTGTTGTTTTTATTTATCTCCCTTGTCCAGATCGGTTTTGTCAAGCGAGATGATGGAGTATTCAATCTTACGGTTTGCCGCAAGCAGCGCCTCGATAAAATCGTTATACCATTCCTGTTTAACGACGATAACCATATATTGACCGTCGTCGAAGGTTACGGTCAGCTTCCCCGTCTTTTTATCGTCTACGATGCTGTCGATTTTTTCAACGTCGTACTTACTGACGATGAACCCGAACTTAGTTTTAAAGACCTTTCCGTCGATAATATAGCAGGAGTCGGCTATAACGCTAATAAGAATTGCCATCAAGCCAATCGTCACGAGGAACATAAGCGTGTATTGTAAAATGGGGTAGATGGGGTCGGCAGCGCCGTTAATTCCGGTAGCTATGCAGTAGTAGAGGTTTATGGCGAAACCCGCAACGCTGAGCGCAATACCTGCGTAAATCAAAGCCGTAATGAGTTTGGTAAATTTATACTTAAATTTCTTCATAGTTCAATTATAAACCATAATTAAGTAAAACGCAACGTAAAGTTATGTATTTTTATCGCTTAAATGGTTGAAAAATATTTCACAATAGGGTAAAATAAATATCACTTATTCTTAAAATAATCGGAGAAAAGCTATGTTAAAGCTTATTAAAGGTGGCGTTTACTATATTCAGGGCAAGCTGGTTAAGGAAAACCAGGCGTTTATGCTCGAGGCGCAGAAGCAACAGGCTATTAAAGGTACGCTTGCGTACTCCATATTGAAGAGCCATAATAAAGGTGACGACGAGAGGTTAAAGATATCTTTTGACGCAATGGCTTCTCACGACATAACCTACGTCGGAATTATCCAGACGGCAAAGGCTTCGGGGCTTAAACACTTCCCTATACCCTATACGCTCACCAACTGCCACAACTCGCTCTGCGCAGTAGGCGGTACGATAAACGAGGACGACCACGTGTTCGGTCTTTCTGCGGCAAAGAAGTACGGCGGCAACTACGTGCCCGCCCACCTTGCGGTTATCCATCAATACATGAGGGAGTGCGAGGCGGCTTGCGGCAAGATGATTTTAGGTTCGGACAGCCACACCCGTTACGGTGCGTTCGGCACAATGGCGGTGGGTGAGGGCGGACCCGAGCTCGTAAAGCAGCTCCTCGGGCAGACCTATGATATCGCCCGTCCCGGCGTCATCGCCGTATATTTAAAGGGTAAGCCTAAAAAGGGCGTAGGTCCCCACGACGTGGCAATAGCATTAGTCGGCGCAACCTTTAAAAACGGATTTGTAAAGAATAAGATTTTGGAGTTCGTAGGTCCCGGAATTAAGAACCTCTCCATGGACTTCAGAAGCGGTATCGACGTTATGACCACTGAAACGGCGTGTCTATCCTCAATCTGGGAGACGGACGAAACCGTTAAAGAGTTCTATAAATTACACGGCAGAGAGGGGGATTTCAAAGAGCTTCACCCTGCAGATCCCGCCTACTACGACGGCGCAGTCGTCATCGACCTTTCGAGGATAGAGCCTATGATAGCCCTTCCTTTCCACCCGTCGAATGCATTTACGATTAAAGAGTTTATCGAGAACGCAAACGACATTTTAGGCGAAGTAGAGGCAAAGGGCAACGCCCTCAAAAAGGCAGGCAGCGCACCCTTCAGGCTTTTGGACAAAATCAAAGACGGTGGCGTCTACGTCAACCAGGGTATAATCGCAGGTTGCGCAGGCGGTTCGTACGAGAACGTTGCAGAGGCAGCCGAGATATTAAAAGGTGCTTCCTGTGGCAACGGCGAATTCAATTTAAGCGTATATCCCCAGTCCGTACCCGTCTACAAATCGCTCGTCGATAACGGCTACGTGTCCTCGCTTTTGTCGGCAGGTGCAGTCGTTAAAACGGCGTTCTGCGGTCCCTGCTTCGGTGCAGGCGACGCCCCTGCGGATAACGCACTCTCCATTCGCCATACTACCCGTAACTTTGAAAACAGAGAGGGTAGCAAGCCCGGCGAGGGTCAGCTCTCGGCGGTCGCTTTAATGGACGCCCGTTCGGTTGCGGCAACTGCGGCTAACGGCGGCAGACTCACCCCTGCAACCGAGGTTGAGTACACCAAGAAGTTTAAAAAATATTACTTTGACGGCGAAATCTACGCAAAGAGGGTATATCACGGCGCAGGTCAGCCCAAGGACGAGACTGAGCTTGTGTACGGCAACAACATTGCCGACTGGCCCGAACAGCTCCCCCTTGCAAAGAATTTGTTAATTAAAGTCGTATCGGTTATCAACGACCCCGTAACGACTACGGATGAGCTCATTCCCTCAGGCGAGACGTCCTCGTACCGTTCCAACCCCTTAAGGCTTGCAGAGTTTGCACTCTCAAGAAAGGACCCAGCATACGTCGGCAGGGCTAAGGAGGTCAAGGCGTTAGAGGCTGAAAGAAGGGCAAACGGCACACTCCCCGAAGAGGTGCTTAAAGCAGTAGGCGCAGATATAGACAACACCGCAATGCTCGGCAGCTGCGTAGCGGCTAAAAAGCCCGGCGACGGCTCTGCAAGGGAGCAGGCAGCTTCCTGTCAGAGGGTGTTGGGCGGCGTAGCAAACATTGCCCTGGAGTATGCAACCAAGCGTTACCGCTCCAACCTCATAAACTGGGGTATGCTTCCGCTTATTTGCAAGAAGTTCGACTTTGAAGTAGGCGATTATATCTATATTGAAAACGCCGTAGAATTTGTATTGAACAGCGAAAACACAATCTGCGCAAAGCATATCTCGGGCGGTAAGGTAAAGGATATCTTCTTGACCATCGGTGCATTGACCCCCGAAGAAAGGCAGATTATCTTAAAGGGCTGTTTAATCAACTACAACAAAAAATAATTACTAAATTTTAATTTCTAAGTCTAAAGGTTCGCCTGAAGATAAAGAGGTAAATTTATCCTAAAACCCCGTTCGTTGGGGTATATTATGGGGTGTATTATATCCTCTCTTCGGGTGAAGGGAGGTTTTTATATGTCGGAAAACAGGCTTGCAGTCATTTCAATCATAGTCGAAAACAGGGAGGTAAGCCCCCAGATTAACGCAATTTTGTCCGAGTACGGCAACTATGCCATAGGCAGAATGGGCATACCCTACAAGGAAAAGGGCGTATCCGTAATCTGCGTTGCGCTCGACGCCCCCATGGAGATAATCAACACGGTAACAGGAAAAATCGGCATGTTAAACGGGGTATCTGCCAAAACTGTAGTCAGTAAGAAGTAACTAACGCTCTTCGTTTTCGCATCTATGAAGAGGTGCATACCCCGAAAAGGTAAGAATATTTGAAAGTAAATTTAAGGCGGAAGGTTCGTCCTGACGCCGAAAAGGAGTAAATATATGAAAAAATTTTTAGCAATTTTGTGTGCCGCAGTAGTGGCGGTAGGATTAACCTTCGGCATCACTGCCTGCAACAAGGCGGAAGAGGGTAAGTATAAGGTGTACGCCCCCGACGGTGCGCCTGCCCTCGCCTTAGCGCAGCTGTGTACGGAGGAAAATTCGGAATATGCGGTAACCGTCGTGAAGGCCGCTGCAATTACCGGGTATGTTACGGGCGATGAGCCTGAAGCGGACTTTGCCATTGTACCTGTAAATGCCGCAGTTAAAATGCTCGGCAGCGGTGAAAAATACCAGATGCTCGGCACGGTAACGCACGGCAACCTCTTCCTTTTAAAGAAGGAAGGAGGAGTCGATATCACAACCGATAATCTCTCCTCGCTCGTAGGTAAGACGGTAGGCGTTATAAACCTTGCCAACGTCCCTGGTCTTATGTTTAAGGTGATTTTACAGCAAAACAACATACTCTTTAACCAGCTTACCGACGGCAATGAAGTTGCAGCAGACAAAGTAAATTTAAAGAATATCACCGACGAAGAGGCAAAGACTGTGGTTAATCCTACTAATTCTGAATGCGACTATTTCGTAGTACCCGAACCTGCCGCAACCACAAAGATAAACGGGACGCAAGGCAAACTGTCCGTAGCGGCAAGCCTTCAGACCCTCTACGGCGGAGAGGATGGATATCCTCAGGCAGTTGCGGTTGCAAAGACTTCTGTAATCGAAAGCGATTCCCAAGCGGTAGAAACATTTATCAATAAACTCAAGAGCAACCAGACCTGGATAAACAACGCTTCAACCTCGGCAGAGACTATAGTAAATGCTATTCAGTCAAAAATGGTAGTCGACCTTGCACCCACGTTCACGGCAGCAAACCTCAACGCAACGGTTATAGCTAACTGTGGAATAAGGTTCACCTCCAACGCAGACGGCAAGCAGAGCGTTTTGTACATTTTAGAAAAGCTCAACGCCGTATCCAATAATGCTTGGGGCACCCCTGCAGACGCATTTTTCTACGGAGTGAACTAATAATTTAAAAACGGTGCCGCCGTGCAGTCCGCACGGCGGCAAAGACAAATTATGAAAAAGTTTTTTACAGCTAAAAAACTTAATATCATAGCCTCGGCATTAGCGCTTGTATTAATGTGGCTGGTGTGGATAATTGCGGCGGCAATAGTTAAAAACGAGTACTTGATTCCCCCGTTTTCACAGTCAATACAGCAGTTTTTCAACCTGTTCACCCTGCCGTTTTTCTGGAAGGCGTTGGGTTGGACGCTCTTAAGGACGTTAATTGCCTTTTTGCTCTCCTTTGCAATAGCGGCGGTGTGTGCGGTGATTGCGGCATATGTCAAGCCCTTTGCGGCATTTATGCGCCCTATCGTTGCGGTGTTCCGCTCCCTTCCCACAATGGCGGTACTACTGCTCATTCTGGTGTGGACAACCCCACGCACCGCTCCGATAGTCGTTGCGTTCTTAGTGCTGTTCCCCATATGCTACAGCCAACTTTCGCAGGGGATAGCAGAGGTGGATAGCGAGCTTTTACAGATGGTCAAGGTGTATAATGTCAAGCCTACAAAGGTGTTGACAAAGGTATATTTATCACGCCTTGCACCCGTAATTGTTGAGCAGACGGGCGCCAACCTGTCGTTTGGAATAAAGCTGATTATCTCGGCAGAAGTTATGGCTTCAACCTATACCGCCTTGGGCGGAATGATGAGCGAAGCGGTAATCTATTCGCTTCCCCGTTTAGCTGCGCTAACGCTTTTTGCCGTACTGTTTGGAATAGTGGTAGAGGTCGTATTCTCTCTCATTGCGAAATACGCCTTCCCGTGGGTAAGGGGGTGTAAAAATGAAGATTGAAAATTTAACGGTAGCCTACGGCAAAAACGTGGTCTACGACAATTTCAACCTTGAGTTTGACGAGGGAGGGGTAACCTGCCTGCTTGGCGAAAGCGGTTGCGGCAAGACTACCATTTTAAACGCTATTGCAGGGCTTATTCCCTATTCAGGCAGCATAACCCCCGTTAAGATATCCTATGTTTTCCAGACCCCCCGCCTTGTGCCAAACCTAACCGTCTTAAACAACTTAACGCTTATAGGTGTGGACGAAAACCAGGCAAGGCAAATGCTTGAAAGGGTAGCTCTTACAGGCAAGTTAAACGCCTACCCTAAGACGTTATCGGGCGGCGAGGCGCAGAGGGTGTCCCTTTGCAGGGCGTTTTTACACCCCGCCGAGCTGCTTTTATTGGACGAGCCGTTCTCCTCTCTGGATTTAAAGACCAAGCTTTCTGCAATGGATTTGTTTAAAGATATGCAGGCGTCAAGCGGAAGGGGAGCGTTATTCGTCACCCATGATATCGACGAGGCTTGTTATCTCGCTGACAATATCTTTGTCCTCCGCAAAGGAGAGGTGACAGAGCAATTCGCAAACCAAACCCGTCAACCCTTCGGGTCAAACTCCGAACTCAGGCAAAACCTTATGAATGCTTTACTTAAATAAAAAAAGAAGCCGCCGCATGCGTATAAAACGCAAGCGGCGGCTTTACCGTATTTAAACGTTAAATCTGAATAAGATGACGTCGCCGTCTTTAACGACGTATTCCTTGCCTTCGCTCCTTACCTTGCCCTTTTCCCTTGCGCCGACAAGTCCGCCGCAGTCCAAAAGGGTCTGGTAGTCCACGACTTCAGCTCTGATAAATCCCTTTTCAAAGTCGGTGTGGATAACTCCTGCTGCCTGAGGTGCCTTGGTTCCGTTTTTAATCGTCCACGCCCTCGTCTCTTTCTCGCCAGCGGTCAGGTAGGAGATAAGTCCCAAAAGGGAGTAGCTCTTCTTAATAAGTCTGTTCAGTCCGCTCTCTTTGAGCCCAAGCTCCTCTAAAAACATTGCGCTCTCTTCGGGCTCCATCTGCGATAGTTCCTCCTCGGTCTTTGCGCAGATGGTTAAAACCTCGCTGCCTTCGGTCTTTGCGTATTCTTTAACCTTGACTACAAAGGGTATATCGTCCTCGTCTTTGCCCATATCGAATTCGGAAATGTTAGCTGCATAGATTACGGGTTTTGCCGTTAACAGGAACAGGTTATCCAAAAACGCCTTTTCCGCCTCGTCGCACTCAAAAAGTCTTGCAGGCTTTTCCTCGGTTAAAAACTTTTCCAGCCTCTCGAGCATAGCATACTCGGCGGCAGCCTCTTTATTTGCACCGCCCCTTGCGGTATTTCTTATCCTGTCCTCACGCTTGTTTACTGCTTCGATATCGGCTAAAATCAACTCCATCTGAATGGTAGTAATATCGTCCACGGGGTCTACTTTGTTGCTTACGTGGGTAACGTTTGAGTCCTCAAAGCAACGTACAACGTGAACGATAGCGTCGCACTCACGGATGTGGGAGAGGAACTTATTGCCTAAACCCTCCCCACGGGAAGCGCCTTTAACAAGCCCTGCGATGTCGACGAATTCAACGATAGCAGGGGTAATTTTCTTGCTTGAATAAAGTGCCCCGAGCTTATCCAACCTCTCGTCGGGTACGGCAACGACGCCGACGTTGGGCTCAATGGTACAGAAGGGGTAGTTTGCAGCCTCTGCCCCTGCGTGAGTAATTGCATTAAAAAGTGTCGATTTGCCTACGTTGGGCAGACCTACAACGCCTAATTTCATAAAACAAATTCCTTAAAGATAACTTTCAATCAAGGCGAAAGATTGCTTTCCGCCTGAAAGATTACAGCACAATTATATAATAATAAATGTTTTTAATCAAGTCTTTTATTTGCCTAAAACGCAATCTTATGCTACAATTATCTTGTTATGAATTACAAGAAATATATTGCTGAAAAAATAGTTGCTTGCGGCTTACCCGAAGAGGGGATCGAAGAAAACATCGCAGTTCCCCCCAATACTGAAATGGGCGATTACGCTCTTCCCTGCTTTAAATTTGCAAAGGTTTTACGCAAATCTCCCGTCGTCATTGCGCAGGAGCTTGCGTCGCAAATTCAGCCCGATAGCGTAATTTCCGAAATTACCGCTTTAAACGGCTATTTAAACTTTAAGATAAACAAAGCCTCTCTCGCAAAGGAGACGGTTGAAAAGGTACTCGAACAGGGTGCAAATTACGGTTCTTCCACCCTGGGCGAAGGCAAGACCATTTGCATAGACTATTCGTCCGTAAACATTGCCAAGCCCTTCCATATAGGTCACCTTTCGACTACGGTTATAGGCGGAGCACTGTATAAAATATACAATTTCCTCGGCTATAAAGTCGTGGGTATCAACCACCTCGGCGACTACGGCACACAGTTCGGTAAACTCATCTGCGCCTACAAAAAGTGGGGTAATAAGGACGAGGTTGAAAGGGGTGGTATTCACGCCATAAACGATTTGTACGTCCGCTTCAACAACGAGGCTACTCCAGAAATGGAGGAAGAGGCAAGGGAGTACTTCAGGCTGATCGAGAGCGGAGATAAAGAGGCGAACGAAATTTTCGAGTGGTTCAAGTCCTTAACGCTTGAGTACGTAAATAAAATCTACGCAAGGCTGGGCGTTAAGTTCGACAGCTACAACGGCGAGAGGTTTTACTCCGACAAGATGCAGCCCGTCATCGACGAGTTGCAGGAAAAGGGACTGCTTAAGGAGAGCGAGGGTGCAAAAATCGTAGACTTAGAAGAGTACGGTATGCCCCCCTGCCTTATTTTGCGTTCGGACGGTGCGTCGCTCTACGCAACGAGGGATTTAGCCGCAGCCTTCTACCGCAAAAACACCTACGACTTCGATAAATGTCTATACGTCGTTGCCTACCAGCAGAACCTGCACTTTAAGCAGATTTTTAAGGTGCTGGAGCTTATGGGCAAGGAATGGGCAAAGGATATGGTGCACGTTGCCTACGGCATGGTGTCTTTAGAGGACGGCGCAATGTCCACCCGTAAGGGCAAGGTAGTCTGGCTCGAGGACGTAATTCAAAAGTGCGTGGACAAGGCGTATAAGGTAATCGAAGATAAGAACCCTGCCCTTGAGGACAAGCAGGAAATTGCAGAAAAGGTGGGCATAGGTTCGGTAATCTTCGGCGCACTCTACAACAACAAAATCAAGGATATCGTGTTCTCCTACGATAAGGTTCTTTCGTTTGAAGGCGAGACGGGCGTATACTGTCAATACACCTGCGCAAGGGCATATTCGGTATTGCAAAAGGCAGGGTTAGCTACCTATACCCTTCCCGAAAAGGTCAACCTTCTTCCTCAGGAATACGAGGTGGTAAGGACGATAGCCTCCTTCCCCGAAACCGTACAGGAGGCAGGGGAGAAGTACGAACCCAGCGTCGTCGCCCGTTTTGCGGTGGATCTGGCGCAGAAGTTCAACAAATTCTACTTCGACTGCAAGATTTTAACCGCAGAGGACGAGGAGACAAAGTCCTTCCGTCTTGCGCTCTGTTCGGCAACCTTGCAGACGCTTAAAAACGCCTTGGCTCTTTTAGGTATCGGCGTACCCGATAAGATGTAATATGTTCAAGACTGTAATATTTGACCTTGACGGTACTCTTTTAGATACCTCGAGGGACATTCAGAAGGTTTTAAATAATACGTTAACCCACTTTAATCTGCCCACGGTTTCGCTTGCAAAGACGGTGGAGTACGTAGGCAACGGCGCAAAGCTGTTGGTGCAAAGGGCAATACCTCAGAGTGCGATGGGCAACTTTGACGAGATTTACGCCCACTACGTAAAAAACTTTGCTGCCTGCGACAACGGGTTAACCTGCCTCTATCCCGATGAGGAAGAGGTGCTTTTAAACCTCAAAAGGGCAGGGGTTAAGCTTGCGTTAGTAACCAACAAACCGCAGGAAGCAACCCAAGGGGTTTATGAAAGACATTTAAAGAAATTCGGGTTTGACTTCGTTTCGGGCAACACTCCTTCGTTTCCCTTAAAACCTGACCCGGCTTTAGCGCTGTATGCGGCGAAAGCGACGGGCGCAAGGGCGGACGAGTGCTTATTCGTCGGCGACGGAGAGACGGACGTACAGACGGCAATTAACGCAAAAATGGAACATTTATCGGTTTTATGGGGGTTCCGCAGCCAATCTCAGCTTAAAGAGGCAGGCGCAAAAAACTTTGCGTCAAGCTATTTCGAGCTTGAAAAATTCGTCCTTTCCCATAACCAATAATTATATTTAATAGAAATAATTTTCACTAAAATTTTTAAAAAAATTTACTCATTGTATATTGATATTTGGCGTTGTCTGTGATACAATATAGGCATAGAAAAAATTCAATTTTAAGGAGTGTTTTTTATTATGAAGAGATGTACAGTTTGCGGCGAAATCGTTGCAGATGACGTAGACGTTTGCCCCGTATGTAAGGCAAAGACTTTTGCACCTGTAGAAGAAAAGGCTGGTTACGCTTGCGAACACCACGTAGGCGACGGCGTTGTTGACGATAAGGAAGTTATGGAAGGTCTCAGGGCTCACTTTACCGGCGAGTGCACCGAGGTTGGTATGTACCTCGCTATGGCAAGAGTAGCTGAAAGAGAGGGCTATCCCGAAGTTGCAGAAGCTTTCAAAAGGTATGCTTACGAAGAGGCTGAACACGCATCCAAGTTTGCAGAACTTCTGGGCGAAGTAGTTACCCCTTCAACCGAGAAGAACTTACAGCTCCGTGCAGAGGCTGAAGCAGGTGCTTGCGAAGGTAAGCTTGCTATCGCTAAGAGGGCTAAGCAGCTCGGCTACGACGCTATTCACGACACCGTTCACGAAATGGCTAAAGACGAAGCTCGTCACGGCGCAGGCTTCTCCGGTCTTTTAAAGAGATATTTCGGCAAATAATTAACTAAAATTTTCACGCTCCGCACTGCAAAGTGCGGAGCGTAATTTTTTCACCATATAACGGGAATAAGCATATTATAAACTATAGGGTTGGGCGGAAAAACTTAACCCTATAATACCAAAGCAAAGGAAAGTTTATATATGTGTTTTTGCGGTAACTTTGGCAGCGGTTGCGGCTGTTCGGGCTTATTCAACTTATTAAGCGGTTGTAACTCCTGTAATTGTAACACCTGGCGCAGCGGTTGTAACTCCTGCGGCTGTAATATCTGGCGCAGCGGTTGCGGCTGTAATTCCTGCGGTTGCAACTCCTGCGGTTGTAACGTCTGGCGCAGCGGCTGTAGCGGTTGCGATTGCAACGGCAGTTCTTCCTGCGGCAGCAGCACTTGCAGCACGGGCTGGACGGGCAGCGGCTGGGTAAGGAGCGGTTGTTCATCGTGCAGATGCAATAGCTGTAACGGCTGTAACTGATAAATACTATAATCGTACGGGGGTGTATACCCCCGTATTTTTCGTATATCAAAGGACGTAAACGTCAAAAATATATATATGCGAACAATACTAAACGAGTTCAAGTTTTATTCGGATAAACGCTTCACAACCCTTTCGGGTACGCTTGTATATTTTTTTCTGATGTCGGTCACGCCCTTTTTATTCTGGCTTGCGTTAATCGTAGGCGACGTAGATTTAACAAGATTTCTGCCCGAAGATTTATTTTCTTTTATTCAACCCGTAATCTCCACGCTGCAGCAGGCGGCGGTAACGGCTACGGGCAGCGCAACGCTCATACTTATTTTAACCTCGCTCTGGTCGTCGACCAATTTTTTCTATCATTTAAGGAGGAGCGGGGAGATTATCTTTGATTCAAACGTCAAAACCAATGCAATAAAACTGCGCATAAACGCCCTGTTTGCGGTATTTGCCATTCTGTTGATTTTTGCCCTGGTTGCAGTAACTCCGTTTATCGGCGTAAACGTGCTGGAAAATATAATGCCCCGACTTTTAGCCGAGGCAATTACAATTATATTTTTAACAATGTTTGCGTACTTTGCAGCCTATTTTTTAAACGTCTTTGCCTGTCCGTACAAGCTGAATTTTTCTCAGGCAAGCGGAGGTGCGTTGCTGACCGTAATACTGTGGATATTCTGTGCAATCGGCTTTACCGTCTACATGCAGTTTTCCAATCCGCAAAGGCTCTACGGTGCTATTACTGCGGTAATAGTCTTTCTGCTCTGGTGTTACCTGATGATCAACAGTCTGGTATTAGGGCTGATTTACAACTCAAAGTACTATACAGTCAACTCAATACTTGATGCTGCAAGCGCAGGCAAGCGCACCGGGGCCGATGTGGCAGGCAACCGATAGGGACAGGGGGTCAACAAAGCGAAGCTCGCAGTCAGGGAAGGCAACTTTTAACTCTTCCGCAAACTTATTTGCGTCGTCCAGGCAGTTGGTGTGGGCAACGGCAATTACCATCTTACCTGCGTCACGGTAGGGTTTAAAACGTCCTTCGAGGTCGTTTTTGAGTGCGTTAATCATCGTCGTCTTAGCGTCGGAAAGCTTTCTGACCTTTGCGTATTGGTCGAGAACCTGACCTTGAATCTGAAGCACGGGTTTAATCTTGAGCAGTGTACCGATTGCAGCGACGGCGGGGGTTAATCTTCCGCTCTTTTTAAGGAATTTCAAAGTGCCTACCGCAATATAAATCGAAGATATCGTACTCGTCTCGTTGAGCCAGTCGTAGACCTCTTTAGCGCTCTTGCCCTCTTCAAGCATTTTAAGGGCGTCGAACACGGTCTGCTTCTGAGTAACCGAAACTCTGTGGTTGTCAAGGGCGTAAACCCTGCCTTTGAACTCCTCTTCGGTCTCCGCCATTTTCTTAATGGTTAGTCCCGTCTCGGAAAGTCCGCTGGAGAGGGGGAGGTAGATAATGTTGTCGTACGTCTTTAACAGTCTGCGGAAGCGCTCTGCAACGTCGTAGGGGTTGGGCTGAGAGGTTGCGACGGTAGTACTGTCGTCGTTGAGGCTCTCGTAGAAACGTGCCTGGGTAAAGCCCTCTTCTTCAAAGTACTGTTCTCCGTTGATTAAAACGGGGGTGGGCTGAATTTCAATGCCCAACTCTTTTGCATAATCTACGGTAATTCCGCAGTTGCTGTCTGTTACAATTATAGTTTTCATTTGTTCTCCCTTATAACGCATTTAGCGTAGATAAATATTTATAAAAAGTCCGTTCCCTGCAAATCGGAGCGGACTGTTTTTATCAGTATTTTATAGTAGCAGCGCAGGCAAGCGCACCGGGGCCGATATGGCAGGAAACGCTGAGCGAGAGTGAGTTTATAAAAGTAAACTCAACGTCGGGGAACGTAGCCTTCAATTCTTCTGCAAAGATTTCGGCTTCTTCGAAGTTTTCCGTATGAGCAACGCAGATGGTCATTTTGCCAGCCTTTCTCAGGTCTGCAAATCTCTCGTCAAAGTCCTTGATAAGGGCAGAGATCATGGTCTTTTTGGCGTCTGCAAGCTTTCTTACCTTTGCAAACTGGTCAAGCTTAAAGCCCTGAATGGTGAGCACGGGTTTAATCTTGAGCAGCGTGCCGATTGCAGCTACGGCAGGGGTTAATCTTCCGCCCTTTTTAAGGTACTTAAGCGTATCGACCATAATATAGATGGAAGACTGCATCTTGGTTTCCATAAGGTAATCCCTTATCTCTTCAGCCGTCTTGCCTTCCTTAACCATAGCGATTGCATCCATAACCGACTGTCTCTGCGTTATGGAGATGCGTTGATTGTCTATGACGTAAACCTTATCTGCGAATTCCGTCTTTGCAAGGTTATCGAGCGTTGCGCAGGTCTGGGAAAGTCCGCTGGACATAGGAATATGAATAATTTTGTCGTAATCTTTTAAAATTTCCGTCCAGAGCTCGCCGACGTCGAAGGCGCTGGGCTGAGAGGTGGAGACGTTAGCATCGCTCTTCAGCTTTTCGTAGAACTCCGCCTGCGAAAGAGAGATGTCCTCGAAATACTGTTCGCCGTCTATTAAAAAGGGCATGGGTACGACGAAAATACCAAGCTCTTTAGCCTCTTTCTGGGTAATTCCGCTGTTACTGTCTGTTACAATTGCGGTTTTCATAAAAATACTATCCTCTCAAAAATAAATGTTAAAAATTGTAAACTGATTGTACGTAGAATTATAAACCATTATGAGAACAATGTCAAATGATTAGCCTTTTTTGTAATAGCATTCAGTTACAATTCACCCGACTTGTTACAAAAGAGGCAATTATATCTCAGCTATTGCCTCGACTTCGACAAGGCAACCTTTGGGAATATCTTTAACCGCTACACAGCTTCTGGCGGGTGCGGAGGTGAAATACTTTGCGTAGACTGCGTTAAACGCCGCAAAATCGGCGATGTCAGCAAGGAAGCAAACCGTCTTAACCACCTTATCAATGGAAGTGCCTGCAGCCTCTAAGACGGCGGCAACGTTCTTGCAGACCTGTTCGGTCTGTCCCTCGATATCCGTAGCTTCTATTGCTCCCGTTGCAGGGTTAACGGGGATCTGACCGCTTGTGAAAACCATATTATTAAAAATCTTTGCCTGGGAGTAGGGGCCAATTGCCGCAGGTGCGTTTTTTGTTTCAACTGTCTTCATAATTATCTCCTGAACTGTCTTAGTCAACCAGCTTAAATCCGTTATTTTTAAGCGTGTCTTTTATGAGTTTAATCTGTTCAAAGTCCTTTGTTTCAATCTGCATCTTAAGGTAACAGCCGTTGATGGCGGTGCCCTCGTTGGTTCTCTCGTGCAGAACGGCGGTTACGTTGCCTCCGCACTTTGCGATTATTTCGGAAACGCCAACAAGCTGACCGGGTTTATCCATAAGCTCGAGCGTGAGCGAACACTGTCTTCCGCCCATTAAAAGACCACGGTTAATAACCCTCGATAAAATAGTAACGTCAATGTTACCGCCCGAGATGAGGCAGACGACCTTTTTGTCCTTGATATCGGGGATCTTACCGAACATTACCGCCGCAAGCGAAACAGCGCCTGCGCCCTCGGCAATCATCTTCTGTTTTTCAATCAATGCAAGAATAGCGGCTGACACCTGATCGTCTGTAACCGATACGATTTTGTCAACGTACTTAGAGCACATTTCAAACGTGAGTTTGCCGGGCTCTTTAACGGCGATACCGTCAGCCACAGTGGAGACGGAGGGGAGAGTCTCTATATGCTTATGTTCAACCGAATTTAGCATAGAGGGTGCGCCGTCCGCCTGAACGCCGTAGACCTTGATTTTGGGGTTAAGCGACTTGATTGCAAACGCTACGCCGGAGATAAGTCCGCCGCCGCCGATAGGTACGACGACTGCGTCTGCGTCTTTGAGCTGGTCCATAATCTCAAGACCGATAGTGCCCTGACCTGCGATGACGTCCTCGTCGTCAAAGGGATGAATAAAGGTATAACCCTTTTCGTCCTTTAACCTCTCCGCCTCGTTATGTGCATCGTCGTACACGCCGGGGACGAGCACGACCTCCGCACCGTAGCTCTTGGTTGCCTCCACCTTGGAGATGGGTGCGCCGTCGGGCATACAGATTATCGACTTAATGCCGAACTTTTCCGAGGCAAGCGCAACGCCCTGGGCATGGTTGCCTGCGGAACAGGCGATAACGCCTTTCGCCTTTTCCTCTTCGGAGAGCTGGGATATTTTATAGTAAGCACCCCTGACCTTGAACGAACCGGTAATCTGTAAATTCTCGGTTTTTAAAAAGATTTTAGCGCCGCATTGAGCGGAGAGTACGGGTGAGTAAATTATATCGGTTTCACGTATAGCGTCTTTCAGAACGTAATGGGCGTGATACACCTTATCTAACGTAAGCATTTTATAACCTTCTTAACTTTTAATACTTAAACTTTTTATTCATTCAATTATAGGCAAAAGCGCATAATTTGTCAATCATTATGCGCTTATATGTATAAATATTCAGTAGGTGAATAGTAATTTGGTAGGTTCTGCCTGTTTAAAAACTTGCTTTTAAACGGTAACCTTAACAAAATCTTCTTTACCGTGTTTGCACAGAGGGCAGACGAAGTCGTCGGGCAGTTCCTCGCCCTCGTATTCGTAACCGCAGATTGAACATCTCCACACGGTTTTAGTCGCCTTCTGGGGCTGAGGTTTAATTGAAGAGTGGTAGTAGGCATATGTTGCGGAGGGGTCCTTTGTCAAGGTCTGCCCGTCTATAACCTCTGCGATAAACAGGGTGTGGGTGGGGAAGTCGACGCAACTTACGACCTTTGCGCAAATATAAGCGTTGGTGCCCTCGGTCACGTAGTAAAGTCCGTTTTCCGCCCTCTTAGCCTGGCTATAACCGGCAAACTTGTCTACGTCAGCTCCGCTCTGGAAGCCAAACCTTTTAAAGACTTCAAAATCAGCCTTTTCGGAGATGACGCTCACGCAGAACTCGCCCGTCCTCATAATCATTCCGTGGGTGTGGTTAGCCTTATTTACCGCCAGCGTAATCATATTGGGGGAGGTAGTAACCTGCTGTACGGTGTTGGTTATACAGCCGTTATCAAATCCGTTTTCTTTTGCAGTAACCACGAACAGTCCGTAGGTTAACGCTCTCATACAAGAATTATCCATAAAATGTCTCCTTAAACTATACATTATTATAACACGTTTTTAAACCTTTTCAACCCCTTTGGGAAAATAATTAAATATTGACATTACTCCATAATTGTAGTAAAATTAAAAGCAGAGGTATTGCACTATGGAAAACGAGGAGAAGTTTGAATATATCGAAGAGCCGAAAGAGGAGAAGGGGTATACGGTTGAACAGATAGGTATGCTCTGCGCAACGGTGATTGCTCTGCTTTGCGAGGTGTTTAACCTTGTGGAAGTCATCGTCAACAGAAGGGTATCTTTTTCGTTGTTTGCGCTCAGCTTTTTCGTCGTGGGAATAGTTCCGATAATCTTTAAAATAACCAAAACGGGGCAGAATAAAAAGCTGTTTATCGTCGGAACAGTCTGTCTTGTTATCTCGCTTGCCTTTGTGGTTTTATGGGTGTTAAGCCTGTGCGGTGTAATAAAATAATCACAAAAAATAAAATGGCGGGTAAAATTGCTTGATTTTTTTCTTACAATTTAATATTATAATAAAGCTTCAAAAAGCACGATGCAGAGATGGCTGAGTGGTTTAAGGCGCACGATTGGAAATCGTGTGACGGCTAATACCCGTCCGGAGGTTCAAATCCTCTTCTCTGCGCCACAAAAAACGCAAGTTGAAACATTTCAACTTGCGTTTTTTGTGTTGTATGTAAACAAAAAATAACTGCCTGAAACACAGGCTGTCATGCGTTTACAGTTTATTTAAAAATAATAGAATAATTTAAAATTAACTATTGCAATTGCAAAAATAATATTGTAAAATAAAAGCAGGGAAATTGTTAATTTTAGGGGGATTGTATGAGCGAAGGAACTTATTTATATACGCTTACTCAGGAGACAAGAGAATTGTCAAAGTATGAGTGGAAAGTTGAAAAAGTATTATACGATGATGCTACGGTTGAAAGACTTATGGAGCAAGCCAATAAGTATTACTTAAAGCATTATTACAGAGAATATTACGAAAGTTTTTATGACGACGTATCTATCACAGAGGTTAAGATTGTTCCCGAAATCTTATTGGTAGATAACGGGGAGTTAATCGGCTTTTATATACAAGAAAACTATCTGCTTTTATCCGAGGTTGAAGGCGGAAGCGTAACGTTGCGTTGGGATTGTACTTCCCACGGGGACACCGATTCGGGTAAAGAGGAGTACGTATACATATATACAAAGGAGTATTATAACAATCAAAAGTAAAAAGTTAAACGGGTATTCCGCAGCTTTTAATGGATAAACCGACTTATAAAACGGTTGAACATATGTACAAAACAAGACCTTGACGAAAAGTCAAGGTCTTGTTTTGTTATAATAACTCATTTTATCACATTTGTCGAAACTCGTCTTGCTCAATAATGCCAAATCCAACCTTGTTAGGTTTATATCCTTCCGACTTCGCCCGTTATCTTATTATACGTGTTTTAAAAAACCTTTCCTGAAATAAAGTCATATTAATTATTTCTTCGTCCGAGTAATTAACGTTTTCAGGCGCAACAATCCACTTTGTTTCATTGTCGTTCAGGCGTTCGATAATTGCAATTACAATCCCGTCAAAGTAATCAACGGGCTTGTCAACGCCTAAAATATAGGCGTCTTGCTCTTCACCGTCGCCGCCTATAATTCCCTCAATAAACCCGTAATTAACACCGTAGATAATATCGGGGTGCTTGGGGTGTACAGACCCCATCTTTCTATCCACAGTCACCCTAACATGCTTACCAATAATATTCCTGTCTTCCATATACACTTATTTTATATAACAAAATCAACTATTCAACATAAACCGAACAAAAACAATTTGGCATCTATCGCAGTTATTTTTTAGCAACGAGTAAAAAGCGGTGAATAGTACCTTGAATTTTGCCTTCTTCTTCAATAAGTTTTTGTAAATTCAACAGTTTGTCAAAACATTTTTCCACTGAAAAGTTTGGAAATTCCCATTCAATTATACGGGCATACCACACAAATGCGCCTACGTCATAAAACTTTATCGGTCTGAACGCTTCGTTTTCCTCTAAAATACTAAAACCAACGTTTAAAAAATTCTGCCTCTGCTCGCTTAAATTCATATTAGGAAAAGGTTTTGGGGTGTCAGGCAGAACGGATTGAACAAGGTCTTGATTATTCTCCGAACCAACCTGTTCGGTTATAAATATTCCACCCTTTTTGAGCAGACGGTGTATCTCTTTGGGGTCAAATTCGCCGTGTCTGTTGATAATTATATCAAAGGTTTCGTCTGTAAAAGGTATATTGGAAGAGGAGCTACATTACTTAAAATTAATTCCTAAAGGTAGCAATACGTTTTTGCATAGCTCTACGTTGGGTTTATAGCCTTCTGTTGCACAAGTGTTTTTAGCGGGGTGGTTTAAAGATAGTAAAAACTCTCCGCCACCTGTGTCATAATCCAAAAGAACGTGTTCGTCTTTTAAATACTTTTCAACAATCTTGCGATAGGCCCAAGGCAAGTCGTTTTCCTCTTCAAACCTACCGTCCAGATGAGAAAAATCCCAGCCTTTGATATGAGCAATATTCTCTTCCTGTTGCCAAATTTCTTTTAACTCAAGTTCGTTCATAATTTTTTTACCTTATTTACAGATGTAATAATTATAGTAATTTAAAGAATATATGTCAATGCTTAAATAAATGCGGGAGGGAAAGGCTTCAGCAAAGCGGTAAAATTGGTGGGAGGAGGTGGATTACTTTGCACTAAAGTGCTCGTGCCGTTGCAGAGCAACGGGGCAAACTACACGGCGTTTCTCGGAGCTACCTCCGACCACATAACAAATAAGACCTTGACGATAAGGGGAGGAGGTGTGTTTTGCCGAAACCCCTGAAGGGGTCCCCTCGGTTAGTCATTAGCAGAGCTAATGGGCGAACTGGCTGGTTCGAAAGTGGACCTCCGACCAAATAACAAATAAGACCTTGACGATGTGTCAAAGTCTTATTTGTGGTGGGAGGAGGTGGATTCGAACCACCGAAGTCGGAGACGTCAGATTTACAGTCTGATGCATTTGGCCACTCTGCAATCCGCCCAAAATATTAAGTTTACCGATTAAACGGGGGTAAGTGTAGTGGAGCTGGTGACTGGACTTGAACCCGCGACCGGCTGATTACAAATCAGCTGCTCTACCAACTGAGCTACACCAGCATAACCGCTTAAAAATTTAAGTGGTGCCTTGGGGTGGAATCGAACCGCCGACATAAGGATTTTCAGTCCTCCGCTCTACCAACTGAGCTACCAAGGCGTATTTAAGCACCTATAAAGGTGCTTAAAGGTTTTGGCGACCCGAAACGGGCTCGAACCGTCGACCTCCAGCGTGACAGGCTGGCGCTCTAACCAACTGAGCTATCGGGCCAAAAATATTAAAACGTTGCCGCTAAAATCAAAATTTAAGTGGTGGGCCTTCACGGACTACTTCGCACTTTCGTGCTCGTGCCACCGTAAGCGGTGGGGCGAACCTGCGTTTCGAGTCAACGCCGTACCGACAAAAGCTAAGCACAAAATTTAAGTGGTGGGCCTTCACGGACTCGAACCGCGGACCAATCGGTTATGAGCCGACCGCTCTAACCAACTGAGCTAAAGGCCCTCATCAGCGCCGAGGTGATTTCCACACAACGCTTGTATATAATAATATAACACACTTTTTTTGTCAAGTATTTTTCAAGCTTATTTTTTTAAATTTTATTAATTTTTTTGCAGTGTTTAAATTGACGTTTTCGACTTAAATTCCGCAAAAAATACATATAAAGTCAAATTATTGATTTAGTCGTAAGGTATCATAGAGGAAAACCGACAAGGGGCATAAGTTAATGAAGATAACTGAAGGAGTAGCAGGCGGAGTGCTTTATATAAAGCTCGTAGGCGAGATGGACGAATACTCCGCACAAGCGGTGCGTTTGCGCTGTGATAAGCTGATAGACAGCAATGCAACCGTAAAAAAAATAGTAATTAACCTCTCGCAGGTTGAGTTTATGGATTCGACGGGCATAGGCTTTTTAATAGGCAGGTACAAAAAGGCAGCAAGGCTTAATATTCCGTTGTACGTAGAATCCCCCAACAATGCAGCTGACAAGATATTAAATTTAAGCGGTATATACACGTTGATACCTAAGGCGGAATAGAGATGACGAAAAACTATTTAAAACTGCAATTTTATTCTTTGCCGCAGAACCAGGCTTTTGCAAGGGACGCCGTAGCGGCGTTTTGCCTTGAATTAAACCCCACCGTCTCCGATTTATCCGACGTAAAAACTGCCGTATCCGAAGCGGTAACAAACTGCACCGTACATGCGTACAGGGGCAATTTAGGCATAATAACGATTGAATGCGAGGTGGAAGAGGAACGCATACATATAAAGATTAGCGATACGGGGAAGGGCATACCCGACATAGAGAAAGCGGTGCAGCCCTTTTATACCACGCTGCCCGACGACGAGCGTTCCGGCATGGGATTTACCATTATGCAGACGTTTATGGACGAATTCCGAGTAAATTCGGTTGAGGGCGAGGGTACCGTAGTCTATATGGTAAAATGCTTTAAACCGGAAGTAGAGAATGCTTGACCAACAGACGTGTAACCAACTCATACGCAAGGCAAAAAAGGGTGATAACCAGGCAAAGGAACGACTTCTCTCCGAAAACACAAACCTCATCAAGTCAATCGTCAAACGCTATCTCAATAAAGGGGTGGAGTATGACGATTTGTTTCAGCTTGCCTCAATGGGGCTGTTAAAGGCGATAACAGGCTTTGACGAAAGTTATAACGTAAGGTTTTCGACCTACGCAGTGCCTATGATTTCGGGGGAGATTAAACGCTTTATGCGTGACGACGGAAGTATTAAGGTCTCACGTGCGATCAAGGCGCAGGCTAAGCAGATTAACGCATTCGTTGAGGAATATACCGCAACCAACGGCGTTCAGCCGTCTATAAAGATAATTGCAGAAAAATTCGGTATGTCCCCCAGCGAGGTAGTATTTACCATGGGCTCCTCCCGAATGCCGGTGTCCATCTATGCTCAGGGCGACTATAAGGACGAGAAGTCCAAATTGCTGTTAGACAAGCTCCCCGTCGACGATAAGCAGGATGAGCTTTTAGACGTGTTAGAGCTGCGTTCGGCAATTGCCGACCTGCCCGAAAGGGATAAAAAGGTCATTATGCTGAGGTATTTCAGGGATATGACGCAGGCGGAAGTGGCTGAGAGCCTCGGGGTATCGCAGGTTCAGGTCTCACGAATAGAGAGCAGAATTATGCAGACCTTCCGCAACAAGTTGACGGGATAAAAAATAAGGGTTGGTAAGACTTTAAATCTTATCAACCCGTTTTTAATTTTTATGTTAATTACAACATAGGCGTTACTACCCCCAATAAACTGTTGATAAACCGAACGAAACCGTTCTGCTTATAGTTCTCTTTGGTTACTAAAGTTGAAATTGTCATGGAACGTTCCAAATCTTCTTTAATATCCTTAATGCAAGGCGTTTTATACATTACCGCACCGCACTCAAAGTGGTGAACAAGGCTTCTGTAATCGAAGTTAATCGTGCCGACAAAGGCAATTTCGTCGTCCACCAGAACGCTCTTTGCGTGGATAAAGCCCGGGGTATATTCATAAATTTTAACGCCTGCCTTCATAAGCGAAGGGAATTTGGAGCGGGTAATATTAAAAATAATCTTTTTATCGGGAACGTGGGGTACGATAATTCTCACGTCAACGCCCCTGTACGCCGCATTCTTTATAGCCGTCGTCAGGGTGTGATCCGTGATGAGGTAGGGTGTAGTGATATACACGTACCTCTTTGCGGCGTTAATCATATTTATAAAATTGTTTTCGCCGATAAGCTCCCCGTAGTAGGGTTTGGGACCGTCGCCGAAGGGGAAGACGTAACCGCCGTCGTCGAACTTCTGATATTCGCAGTCGAGGTAAGAGGAATAATCTGAAGCCTCCTTTGCGGTCAAGTCGTACAGCTGTAAAAACATAACGCTGAGGCTTGCGACAGCAGGTCCTTCGATTTTGATCGCAGTGTCCTTCCAGTACCCGAATTTATGCACGATATTGGCGTATTCGTCGCCGATATTAATTCCGCCCGTGTAACCCACTTTGCCGTCGATAACGGTAATTTTGCGGTGGTCACGGTAGTTGTAAACACCCGAAACAATAGGGCGGAAGGAGTGGAATTTATAGCACTTGATGCCTTCCTTTCTCAATGTACGGTAATACTCCGTCCTCTGTAACCCTGAAGTACCTATATCGTCATAGAGAATTCTGACTTCAACGCCCTGTTCAACCTTACGCTTTAATATCTCGTGAATACTATCCCATATTTTACCTTCGGCTAAGATAAAGTATTCCATAAAGATGAACTTTTCGGCTTTATCCAGCTGAGCTAATAGGTCGGGGAAGAACTCCTCACCGCATTTAAAATAGGTTACTCTGCTGTCAAAGTGACCGCAAAGGTAGCAATTTTTATGCAAATACCTGTCAATTCCGCTAAAGTCGGGGCACTGAGTTTCTAACCTTTCAACCTCTTCTTCGGACGGGGTTACGTAACCTTTTGTCTGTTCGTGAATGGCGAACAGGCGTTTATACTGTTTTTTTGTAAGCCTGGGGTTTGCGAACAGCAGATAGCATACGACGCCGAACAGCGGAAGGCATAAAATCAATACCAGCCACGGCACTTTAAATTCAGGCTGATCTTCCTTATTAATAATGAATAAAACCACCAGAAATCCTATGATGATCTCAATTATGATAAACGGAGTAAAGAGAACGTTTAAAAGGAAAAAGAATACAACTATCAGCGCCACTTGCAGTACAAGCAGCAGAGCGACAATAAAGAATTTGCTGAATATCTGTTTTAACAATCTCAAGCGGAAACACCCCCTGAAAAGACCTTTCAATATAATAATAATTATAGCATTAACATAGCCATATTTCAAGCGACGAAAGCCGTTTTAATTGTGAAAAATGTATAACTATGCCGCTGACTTCGCTTAACTTGCTTTTTATGCCAAAATATGGTATAATATATATAATAGCTATGGATAGAGAGGAGTGTTTATGATTGAGAATAAAGCGAGTTTAACCGCACTTATGTCGGCTTTTGCAAGGGCATACCATACCGAGAACGCAAAAGAACCCGTATTTGCAGACGGCGTTGCAAAAAGGCTGTTCAGCGATGAGGAGTATAAGGCTATGTGCGGTTACGTTATAGGCGGTCTCGACTTCTTTGCACCCGACAAAAAGGGAGAGTTTAAAAGTGGTGAAGAAACTTTAAAATACCTTGTCAATACACAGCTTGCGCCCACGCCCGTAGCGAGGGCAAAATTCTGCGAAGACGCCTTAAAAACTGCGGTGATGACGGGTACAAGTCAGTACGTAATCTTAGGCGCAGGGCTGGATACCTTTGCCCTGAGGGAGCGGGAGTTTTTAAACAGGTTTGACGTATTCGAGGTAGACCACCCTGCAACTCAAGCCGACAAGAGGGCGAGGATAGACAGGGCAGGGTTAACCGTACCCGACAACCTTCATTTCGTACCCGTAGATTTTGCGGTTGACAATTTAGCGCAAAAATTGCTTGCCTCAGGCTTCGACCCCAGGAAAAAGACCTTCTTTTCGTGGCTTGGGGTCAGCTATTATTTAACCGAAGAACAGATTGCCGACACGTTGAAAGGTATTGCGGATATCTCGGCGGAGGGCAGTACGGTCGTGTTCGACTACGCCGACGAAAATCTGTTCTCGTCCAAGGTGAGAAGGGTGCAGAATATGCTCGCCATGGCGGCTGCAGGCGGCGAGGGAATGAAGTCCTGCTTTGCCAATAAACAGCTTGAAAAGCTCTTAGAAGAAAACGGCTTTTTAATCTACGAGCTTATGACCGAACGGGATATACAAAGCACGTACTTCGAAGGGAAGAACGACGACGAAATGTCAGCCTTTGAACACATTAATTACGTCACCGCAGTATATAAGAGGTAATAGATTTGACAATAAACCGCCCGAACGGATAGATTAAAACTGCAGCAGCAGTACTAATTTTTCTGATTAAAGTATAAATTACGCAAAAATTTTATGCAATTAGAAGCAAAAACGCTTGTAATTTAAGCGGATTTGATATAAAATTAATATTGTGTTGCAGAGATGGCAGAGTGGTCGAATGCGCACGACTCGAAATCGTGTTACGTAGGAATACGTACGGAGGTTCGAATCCTCTTCTCTGCGCCAAAATCCCCCGAATGGCTTTCGTCGTTTGGGGGATTTTCGTTGCTAAAAGAAGAGTAAGAACCTCCGTCAGGTTCGCCCCGACGAAGTCGGCACGAGCTAAATGATAACGTTGGATTAAAGTATTTTTAAATAAACTCTTGACATATACCCCATACGGGTATATAATACAGTCAAAAGAAATACCCGAGAGGGGTATACGAGGTTATCATATGTCAGAAAAATGCTGTACTCAATGTTGCGACTGTCAGACTAAAGTTAAAGTCAGGTCGCCCGAAGAGCTTAAAGATTTATTAAACAGGTTAAAACGCATTGAAGGTCAGGTCAGGGGCATACAGAATATGGTGGAAAACAACGCCTATTGCGCCGACGTGTTGACGCAGGTTGCGGCGGTCAGTGCTGCGTTAAACAGTTTTAACAAGGTTCTGCTTGCCTCCCACGTCCGCACCTGCGTTGCGGAGAATATCCGTCAGGGCAACGACGAGGTGGTTGACGAACTTGTCGACCTCCTTCAAAAACTTATGAAATAAGGGTTAAGTATGGTTAAAAATTACGATATAACGGGCATGACGTGTTCGGCATGCTCTTCAGGTATAGAAAATACCCTGTCAAAACTAAACGGCGTAAACGCAGTCGAAGTAAGTCTTATGGGCAGGTCTATGAGGATTGACTTCGACGAAAATCTGGTAACCGAAGAGCAGATATTCGGCTGTGTGGAAGATTTAGGTTACGGCATCTACCCGGAGGGGGAAGCACCTGCACAAAAGCAGGAGGCAAGCGATAAAAATCTGTTAATGCGTTTTATAATATCGCTCTGCCTGCTCGTGCCGATAATGTTCCTTGCAATGGTATTGCCGCATATCGTGCAGCTCGGTGAAAATGCAAAGTGGGTAAATCTTGCCCAGGGCATACTCTCGGCGGCGGTGCTCGGCATCAATTACAAGTATTTCACAAGGGGCTTTATGGCGCTGATAAAAAAGGTGCCCAATATGGATACGCTTGTGTCGCTGGGCTCGGGGGTATCTTTTGTATATTCCCTCGTCCTGACAATACTTGCATTCTTCAATATAACTCTTGCCAACTCTCACCTCTATTTCGAGAGTGCGGCAATGATTTTAACGCTTGTCGACATCGGTAAATGGCTTGAGGAGAAGTCCAAGAAAAAGACGGGACAGGAGATTGAAAAGCTACTCCGCCTTGCGCCCGACACCGTGACGATAGAGGTGGACGGCGAACGCAAAAATATACCTGCAAAATCGGTTAAGTGCGGGGATATAGTCGTTGTAATGCAGGGTGACTACGTCCCTGTCGACGGCGAAGTGGTAGAAGGTCACGCCTTTTTAGATAAGTCGGCAATCACGGGCGAGAGCATGCCCGTAGAGGTCACCGAGGGCGATTTCGTAACCACCGCATCGGTCAACTCTGACGGCTTGATAAAGGTTCGTGCAAGCAAGGTCGGGGGCGATACAGTCCTTTCGCAGATAATTAAAATGGTCAGGCAGGCAGGTGCGTCAAAAGCCCCTATTCAGAAGTTTGCCGACAGGGTTGCAGGTATATTCGTCCCTGCGGTATGTGCAATATCCTTAATAACCTTTTTAATCTGGATGCTTATAGACGGTGGGTTTAACGCAGACCACTGCGTAACCTATGCAATCTCCGTTCTTGTAGTGTCCTGCCCGTGTGCCTTAGGGCTTGCCACGCCTGTCGCAATAATGACGGCTACGGGCAAGGGAGCGTCCCTCGGCGTACTCTACAAAGACGCCGAAGCCCTGCAAAAGACGAGGGATATAAACTGTGTGCTGTTGGATAAAACGGCAACGCTTACCGAGGGCAAACCTGCCGTGTCCGACCTGGTTTTATTCGGTACGGACAGGGACAAAGTTTTAATGGTTGCAGGGGCGATAGAGAACAACTCCAACCACCCCCTGGCAAAGTGTATTTCGGCTTATTGCAATTGCTCCGAGACTGTAGACGACTTTGAGTATATAGTAGGCAAGGGTGCCAGAGCAACCTATAAAGGTACGGGATACAGGCTGGGTAATTCAGCGTTAATTGCAGATATAAAGATTGCAAAGGACGTTAAAAATTCCGCACAGAAACTCTCCTCGCAGGGCAAGACGGTGGTATATCTTGCGGACGATAAGAGGGTTTTAGCCCTGTTTGCCGTCGCAGACGAGATCAAGCCGACGAGCGCAGAGGCGGTAGCACTGCTTAAGGAGAGAAATTTCAGGGTGGCAATGTTGACTGGCGATAATGCTGTTGCGGCACAGGCTGTTGCCCAAAGCGTGGGCATCGACGACTTTGTCGCCGAGGTTCTGCCCGAAGACAAACTGCGTATGGTCGATAATATGCAGAAGATAGGCGGAACGGTTGCAATGGTAGGCGACGGCATAAACGACAGCCCTGCCCTTAAGGCGGCGGACGTAGGCATAGCCGTAGGCGGCGGCAGCGACGTGGCAATCGACAGTGCAGACGTCGTCTTAATCGGAAGGGATCTGCGTGCTCTCGACACTGCGATTGACCTAAGCAGAGCGACGGTGAGAAATATTAAGCAAAACCTTTTCTGGGCGTTTTTCTACAACGTCATTATGATTCCCGTTGCGGCAGGTGCGCTATCGTTTGCAGGCGTTTCATTCAACCCTATGTGGGGAGCGCTGTGTATGTCGTTAAGTTCTCTCTTCGTCGTAGGCAATGCGTTAAGGCTGCTTTTGTACAAAAACAAGAAATTAAGCGTTGGTGATAATAACGCTGCAAATAATCAGACTGAAAAAATTGAGGAGGATAATTATATGAAAAAACTCATTAGCGTTGAGGGAATGTGTTGCGAGCACTGCGCCGCAAGGGTGGAGAAGGCTCTTTCTGCGGTAGAGGGCGTGGTGTCTGCCGACGTAAAGTTAAAGAAAAAGCTTGCAATAGTCAGAAGCCGTGAGGAGATCTCCGACGAGGTGTTAACCAAGGTTATTACCGACGCAGGCTACACCGTAACAGATATCGTAAATAAATAACCTTTATATATATTTTATGACAAAATAAGCTAAAACCACATATTGACGCACGGTCATATCAACCTATATAATGTATATAGGAGGTTGCGCTTATGCGTGAAATGATGCTTTTGGACAGACGTACTAAAGAGTTGGTGGAGGAATACGTACCGCAAGGGGACGTTCTTGACAGTATAACCTGCTTTTTCGGGGTGTTTGCCGACCCTACACGTGTGCGTATGCTTTCAGCGTTAGCCATCTCAGAGATGTGCGTGACCGATTTGTCGAGGGTGTTGGATATCAACCAGACGACGGTTTCGCACCAGTTAAGACTGCTTAAAAATCTCGGTATAGTCAAGTGTGAAAGGAGTGGTAAGATAATAACCTACTCCCTTGTAAACGACACGGTCAACGATGTGATGTTAAAGGGCGTTGAATTCTTAGGCTGCTGACAGGCTCGTTTTAATGTTTACCGTCACCTAAGTTGACTTAAAGAGTGTTTAGTGGTACAATTGTCGGAAAGATAATATGAAAAAGCCGTTCAATATCCGTCTTCCGTTATTGTACGCCCTGTCGCTCGTAGCAGGCATAATCTTTGCCGCCGTAGCCAAGTATTTCAGTTTCAGTATAATCTGGTCGCTGTTGCCCGTAGCTGTATTACTGTGTTTTTGCGTATTTTGCGGTATAAAATTTAAGAGAATTAGCCTTGTAATTAAGGTATTTTCATTTATTGCCGTCTTTACGACAGGTGTGCTGTACGCAGCAATTGTAATCTTCAATTACTGCAACAGCGACGTGTTTATCGACGACGCCGTAATGATTTACGGCAAGGTGACCGAGGTCGGTCTGACCTCAAAGGGTACACGCTACATAGTGTTGAGTAACGTACGCTTCGGCGATACCCGGGTCAGCGGTAAACTCGTTGCCTACCTTATGGAGAACGCAGGCGAGTATTGCAGGAGGGGATATGAAGTAAGCCTATATTCCCAACCTGAAACACTGTCCTTCATTTCGGACGGTTCGGTCAATTACTATGCGGCTAAGGGCGTTAAATACTCCTGCATAGTTGCAGGAAGTCTGCAGGCAAAATATTGCTTTTCGCTCTTCGGTGAAATTGCATATAAAATAGAGGAACTGCTGTACTCTTGTCTTGACGGTGAGACGGCTTCGGTTGCGCTTGCGCTTTTGACGGGCAACGCCGATATGGTTTCGTCGGGAACAATCTCTGCCTTCAGGGGCGGAGGAATAGCCCACGTGTTCGCCGTGTCGGGTCTGCATATAGGCGTAATCTATGCCGCAATGTCCGCCCTTCTTAAAAAGACGCCGATAAACCGTTACCTTTCGGCTATCATCAGGGTTGTAATTATCTTTTTGTTTGCAGGCGTATGCGGGTTTACTTCGTCCTCTGTTCGTGCGGCGATAATGTGTACCGTAACGGCTTTAGCAAGCTGTTTGCACCGCAGATATGATGCGTTGAACGGCATTTCCATAGCTGCAATAATAATACTTTTAATCAATCCGCTATCTCTTTTCGAAGTGGGGTTTATCCTCTCCTTTTCGGCGGTGCTGGGCATACTTCTTTTACAAAAAAACCTGAGTGCTATACTCGGATTTCTGCCCTATAAACTGCGTGACGGCGTTGCCTCGGGCTGGTCGGCTCAATTTGCCACCATACCCGTTTTAATGTCGTCGTTCGGCTATATCTCCTGGGCAGGGATAATACTGAATTTAATCTTCATACCGCTCATATCCGCCCTGTACGTAGTGCTGTTTGCGGTTATGATAATATGCCTGATTTTGCCGTTCAGCGCACCGCTGCTCTTAAATATTGCAACCGTTCCGCTGCAATTTGTAATCAATATCATCCTGTCGAGCGGGGTGGAAAACGCCGTAATTTACGGCAATTTCGGGGTGTGGATATACATACCGTTTATAATTCTCGTGCTTGCGTTAACCGATAAAATCAACCTTAAAAACAAGGTCAGGTGCATTTTAGTCGGCTTAACGGCAATCATCGCCTTATGTATGACTGTTACGCCGACTTACGGCAAGGGTAGCTCCGTAGTGTTTGCCCCTGCGACGGATGGCGGTTACGCAGTAATAAGCAATAGCGACGGCTGTGTGCTTATTGTCCTCCCTAATACGGAGGGAGTGCCCAAGCACGTCACTCAAAGTGCAGACGTGCTCGTCATCGTAGGCGGCGACGAGGCGATTAATCAGATGATTAATCTGGAAGGTGATTTCGACAGGGTATACCTTAAGGGTTCTTCGGCGACGTTGCCGCCCCTGGGCAACTATGACGTCATCTGCTCGGATAACTTTACGGAGTGCGGAATAGAGTTCAGATATGATGACGACGTGCTTTATATGTGTTGCGAGGATATAACGGTGGCGTTTGACTATGACGTGAAAGGCGAGGAGTATTCGGGTAGGTTTAACGACTGCACTTTAAGCCTTTACGCCTATGCCAACAACGACCCCGTACTGTTCACCCGTCAGGGCAGCTACAATCTCTCCTATTGCGGAGAGATGGGATATAACTTCAGCTTCGGCAAGTTAACGCCTGAGTTTGTCATACCAAAGGAATAAGAAATGAAATTTACAGAACTTAAAGACGATATAAAACAGGGCAGAAGGGCAATCTACCTCTTCGAGGGCGACGACGCATATTTCCGTACGTCTGCGGAAAATATGATTAAAAACGCCTTTCTGGAAATGCCCGAGCTCAACTATATCTCCTTTGACGGCAACAATATCAAGGGGAGCGGAATGGAGGATATAATCTCGGCGCTCTCCGTTTTCCCGTTTATGGCGCCTTGCAGGTTGGTTAAGGTTTCAGAGTTCTATCCCACCGAGGCAGACTATGAAAAATATCTCAAATCAACCTTTGAAAACTTCCCCGATACGGCAACTTTAATTATAGTCAACTCCCAGTCTAAAAAGGGCTGTGATTTAAAGAGAAAGAAGGCGGTAAGCTATTTCGACTGCAACAAGGTAGACCGTGAGACGGTTGCCCGTTGGGCATATCTTACCATGAAAAAGGCAGGCGTATCCTCCTCGGTTGAGGCATGCGAGGCAATTGCCGACTACTGCGTAATGGATATGGCGAGGGTAAGCAAAGAAGTGGAAAAGCTAATCGAGTGGGGTAAGGACGGTTTAGTTACCAAGGCGGACGTGGACGAGCTCGTCTATAAGGACGCCGACTACCGCATTTACCAGATGACGGGTGCCGTTTCAAGGGGGGACTATTCGTCTTTTACCGAAATCTGTAAAGATCTGCTCTCTAAAGGCTACGACTCCAACGCCGTAATAGCCTCGCTACTCAACTATTTCAAAAATCTGTTGACCGTACTCGTTTCCGAAAAATCTCAGGACGAGCTCTGCGCAATGCTTAAGATGAAGGACTATGCGTTAACCAAGACCCGTCAACAGGCAAAAGCGATGGGCAAGGACAGGCTGATAAAACTTATAGACGGGTTATACAATGCTGCAGCTAACACAAAGGGCGGTCTTATCACCCCTGCAGGCTCACTTGAAAGTGCGTATGCGCAGGTGTTCTTCGCATAAAGATTACACTTTACCATAATAAAACAAAATATATAATTATAAAGCGGTTAAAATCGCTTTATTTTTTTTACTAAAATAAGTATAATAATATATAAAGTTACAGTTATTTACGCAAAATGAGCGGAGAAAAATATGATCACAAATTTACTTGCTGACAATTGGGGCGGAGAGTTCTGGTCAAACTACGGCGAAAAACTAAAAACGATGTTTTTAAATTTCGATATCAGCTATATTTTAGAGCTGATAGCATTCACCGTAACCTTCTATATTGTGTTTAGAACTTTAAAGGAAAATAAGTGTGAAAAAGTAATTGCATTTATCTTCGGTTTAATAGTTTTGTGCGGCTTTGCATTCAGCCTGTCGAGGACGCTGGATTCGACTACGCTTTTAATAGTAATCGTATTAATCGATTTAATGGCGTTGACCGTATTCAATACCGAGTTCAAGCGTTCGCTGTTCGGCAGCGGTGCAAAAAAGCACGTTAAAAAGGAGACCGACACCGCATCTGTCAGGGAAGTGGAGTTGGTCATGGATGAGATTATTCGTGCCGTTCAGCATATGTCCAAGAACGATATCGGTGCACTCATCGTCCTCTCCGACCACAACCTCCCCGAAGGCATTGTGCAGAGCGGTACGGTTATAAATGCCGATATCAACTCCTCCATGATAGAGGCTGTTTTCTATCCTAAGGCACCCTTGCACGACGGCGCAATGATAATCGAGGGACAGAAGATTCATGCGGCAGGCTGTTTCCTGCCCATAATTGAAAACGAAGCTCTTCCTCAGGAAATCGGCTCACGCCACCGTGCAGCGCTGGGCGTAACCAACGTTGCAGAGGTAACGGCAATAGTTGTATCGGAGGAAACGGGTATAATTTCGATTATGCAGAAGGGCGAAATAGTCAAGCGTTACGCAAGCGACTCCGACTTAAAGGTTGTTTTATCGGAGTATTACTGGTCCGACTTGTCGGGTAGGGAGGCTTGAGGAAAATGAAAAAATTCACTAAAATAATAAAAGATTTTTTTACAACAAACATAGGGATAAAGGTACTTGCAGTCGTGCTTGCGGCGTTTGTCGTTCTGGCTATTAACGTACCTTAAAATAAAGAGATATGAAAGCAATAAAGACACCTAAAATATTATTACCCGACAATAAAGATATGACCGTATGGGCGGTAAACGCCTGCGACCAGTTCACCTCCGATAATGCTTATTGGGAGGCGGTTGAAGAGCTTGTCGGGGATAACCCTTCCACGTTAAGGCTCATTTTCCCCGAAATATATTTAAAGGACAACCCCGAAAAACGTATTAAAGATATCAACGCAAATATGCAGAGCTATCTTTCAAACGGGGTTTTCAAGGAGCTTAAAGAGGGTTTTATCCTCGTCGAGCGCACCACGCAGTCGGGCACGAGGACGGGTATAGTCCTTGCAATCGACTTGGAGGCATACGACTTTAAAGTCGGTTCAAAGGCACAGATACGTTCCACCGAGGCGACTATTTTAGAGAGAATTCCCCCTCGTGTAAGGATAAGGGAAAACGCACCGATAGAGCTCCCCCACGTTATGCTCTTATATAACGACAAGCAGAACGCCGTACTTTCAAAGGTGAAAAGGGGAGAGGTCTTGTACGATTTTGACCTCAATATGGGTGGCGGTCACGCCAAGGGCACCTATATAGATAACTCTGAAGAGATAATAGAAGAGTTCTACTCGCTTATGGAAAACACCGACTACGGCAACGGCGAAAAGCTCTTATTTGCGGTAGGCGACGGCAACCATTCGCTTGCTACGGCAAAGACCTGTTGGGAGAACATCAAAAAGGGTTTAACGGCTGAACAGCAAGCTGCGCACCCCGCACGTTTTGCCCTCTGCGAGGTGGTAAACATCTACGATAACGCCCTCTTCTTCGAGCCTATACACAGGCTGGTTAAAACCGATAAGGCAGAGGAGTTTATCGCAGGTTATAAACCCCAGGGAGATAACAAGGCATATACAGTAGTAAACGGTAAGAAAACGCAGGTTGAGTTCAATGCGGACGTCCCTCAGGGCATAAGGGAGCTGGACGCATATATTTCACAATTTATCAAGGACAATGGTGGTGAAGTAGATTATATCCACGGCGAAGAAGAGATTACTTCTTTTTCGTCAATGGGCGTGGGCGTAATACTCCCCGCAATAGGCAAAGACGACTTTTTCCGTCTTATAGTGACGGGTGGCAATCTTCCCCGTAAGACCTTCTCGATGGGAGAGGGAAATGAAAAAAGATACTATATTGAAGCAAAGGCGATAAGATAATGGCATTAAAGGTTTGTAAATTCGGCGGCACGTCAATGGCTGACGGCAACGTAATGAAGGCGGTTAAAAAGATAATCGATGCGGATAGTGCAAGGCGTTTTGTAGTCGTGTCTGCTCCCGGTAAGAGGTTCAGCGGCGACATCAAGGTTACCGACCTTTTGTATTCCTGCTACGACGAAATAGAGAGTAAGGGTACCTGTAAGGAAGCTTTCAGTGCAGTACGTACGAGGTTTGAAAGTATTGTAAAAGAGCTTAATATGGATATAGATATCTGTTCTGTTTTGGACGAAACCCAGAGGAGAATGGATGAGGAAAAGAGTAAGGACTTCTGTGCATCAAGGGGTGAATACCTCTCCGCAAAGGTTATGGCGCAGGTGCTCGGCGCAAAGTTTATCGACAGCGAGGACGTTGTGTTCTTTAACGAATACGGCGTAATGGACGATAAAAAGACGTATAAAGCAATTGCAGATGCTGTTGCAGACTGCGACAAGGCTGTGTTCCCCGGCTTCTATGGCAAGGATATTAACGGCAAAATCAAGACCTTTTCAAGGGGTGGTTCGGATATAACGGGTGCAATCGTTGCAAGGGCAGTCAACGCCTCCGAGTATGAAAACTGGACTGACGTTTCAGGCTTTTTAGCTTGCGACCCCAGAATCGTACAAAACCCCAAGCGTATAAGCACACTTTCTTATAAGGAGCTGAGAGAGCTTTCGTATATGGGTGCAAACGTACTCCACACCGAGAGCGTGTTCCCAGTACGCAAGGCAAATATTCCCATTATAATCAAGAACACCTTCCGTCCCGAGGACGAGGGAACGAGGATTTTACCCGTCTCCCAATACACCCCCGACGGCAATATAGTAACGGGTATTGCAGGCAAGAAAAACTTCACGGTTATTTTAATCGAGAAGAACCATATGAACAACGAGGTAGGCTTTATCCGCAAGGTGCTCTCCGTACTTGAAAAATACGGAATCAATATTGAGCATATCCCTTCGGGTATCGACACTATGTCCGTTGTCGTTGAGTCGGGTGAAGTTCAGGGCTATAAGCTTGAGCAGGTCATCGAGGAGATTAAAAACGACACCGAACCCGACGTAATAAGGGTTATGGAAAACGTAGCCTTAATTGCAACCGTAGGTCACGGAATGTCGTCCTCTATCGGTACTTCGGCAAGGCTGTTTAAGGCAATGGCGGCGGCTAACATAAACGCAAAGCTTATCGACCAGGGCTCTTCAGAGCTCAATATCATCGTCGGCGTCAAGAACGAAGACTGCGAACGCTGCATCTCGGCAATCTATCACGAATTTTTCGACTGATTTGAATTAACCTGCCCTGAAAGTCTACCTGCTTTCGGGGCATTACAATAATGTTTTATGCAATTGGGGGTAGAGTATGTTAAATCAAACCAACGTTAAGCTTGGCAAAGTCCGTTCGGTTATTAGGGAGCTGTTTGAATACGGCAAAAAACGCAAGGCGGAGATAGGGGAGGAGAATGTCTATGACTTCTCTTTAGGCAACCCCTCTGTACCTGCACCCCAGGAGGTCAATGAAGAGCTTGTAAAGCTTATAAATAATAGCGATCCCGTATTTCTCCACGGCTACACCTCGGCACAGGGCGACGCAAACGTGCGAAAAGCCATTGCCGATGATTTGCAAAAGCGTTTCAACGCTCCTGTAAAGGCAGATTTAATCTATATGACCTGCGGTGCGGCAGCTTCGCTCTGCATAACCTTAAACGCAATCTTAAAAGAGGGCGAGGAGGTTATAACCTTTGCGCCCTTCTTCCCCGAGTACTCCGTTTTCACGGCACACGCAGGCGGCAAACTTATTGCTTGCGAGAGCGAGGAGGGGAGCTTCCAACCCGATATAGTTAAGTTCAAGGCGTTGTTAAACGATAAGACGAGGGCGGTAATAATTAACTCCCCCAACAACCCCAGCGGCGTAGTCTACACCGAGCAGGCGATTAAATCTTTGTGTGCAGCCCTTGAAGAACACAGGGCAAAAACGGGCAACAGAGTATTTTTAATCTCCGACGAGCCCTACAGAGAGCTTGTGTTCGGTGATATCAAAGTGCCTTTTATAATGAATTATTACACCGACAGCGTTGTGTGCTATTCCTTCTCCAAGAGCCTTTCGCTCCCCGGCGAGAGGATAGGATATATTGCAGTCAACGCCGATATGCAGGATAGCAGCGAACTGTATGCAGGCGTGTGCGGAGCAGGCAGGGCGTTAGGCTACGTCTGCGCCCCCAATCTGTTCCAACAGCTTGTTTCAAAGGTGCTGGGCAAAACTGCGGATATCTCCGTATATAAACGCAACAGAGATATGCTTTGCAACGCCTTGACCGAATACGGCTATACCGCAATCAAGCCCGACGGAGCGTTTTATCTCTTCGTCAAAGCTCTGGAGGATGATGCAAATGCCTTTGCCGAAAGGGCAAAGGAGTATGAGCTTTTAGTAGTCCCCTCCGACAGCTTCGGCGTAAAGGGGTACGTGCGCATAGCCTACTGCGTATCGCCCGATATGATAGAGCGTTCACTCCCCGCATTCAAGGCGTTAGCGGATAGCTATTTAAATAAATAAACTCAATCAAAAAAACAAGGGCGGAGCGCTTTTTACAAAAAAGCGCTCCGCCCGTTTTATATCTGCAGAATTACCAGATATATTGTTTTAATCTCTTTTTAATGCTCTTGATTTCCGCCTTAACGTTGGCAGTCGAAGCACCGCCGTAGCTCGTCCTTGCGTCGGCGCAGGCACGTCCCTTGACGATCTGAGTGATGTCGTCGCCGAAAACGGGGTCAAAGCTGCGGTATTCTTCAGCCGTCATATTCTGCAACGTGCGGTTGTTTTCAATGCACCAACGCACGATTTTGCCCGTAACCGAATGTGCAGTGCGGAAGGGTACGCCCTTCTTCGCCATATAGTCGGCAACGTCGGTTGCGCAGCAGAACTCCATCTCGGAAGCTTTAGCCATCTTCTTAGGCTTAAAGGAGATTGCTCCTAACATTTCAGCCATAATGTTAAGACAGTTATTAACTGTCTTTTCTGCATCAAAGAAGCCCTCCTTATCCTCCTGCAAGTCCTTGTTATAGGCAAGGGGAATGCCCTTAATTATGGTTAAAAGCCCCATCAAATGCCCGTATACTCGCCCCGTCTTGCCACGGATTAACTCTGCAATATCGGGGTTTTTCTTCTGGGGCATAATGGAAGAACCGGTAGAGTATGCGTCTGAAATTTCAAGGTAGCCGAACTCCTCGGTGGTGTATAAAATTATATCCTCGCAGAGACGGGAGAGGTGAGCCATAATCAACGAGGCGTCGAATAAATACTCCGCAACAAAGTCACGGTCGGACACGCCGTCCAACGAATTCTCGCAGGGGCGGTCAAACTCCAGCATCTCGCAGGTTATATCCCTGTCGATGGGGTATGAGGTACCTGCTAACGCACCCGAGCCCAAGGGCATAACGTTTGCCCTCTCTCTGCTTGCGTAAACCCTGTCTAAATCCCTTAAAAACATCTCGCTGTAGGCGTTAAACACGTGTCCTGCGCACATAGGCTGAGCCTTTCTTAAATGGGTGTAGCCGGGGATAATATATTTAACTCCCTCGCTCGCCTTTTCAACCAAAGCGTTTAAAATGCCGATTAAGCTTTCGGTAAGGTTGTCGAAAGCACCTCTGACGTATAGGCGGAAGTCGGTTGCAACCTGGTCGTTACGGCTCCTTGCCGTGTGCAATTTTTTGCCTGCGTCGCCGATACGGGAGACGAGCTCGTTCTCAACAAAGGAGTGAATGTCTTCAGCACCTTCAATCTCAAGCTTTCCTGCCTCGATGTCGGCGGCAATGCCCTCTAAGCCCTCGCAGATTGCCTTTGCTTCGTCAAGGGTGATTACGCCGCAGTGACCGAGCATAGCGGCATGGGCTAAAGATGCGGATATATCCACAGCCCAGAGCTGTTTATCGAAGGGGAGCGAGTCGCCGAATAGGTCAGCGTTTTTTGCGGTTGGGTTGTCAAACCTGCCTTCCCAGAGTTTCATAAATTCTTTCGTCCTTAAAAGTTAATTTCTCTTATTATAGCGTATTTTAAGCCTGTTATCAACTCTTTTTTTGTCGATATTTTAACATAAAAGCGCCGTTCCAAGTTGCAACGGCGCTTTACACGTTTGTAAAAGCTTAATTAAACGTTATCTTCGTTTTCTTCAGTTGTTTCAGTATTGCTTTCGTTTTTAGCGGAACCTAAGCCTACGGTCAAGTCGACGATTAACAATACCGCAAAGACTACGACCTGTATCAGCTGAATTACCCAATTGGTTTTGTTTATCCATGTGGTAGAAGTGCCTGCAAGACAAACGCAGTATTGCATAAAGAGCCACAACGCTTCAATAGCGGTGAAAATAGCCGTAACTAAGAATGAAATTTTAGCAGAACGCTTAACTTCCTCGTACTGGGTATTCTTAAACAGATAACCTCCTGCAATTACGAACGCAATAATGTTAGCGTATCCTGTAAGCCATACGATAAGCTTTTGCCATTTAGCCGATAAACCTTTCATAAAAAAACCTCCTTAAACTTTGTAAAAACATAGCATATAGTATCACCATTGACATGCAAAATCAAGCAAAAACCGCACATAACGAATATAACCGTTTTATTAAATTGACTTATTCTCCGTTTTGCATTACAATATAAGATATATAATATAAGGTATATGCAGGTCAATGATAATTTTGGGTATTGACCCCGGGTTTGGAACAATGGGGTACGGCGTAATTGAAAAAAAGGACAACGGAGATTGTATCCCCGTCGATTACGGCGTAATAAAAACTCCTGCAAACGAAACCTTTCCCGTCCGCCTCGCCATTTTGGAGCAGGGTTTAAACAAGCTGTACGACAAGTTCAAGCCTCAGGAGATAGCACTCGAGGAATTGTTCTTTTCAAAGAATATCACGACGGGTATTCAGGTTGCGGAGGCAAGGGGGGTAATACTTCTGTCTGCAATCAAGTACTGCGGAAAACTGTACGAGTACACGCCCAACCAGATTAAACAGGCTTTAACGGGCTACGGCAAGGCGGATAAGGTACAGATGATGCACGTCGTTCAATCGCTTTTAAAGTTAAAGCAGATTCCCCGACCTGACGACGCCGCCGACGCTCTGGCGGTTGCGCTGTGTCATGCGCATACCTCCCGTTTCGGGTTGATGTTCGGTATTAAGTAAAGGTAAGATATGATAGGTTATTTAAGAGGTAAAGTTTTAAATATTACGGCTGAAACCGCCTTAATATTAGTGGGCGGCGTAGGTTACGAGGTGTACTGCTCGGGTTCTGCATTTTCCAAAATGACTCAGGGGCAGGAGTGCGAGGTTTACACCTACTTGCAGGTCAGCGAGCAAAACGGCGTAACGCTTTTCGGCTTTTCGGACGTTAAGGAAAAGGAGATGTTTTTAAAACTCATCTCCGTATCGGGCGTAGGACCCAAGATAGGTCTTGCCGTACTGACCTATATGGATGCAGGGCAGGTTGCCTCGGCAATCGCAACGGGTGACGTCAAAGCCCTTTCAAGCGTAAAGGGTTTGGGCAAAAAGACTGCGGAAAGGCTTATTTTAGAGCTTAAAGACAGCATTGGCACAATGTCCGTTATGCCCATAGTCGAAGGCGGAGCTACCGTAATTTCGCCTAAGGTTTCCAGTGAGGACGAGGACGCAATCGTCGCTTTAACCTCGTTAGGGTTCAGCCGTGCAGAGTCCGAAAGGGCGGTATTAAGGGCAAAGAGCAGCGGTGCAACTACGATTGAAGAGGTCATTAAGGCTGCATTAAAGGGAATGTAAGGTTAAAGGGAAATAGAGATGTTTGACGAGCAAGACGAGTTTGGCGTAGACGAGAGATTGATTCAGAGCACTAAGGGCGAGTACGATGCGGAAGAGAATGCGCTTCGCCCCAAGACGCTTGACGCCTACGTAGGTCAGAGCAAGGTTAAGGAAAACTTAACCGTATATATGAACGCCGCAAAAAAGAGAGGGGAAGTGCTGGAACACGTACTTTTGTACGGTGCCCCCGGCTTGGGTAAGACCACTCTTGCGCATATTATAGCCAACGAGATGGGCGGTCAGCTCAAGATGACCAGCGCACCCGCCATTGAGCGCAGCGGAGATTTAGCGGCTCTGCTCACCAATTTAAACGACGGCGACGTGCTTTTTATCGATGAAATTCACAGGCTCAACCACAGCGTTGAAGAGATTTTATATTCTGCAATGGAGGACTATGCCCTCGACATAATAGTCGGCAAGGGACCCAGCGCAAGGAATATCCGCTTTTCATTAAAGAAGTTTACGCTCATCGGCGCAACGACGAGGGCGGGTATGATTGCCAACCCCTTAAGGGACAGGTTCGGCATTATCTGCCGTCTTGAAATGTACACCCCCTCCGAGCTGGAGGAGATTATTACCCGCAGTGCAAAGACCTTGGGCATCGCCATTGAAAAGGATGCGGCGAAGGAAATATCCACCCGTTCAAGGGGCACTCCCAGAATTGCAAACAGGTTGCTTAAAAGGGTCAGGGACTTCTCAACCGTTAACGAGAGCGAAAGCATAACCCTCTCCGACGCCAAGTTTGCGTTAAGCAGAATGGAGATAGACGGCTTGGGATTAGACGAAACCGACCGTGGTATCTTACGGGCTATGGCGGAAAAGTTCGACGGCAAACCCGTCGGGCTTGAAACGCTTGCGGCAACCGTAAACGAGGATGCCGGCACCATTGAGGACGTATACGAACCCTATCTTCTGCAACTCGGCTTTATCGCAAGAACGCCGAGAGGCAGGGTAATTTTAAAGGGTGGTTACGAGCATCTGGGCTTAAAGATTACCGAAAAGCAGAAAAAACAGCTCTCGCTGTTCGATAAGCCTCAGGACTGAATAAATCAATAATTAATAATATGCAATTTAAAAAATCTGACTTTTACTATGAATTACCTCCCGAGTTGATTGCGCAGACCCCTGCGCAGCCGAGGGACAGCTCCCGTATGTTGGTCTACAACAGGGCAACAGATACGGTTGAACACAGGATATTCAGGGACGTAACCGATTATTTAAAGAAGGGTGACGTGCTTGTAATCAACAATACAAAGGTACTCCCTGCAAGGATGTATGCCCATACCGAACACGGTGGCCTGGTGGAAATTCTCCTGCTTAAGCGCAAGGATAAAGACACGTGGGAAGTACTCGCAAAACCGGGTAAAAAGTGTACGATCGGTAAAAAATTGACGGTAAACGACAAGCTTGCTTTAACCGTAGAGGGTATAACCGACAGCGGCGAGAGGATTGTACGCTTTGAATACGAGGGAGTATTTGAAAATATCTTAGACGAGGTCGGCTCGATGCCCCTGCCGCCCTATATCAAAGAAAAGCTTCAGGATAAAAACAGGTATCAGACCGTCTACGCCAAGACGGACGGCTCGGCAGCCGCACCTACGGCGGGTTTGCACTTCACTCCCGAGCTTTTAGATAAAATTAAAGGTATGGGTGTAGAGGTGGTAGAGGTTCTTCTCCACGTAGGGCTTGGAACTTTCCGCCCCGTCAAGGAAGAGATAATAACCGACCATAAGATGCACAGCGAATATTACGAGGTGTCCGAACAGGCTGCCGAGGCAATCAACAAAGCCAAGGCGGAGGGGCGCAGGGTAATTGCCGTAGGCACGACCTCCGTCCGCACGTTAGAGAGTGCAACGGGCGAGGACGGTAAAATCAAAGCAGGTCACGGCGATACCTGTATATTCATCTATCCTCCCTATAAATTCAAGTGCGTAGATGCCTTGATAACCAACTTCCATCTTCCCGAAAGTACGTTGGTTATGTTGGTTGCCGCTCTCGTTGGCAGGGAAAAGGTTCTTGAACTCTACAAGACGGCGGTAGAGAATAAATACCGTTTCTTCTCTTTCGGAGATGCTTGTTTCTTCTTATAAACTTCGAAATAGTTCGTCGAGCTGTGGCAACCTTCAGTCATTTACGTCTTAAGTAAACTCCTTCAGGTTTTCCTCGCTCTCCTGCTCTTACTCGTTTCTAAAAAGAAACACGGTTTGTATTTGCTAAAATAAAAAACACACCACAAATTTTTAAGGTAAAAAAATGTCGAAATACTTTTCTTTTGAATTACAACACGTTGAAAAACATACCGGTGCAAGAGCCGGTGTTTTTCATACGCCTCACGGCGATATATTAACCCCCGTATATATGCCCGTCGGCACGCAGGCAACGGTAAAGGGCATACTGCCTAAAGACCTCAAAGAGGCAGGAAGCAGCATAATTCTCGCCAACACCTATCACCTCTACGAGCGGCCCGGCGACGACCTTGTAAAAAAGGCTGGCGGACTGCATAAGTTTATGAATTGGCAGGGCCCTATTCTTACGGACAGCGGCGGTTTTCAGGTATTTTCACTCGCTAAACTGAATAAAATTACCGACGATGGGGTATATTTTAACTCGTCAATTGACGGCAGAAAACACTTCTTTAACCCCGAAAACGTCATTGCCATTCAGGAGAATTTAGGCGCAGACGTCATTATGGCTTTCGACCAATGCAGCGAACACGGCTACACACACGAACAGGCAAAAGCTGCAATGGAGCGTACCGCAAAATGGCTTGAACGCTGCGTAGCCGCTAAGACGAGGGAGGACCAGGCACTGTTCCCCATCGTACAGGGTAATTTCTACAAAGATTTGCGTGGCAAGAGCCTTGATATTTGCAAGCAATATGCTGTAGACGGCATTGCGATAGGCGGTCTTTCTGTAGGCGAACCCAAGCCTGTAATGTATGACATGCTCGACTATTTAAAGCCGTTAATGCCCGAAGGTGTTCCCCGCTATTTAATGGGTGTAGGATCCCCCGACTGCCTGATAGAAGGTGTGTTAAGGGGAATAGATATGTTCGACTGCGTACTTGCAACCAGGGTTGCCCGTAACGGTACGGCGTTCACCTCGAGAGGAAAGATAGTTGCACGTAACGGCGTCTATAAGGAGGACTTTTCACCCCTTGACCCTGAATGTGATTGCTACTGTTGTAAAAACTACACCAAGGCGTATTTGCGCCACCTGATAAACGTGGGCGAAATGCTCTCCGCACAGCTTTTAAGTCTGCACAACGTAACCTTTTTACACAAGCTTATGGCGGATATGAGAGAGGCAATCTTCGCAGACAGCCTTACAGATTTTGCAAATGAGTTCTATTCTAAGTACGGTTCACGTTAAATTCACATTATTTTCGCAAAAAATTACTTGCCAAAACGATTTCAAGTGTTTTATAATAAAAAGGTAAATTTTTTATTCGGAGTTAAATTATGTTATTTTCTTTATTAGCAGACGACACGACTAACGCCAATAATTGGGTCTCGTACGTTCTTATAGGTGTACTCGTTGTAATTTTAGTTGTATCTATGATTATTATGAACCGCCGCAGTAAGAAGCGTGAAAAAGAGGCACAGGATCTCATTGACGCTGTTAAGCCCGGCAACAAGGTTACCACAATCGGCGGTATCGTCGGCATTGTTGTAGAGGTTAATCCCGACGACAACACCATCGTTGTTGAAACAGGCAGCGAAGTCAGCGGTAAGAGCTATATCAAGTTCATTCGTCAGGCAATCTACGAAAGTGACGCAGTGGTAGACAAGAAGGCAAGCGATGCTAAGACTGTAACGGTCACCGAAGAGGCAACCGCACCCGTTGAAGAAGTTGTTGAAGAAGCTCCCGTTACTCCCGTTGAAACCACGGTTGAAGAGACTGCTCCCGTTGAAGAAGTTAAAGAGGAAGAGGCAGCACCTGTTGAGGAAGTTAAGCCCAAAAAGACCTCTAAAAAGAGCAAGAAAAACAACTAAAATAACCGTTCTTAAAACAAATCCCCCCGCATATCTTAAGATTGTCGGGGGTGTTTTTATGCTTAGCCGTAACTACCCTCAAGTTTATTAAAGATTAATTAGCATAAATAATTTGCGATGGGGGGGTAGTTATGGCTAAAGAAATCTCTTTGCAAGTATTAAAGGCAACGTTGTTCGCCGTTGTATTTTCACTCGTCTACGTACTTGTATTTACACTCATTATCCACTTGACACAGCTCAATCAGGCAGTAATCAAACCGACAAATCAGGTATTCAAAATAATAGCTATCGCCGTTGGCTCACTGCTGTTTATCAAGGGGCAAAAGGGCTATATCAAAGGTGCGTTGACCGGGCTTTGTACGGTACTTGTCAACTATCTTCTCTTTTCGGCTATCGGTGGCTCGTTCGAGCTTAGCTGGACGTTTTTGATTGAAATATTGATTTCGGCATTGTCTGGAACGGTGACTGGAATAATGGCTGTAAACTTAAAAAAATCATAAACGCAAAATAAAGTGAAAAACACTTGATTTTTACACCGATATATAATATAATTTTACTATACCAATTATTTCGGTTAAGGAGAATAATTATGATTAAGACTATTGCTAAACCCGCAGAAAAGAAAGTAACCGCTTGCGGTGAGTGCAGGAGCACCTGCCAGTCCGCTTGCAAGACCAGCTGCACCGTCGGCAACCAGAGCTGCGAAAGAATTACGAGGGAAGAGAACCCCGAAAAGTTCAACAAGTAATTTAAGCAACAACTTTTTTTGAGGAGCAGACTGCAATTCTGCTCCTCAATATTATGTAATTAATCGGGCTGTCCGTTTTCTTTTCGGCGTGCCCAATCTTTATTTTTAAAGGCGTAAGAATTATTTACGCCTCCTACGGTTGAAAAAGAATATGGTTCACGTTTTTAAGTATAAAAAATACAATTATATCTTCGATTCGGGCAGCGGAAGCCTGCACGAGTGCGACGACAAAACCTACGATTACTTAGCGCATATGTTGGGGGAGAACGTCGATATCTCCTATCTTTCAGACGCCGAGAAGAGCGAGATTGAAGGGGACGTTAACGCACTTAAGGCGCAGGGGCTTTTATTTGCTCAGGAGACCAAATCCCGTCCCGTCAAATCCAACGAGGTCAAAGCTCTGTGCATACACATCTGTCACGACTGCAATCTTCGCTGTCGCTACTGTTTTGCCGACGAGGGCGCTTACCACTCAAAGCGTGAGTTTATGAGCGAGGAAACTGCAAAAAAGGCAATCGATTTTTTAATTGAGAACAGTGGTCACAGAAAGGTTTTGGAGGTTGATTTCTTCGGCGGCGAACCTTTAATGTGTCTTCAGACTATTAAAAACGTGGTTTATTACGCCAAGGAAAAGGCAGCTGAAAGGGGCAAAAAGTTCCTGTTTACCACGACGACAAACGCCCTTTTATTGAACGACGAGGCGATAAAATTCTTCAATGAAGAGATGGAAAACGTCGTCCTCTCGCTCGACGGGCGCAAAGAGGTGCACGACGCAATAAGAAAGACGGTTAACGGCAAGGGTAGTTTCGACCTCGTCATTGACAATATCAAAAAATTCGTTGCGTCAAGGGGCGATAAGCACTACTACGTCAGGGGTACTTACACGGCTAAAAACCTCGATTTTGCCGAGGACGTGTTATTCCTTGCGGACAACGGTTTCGACTCCATTTCTATGGAGCCCGTCGTAACCGATATAGACGATTTAGCAATCAAAGAAGAGCATTTGCCTACGATTTTAGCCGAATATGAACGTCTTTGCGACGAATATTTGAAGAGATATGAAGAGGGAAGGGGATTCAATTTCTTCCACTTCAACGTCGATTTAGAGGGGGGACCTTGTCTTTCCAAGAGGGTATCTGCTTGCGGTGCCGGCAACGAGTACTTCTCGGTTGCGCCCAACGGGGATTTGTACCCTTGTCACCAGTTCGTAGGCGACGAAAAGTTTAAAATGGGTAACGTGTTTGAGGGCAAGCTTAACGGCGATATACGCTGTGTGTTTGCTGAAAACTGCCTGTTTACGAGGAAGAAATGCGAGGACTGCTTTGCGAAGTATATTTGCAGCGGCGGTTGCAGCGCCAACAACTATCATTTTATGGGCGATTTAAACGAACCCTACACCATCACCTGTGAGATGATGAAAAAGAGAGTAGAGTGCGGTATGCACGTGCTTGCCCGTAAAAAAGAGTTGGCAAACAAAGATTAAAAGGGTTTACTAAAAAAATATAAAGCCTAAAGCGGGGTAAAAATAGTTTTCATTGAGAAAATTATTTGACTACTCCGCCATTTTTCTATATAATTATAAAGGTTATAAAGTTAATTTTCGCAGGTACCCTGAGAACGGGTATTTTGCGGTTACTGAAGGAGAGCTTCAATGGGTAAGACAAAATCAATTGTCATAACCGTCTTGTTGGCGTTAGCGATGGCTGTTGCGGCATTTTTCGCAGTGGTATCGTTTGACGTTGGTGTATCGAAGAGATATAATTCGATTATAAGCAACGTCAGCCTTGGCGCAGATTATACGGGCTATGCATATACCACCGTTTGTCCTGAAGGTGTTATCACCGTTTCGGACTATGAGGAGAATAGCGAGTTAACATATGTAAGATGCGGTAACTTCTACGTTAACACGGAAGAGCATTCCGATATAGATGCGCTTAAAGCGTCTGTTGCCGAGGATGCAAGAATTCTCAATGCGAGATTTGGTGAAAAGGGATATTCTTCCTACAGCGTAGCGGTAGAGGACGGTTTATCAATCAAAATATCCGTTCCCACCTATTTCACTTCGGCTCAGTTCAACAATAATGACGAGGACGGGAGGAGTGACCGCATCTCTGATGCGCAGCTTGCGCTGAGCACACTCATTTCTCACGGAGAGCTTACTATAAGAACTTCCGACTCTTCACTTGACTGTGCTTATTCAGACGAGTGGACGGGTAAGGCAAATGCTACCGATTCCGATGGCAATAATGTTACAACCTATACGCTTTCTAAGGATGACGTATCGACTTATTTTAAATCTGTTACCGGTGGAACGATTGGATCCACACCTGTTTTAACTTTTAATTTTACCGAGGAAGGCAAGGAGGAAATCAACAGGATTACTACGGTGTTAGCCGGCAGCTCTTCTGACAACACCTTGTATTTCTTCGTTGGTGATACGCAGCTTGTAAGCTATAGCTGTACGGAAGCTATCAACCAGAGTTCGATATCGTTACAGACGAGCGACGCCGAGTATGCAAGAAATATTGCAATTACTATGGACTCTGTTGTAAAGGGTAACCAACTTTCTTTAGATTACGGCGATAATACCATATCTATTCAGCAGTATAACGGTGAAGTTGCTGCAATATTAACGTTGGTTGCATGTTTACTCTTGCTTGCAGGTCTTGTAGCGTTGTTAGTATTTAAATATAAAAAGCTCGGTGCGGTTACCGCAACAATTGCCTTGCTTATGGCACTTATAGAGGTTTATGCGCTTCAGATTCTTTCAATTACGGTAACCTTTGCTGTCGTATTCACCTGTGCATTGCTCATTGCTCTGTTTGCGGTAAGCTGTGCGGTAGTATTTGAAGAAGTTAAGCGCCTTACCCTTACGGGCAGAACCATTCAGGCTTCAATCAAGGAAGCATATAAAAACGTGCTTATGACCGTAACCGACCTTCATATCGTGTTGGTTGTTGTTGCGATTCTCCTTGCTACGGTAGGTGTCGGCGAGATTGCCGCTTGCGGTCTTATCTCCGTAATCGGCGTTGTGGCAAGCTACGTTCTGTACTGGTTCACGAGATTTATGTGGTACGTAACTTCCTCCCCCGAAAAGGATAAATTCAAATTTGCAGGCTTAAAGAGGGTGGTGTACGAAGATGACTAATTTAAAGGTTTGCAAAAAGCTACACGTTTTCATTTTTATAAGCGTACTATTTATTGCTATCGGTATGGCAATAGGTACGATTTGTCACTTTGTCGCTAACGGCTTTTTCAATTACGGCGGTGAGTTTGCTTCCTATAAGAGCATTACTGCAACCTACTATTACTCCGAACATAAAAGCGACTGCGATTTTAAGTCAATCTGCAAGGAAGCTGTTTCGGGTATCAGCCCTACTGAAGTAACCTATGCTACTAACGATTTAGGTGAAGAGATAGTTTATAAATTCTCAGTTAATACCGATACAACCAAGCTCCAGGCTGCGGTAGACGCAATCAACGCAAACTTTACCGATTTAGAGAGCGGTGCCGTTGTCAGCGAAGGCGTTGTCAACGAAGGCGGTGCTAAAAATATCGTCTATGCATCAATAGCTCTCGCATCGGCGGCAGCGTTCCAATTCCTCTACTACATTCTGCGCTATAAGCTTCGTGCGGCGTTCTCCGCATTGCTTGCCTGCGTGCATAACCTCGGCGTTTATGCTGCATTGCTTGCAATAACCAGAATTCCCGTTGGTACTGAAGCCGTTGCGTTGGGTGTCGCCGTGGTAGTGCTTACCATGATTTTAAGCGGCATTCTCTTCGACAGGACGAGGAAGAACTTCAAAAACGAAAAGTATGCAAAATCAGACAGGCTTGACGTGGTTGAGATATCTGCTTGCGAATCCAGAAATATTACCGTAATCACACTTGCAGCACTTGCAGTCGTGGCGGTAGTACTTGGTGTGTTTGCAACCATTTCGGCTATGTATATCGGTGCGTTCGCTCCGTATATAATCGCCTTGCTCGGTGTTATCGCTTGCTTCTACGGCTCGGTATTCTTTACCCCTGCCGTACACAGTGCAATTGACGCTGTTTGCGAAAAGGTTAGAGTATCTTCAAAGGCAAAAGCTCCTAAAAAGGTTAAGGAAACCGCAAAAGAAGATAATGCAACCGATGGCGAGAGCGAAGATAAAGAATAGTTATGTGTGAGGGGGCGGGAAATATCCCGCCCTTTTGTTTTTTTAACGTTATACTGCTATATACTGAAATTCAAAATTTATTAAAGGAGGTGCCGATATGAAAAAGGTAGTAAATGAGTTTGAGTTTTCCAATGAGCAACTTGCAGAAATATCGGCGCTTGCCGTATCCAGCGGGCTATGCCGTCAGACGGTTGAAATACTCTACGCAAGGGGTGTGGATACCAAGGATAAAATCAAGGCATATTTAAGCCCTTCGAAGGAACAGTTTTTAAGTCCCTTTTTAATGAAGGGAATGAAGGAAGCAGTATCGCTTATTACCCTTGCAAGAGAGGAGGGTTGGTCGGTTGTCGTCTTTGGCGACTATGATGCCGACGGCATCTGCGCAACCACCATTATGTGTCGTGCCCTTACCGATTTCGGTATTGAGGCATACGCTTATATCCCCGAACGAAAGGACGGCTACGGTATGGGCGTTCAGTCTATCGACTATATTTTCGACGAGTACTGTCCCCAGCTTATTATAACCGTCGACTGCGGTATATCCAACGCCAAAGAGGTGGAGTACGTCAAGGAACAGGGTGCGGAAATAATTATAACCGACCACCACGAGCTCAGCGAAGTGATGCCCGATTGTATTTGTATCAACCCCAAAATCGAGGACGATTATCCCTATGATAACCTCTGCGGTGCAGGCGTTGCGTTTAAGGTTGCCTGTGCGCTAAACGGCAAGTCGGCATATAAATACCTTGATTTTACGGCTATCGCAACCGTAGCGGACAGCGTTCCCTTAACGGGGGAAAACCGTTCAATTGTTGCAGAGGGGTTAAAGCTGATTAACAGCAATCCCCGTAAAAACTATGCAAGTTTTTATCGCCCCGGCGAGAAGGTAACGGCGCAGACGCTTGCCTTTTCGGTTGCACCTAAGATAAATGCTGCGGGCAGAATGGGTGATGCAGCTGCTGCGTTAGCACTCTTTTTGTCCGACGACGAGAAGGATATCTACGATAGTTCGGTTCGCCTTTCGGCTTATAATACAGAAAGGCAGTCAAGCTGTGAGGAATTATATCTCTCTGCAAAACTAAAGTTAAAGAAGAAGGGTGCAGACGGCAGGGTTATTGTGCTTTGGGACGAGAGCTGGAACTCAGGTTTCGTCGGCATTATTGCCGCACGTCTTGCAGAGGAGTACTGTCGTCCGACCTTGCTCTTCGTCAAAAACGGAGGAATGCTTAAGGGCAGCGCAAGGAGTATCGACGGCGTTAACGTTTTCGAGGCGTTAAAGTCCTGCTCGTCACTCATTGCCGAGTTCGGCGGTCACTCTCAGGCGGCAGGCGTCAACATTGCCGAGGAGAACTTAGACGAGCTTGAAAGGCAGTTAAACGAGTTCTTCCACGCCAACTATCCCGTCTCGGCATTTACCCCGACATATTACGTAAACGGCACGTTCAGCGGTCAGGTGGACAGGAAATTCGTCTCCGAGCTGGAGATGTTAGAGCCCTGCGGAGTGGGTAACCGCAAACCTCAGTTTGTTGCACAGACGGCAGCTTGTCAGACGAGGGCTTTAAAATTCGGGTCACCCCATCTTTCAATCAGGTGCGGCGGGCTTGATATGATCTGGTTCTCGGGCATCAGGCATGAAAGACTGCTTAAAAGTCCCGTACCCAAACAACTTATTTTTGAATACAGTGTATCGAGTTTCCACGGCAGGGAGCAGGTGCAGGGCTACTTAAAGGACGTGGTCTATATGCCCGAAAGTTGTGCCTTTGCCTCCGACGCCGTAAATCTTAACGATATTAATTTAATCTCTTCCCCCGAGGTCGACTGCGAGGTCGAGCCAATCTCTTTTGAGGCTACGCAGGAAATATTGTCAAATTGCGGTGAGTACGGTACGGCGTTTATCGCATACAGCTACGACACAGTCAAGCAGTTTAAACACGAGGGTATAGAGGTCAACGTTTTCAATCTCTCTTCCGGCAGCCTTTCTGCGGTGATACTGCTTTCACCGTTACAAAATTGCGACCTGTCAGCCTTTGAAAACGTGGTATTTTTAGACGACCCCGTCAAAATCACGCTGCCCTCGTTGAGCGGAAAAAAAGTCAAAGTCTGCTCCGACGTCAGCGGAGTTAAGCAGTTTAAAGCCTTGAGCGTCAACAGGGAGGAGCTTCTCACCGTATTTAAACAAATCAGTGCAAACTTCTTTAAGCTCAGCGCAAGCAGTGCCGAGGAACTTGCATCGTCTTACGATTTCGGCGTAAGCCAATTACAGGCGCTGTTTGCCGTCAAGGTATTTGAACAGCTTAAACTTATATCCTTCGAGGGGGGTAAATTAACGGTATTCAAGGGTGTAAAAACCCAACTTACTAATTCGGATTTATATAATTTTATTTGTAATATAGCAGAGTGAATATGAGAACCGTAATAGATAAAATTAACGATAATTATTCGGACGAGGAACACGAGCTTTTAATCAAAGCCTACCGCTACGCCGAAAAGATGCACGAAAGCCAAAAACGAGCTTCGGGCGAACCCTATTTCACGCATCCTTGTGCGGTTGCTGAAATACTTATAGATTTGGGTTTGGACGCACCCACGGTTGCGGCTGCGTTTTTGCATGACGTAATAGAGGATACGCCTGCTACTCCCGACGATATAAAAAGGGAGTTTGGCGAAGAGGTATATCATCTCGTCGACGGCGTCACCAAGCTCGACAAAATCAAGTTTCAATCTCACGAGGAAGAGGACGCTGAAAACTTCAGAAAGATCTTCGTTGCTATGGCTAAGGACGTGAGGGTTATAATCATCAAGCTTGCGGACAGACTGCACAATATGCGTTCGTTAAACTACCTTTCCAACGAAAGACAGCAGAGAATTGCAAAGGAAACGCTTGATATTTTTACGCCCCTTGCAGGCAGACTGGGTATTTCGCAGGTCAAGTGTGAGTTGGAAGATTTATGTTTAAAATATCTCGATCCCGAGGCATACGAATACCTTGTAACCAACATTCACCAGAAGTTGGACGAGAGGCAACAGTTTGTCGACACGGTTGTAACCCAGCTTAAAAAGATGCTTGAAGACCACGGAATACAGGGCGACGTAGTCGGCAGACCCAAGCACTTCTATTCAATATACAAGAAGATGAAGAACAAGGGGTTGTCCTTAGACCAGATTTACGACCTGACGGCGGTCAGAGTTATCGTAAACGAAATTGAAGAGTGCTACGAGGTTCTGGGCGTCATCCACAAGCAGTGGAAGCCCGTACCGGGAAGGATAAAGGACTATATCGCAACGCCTAAGCGCAATATGTATCAGTCGTTGCATACTACGGTAGTAACCGACTTCGGTCAGTATTTTGAAATTCAGATAAGAACGGTAGAAATGCATAAGATGGCTGAGTACGGTATTGCCGCACACTGGAAGTATAAAGAGCAAAAGACCTCTTCCGAATCGTCTTTTGACCAGCGTTTAAGCTGGATAAGGGACGTTATGGATTGGCAGGGCAGCCTTGATACCTCCAAGGAATTTGTGGACTCGTTGAAAAACGATCTGTATTCCTCCGAGCTTCTCGTGTTTACCCCTCACGGCAAGGTAATATCCCTCCCCGTAGAGGCTACGCCCGTAGACTTTGCATACGCAATTCACTCCGAGGTGGGCAATAAATGCGTAGGCGCAAAGGTTAACTCAAAAATCGTACCGTTAAACAGTACGTTAAAAACGGGTGACGTGGTTGAAATACTCACCTCGCCCAACTCCAAAGGACCTTCGTGGGACTGGTTAAAGTTTGTTAAATCGGGTTCGGCAAAGGCAAAGATAAGGCAGTTCTTCAAACATGCGATGAAGGAGGAGAACGTCAAGACGGGCAGGGCTATGCTCGAAGCCGAGGCAAAGCGCCGTGGCTATACTCTTGGCGACCTTTTAACCGACGAGTCTTTTGCCAAACTTTCTGAAAAATTAGTCTTTGCGTCTGTTGACGAGATGATGGCTTCCGTAGGTTACGGGGCTGTCAGTGTCAATCAGATAATGTATAAGCTTATCGATTTCTACCGCAGGGAACAGCCTTTGCAGCTTCCTCCAACCGAGGTAGAAAAATTAAAGCATACCCCTGCAGGCAGTGTATCGATAAAGGGTATGGAAGGGCTTTTGGTCAAGTTTGCGCATTGCTGCAACCCTGTGCCCGGCGACCCCATCGTGGGCTTTATATCAAGGGGCAGGGGCGTCATTGTTCACCGTAAGGACTGCCCTAACTTAAAAGATTATGAAGCGGACAGAATTCAGCCTGCCAGATGGACGGGCGAGGTTGAAAACGGATTCCTTGCAGGTATCAAAATTCTGGCTACCGACGATGCAGGCTTAACGGCTTTCGTCACGGCGGAAATATCGGCTATGCGCCTGTATATGACGCAGATAAACGGCAGAATAGGCAAGGACGGCAAGGCGGTTTTCGAGATTATGGTAAAGCTTAACAAGCTCTCCGACCTCGATTTGCTAATAAAGCATCTTAAAAAGGATAAGCGTATAATCGACGTATTCAGGACGACCAATTAATGAAGGTAAATAAGATATAACCCGTCGGCTTTGCAAGCAACACTTACGCCGTAACTGCCGACGGAAAAAACTGCATATTAATTGACTGTGCTCAGGAAAGGGTGTGGGATAAGTGCTTAAGCTTAGGCTTAACGCCCAAGGCGATACTTCTGACCCACGGTCACCTCGACCATATAGGCGGTTGCGGTGTGCTGTATGAGAAAGGCGTGGATATATACTGCGGTAAAGGGGAGGAAGAGCTTATCTTCTCTTCGGGTTACAGACGGATATTCTACGGTGAAACCATACCCGAGTTCAAGATAAAATCTACCTTTTCCGACGGGCAGGAGGTGGAGCTCTGCGGTTTAAAAATCAAGGTTATAGCAACACCCGGTCACACCGCAGGGGGAGTTAGCTATCTGATTGAAGACAGTCTGTTTACGGGCGATACCCTCTTTTTTGAAAGTATAGGGCGTTCGGATTTTTACACCGGCGACGGCAAAACGCTCTGCGCTTCGGTTAAAAAACTCTATTCATTAGACGGCGATTATAAAGTGTATACGGGACACGGAGACGATACCACCTTGGCATACGAACGCCGTTATAATCAATACGTAAGGCTTTAATCTATGTTTGAATATTGCAATTGCGAATGGCTTATGCCCGAGATAATGGACGTTATACGTCTGTTTAACGCCGAAGACGAGGTCTTTGGCTATCACTTTGAATATTCCGCCTGTAACTATTACAACTGTATAGAGTACGGCGGAAATTTTTACGACTACAAAAACACGGCTTACACCGAGGATGAGATTGAGTTTAAACGCTACGCAAAGCGCTACGCCAAACTTGCCTTTTACAATCTCTTATCGCAGAAGAAGGGCGTTAAAATGCCCTACGGCGCTTTGACGGGAATACGCCCTACAAAGCTTGCGTATATGGAGCAGGAGGCAGGCAGGGACTTTAAGCAGCTGTTTTCAGAGTGTGGGGTGGACGGCGAAAACACTTCTCACGTCGGAAGAATTCTGCAGGTTCAGCAGCCCTATTACGAAAATAAAGGCGGTCAGGATCTGTTTGTCTCGCTGCCGTTCTGCCCGACTAAATGCGAGTATTGTTCATTTATAACCGCACCAATTTTATCGACGAAAAAGTACCTTGACGGCTATGTTGACTGTGTTGCAAAAGAGCTTGAATCTGTCAAGCCGTACCTTGATAATATCAAGAGTATTTACATCGGCGGAGGTACCCCTTTTGCGGTTGAGACAAAGCATTTGGAGCGCATATATGCCGCAATTAACGCACTTTCGCTGCCCAAATGCGAATACACGGTGGAGGCTGGCAGACCCGATACTTTTACAGATGAAAAGTTATCGCTTTCCAAAGATTTCGGCGTGACGAGAATTTGCATTAATCCCCAATCGTTCAAGGACGAAACGCTTAAAAAGATCGGCAGAAAACACACCTCTGCCGATATATATAACGCCTTCGATATGTCGGCTAAATATAACTTCGACGTCAACGTCGATTTAATAGCGGGGCTTGCGGACGAAACCAAAGAGGATTTTGCCTCGTCGCTTAAAAAGGCAATTGAACTCAATCCTGCAAACATAACCGTTCATACGCTCTCGCTTAAAGCGGGGGCAAAATTAAAGGAGAACTGCTCAAGGCTGTACGTCGACGGGATAGGTGAGATGATTAAACTCTCCCGTGAAATGCTCACCGAAGCCGGTTACAGACCGTACTATATGTACCGTCAGAAGTATCAGGCAGGCGGCTGGGAGAACTGCGGTTGGGCAAAAGAGGGCAAGGAATGCGTCTACAATATCGACGTTATGGAGGAGATTGCCGACAACGTTGCCGTTGGTGCAAACGCCATTTCCAAAAAGCTGTTCGACGGTGGCGAGAGATTGGAGCGGTGTGCTTCGCCCAAAGACATACCCACTTATATACAAAAAGTCGATAAAATAATAGCTGATAGAGACGCCTTGTTCGGCAAGGAATAATAAGAGGAGTCAAACGTTAAAAGCTCCTAAAATTCTTTATTAAAAAGTCCGTTAAATCAGTTGCTATTTATAATAGTATGTGCTAAAATAGCAATGTTACGGCTACAAAGCGGTGCGATTACTCTACGCCTACCTTTGTTGACCGCAAATAAATAAGTTCCATATGGAGGATAAATTAAAATGGACAAGCAGGAAATCATTGCAAAGTACGCAACAAAAGAAGGTGACACCGGTTCACCCGAAGTGCAGATTGCACTTTTAACCGAAAGAATCAATCACCTTAACGAGCATCTTAAGACCCACATTCACGACAATCACTCTCGTCGTGGTCTTTTAAAGATGGTTGGTCGCCGCAGAGGTCTTTTGGACTATCTCAAGGAAAAGGATATCGAAAGATATCGTGCGATAGTCGCTGCTCTCGGTTTGAGAAAGTAATTTAAAAAAGGGCGGGCAGGCATTATTATAGCTTTGTGCGCCCTTTTTTCTATATTAAACGTTCGCAGGAACGTTTATCGTGCAATCGGCACGAGCGATATTGATAGAATGATAGAAGGAGAGTAAAAATCAAACAATGGCAATCACAGAAAATTTCAGACAGTTTTCCTTTACTGTCGGCGGTAGGGAAGTAATTATCGAAACGGGCAAGTATGCCGAACAGGCTAACGGTGCGTGCGTAGTACGCTGCGGCGACACGGCGGTTTTAGTATCGGTATGTATGTCCGCTTCTCCCAGAGAGGGAATGGATTTCTTCCCTCTTCAGGTAGATTATGAAGAAAAGATGTACGCCGTAGGCAAGATCCCCGGCGGTTTCAAAAAGCGTGAGGGCAGGGCAAGCGACAAGGCAATCTTAACTTCCCGTCTTATCGACAGACCCTTACGTCCCCTTTTCCCCAAGGGACTTTACAACGACGTAGTCGTTATTGCACAGGCTATCTCGGTTGAGCCCGACGTATCTCCCGAACCCCTCGCAATGATCGGTTCTTCCATTGCAATTGCAATTTCCGACATTCCTTGGGATGGTCCTACAGGTTCCGTAGTAGTCGGCATGGTAAACGGCAAATACGTTATCAACCCCGACCTCAAGCAGCGTGAAGCAAGCGATATTCACCTCAACCTTGCAGGTACCAAAGATGCAATCTTAATGATAGAAGCAGGTGCAAACGAGGTTACTAACGACCAGATGGTCGGCGCAATAATGTTCGGTCACGAAGAGATTAAGAAGATTTGCGCTTACATTTCCGACGTAATCGTTCCCGCAGTCGGCAAGAAGAAGTTGGAGATGGAGCTCTATCACGTTCCTGAAGAGCTCGACAAAGAAGTTCGTGCATTCGCTTCCGAAAAGGTTGATTGGGCAATCGACACCTTCGACAGGAAGGAGAGGGAGACCCGTCAGGCTCAGGTTGAAAAGGAAGTGCAGGAACACTTTGCTGAAATCTATCCCGACAACAAGAGAGAGGTTGGCGACAGCCTTTACTACCTCACCAAGGAAAAGGTTCGTGCAAAGATATTCGATAAGGGTATCCGTCCCGACGGCAGAGGTCTGAAGGAAGTTCGTCCCATCTGGTGCGAACGCCACATTCTTCCCCGTTCACACGGCTCTGCAATCTTCACCAGAGGTCAGACCCAGACTATGACCACCTGTACCTTGGCAATGCTCGGCGAGGCGCAGAAGCTTGAAGGTCTTGACGAAGAGACCTACAAGAGATATATGCACCAGTACAACTTCCCCGGCTACTGCACGGGCGAAGCTAAGGCAATCCGTTCCCCCGGCAGGCGTGAAATCGGTCACGGTGCACTCGCTGAAAGGGCGTTGGTTCCCGTCATTCCCTCCGAGGAGGAGTTCCCCTATGCAATAAGGGTGGTTAACGACATCTTGTCCTCCAACGGCTCCAGCTCTATGGCTTCGGTCTGCGGTTCAACAATGGCGTTGATGGACGCAGGTGTTCCCATCAAGGCACCCGTTGCAGGCGTTGCTATGGGCTTAATCAAGAATCAGGAAACGGGTGAATTCCGTGTATTGACCGATATTCAGGGTCTTGAGGACTTCCTCGGCGATATGGACTTCAAGGTAGCAGGTACTGTTAACGGTATTACCGCTATCCAGATGGATATCAAGATTAAGGGTATTTCCGAAGAGATTATGCACACCGCAATCGAACAGGCAAACGAAGGCAGACAGTTCATTTTGAACAAGATGCTTGAGTGCGTTCCTGCAGTTGAGCCTAAGCTCTCCGACTATGCACCTAAGATTATCGGCTTTGAAATCAATCCCGACAAGATTGGCGACGTTATCGGCAAGCAGGGCTGCGTAATCAAGAAGATTATGGAAGAGACCGGAACACAGATTGAGTTCAACGAGGACGATTCCGGCAGAGGTTATATCTCCTGCGTCGGTCCTATCGAGAACGCAGAAAAGGCAAAGGCAATCGTTCTTTCAATTGCTCACGAGCCCGAAGTCGGCGATATGTTCATCGGTTCCGTAACCAAAATCTTCAGCGATAAGGGTGCGGTAGTTGAATTTGCTCCCGGCAAGACTGGATTTATCCACATCTCCAAGCTCTCCAACAAGAGGGTAAACAAGGTTGACGACGTTCTTTCAATCGGTGATGCCGTTAAGGTTGAAATAATCAAGATTGGCGATAAGGGCGTAGACTTCAAGCTTCTGGAAAAGATATCTTAATTTACAAATTGCGACAATAAATTAAAAACCACCGTATTAAGCGGTGGTTTTATTTTTTTATAATTAACTTATTGAAGCAAAGTACTCGACCGCACCTTTAAACACGGCATAGGCAACTGCCTGGCGGTACTCGGTTGTGTTAAGTAGTCTATCTTCTTCCTCGTTGGATAAAAAACCGCACTCGACTATGACTGAAGGGCTTTGGGTACATTTAAGCATATAATAATCGCCGTAGAGTGCCTCGTTGGGTTTAACGCACTGCGGAAGGTTGTTTAGCTCCTGTTGAATTTTTTGTGCAAGCGCACAGCTCTCAACGCTGTTTTTATCAAAGAAAACAATTCCTCCACGCTTTGAGGGGAGCGGGCAGAAGTTCTGGTGGATGGAGATTACGAGGTCTGCGTCGCACTCCTGAATAATCTGTTTTCGTTTTTGCATATCCCTTGCTTTAAAGCCCTTTTCGGTAGTGCCGTACAGTCCTGCCTCTGTATTTCTGGTCATAACGCAGTTAAATCCTGCGTTGACAAAATTGCCCTTGACGAGCTTGGCAATTGCAAGGTTGATATCCGATTCGTCGCAACCCGTCGCAACGCCCTGTACGCCGTTATCTATCCCGCCGTGCCCTGCGTCGATAACTACTGTGGGCATATTCGGGTTTGTCTGTGCGGTTTGCGTTGTGCTGAACCCGACGAGCACTCCAAGGCAAATCCCGATGCATACGATGACGGATACGGCTATTATAGAACTTTTTTTTATAATCAAGGTTTTCACGCTATATAGTACTGTTTTGTTGCTTTTTTTATGCTATAGTGGTATAATAAATCAGTATAAACGGATAGTGTTCTGCACGGAAAAACGGTTGAGTGAACAGCGTTATAATCGTCGTATTAAAAGGTTAAAATGCAGGGCAAAAAAAGACGTTTGTCGGTGAGTTTATGTCGGATTTTTTTAGTGCAATGAGTGCAGAAAAGGTTAAGCAATTAAGTCCCGTAACCCTTGCTTTTGTGGGGGACGCCGTTTACTCTCTCTACGTAAGAGAGGGTGAAGTACTCGCACACGACGCTAAGCTTATCGATTTGCAGAAACGTACTTCTGAAAGGGTATCAGCTGTCGGGCAGAGCGAACTGCTCAAGAGGTTGGAAACGCTCTTCACCGAAGAGGAAGAGGAGATTTACCACCGTGGCAGGAACGCAAAAAAGACGACGAGAAGCAAGAGTGCTTCCGTAACCGATTACAACCGTTCGACGGGGTTCGAGGCGGTATTAGGCTTTTTATACCTCAGCGGAAGAACGGACAGAATCAGGCAATTATTAGGCGGTGATAGTGATGAAAACTGAAGGCAGAAACGCCGTTTTAGAACTTTTAAAGACGGATAAGACGATCGACAAACTGTTAATAGAAAAGAATCCCCAGGGCACGTTGAACAAAGTTTTTGCGCAGGCAAGGGAAAGGGGAATAAGGGTACAGTTTGTAGATAAACGTGTGCTCGACAAGGAGAGCGTGACGGGCAAGCATCAGGGATGTATTGCCTTTACCACCGACTATAAATACAGCTCATTGGACGATATTATCGCCGCAAAAGGCGAAAAGGACGGTTTTGTAATTCTCTGCGACTGCATTGAGGACGTGCATAATCTCGGTTCGATTATAAGGGTTGCCGAGGTCGTCGGCGCAGACGGCGTTATAATTCAGTCTACAAATTCGGCGTCGGTTACCGAGGCGGTTATCCGCATTTCGGCAGGAGCGGCAAACCACGTTAAGGTTGCGAGGGTCAACTCTATCAACAGGGCGGTGGACGAGCTCAAGAAAAAGGGTTATTGGCTGTATGCTTTAGAGGCAGACGGTGAAGATATTTACTCAACCGACTTGACTGGCAACGTCGCTTTGGTTATCGGCGGAGAGGACAGCGGAGTGAAAAAGCTTACGAGGGAGAAGTGTGATTTCGTAGTAGCTCTGCCCGTATGCGGTAAGGTCAATTCTCTCAACGCCTCTGTAGCTTTAGGCGTAGCCGCCTACGAAGTGTTGAGAAGAAGGCGTAAATAAATGAAAGACAATCTCACCGACGAACAGCTGATAGAACTATTCAGAAGCGGTGACAACTCTGCTTGCGAAGAAATTTTATTAAGATATAAAAACAAAGTTTTAGCCATTGCAAGAGGTTATTTTTTATCAGACTGCGATACCGAAGACTTGGTTCAGGAGGGTATGTGCGGACTGTATTCGGCAATTATGGCGTTTAACGGCGAGGGCAGTTTTGCCCCCTTTGCGCATACTTGTATCCGAAACAGAATTGTAGACGCCTTCAAGCATAGTCAGGGAGGAGCGCCTGCGTTGGTCTTGCAGTCCTTTTCCGAAGAGGAGGACGGCGGGGTAAGCTTAGCCTTCAGCCCCGAAGATGCTTTAATCAACAGTGAAGAGGTCAAAGAGCTCAACGAGCTTATGAAGTCCTCGCTCTCCGCTTTAGAGCTTAAGGCAATCGAAATGTACGTCGAGGGCGCTACGATGAATGAGATTGCTTCAGCTTTAAAAATAACATATAAACAGCTTGACAATGCACTTGCACGTGCAAAGAAAAAGCTCAGGCGAAAATAATAAAAAGGGGATAATATGGCGTACCTTGCGTTTTACCGTGCATTCCGCCCTACGACTTTCGATTCGGTCGTCAGGCAGGAGCATATTGTTAAAATTTTAAAAAACCAGATAGAGACGGGCAAGATCGGTCACGCCTATCTCTTTTGCGGACCGAGGGGTACGGGCAAGACCACTCTTGCCAAAATTTTTGCAAGGGCGATTAACTGTGAAAGCCCCGTCAACGGTTCCCCCTGTGGTAAGTGCGAAACCTGCAAGGCACTTGCAAGCGGAGCTTCGCTCGACATTTCAGAGATAGACGCTGCTTCCAATAACGGCGTAGACGAAATGCGTGACTTAAGGGAAAAGGTACAATATCCACCCGTCAACGGCAAATATAAGGTATACATCATAGACGAGGTGCATATGCTCTCGGCGTCGGCGTTCAACGCAGTGTTAAAGACGTTGGAAGAACCCCCTCGCCACGCAGTATTTATCCTTGCAACCACAGAACCGCAAAAAATCCCTGCAACCATACTTTCACGCTGTATGCGCTTTGACTTCAAATTAATTCCTCAATCCGACCTGGAAGGGCTGATTAAAAGCGTATTCGACAGGACTGACAAGCAGTACGAAGAGGAGGCGGTCGCAGCCATTGCAAGGGCGGGAAACGGCAGTGCAAGGGACAGCCTGTCCATTGCCGATATGTGTGCCTCCTACTCGCAGGGGAAGCTGACCTACGAGGACGTTAACGCCGTATTAGGCAAAGCCGATTTCAATGCGATTGCAGAAATAGTATCAGCCGTTATGGCTCACGACGGCGGTCAGACGCTCTCTGCGGCTGAGGCGGTATTGTCGACGGGCAAGGGCGTAGGCGTACTGTTGAGAGATTTATTAAACTTCGTCAATAACCTTGCAATAGTAAAGGTCTGCAGAGACGGTGAGAAGATTCTCAATATACCCAAAGCGCAGTATGATAAAATAAAGACGATAGCAGACGGTGCGGACGGTCACACGATTTTGCGTACCACCGAACTGCTTGCAAAGGCGGAAGGGGATATGCGCTATACGGTTGATACCCGTATAACCCTTGAAACGGCACTGCTGAAGGCTGCGATGCCCTCAACCGACTACGACATAGAGGCGTTGCTTGCCCGTATCGAAAAGCTGGAAAGGCAGGTTAAAGAGGGGATTAAGGTAAGTGTTCAGGCACAAACTCCCAAAACAGTCCCTCAACCCGAGCAGACCGAGGTTTATAAAAAACCGCTTGAAGTTAAAACAGAGGTTGAAGCAAGACCTGAAATCAGGGTAGAAAAACCCGTACAGGGCTTATCTGCCATTGAGGAGAGCTCACCTTTCGAAACTACTTTTGAAACCCCTTCTGCAGTAGCGGCAGAAGATACGAAACCTAAGGAGGCAGTTGCAGACGGGGAGCAGGGAACGCTGTTCGATAGCTCGCACGCACCTGCGCCGACGAACGTCGGTTCGCTGTCCGATGCGGATAAGGCTACAATGTTCGGAAGGTTTATCAAGCTGTTCCGCACAACCAAGCGAAATGCGGTACTGTTTACCCTGTGTATGGATCTTGAGAGCTTTTTCGAGGGTGACACGTTTGTACTTGTAACCGAGGTCGAGGCGGTATTCAAATCGCTTTGCCGTGAGGACAACAGGCAGTACGTAGCGGAGGCGCTGCAGAGCCTTGGCGTGTTCTCGTTCGATATCCGTTTAAAGGCTAAAGGGGCGGATAAGTACGAGGCGGCTATCAGCGAGCTGAGGAACAATTTTGACGGAATAGATATAGAAATAAAATAAGCAAACTTTAGGGAGGCACAATTATGGCTTACAGAGGCGGCAATAACGGCGGAATGCAAAGTATGATGAAGCAGGCTCAGAAGATACAAGAGCAGATGCAGAAGGCGGAGCAGGAGTTGGAAGAGATGGAAGTTCTCGGCTTTTCCGGCGGCGGAGAAGAGGGCGACGAGACCGTCTGCGTCTATATGAACGGAAAGAAGGTCATAAACGGAATTGAGTTCGGCAGCAAGATTGCCGAGATGGTAGACCTTAGCGACGAGGACGACGTTGAAATGCTTGAAGACCTCATTATGGCTGCAATCAACGACGGTTATAAAAAGGCTGACGCTGCATACGACGAGAAGATGGGACCTTTGGGTATGAGTTCTTCGTTTAAGGGATTGTTATAATCAGCCTAAAGGGGTAATCAATGGATGCATTTATTGAACCTATCGGAAGGTTGATAAACGAGTTTACAAAGCTCCCTGGCGTCGGTAAAAAGACGGCGCAGAGGTATGCCTATAAAATTATCGATATGTCTGAAGAGGATGCAAAACTCTTTGCGCAGAGTATTTTAGATTGCAAGAAAAAGGTTCGCTACTGTACGATTTGCGGAAACTTTTCCGAAGAGGATACCTGCGAGATTTGCAAGCGCAGGGACAGGTCTGTAATCTGTGTGGTTAAAGAACCTAAGGACGTCATAGCCCTTGAAAAACTCAGGGAGTTTAAGGGTGTCTACCACGTTTTACACGGCGTCATCTCCCCCATGGACGGAGTAGGACCTAACGATATCAGAATTAGAGAATTGCTTGCAAGGGTAGGCGAGGGTGTCAGCGAGGTCATAATTGCAACCAATCCAGACGTGGAGGGCGACGCCACCGCTATGTATATTGCTAAGCTGTTAAAGCCACTCGGCGTTAAGGTCACGAGGCTTGCTCACGGCATACCTATCGGCGGCGAGATAGAGTACACTGACGAAGTAACGTTATCACGTGCATTTCTTGAAAGAAAACAAATCTGAGGGAAGACATGAAAATTTCAGTTTTAGGTTGCGGAAGATGGGGCAGTTTTATTGCCTGGTATCAGGCAACCGTCTTAAATAACCAGGTTATATTATACGGCGAAGAAGGGAGAGAGTCCTTTGACGTTTTGAAAAGAGAGGGCAAAAACGAATACGTCGCCCTCGATAAATCTATAACTCTCGTTTCGGATTTGCAATATGCAATTGCAAACAGCGACTATATAATAATTTCCATAAGCTCTCAGGCGTTGAGGGAATTTATGGCCAAGGTCATAAAGTATCCCGTTGAGGATAAGACCTTTATCCTCTGTATGAAGGGGCTTGAGGTATCATCGGGCAAAAGACTTTCGCAAGTTATGTGCGAAAGCGGAATTAAACCCGAAAATATAGCAGTATGGGTAGGACCCGGACACATACAGTCCTTTACGGCGGGAATACCCAACTGTATGATCATCGACAGTGAAAACTCAAAATTAAAAAAGGAGCTTGCAGAAAGATTCAGTTCCAACCTTATTCGCTTTTATTACGGTGACGATTTAATAGGTACCGAAGTCGGTGCGGCTGCTAAAAACGTATTGGGAATTGCCGCAGGACTTTTAGACGGAACGGGCTATACCACCTTAAAGGGTCCCTTGATGGCGAGGGGTGCTTTCGAGGTTGCAAGGCTTATTAAAGCAATGGGCGGTAACACCACGTCTGCCTACGGTCTTGCCCATTTAGGCGATTATGAAACTACGCTTTTCTCGCCCTATTCCCACAACCGTGCATACGGCGAAATGTTGGCGAAAGGCGAAAAGTTTACAAAGCTTGCAGAGGGTGTTATGACATCAAAGGCAATGCTTCTTCTGGGTGAAAAGCTGGGTGTAGATTTGCCCATAACACGTGCCGTGTACGAGGTATGTTTTAATTCGCACGGCTTTAATTCGGACGGTTCACTCGACTGTATGGACGTTGTATTACAGCTGTTCGACAGGAAGATTAAACCCGAATTTTACGATTAATTGAGATAATAAACTTTATTCAAAAGGAAGAGATATGTTAAGAAACGATTTAAGAAACGTTGCAATTATTGCACACGTAGACCACGGCAAAACGACGCTTGTTGACGCAATGTTAAAGCAGAGCCATACCTTCAGGGATAACCAGGCTGTTGAAGAGAGGGTTATGGACTCAGGCGATATAGAAAGGGAGAGAGGTATAACCATTCTTGCAAAGAACACCTCGCTTCACTATAACGGCGTTAAGATAAACGTTGTAGATACCCCGGGTCACGCAGATTTTTCGGGCGAAGTTGAAAGGGTTATGATGATGGTTAACGGTGTGCTTGTCCTCGTGGATGCGGCAGAAGGACCCATGCCTCAAACCCGTTTCGTTATGCAGAAGGCACTTGAAATGGGTCATAGACTCATTATCGTCGTCAATAAAATCGACCGTCCCGACGCACGTTTAAACGAAGTGCAGGACGAAATTTTAGAGCTGTTATTAGAGCTTGACGCCTCGGACGACCAGTTGGATTCCCCCGTGGTATGGTGTTCGGGCAGGGACGGCACCGCAACCTTGGATTTGAACACCCCTGGCAAGGACTTAACCCCGCTGTTTGAGACAATTTTATCCCACATTCAGCCCATGGACGTAGACGCTGACGGCGAAACCCAGCTTCTCTGTTCTTCTATCGACTATAACGAATACGTCGGTAGAATCGGTATCGGACGTATTGAAAGGGGTTCGGTTAAAGCAGGAGCTGCGGTAACCGTCACAAACTACAACAACCCCGGCTATAAACAGCAGGGTAAGATTGTAAACCTCTACCAGATTGAGGGACTTGAAAGAGTTCCCGTTGAAGAGGCAAAGGCAGGCGATATCGTCTGCTTCAGCGGTCTTGAAAAGATTAATATCGGCGATACGGTTTGCTCGCTAACCTGTCCCGAACCCCATAAATTTGTAAAAATAACCGAACCTACGGTTGAAATGACCTTCTCGGTTAACGACTCCCCGTTTGCGGGTAAAGAGGGCAAATTCGTAACCACCCGTCATTTAAGGGACAGGCTGTTTAAAGAGCTTCTCCGTGACGTATCCTTGAGGGTTGAAGAGACGGGTTCAGCCGATTCCTACCGTGTGTGTGGCAGGGGTGAAATGCACCTTTCGATTTTAATCGAAGAGATGCGCCGTGACGGCTATGAATTCCAGGTTTCTACGCCCAAGGTTATGTATAAGACCATCGACGGCGTTAAGTGTGAGCCCGTTGAAAGACTTATAGTCGACGTGCCCGACGAGGCAACCGGTGCAGTGTTCCAGAGCATGGGTAACCGTAAGGGTGAGCTTCTGCATATGTCGGCAATCGGCACCCGTACCCGTTTAGAGTTTTTAATTCCGGCAAGGGGACTGTTCGGTTATAAATCGGAGTTCCTCACCTCGACAAAGGGCGAGGGTATTATGAGCAGCGTGTTCTACGAATATCAGCCGTACAAGGGAGATTTGAGCAGGCGTAGCACCGGTTCACTCGTTGCATTCGAAACGGGTGAGGCGGTAACCTACGGTCTGTTCAACGCACAGGGAAGAGGTATGCTCTTTATCGGCGCAGGTACTCCCGTGTACGAGGGTATGGTAATAGGCGAAAGCCCCAAGTCGGACGACATAAACGTTAACGTCTGTAAGACCAAGCATTTAACCAATACACGTTCGTCTTCGTCGGACGATGCGTTAAGGCTTATCACGCCCAAGCGTATGAGTCTGGAGGAATGCCTTGAATTTATCGCCGACGACGAACTGTTGGAAATTACTCCTAAAAACATCCGTATCCGCAAGAGAATACTCGACAGCGAACTCAGGGCAAAGGCAAACGCTAAGGCTAAAAAGGGCTTAGAGTAATTGCGTTAAGGTAGGGATAAAATGAGCAAACAACCTGTATTAAACTACTATAAAGAACTTCCCGAAGGATATAAGGAAGTTTATTGCATAAATGCAAAAAAGACCTCGGTAGGCGTAATTTTGAATTTAATTGCGTTTGCCGTTGCTGTGGTTTTAATAGTTTGTATTACCCTTGCCAAATTCCAACTATCATTTGTTATTAAGCTTGAAGAAATACAAACCCTTCTTGCTCTGTTAGCATTATGCGTTTCGCTATTTGCCTATTTGGTAATTCACGAATTAACCCACGGTTTGTTCTATAAAATTTTAACTAAGCAGAAATTGCGTTTCGGCTTAACTTTGACCGTTGCATATTGTGGATTAAAGGAGGGGTACGTCAACAAAAGGACTGCTCTTTTGGCAGTGCTTGCGCCCCTTGTACTACATAGCATCTGGATGATTCTGCTCATAATTTTTCTGCCTGCAAACGTCTGGGCGTTGATGGTGATAATCCTTTTCGGACTCCATGTCGGCGGGTGCGTAGGTGATATGTGGGTAGCTATTATGCTTATTTTCCGCTTTAATAATACCGTTCTCACCTGCGACGACGGACCTTGTCAGCGTTTTTACGAGTATCGCCCCGACGAATTGGTTTTGCCCGAAACACAAACCGCAGAGGAATAATTAATGGCAACCGATTTAAACTACGTTCTGTTCGTCTGTGAACAGCTTAAAGGGGAATATCCAACCTATAGAAAGATGTTCGGCGAATATATGGTGTATATCGACGGAAAGCCAATTTTATTGGTCTGCGATAACACGGTTTTCGTAAAAAAATATGCCGAGCTTGCTGACCTTTTGTGTGGCGCTGACTGCGGTTATCCCTACGAGGGGGCAAAGGAACACTATATTTTAGACGTGGAAAATCAGGAGCTGACGGCAAAAGTTGTTGAGATTTTAAAGAGTGTCGCTCAACTGCCTAAGCAGGGGAAGAGATAATAATGCAAAATTTTACCGTTAAGCACAACCGGCTGACCGCTAATGAGTTTATTGAACTCTGGCAGACTGCCTGGGAAGGCTCTCCAACATATGAGCAGACGCAGCTTGCAATGGATAATACCCTTTTCCGAGTATCGGTATACGACGGGGAAAAGGTGGTTGCAATGGCAAGGTTGATTGGCGATCTGGGGCTTTGTTGCTATATCAAAGACGTGGTTGTAAGACCCGAATACCAAGGCAAAGGTTTAGGCAAACTGCTCGTTGACGAGATTAAAAATTTTGTAAAGTCAAAAGGTGTTAAAGGTACTTCTGTCTTTATCGAAGTCTGCGCCAGACCGCAAAGGGACGGCTTTTACAAAAAGCTCGGATTTGATAATAACGACGGTCAGAGCATGATTTTAAGGGTTGAATGTGAGTAGTAATTCATATTGACTGCCGTCACCGCATATGATAGTAAAAATTATAGGCGGTGAAGTATGGAACAGACAGAGGGTCACACCCTATCTATTGAAAACAGAAAGAGGGTTACGGCAACGCAGATAGAGGCGGTAAATTCATTTTCCGCATCTCAGATAGTTTTGCAGTATCACGGCGGAAAGATTATAGTTGGCGGAAGCGATATGAAGATAACCGCCTTCTCCAAGTCCAGCGGTCAATTTACCGCTCAGGGCAATATTGACGGCGTTAAGTATTCGCACGGCGGTTCTGGAATAAAAGGGCTGTTTAAGTAATGCAAGCTTTTATCCTGTTAACCTGCATTTTATGCGGAGCGGTAAGCGGTATTTTGTACGACGTCTTGTACGTTGCTCGGGTAATAGTATGCGGTGTAGATAGGCAAAGCTACACAGTTAAGGACAAGATTTTCACGTTCTTTTGCGATTTTATTTACTTTGCCGTATTTGCCGGGATATTCGTCTACGTATGCGTCTGTTTCGATTTTTACGAGCTTAGGCTGTTTATGCTTATAGGCTTGGCGGTCGGCGTGCTTATTTATTTAAAAAGTTTACATTCAGCTATTGCATTTTTAATTAAGAAAGTGTATAATTATTTCAATAAACGTATAAGGGAAAGAAGGGTCAGCAATGAAAGAAGAAAAGCACAACAGAGTAGTGGCGGCAATAACCGTTAATGCGGTTCTGTTCGTCTTTATTTTGATTGCTATTATCATTGCTCAGATAGTCCAGATTTCTGTTTTAAACCGCCGTAAGCAGGAACTTTTAAACGTAAGTTATGCATATGAAGAAGAGCTGAAAAACAGTAACGACCTTATTGAAAGGCTTGAAAACGACGACGAATTCTATAGATGGTTTATGCAATACGTTGACGTATACGGTGACGAGGACCCTTTAAATATACTTCCTGACGGCGTAATAATAAAATGAAAATCGGTGTAATAGATATTGGTTCAAATTCCGTCCGCCTTATGCTATGGGCAGACGGAAAAACTTTATATAAAAAGCTGCACACAACCCGATTAGGCGACGGTCTGTCTTTCTCGACAATGCTTAAACCGGAGGCGATTGAAAGAACTGTTGACGCCGTTGCCGACTTTAAACGTCAGGCATTTGCCGACGGTGCGCAGGCGGTCTACGCCTATGCAACCGCCGCCGTCCGCTCCTCAGAAAACGGCTCTAATTTTGTGGCTGCCGTGCTCAATAGTTGCGGCATAGTAGTGGACGTATTGAGCGGTGAGCAGGAAGCTGCCGTATCGCTTTCAGGTGCTTTGGGCTCTTATGACGGCGGTATAATCGACGTGGGCGGTGCAAGCACTGAAGTGACCGTAAGAAGTTACGGTAAGGTCGTCTATACGCAGAGCGTAAACGTTGGTACCGTCCGTATTTTAGATGCCGCAGGGCGTGACCTTGATAAAATTAAGGAGTTTATAGCGGGTAAGATAGCCGAGTACAAGGAGGCTGAATTTCCTGAAGTAAACTTTTATGCCGTTGGCGGAACGGCTTCACGTCTGGGTGCCCTCAAACACGGGTTAACTGTGTATGAACCGCAGATAATAGACGGAACGAAACTCTCTGCGGAAGAAATTCACGGCTATGCAAGAAAGCTGACGGCTATGCCCGTGGAGAGTATTAAGCAAACGACTATCTGTCAGAACTCTGCCGATTTAATAGGCGGTGCCGCCTGTCTTATGGCTATGGTTATGGACAGGTTTGCGATAGAAAATATAACGGTATCCGAAAGTGATAACTTAGAGGGATATGTCACGGAAAAAATTTTAAAACGCTAATTGTTACGGCGTTTTAAAGGGGAATATAATGAAAAACAAAATAGTGACTGCAATTGCCGCAGTGCTTGCTATTTTATTTGCAGGTTTAGGCGGTTATATCTTTTGTACGCAGTCTGACATCAACGCAGAGCTGTATACTACGATACCCGTCTACCTCGTATCGCTGATTTTAGGTGTGTTTGTAGAAGATATAATTCACGAAGGCGCTCACTTTTTAGTCGGGTCTATTTGCTTAATGGGCATAAAGGTACCTAAGATCAGGTTGTTCAGAAGCTCTTCCGTGGAGATGTGTCCCAAGGGTGTAAAGGGTATGAGAGCCCGTCTGATTGCAACGGTGCTTGCTGGGCTTGTATTCGATATACTCCTTGTCGCTCTCGGGGTAATTGCCTTTGTTGCACCGTCGGTACCCACAATCGTCGGCTTTGCCGCACCATATGCACTCTATTCGCTGATTATTAACGGCGTGCCTTTAGAGTATGGCGAGGGTAAGACGGACGGACTGGTTGCTTTAGAAGTAATTAAAAACGACCCTTCCGCACAGGTTATGATCAACATTTTAAAAATTCAAGGGCTGATGCGCAGCGGTGTATTTTTAAAGGATATTGACGAGGGGCTTTTCCTCGACGTGCCCCAACTGCCCGAAGACGATATAAACTTTATCATATTGACCCAGTTGAGATACGAATATTATCTCGCTAAAGGGAACGATACGGAGGCGTATAAATACTTTATGCGTTATCAACAGGTCATACAGTACCTCCCGTCGGGATATAAAAAATAATAAAAATAAGGCTTACGGAATAACCGTAGGCCTTTTAAAATGTAAGCTTTTTAACTTATTCTCAGCAGCCGACCGAAACAGTTCGGGCATACGCCTCTGCTTGTTAAAAAACACTCTTTACAAACGTGATTTCCGCACGTCTCACATTCAAAAATTTCACCTTGAACGTCTTCAAAATAACCGATTTTTTTACTGCAATTTCTCATAAAAATATTATGCCTGAAACTGCCTGTTTTATGTACATTTTTTTGCTGAATTCACCTCAAACAATTGCCTTATTTCTAATAATATGGTATAATAAATAAAAGAAATTTTGCGAGGTGAATTTATGCCTGAAAAAGTAAACTCTTCATACGATGCGAACAGTTTAAAGGCGTTAAAGGGATTGGAACCCGTAAGGGAACACCCCGGTATGTATATCGGACCTACGGACGAAAAGGGTCTGCACACGCTTGTTCGTGAAGTCATCGACAACTCTATTGACGAGGCTTTAGCAGGTTATTGCGACAGGATTGACGTTATAATTTCCAAGGATGGTTTCTGCACCGTTAAAGACAACGGAAGAGGTATTCCTACGGGTATAAACGAAGAAGAGGGCATTTCGGGCGTAGAGCTTGCGTTAACCAATCTGAATGCAGGCGGTAAGTTCGGCGGCGGTAACAAGGCAGGCGGATATAAGATTTCGTCAGGTCTTCACGGCGTAGGCGTTTCCTGCGTTAACGCACTTTCCGATACGCTTATTGCCGAGGTATGCCAAATGGGGCACAAGTTCCGCCAGGTATATCACTGCGGCGTTCCTGAAGAGCCTTTAAAGATTGTTGAAGACACCGACGAGACGGGTACTTCAATCTGCTTCCATCCCGACCCTACTATGTTTGAAACGGTAGAGTTTAACTACGATACGTTAAAAACCCTATTAAGAGAGCTTTCCTATCTTAACAAGGGGCTTACGCTCACCCTGACCGACTACCGTGGCGAAAACGTCAGGACGGATACTTTCTGCTACGAGGGCGGCGTCGTTCACTTTATTTCGGACATTAACGAGGGTAAAAACGTTCTGTTTGCCGCACCCGTATACTTTGAGGCGAGCGAGGGCGACGACAGGTTCTTAGAGGTGGCAATTCAGTATAACGACAGCTACGTAGAGCAGATTTTCCCCTTCTCAAATAACATTCGTCAGCCTGACGGCGGCACCCACCTTGACGGCTTTAAAGCTGCATTAACCAAGGTTATAAACGACGCTGGTCATAGGCTTAATATTTTAAAGGACTCCGAAAAGCTTTCGGGCGAGGACGTAAGAGAGGGTATTACCGCAGTCGTTTCGGTTAAGATTGCAGACGCCCAGTACGAGAGCCAGACCAAGAGCAAGCTCTGCTCAACCTACGTCAGGGGCTTCGTACAGAAGGCTGTGACCGACAAGTTCGGAACCTATCTGGAAGAGCATCCTGCCGAGGCAAGAGAGCTTATTATGCGCTGTATAACCGCACAGAGGGCGAGGGATGCAGCAAGGCTTGCAAGGGAGGAGACAAGGCGTAAAGGCGTACTTGAATCGACAAAACTCCCCGGAAAGCTTGCCGACTGTTCGGACAAACGCCCCGAACTTTGCGAGATATATATAGTCGAGGGTGATTCCGCAGGCGGTACCGCAAAGCAGGGTAGGGACAGGCGTTTCCAGGCAATACTTCCCTTGAGAGGTAAGATATTAAACGTAGAAAAGGTTCGTATCAACAGGGTGCTTGAGAACGAAGAAATCAAGTCAATGATTACGGCTTTCGGCTGCGGTATACAGGAGAACTTCGACGAGAGCAAGCTCCGTTATGACAGAATCATAATAATGACCGATGCCGACGTCGACGGCTCTCACATAAGAATATTGCTCTTAACCTTCTTCTTCCGCTATATGAGACCTCTGGTTGAAAACGGTCACGTCTATTCGGCATTGCCTCCTTTATATAAGGTTTCTGGCAAGGGAATTGAGGATACGTATCTTTTCGACGACCAGGCTTTGGAGCAGTTCAGGGCTGAACACCCCGACGGCAAGTTTGAGCTTCAGCGCTATAAGGGTCTTGGCGAGATGAATAAGGAACAGCTCTGGGAGACAACTATGGACCCTTCCAAGAGAACATTAGTCAGGGTTAAAGTTGAAGATGCGGTTGAAGCGGATAAGATGTTTGCTCTGTTAATGGGTGAACAGCCCGAGCTCCGCAGACAGTTCATTGAAGAGAACGCAAAGCTCGTTGAGGATTTGGACGTATAATGTCAACCCTCAATTCAAATATAAGATTAAAGGAGTACGGAAATGGCTAAAAGGATTACCAGCCCCGAGTTAACAGAGGAATTTGCAAAGACGCTTGCAATGACTAAAATGTTAGAGGTTGAAGTAGATGAAGAGCTTAAAAAATCGTTTATTGCTTACGCAATGGCGGTTAACGTCTCTCGTGCAATACCCGATATAAGGGACGGACTTAAGCCCGTACACCGCAGAATAATGTACTCAATGCACGACCTTGGCTTATACAACGACAAGGCGTTCAGAAAATGTGCACGTATCGTCGGTGACTGTCTTGGTAAATATCACCCCCACGGCGACAGCTCGGTCTATGACGCATTGGTTCGTCTTGCGCAGGACTTTACCATTAATATGCCCTTAGTTGAAGGTCACGGTAACTTCGGTTCGGTTGACGGCGACCCTGCGGCTGCAATGAGGTATACCGAGGCAAGGCTCTCCAAGATTGCTGCAGAAATGCTGAGAGATCTGGATAAAGAGACGGTTGATTTCTACCCCACGTTCGACGATACCGGTATGCAGCCTACCGTACTTCCCTGTCGTTTCCCTAATATGCTTGTAAACGGCTCGGACGGCATTGCAGTCGGCATGGCAACCAACATTCCTCCCCACAATTTAGGCGAGGTTATAGACGGCGTCTGCGCAATGATAGACAACCCCGACATAACCATTGACGAGCTTATGCAGTTTATCCCTGCTCCCGACTTTCCTACGGGCGCACTCATTATGGGCAGGAGCGGTATCAGAAAGGCATATCAGACGGGCAGAGGTAGCATTATCATTCGTTCCCGCTGCGAGATAGAGGACTATCAGAGCGGTAATACAACCCGTCAGAGAATAATAGTAACAGAGATACCCTATCAGGTTAACAAGGCAAAGCTCATCGAGACCATGGCAGACCTTGTTAAGGACAAGAAGATTGAGGGTATTTCAGATATAAGAGAGGAGTCCGACAGGGACGGTATGCGTATCGTCGTCGAGATTAAAAAGGACGCCAACGCACAGGTTGTGTTAAACCTTTTATACAAGCACACTAACCTTCAGATTTCCGACGGCATTATTATGCTTGCGCTCGTAGACGGCGCACCTAAAATATGTACGTTAAAGGACTTTATCTATTACTACTTAGAGCATCAGAAGGACGTTATCCGTCGCAGAACCAAGTACGATTTGGCTAAGTGTGAGGAAAGAGCTCATATTTTAAGGGGTTTGGTTATCGCCCAGGCTTCGATTGACGAGGTTGTTGAGGTCTGCCGTAATGCAGTCGACAAGAGCGATTGCGTCGCTAAGCTTACCGCCAACTTTGCATTGGACGAAAAGCAGGCGACGGCTGTTGCGGAATTAAGGCTGTACAGAATTTCCCACCTTGAAGTCGATAAAATAACCAACGAGTTGAACGAATTGGAGAGGTCGATTGAAAACTTTAAGGATATTCTTGCAAACGAGAGCAGGGTACTTGAGATTATCAAGGCTGACTTGCTTGAAATCAAGCGTAAGTATCCCACCGAGAGAAAGACGGAAATTACACTCGACTACGGCGATATCGACGACGAAGATTTAATCCCCGTAGAGGACGTGGTAATATCAATTACCCACAGCGGTTACGTAAAGAGATTGCCCGTTAATGAATACAAGGCGCAAAACCGTGGCGGTATGGGTGTAACTGCCCATAAGCCTAAGGACGAGGACTTTGTCGAGAATATGTTCGTCTGCTCGACGCACGACGACGTGCTGCTGTTCACTAACCTGGGCAGGGTATATTCGGTTAAAGCTTACCGCATACCCGAGGCTGCAAGGGCTTCAAGGGGCAGGGCAATCGTCAATATCATTCAGATTGAGCAAGACGAAAAGGTTGAGGCAGTCATTCCTTTCAACAAGGAAAAACAGTTTATCTGCTTTGCTACGATGAACGGTATGATTAAAAAGACTGATATTTCTCAGTTTGAGAGCATTAACCGCAACGGTAAGATTGCAATCAGGCTTAACGAGGGCGATAGATTAATCTCCGTACAGTATTGCTCAGACGGCGACGAGATTATGGTCGCAAGCTCTAACGGCAAGTGTATAACCTTTGCACAGGAGAACGTCAGGTCAATGGGCAGAGATACCGCCGGCGTCAGGGCAATGAAGCTCTCCGAGACCGATAAGCTTGTAGATATGCTCGTTATGGACAGAGAAAAGGACGTGCTTACCGTAAGTGCTCACGGCTATGGCAAGCGCTGTGCAAGTGAAAACTTCCGTGCGCAGGGTCGTGCAGGTAAGGGTATTAAAATCGGTACCTTTAACGAGGTTACTGGCAGCCTGGTTGCCGTTAAACAGGTCAATGCGGAGACGGACGACATTATGATTATCTCCGACGGCGGCACCATTATCCGTATGCACTGCGATACTATTTCCAAGATTGGCAGAGCTTCAAAGGGCGTAAGGTTAATGAGATTAAAGGACGGAGCTGTTGCAACCGTTGCACTTACAGAGCGTGATAACGAAGATGAAGCAGAGGCACCCGAGGAGACTGCGGCTGATATCACCGACGATAGCGAAACGGGCGAAAGCGAAGAATAATTTAGGTACTGAATGTAAAAATCCCCGTCGACTATATTAGTAGACGACGGGGATTTATTGTTTGTAAATGTAGTATAAAGATAGTCCCCGAAGTTATATCAACTTCGGGGACTTTTATCGGATATTAAGCTTTCTTTGCTTTACTTTCATTGCGTTTAGAAACTTGATTCTCAGTCGACGATGGCATTATAATTTGCATTATATTTATCAGCCATGCCGATATGGGGAACGCAGCTTCAATCGTACAAGCGATTATCAACAGCTTTGAATAATCCCAGGTCAGGTCATCCCAATCGGTTACAAGCATCTGGGCAATGCTTCCGTTGAGGAAGTTAATTTCTGGAAGCGTGAACGCAAGTACGCACATTGTTACCATAAGCGTGAAGAGGACAAGTCTGAACGGGTTAATTGGTTGACAAACCCTGAACAGCATTACAAGTCCTGCAAACGTAAGCGCTACTGTACACATTGCGTTTCTTAGCGTTAATCTCGTTTTCGTTACATTACCGAGTTCGTTTGCCGTTAATACGAATTCATCGCCGGCATAGGTGCAGATAACGTACATTACCATAACGCAGATAACCATTATTAGCGCACCCGGTATACTTCGTGACATTACGTGCGAAATAAACTTTCCTTGCACCCTGTCATTATTGGGTTGTAGCGAGAGGAAGAAGGAGGGGATACCGATAATGAAAACTTCCAACAAAAGCATGTTGCTCGGTACGAACGGATAACCGCTCATCTGCGTTGCAAATATGATGGAAATAATTGCGAGTATAGCGGTGAACAACGTCTTCATCAGATACAGTGAGGCGGAGTTTTTAATATTATTAATAACCCTTCTGCCTTCCGCAACGACCTTAGGCATATTGCCGAAGTTGTTGTCCATAAGCACTAAGTGACTTACGTTTCTCGCCGCTTCACTGCCGGAGGCAACCGAGATTGCACAGTCGGCTTCCTTCAATGCGAGGATATCGTTTACGCCGTCACCCGTCATAGCAACGGTGTTGCCCTCGTTCTTTATTGAACGAACGAGTATCGCCTTTTGTTCGGGGGTAACTCTTCCGAATACTGTATATTTGTTAGCGATATTTTCAACTTCTTTGTCGTTTAAACCCTCCAAAGAAATGAATTTATCAGCATTTTCAATACCAGCTCTCTTTGCAACCTCTGCAACGGTTATGGGGTTATCGCCCGAAATAACCTTGACCTGTACGTCGTTTTCTTTAAACCACTTAATGGTTTCAATTGCGTCGTCACGAATGTTATCTGCAATGGAGATAATTGCAATAGGTTTTAAAATTGCAGGGAGCTTATCGTTAATTATATTGGTGGAGGAGTGAGCAAGTACAATAACTCTCAATCCGAGCTGAGCATACTGCTTTACAATTCTTTCAACCTTAGGGGGCAGCGGGCGGAGTACGAATTCAGGTGCGCCCATAACGAATGTACCGACGTCCTCGAACGAAACAGCCGAAAGCTTTCTCTTTGAGGAGAAGGGTATTTTGGTTATCGGCGTCATCGATTCGCTGTGACCGAAATGATTTGAAAGGGCAATGGAGGTCTGGTTGTTGTCGTCTAACGCAGACAGCATATTGCCCATTATTTCGTTTAGCGAAAGCTCGCCTACGGTGTTTAGAATAACGGCGTCGTTAACTTTCATTCGTCCGTCAGTGATAGTGCCCGTCTTGTCAAGGCAGAGTACGTTTACCCTTGCAAGCATTTCAAGCGAGTACAAGTCACGCACAAGCGTATTATTTTTAGAAAGTCTTAAAACGCCAACAGCTAGCGCAACAGAGGTTAGCAGCATCATGCCCGAGGGTATCATACCTATTACAACCGAGCAGGTCTTAGCAAGTGCCTTACTGTCTGTAGCCGACAAAATCCATTCGTTGACAATAACGCCGTCAATTCCGTTTGCGTTAGCCCTCGTCACGAAGAATACGCCGATTGCTATGGGGAAAATGGCAAACGAAACGGTCTTGATTATTGCCCTGATTGAGTTCATTAGCTCCGACTTAGGGCGTTGATATTTCTTTGCCTTTGCAGAGAGCTTTTCAAGGAAGGTTTCCTTACCGACCTTTTCAACCCTTGCCTTGCAGTTGCCGCTGGCAATAAAGCTGCCGGCGTAGAGCAAATCGCCAACCTGTTTTTTTACCGAGACGGATTCACCCGTCAAAAGGCTTTCGTTAACTTCGATGCTTCCCTCTGCAAGTATGCAGTCGGCAGGAACCTGATTGCCGAGCTCGAGAACGATTACGTCGTCTAAGACTATATCGTTGGTAGGAATTTCTACGACCTCGCCTTCACGCATGGCTTTTGTGGAGGAGGTTGCCATAATCGACAGCTTATCAACGGCAAGTTTGGAACGAATTTCCTGAAAAATACCTATTATTATATTTGCTGCAGTAATGACAATTACGAGGTAGTTGGTAATACCCTGAATACCCGAAATTAAAAGCGCAATAAACGCCAACAGGCACAGCAGGTTAAAGAAGGTACAGATGTTACCGATAAATATACTTGCGTAAGATTTAGAGTATTTCTTGTTGGTGTCGTTAAACAAAAACTGCTTAAATCTGGTTTCAATCTGTTGCCTGTCAAGTCCTTGGTTTAAGTCGGGCGTAAACCTGTCAACCTTGGTATTTATGTGCATCTTGGGGTGACGCTTAAAATACTTGATTATGCGTTTTTTATCAAAATCACCGCTATCAACGTATTGAGAGACAGGTGTTGAGGGTGCCTCATCGGTTTCCTCTGCCGGCAAAACTGCTTCTGCGGCGGCAGTCTCCTGATTTATCTCGGCGTTTGCCTGTTGAGGGGCGGTCTCTTCAGCATTTTGCTGGGAGCTTTCAGCCGAATTATTTTCAGCAGGTTTAGGGGTGGTTCGCTTACGTTTAACCGTAATTGTCCCGTCGTTTCTTCGGGGAGCGGGCTTTACCTCAGTGCTTTCCGACTGAACGTTTTCATTTTCGCTTACAGCAGAATTTTTCTTTTTGTTGGTGGACGAGGGGGTGGTTTCAACCTGCGTTACAGCTTCAACGGCGGGGGGAATATCTTGCCCGACGACGTTTTCCTCCGGCACGTTCTGTCCCTCGGACGGAGTCGTAACGTTTTTCTTTCCTCTATAGACTATTTTACTCATTAAATACCATATCTCCAATTTACAGGTATAATATTAATTCATTATAATTATATCACGTAATTTTTGTTTTTTCAACAGATTAGCTTAAATTAATTGCTTTTGCCATTATTTTGCCGTATAATTAATTAGTATTATTAATAAAGATAAAGCTGCTTAACAACTTGATGAGGCGTTAATATGATAGACATTAATCTTATTAGAACAAATCCCGATTTAGTCAGGGAGAATATCAGAAAAAAGTTTCAGGACCACAAGCTTCACCTTGTAGACGAGGTGCTTGGGCTTGATGAAAAAAAGCGTACCTTGCAAAGAGAAGGTGACGAAAGACGTGCAAAGCGTAACACCTACGCTAAGCAGATAGGCACTTTAATGAGAGAGGGTAAGAAGGAAGAGGCTGAGGAGATTAAACGCCTCTCCAAAGAGAACAACGACTGCATTGCCGAAATAGAAAAGCAGTGTGCTGAGGTTGACGAAAAGCTTAAAAAGGATATGATGGCTATTCCCAACATTATCGCCGATGACGTTCCTTTGGGTAAGGACGACAGCGAAAACGTGCAATGGAATACCTATCTTGAGGCAAAGGAAAAGCCCTTCGACGTACCCTATCACATTGACATTTTGGAGAGCTTGGACGGCATTGATTTAGACAGTGCCCGTCGTACTTCCGGCAACGGATTCTACTACCTTACAGGCGATATTGCCCGTCTGCACTCTGCGGTTTTGTCATATGCCCGTGACTTTATGATCGATAAGGGCTTTACCTACTGCATTCCTCCCTATATGATAAGGAGCGACGTCGTTTCAGGCGTTATGAGCTTTGAAGAGATGGAAGGTATGATGTACAAGATAGAGGGTGAAGATTTATACCTTATCGGTACCTCCGAGCACTCTATGATAGGTAGATTTATGAATACCGTACTTGACGGCAATAAGCTTCCCTATACTTTGACCTCATATTCACCCTGCTTCAGAAAGGAGAAGGGCGCACACGGTCTTGAGGAGAGGGGAATTTACCGTATTCACCAGTTTGAAAAGCAGGAGATGATAGTCGTCTGCAAGCCCGAAGAGAGTGATTATTGGTATGAGAAATTGTGGTCTTACACCGTTGAACTCTTCGTATCAATGGAAATTCCCGTCCGTACTCTCGTGTGCTGTTCAGGCGATTTAGCCGACCTTAAATACAGGAGCCTGGACGTTGAAGCCTGGAGTCCCCGTCAGAAGAAGTATTTTGAAGTGGGTAGCTGTTCCAACCTTACCGACGCACAGGCAAGGAGGCTCGGCATCAGGTATAAGGACGCAGCAACGGGTAAAAACCAGTTTGCTCATACCTTAAACAACACCGTTGTCGCTCCCCCCAGAATGTTGATTGCATTCCTTGAAAATCACCTTCAGGCAGACGGCAGCGTATATATCCCCGAAGTCCTCAGAAAGTATATGGGCGGTAAGGAATATATATTACCCAAAAAGAATTAACACACCGAACTAATTTAATTATCTGGGCGTAAGCGCAACTGCTTGCGCCACAATTTTGTCTATGAATTTCGTATTTTTCGATATAGAATGTGCAAGCGTATATAAATACACGGCGAAGATTTGTGCCTTCGGCTACGTCTTGTGCGACGAAAAATTCAATATTATCAAAAAGGAAGATATTTTAATCAATCCTAAGGGTAAATTCCACTTGACGGACGGCAGGGGCGAGCGTGGGCTCGTTTTGCCGTACGAGTATGCTGATTTCAAAAAATATCCACTTTTCCCCGAAGTATATTCTAAGATTAAGGAGCTGTTGGAGGATAATAATAACCTCGTCTTCGGACACGCAACGTTAAACGACGTCAACTATTTAAATTTAGAGACAAAGCGTTTCCACCTGCCTTCGTTCAAGTTTAACTACTCGGACAGCCAGCTTATGTATATGACGTCAATTGAAGATTTTACAAGGCAATTCGGTTTAGAGTACATAACACGCAACCTTGACGTGGAGTTTACGCCTCACCGTGCTGCTGACGATGCGTATGCGACAATGAAGGTTGTTGAGGCTTTGGCTAATAAACACGGCTGTAGCGGTGCAGAGCTTGAAAAACTGCTGGGAATTAAACTCGGTAGGATATCCGATTATAAGGTAACCCGCCCCGATTCCGTAAAATTTGCTGAGTACAGAAAGGTTAAAGAGGAGCAGAAGGAGGAGCGTGCAAAGCGTAAGGTGCTGTTCTACAACGCAATCACACGCAGATGCAGACCGGAAAGCGACAAGCTTAAAGGTATAACCTTCAATTTTTCAAGACCCATTGAGGACAGAGTGGATGTGTCTATTCCCTTGGTTGAAAAGATTCGCAAGTCGGGCGGCAAGTATACCGATAAGGTTTCTGAGTGCAATGTCTACGTCTGCGATGACGGCGACGATTCTGTTCGCAGCAAAAACGCAAGGGAATTACCTAATTTAAAAATAATTAACCTTACTCGGCTGGGGGAGCTTTTGAATGATTGAGTTGCCTCAGGAATTTATAGACAGGGTTAAACGTGATTTAGGTGACGAAGCTCAGGCGTTTTTAAACTCATACGACAGACAGCCCTATAAAGCAATTAGGGTAAACACCTTAAAAATCAACCCTGAAGAATTTAAAAAAGTATCACCGTTCGAGCTAACTCAAGTTAAATGGGAGCCGAACGGGTTTTACGTTTGTGAGGAAAAGGCAGGCAAAACAATTCTTCATCAGGCAGGGCTTTACTACGTTCAGGAACCCTCTGCAATGTCTGCTGCTCCCCTATTGAACGTACGGCCCGGGGAGAGGGTTTTGGATCTTTGTTCCGCACCGGGCGGTAAGGGCACTCAGCTTGCTCAGTCGCTGAAAGGTTCAGGACTTATAGTATTAAACGAAATCGACTATTCAAGGGCGAAAATTTTAGCGAGAAACGTCGAGCGGTTGGGTATTAAAAATGCCATAGTCACCTGTGCTCCGCCCGAAAAAATTGTAAACTATTTCAGCGGATATTTTGACAAAGTGCTTGTCGATGCACCCTGTTCGGGCGAGGGAATGTTCTTAAAGGAGCCTAACGCCTTGACAGAGTGGAGTGAAAGCAACGTTACGCTCTGTGCTGAACGTCAGCAGAGGATATTAGAGTGTGCTCAGAAGGTGTTAAGGAAAGGCGGTAAACTTGTCTATTCAACCTGTACGTTTGCACCGATTGAGGACGAACTGCAAGTCGAAAATTTCTTAACGGGGTTTCCCGAATTTGAGCTTATAGAGCAGCATAAACTGCTTCCGCACAAGGTTAAGGGGGAAGGTCACTTCGTTGCGCTTATGCAAAAGAAGGGCGGCGAAGAGGAGTGTTTTGTAAAGACATTACGCCCCCACGCACCAGAAAAGAGAGTTGCGCTCTATCGTGAGTTTGAAAGAAAGTATTTAAAGACTACCTTTAATAACTTGCACGTTATCGGGGAAGAATTATATTCTCTGCCCGACGATTTTCCTCTCGTTGACGGCTTGCAGGTTTTGCGTGCAGGCGTGCCATTGGGTGAGTTTAAGGGCGATAGGTTTGAGCCCTCTCATTCACTTGCTATGTGCCTCAATTCAAACGAGGCTAACGCAATAGACGTTGACGAACAAACAGCAATAAATTATCTGAAGGGTTTGACCTTCGACTGCGAGGAAAGAAAAAGCGGTTGGTGTTTAGTAACCTATTTAAATTACCCTCTCGGTTGGTGCAAGGCGGTTAACGGTACGGCAAAAAACCACCTGCCCAAAGGCATAAGAATTTAAAAGACAAAAGACGGCATAGCTAATAACTATGTCGTCTTAATTTATTTAGCCGAATTTAGATAAAAAGATGTGGCATAGTGAATTCTCACTATGCCACAACAATTTTTAATTTAACCTTAATTATTCAGGTTTTTCATCCTCGCCGTTGCCGTCCTCAGGCTTTTCTTCAGTTGAAGGAGTTTCCTCAGTTGAAGGGGTTTCTTCGGTTGCAGGAGCTTCCGTTACTTCTTCGGTCGTTTCAGCGGTGGGAGTCTGTTCTTCAACGGGTGTTTCGGCGTTCTGTTCTTCAGGCTGGCTCTGAGCGTCTTCATTTGCTTCAGGAGTTTCGCCGTTTGCCTTAACGTACTTTTTAACGTAACGCTTATTCTTGTTGAAGTTATAGGTGTTCTTGCCTACACTCTTTTTAATCTTGCCGTATTTGCTGATAAGCTGTTTAATAACGATAGCTATGATTGCAACGAGTATTGCAACTACAATTGCTATTGACGATACGAGAAGCCATACGTTTGCCGAGTCGGTGGTGGTAGTATCCGTATCATCATCGTCGCCCGTATCTACAACAGGTTCGCCAATAATCTCGAATTCCTTATCGGTTAACGAGTAGTCAATGAAGGCCATCATAGTGAGATTGTCTTCATCATCGGTATCGACAACCTTGAGGAAGCCGAGAGACTCTTCGTAGTCGCTGTAGAGGTAGGAGTAACCCGTCTGACCCTCTTCGGCAGTTTCGGCATTGAAGGGGATAAATGAGGGTGAATCGTAAAATGAGAAGGTGTAGTAGGTAGCACTGTAGTCGTAGATCTTAGTGTAATCACTGTTAACCAACTTTTCAAGCTGAGCAATGCTCTGGTTATTGTCAGGTAATTCACCGTCTATATTCTCAACCAAATCTGCCCTGATAGCGTCTGTGTAGTAGCTAAGGCGGCTACTGTAGCTGCTTTCATCGAGAGACGTTTCATTTTCAGGGCTGTAGTCAAAGAGTACATAGCTGTTTTCAACAACGCCTTCGGTCGTTTCCTTATCTCTTTCGCCTGCCCAGAGTTCTAAGCGATAGTTCTTATCTTCGCTGCCGGTGCAAACGTTGAAGGTTACCGTTACCCATTTATTTGCATAGGTGGGATCGTTGCCGTCTATTACGAAGCTGTAAGGTGTTGCGGTTTCAGGGTCGTAGGTGTAGCTTGCCAAATTCTTGTCAACACCGTATACGACCTTATCCTTGTTGGCAACGCCGCTTTCCATATAATAGTAAGTGGACTTGCCGTTAACTTCGCCTGCATATTCGTAGACTTTGTTGTTCTGTTTGCCGCCTGCAATGAGGAAGTGGGGAGCAAGCTTTGTCTGGTTTTCATCAGCATAGTAGGTTACGCCGGTTACTAAATTTTCAAACGTTACAGGATTACCTTCTGCGTCGAAGAAGCTTTCGTGTTCATACCTGTAATCGTAGTACTTAGTGAGGTTGTAGAAGTTTGCGTAAAGCTTACCGTCACCGTTTTCATAGAGACCGTCATCTCTCAACGTGTAGGCAATCTTTGCCTGAGCCTCAGCTTTGGTATCATTGCTGTCTGCGGCTTCCTTTAAGATGTTGCCGTCATCGTCATAGTAGAAGTTGATGTCGGGAGTCTTATAGGTAAATACGTCGTTGTTCTTGGAATCGGTATCGATAAGATATACGTAAGCTATTGCGCCAGAACTTACCTTAACTCTTACGCTAACCTTATTATAGCTATTGGAGCTGAAGGAGGAGGTGCTTCCGATATAACCGTAATTGTAAATCTTTCTATCCTCATTTAAAGTCCTTACGGTATTTACGATAAGCAACGGCTGGTAGGAGTACTTGCCTACAAGTGCTTCCCAAATCTGGTCATTGGTGTAGTTAGAGGGAAGTGAGGAAGCAATGTTGTAATACCAATCTTTATTCTTATAATTGTCAAGGTTTTCCTTATTTAAAAGACCGGCAAAGTCGTTGTTGTTGGTAGTATCGTAATCGGTTACGGCAGAGCCGGTAGGCTTAACCGAAACACTGTTGCCGTTTGCACCCGTATAGTTTGCAGGAGTAGCAAGGTCGGTCTTAATCTGGTTGTTTGTTCCGCCCTGTTCGCTGTCGAACGCTTTGGAGAAGGTTTCGGTAGTTTCTGCAAAGCTTAATTCGGCAACATTAGAAAGGTCGGAGGTGTGGCTATATACGTCCTCGTCCAAATCCATAACGGTAAGGTTTGCAACGGCAAGCCAACCGTATTTGTAATCGGTAGAGCTGGTACCCTTGATTGTGGTGTTACCGAGGTTAATCTTAATACCGAAGCTCTTACCGTCTTCGCCTGAAGTATTGTCGACCCTGATAAAGCACCTTACCCAACCGTTATAAATATCCTTTTCATCGCCGAAATTGGTTGTGCCTTGTTTGGTAGTGTCAAGGGTGTAATTGCTTATAAGGTCTTCGTTGTCTATGTCGTAAACCGTAATGGTTGCAGCCGTCTTATTTTCGAAGTTGGAAGTTTTAAGCCAGAACGAGATGAGTTTGTATTCACCGTCGTCAATTACAAACGAGGTATCGTTGGTAATTTTTGTTTCATATGCGGCACCGTTAGCGCTGAGCATAATCAACGTCTTAGCCGAACCGTTTACGTCAGGAAGTTTACTTGCTGATGCAAGGGCGTCGGTCAAAAGGGTGGTGTATTTAAATTCACTTCCGACGTTAAGCGTCCAATCGTCACCGATATCTACCAACGCTAACAAGTCGTCTGAAACGGCTAATCCGTTATCTTTAAAATTGTTGGGCAGCTTAGCGGTTGAAGCTCCGTTATTCAAAGTGCCGACGTTGCTGATAAAGCCGGTTGTATTTTTGGATGAGATATATTTGTTGCTGTCAACCGTAAGTCCTGACTTGACGTTTAAGCTACTCAAGTTAACGGTGTTTGCCTGTGTGCTTGCAAAATTAATATAGAAGCTATTATCCTGTGAGTTATTGGGTTCGGTTTTTTCGATAACTTCCGCACCTTCGTCGGTCTTGTACTTAGGTTCGTCAACCCTGAAGGTCATATTAGCATCAGCGGCAAGGGGATAGCAGGTATTGGTTATCTGACTTGCTTCGTCGGTTGCCCTGATTGTCGTGTCGAAATCGGGGTTTGCATCCTTAAGAAGTTCAATATTGCGGTATTTTTCAAAGGTGATATCGTCGAAGAAAGCATAGCCCTCTACGGTATTGATGCCCTTGGAACCGTTCTCGCCCAAACCGAGGGTAAGGCTTATAGTCGTGGTTGCAAAGGTGCTTGCCTGAACGTATAAGGTGTACTGTACCCAGCCGTTATTAGCAGCTGCAGCCGTTACGTTGCCATCGCCGTCAACCGTGTCGGGGTTGAGCACTTCGGTATTGATATTTTTAATGGTAAAGGTATCAAGGCTCTGTCCGCCTACGGATGAATCAACCTTTATATAAGCACCCTTATTGAAATTTACTTGAGCTCTTTCACCCTTGGAGTCATCGCAGTACAGCTCTGCAGTCTTAACCCAAAGCGAGATTTTACAAGTCGTGTTAGCCTCAAGGGAAATAGTGGTGGACGAATCGTAAAAGCCCTCGTTGCCCATGAAGTAGCCCTTGCGGTAGTTGTGAATCATTAAGATGCTTGTACCGATTTCATTTGTGTGTTTGGCGTCGGTGTATACCTTGCCGTCGTCGTCGGTATAGACGTCAACTTCATCACCGTTTTCGTTAATGTAGACGTATTTTCCGGCTTCCTCGTCCCAACGCAGGTTATGCGTATTGGGGTTATCGATATACGCCTTTTTATCTTCGGCGTCGCTGTTTGCCAAACTGTCGTCGAGTGCGTCGTGCATGTTCTTATAGAGCATGTCGTCGCTTAAAGCACCGTTATAGTCTTTTTTCTCCTCGTCGTCGCTGTCTAAATCGTCGTTAGCCTCCAGCGTATCGGGAAGAGTGGGGTCGGTGAGATAATCCCAACCCTCTTTGCTGGTCTTGATTATACCCGACATCGAAGATGAGCTTGTACCGCTGTAGGAAAAATTCCAGTTGTCAGGAGTGCTGATGGGATATAAACCCTCGTTGTCGTCGTAGAATTCGAAGTTGCCGTTTTTTATATCCTGCAAATCTTCTTTGGTAGTAACTTTATTGTCTTCATCGCCGTCTGTGCTGGTATCGGAAGCACAAGCCGCCGTCATGCCGATTAAAAGCGACGTAGCGATAGCCGTTAAACCGAACGCCACTTTTTTAAATTTGGAGCTGTATTTACCCTTCATTTTTCACCTTTTTTAAAGTTAGTGTCATCAATAAAAACAAACCGACAAAAGAGCATTTTTTGCCTGTCCGTTTCAATACCTACTTATTTTAATATAAAAGCGATTTTTTTGCAACTGATTATCGTTGCCGTTGGCATAAAAAAATTCATTATTAATAAAAAAATGCGAAAACTTTTAATATAATTGTAAATCTATGGTTAAAATTATGAAGAAAAACTATAAAAAAACATTGCTCAGCGGTTTTGGTTTGGGTGCGGTCAACGGCTTTTTCGGCGGTGGCGGAGGAATGATTGCCGTACCAATACTCTCAGGTGTGTTGGATTATTCGGACAAAGAGGCTCACGCAACGGCTATACTTGTAATCGCACCCGTCTGTCTGATAAGCGCTATAATCTATGTCCTTAGCGGTTTTACTCGTGCAGACGTAATTATACCTGCAACAATAGGGAACGTTGCAGGCGGTCTGTTGGGGGCGGAATTATTGGGTAATATCCCCGAAATCTGGACGGACATTATCTTTATCGGCGTACTTGTCGTAGCCGGCATAAAGATGGTTATTTAGGATAAAGATAGAAATGTCGTTTATTTTGTTAATGTTAACCGGATTTTTTGCCGGAGTATTCGGCGGTATGGGTATGGGTGGAGGTACCGTATTGATACCTGCGTTAACTATAATTCTTGGCGTAGACCAACGGCTTGCGCAGGCGACAAACGTAATAGCCTTTCTGCCTATGGCGGCACTCGTCCTGCCAAGACATAAACGCAACGGGTTGCTTAAGACGGAGGGAATATTGACTTTGATTATTCCCGCACTCATATCGACTGCAATCTTCAGTCTTGTTATGGCAGTATTCCCTACTAATGCGCTAAGGAAGGCGTTCGGGGTATTTTTAATAGTTCTTGCCGTTAAACAAGCTTTCGTCCTAAAGGGCAAAATCAATAAAAAGTCATCGTGAGAAAACCTTTTTAACAGGTCTTATCGAGATCATCTCCATTGCGTAAAAGGCAATAACAGCAAACAGGGCAGAGGCTCCCCCGCAAATAATAATTTTTACTATTAGGGGCAGAACGTCATTTAACAGGTTTGACAGCAAAGTGCCGAAAGCACAGGCAAATATGCAGATTAAAACGCACCGCACAGAGTAACCGAAATAGTTAATTTTAGGACAGTTTTTCCTTAAAAGCCTTAAATTGAGTACGGCGGTGATTATATAATTGACTGTAACGCCCGCCATATAGGCGTAAATACCCCAGAAATGCGTCAAACCGAATATGCAGGCAAGCATGGCTACGGCGCCAATAAAATAATAAATCAACGTTTTAATCTCGTAGTGCATCGAGTTTAAAATGGTCGTTGTAATCATAGAGAGACTCATGGGCAACATCATAAAGGAAAAGTGTGAAATAATCTCTCCGCTTAGTTGGTTGTCGTACAGGAACAACCCAAGATCCTTTCCCTGAGTGAAGAATACGGGGATTAATACGGTAGCAATCAAAACCGAACCTTTAAGCGTTCTTTCTATATCCCGTTTAAGCAAGTCCTCACGCTTGGAGTAAAAATTTTCACTCAGCTGCGGTGCTACGACAACCGCAATAGAGCTTATCAGCGGACTGGGCGTAAATAAAACGGGTACGCTCATACCCAGTACTGCGCCGTAGATTGCAAGCGACTGTGAGTTGGAATAACCGCAGGCGAAGGAGAGAAATGCAGGCAAAAACATCGCCACGCAGGAGTTTATAATCGAGGTCGAGGTACGCATTGCCGTAACGGGCAGCGATGCGGTGAACAGCGGTTTAAATTGTTCCTTCGGTCTGGCAAGCTTTCCGCCCGTAATAAAATACCATAGCAGAGACACTGCAAAGGAGAAGATATAGGATATAAGTACCGCAATTATTGCAGCCCTTGCGCCGCCCTCTGCCGTGTGGGCAAAGGAGATTAAGATACAGCCGCAGACCACCATAACGGCGTCCTCGGCAAGCTCTATTATGCTGTAAGAGAGGAACTGTTTATTTCCCCAGAACGAGCCACGTATAACTGCGTAAATGGACGTCAACACAAGCCCTGGAATTAACAGTAGAAAGATATTAACGTAACTACTGTCAGGGAATAAAAAGCAGTATAAATCTTTACCGAAAAAGAGAAAGACGGCAACGGGTATAGTGAAGATAAGAGAGCATAAAATACCTGAAGTTACCACCGCATGCTTTGCGTCAGGTCTGCCCGTTGCGCTGTTTTTTGCGATAAGGCGGGAGACGGTAACGGGAATACCCGTTGCAGAAACGGTTAAAAAGACAGAGAAAACCGAAAGGCAGATATGGTAAATTCCCAGCCCTTCAGCACCGATTGAACGGGATAGGATAATTCTGTATATAAAGCTCAGCGTCTTTTCAAAGATAGAAAAGATTGTAACTTGTGCCGCAGACCTGTAAATATTTTTTCTCACAACATATTTTACATAGATATTTTGGCGAATATGCACTAATTAACGCTAATTAAGCGTAATGAATATATTAATAATATGTTTTCGCTTAACGTTGAAAGGGGAAAATTCCTCGTTGTAAGGGGTGGAATAAGGGCAGATAAACTTATGGACGTTTACAAAATGCCCGTAAGCGGTAAAATCTACGAGGGCAAAATTCTGGAGGTTTTGTCCGTGTCAGGTTATTGTCATGCGCAAGTAGGGGACAGCTATGAAAAAATAGCTCAAAGGGAGAGTTGCGACCTGGAAAAACTTACAGAGCTGAACAATAACGCAATTTTGTATCCTACCAAGAGGGTCTGGTTGCCGTAACTAAAATAATTTTATCAACATATATTAAATTAACAGATACGGACAAAAGCATAAACTATATGCTTGTACCGCAAATAATACGTCGTATTAAATAATAACGGAGGTTAAAATGTCGTTTTATTCAAATTTTCAATCGGATAAATGCCCGGGCACAGTAAACGGCAATCCGCTTAACGGTTTGTGTGAAAAGGTGTGCATACAGGCAAAAAAGATATTCGATGCCTGTATAAAACAGGTTCAGATAGAGAACTACGCTTTGAGCGGTACGTTTGAACCTGAAACAAGTGATTTCCCTCTTAACTTCATAAGTGCACGTTCAACGGGGGAGAAACCCACTATAACAAACGTAAACGTCGAAAGGCTTGCAGATAAGCAGGGTTGCGCAAGAGTGCAAGCGACGATATCAATTCCCGTCGAGGTAGTCTACACAGATTCAAACGGAGTAGAGGGAATAATGAGTACGTCGATTTCGCTCAACGAGGACGTTCTGTTGTTTGTTCCCGCACCCTCGATAATGCCCTTTACAATAGAAGCTCAGGCATCGGCAGTAGCGGCAGAGGGGAGCTTTGATTCAACTTCAAAGACGTTCACGGTCAACGTATGTATTACCGCAATACTTAAAGTTGCAATTGACGTAGAGCTGCTTGTTCCCAGCTACGGCTATTGTGCAATCCCGCCGGCACAGGATTATTCCAAGGAAGTGTGCGCAGGATTTTTTGAATTGCCTCTATACCCCAAAGGCAAAAATTGTGCCTGTAAATAGGGCTTAAATACTTAATTTTAAAATTTAAAACAAGTTCAGGCGGCGGAGCAGTTTAGTGCTCCGCCGTATAAATTTATGTTAAAATAAGCTTAAAATTTAATATTATGTCACGCATAAACGGTTAATTTGTGTACTATGTGACGCATAATTAAGCCGTTTTACGTTTTTATTAACAAAATTTAACCAAACAATTAAACTTTTTGAAAATGCTTTAATTTATCGGTGATTAGTGCTATAATGTAGCTATGAAGATTTATTCGATAAGCGATTTACATCTTTCTTTCTCAACGCAAAAACCTATGGATATTTTCGGCGTCGGGTGGGAAGGTCACTTTGATAAAATAGTTGCCGATTGGAATAATAAAGTAACCGACGAAGACGTTGTGCTTTTGTGCGGCGACACCAGCTGGGGTACGAGTCTTGAAGAGGGGTTGGTTGATTTAAATATGCTTAAACCCCTTAAGGGCAAGAAGGTCTTTATCAGGGGCAACCACGACTTTTGGTGGAACGGCATCACCAAGCTTCGCTCTGCTGCGCCCGACGACAGTTTTTATTTTCTGCAAAACGACTGCGTTAAATTTGACAACGTCATTATTTGCGGTTCCCGTGGGTGGACTTGCCCTGGAAGCGCAGATTATACCGAACAGGACTACAAGCTCTATTTAAGGGAGGCAGAGCGGTTTAAGCTCTGTTTTAAAGCTGTTGAAAAGTTAAGAACAGACGGCGACAAGCTGATTGCTTTAATTCACTATCCGCCTATGAGCCCCAAGCTCTCGGATACGCTTTTCACCGATATGTTTAGGGAAAACAGGGTGGACAAGGTCGTTTTCGGGCATATTCACGGACAGTCGTATTTCCCCTACCGCACTGTAAAAGACGGCATTGAATACGTTTTAACTTCCTGCGATAAAGTGGGCTTCACGCTTCAACCTATATTGCAAGATAATTAAGATTATTGTAAATTGATTTTGATTTGGCTTTAAAAATATACTTTAAAAATAAAATTTTTATTTTGCTATTCTCTTTACAATATTTTCTTAATATGCTATACTCTTTTAAGTAATTAAAAGGTGATTGATACTTATGCTTAAATCAAAAGATTTGTTGGGTTTAAGAGATATCACGGCGGAGGAAATCTGCCTTATCCTTGACACTGCAGAAGAAATGAAGAACCGTTTGAGAAAGAGTGAAAAGAGTTTTGACCTTTTGAAGGGCAAGACTTTGGTCACTCTTTTCTACGAAAACAGCACAAGAACCCGTACTTCGTTTGAGCTTGCAGGCAAATACCTCGGCGCAACCGAGATTAACATTGCAGCCGCAACGAGTTCGGTGCAGAAAGGTGAAACCCTCATCGATACGGGTAAGACCATTCAGGCGTTGAAGACCGACTTCATTGCAATACGCCATCCTATGGGCGGTGCGCCTTCCCTTCTTGCCAAAACCGTAAACTGTTCTATAATTAACGGTGGCGACGGAATGAACGAGCATCCTACTCAGGCACTCCTCGATATGCTCTCTATAAGGGAGCATTTCGGCACGTTAAAGGGGTTAAAGATTGCCATTTTGGGTGATATCAAGCACTCAAGAGTTGCAAAATCTAATCTCTTTGGCTTAACAAAAATGGGTGCGGAAGTCTGGGTTTACGCCCCTAAGACGCTTATACCCAAGGGCTTTGACGAGTTGGGCGCACACGTTGCAACTTCGAGGGAGGAGTGTATTGAAGGTGCTCACGCCGTTATGGGACTTAGAATTCAGCTTGAAAGGCAGTCGGACGGTCTGTTCCCTTCGCTCTCCGAGTATTCACGTTTCTACGGCATTAATCCTTCGCTTATGAAGTATGCGGATAAAGACGCAATAGTCGTTCACCCCGGGCCCGTTAACAGAGGGGTAGAGCTTACGCCTTCACTTATAGACGGTGAAACCAGTCGTATCGAAGACCAGGTGACGAGCGGTCTTTCAGTCAGAATGGCGGTATTAAAACTGCTTAGCGAGTACAGGGAGAAGAACGGTTTATGAAAACTTTGATAAAAGGTGCTGAAGTCGTACTTTCAGACGGCGTAAAAAAATGCGATTTGCTTTTAGATAACGGTTTAATTGCAAAGATTGCAGAAAATATTAGCCGTACTGACGCAGATAAAGTTATAGATGCAAACGGCAAGACGGTTATCCCCGGCATCATCGATATGCACGTTCACTTAAGGGAACCGGGCTTCGAGGGCAAAGAGGATATCGAGAGCGGTTCGAAGGCAGCGGTTGCAGGCGGTGTAACGCAGGTTTGCTGTATGCCCAACACCAATCCCGTGTGCGACAATGCGGTTGTCGTTAAATACATTTTGACGAGACAAAAGGAAGTAAACCTCTGCAAAATTAACCCTATCGGCGCTATAACCAGGGGTGAGCAGGGCGAAAGTCTTGCAGATATCGGCAAAATGGCTCAGGCAGGTGCGGTAGCTATCTCCGACGACGGCAAGTCGGTCATGAACTCCCTCATTATGCGCCTCGGAATGGAGTACGCAAGCGGTTTTAATTTAAAGTGCCTCTGCCACTGCGAAGACATCAACTTAGTCGACGGCGGCGTCGTAAACGAGGGTAAGAATTCTACATTGACTGGTCTTAAGGGCAGCCCTCGTGCCGCTGAGGATATTATGATTGCAAGGGACATCTCTCTTGCTGAAAGCTTAGACGTGCCCGTACACATCTGCCACGTGTCCACGTACAGCGGCGTAGATATCATCCGTTCGGCAAAGAAGAGGGGTGTTAAGGTAACAGCTGAAACCTGCCCTCATTACTTCATATTAACCGACGATATAATAACTGACTTCGATACGTTTACAAAGGTCAATCCCCCTGTAAGGGAGGAAAAGGATAGGCTTGCAATTATAGAGGGACTTAAAGACGGTACGCTCGACTGCATAGTTACCGACCATGCACCCCATTCGCAAAAAGATAAGGAGGTCGAGTACAATCTCGCCGCATTCGGTATGAGTGGGATTGAGACGAGCTTTGCCCTTTCCTATACCTATCTTGTAAAGTCGGGAATTATGAGCCTTTCAGAGCTGATGAAGCTTATGTCTTACAACCCTGCAAAGACTCTTGACCTTGCAGGAGGTTTAATTAAAGAGGGCGAGGTTGCCGACCTTGCAATCGTAGATTTAAACGCTAAATACGTTATCGACGGAAATAAGTTTGTTTCAAAGGGCAAGAATACGCCTTTCAACGGCTATGAAGTATACGGCAAAGTATG
>JBJFGI010000067.1:0-2106 GCA_051892535.1 Candidatus Coproplasma sp. | reverse complement strand
TTAGCCTTTGCACAGAACTGAGCGTTGTTCTCCGTCTTTTTCATTGAGGAATACAGTTCTTCCTCGGTTGCGTTTTTTGCAAGCAAGCCGTGTACGACGGCTGATGTTTTAAGCTCCTCTTCGGAGAGAAGCAGGTTGTCGTTCCTCGCACCCGACTGGCGAATGTCGATTGCAGGGAAAATTCTGCGTTCTGCCAGAGAGCGGGAAAGCCTTATTTCCATATTGCCCGTGGACTTGAACTCTTCGTAGATTATGTCGTCCAGCCTGCTGCCCGTGTCTATAAGAGCCGTACCTATTATTGTAAGCGAACCGCCTCCCTCTATGTTGCGCCCTGCGCCGAAGAAGCGCTTTGCCTCCACTATAGCCTGAGGGTCAAGACCGCCTGAAAGCGTTCTGCCCGAATTGCTTAAGGCGTTATAGGCACGTGTCAGCCTCGTTATGCTGTCTAAAAGTATTACCACGTCCCTGCCCTCTTCAACCTGCCTCTTTGCATAGGCTAAGGTGAGCGACGCCACCTGTATATGATGGCTGTCCCCCTTATCGAAGGTGGAGTAGATGACCTCCGCACCGTCTACGTTACGGCAAAAATCGGTCACCTCTTCGGGGCGTTCGTCTATCAAAAGCACTAAGACCAGCGTTTCGGGGTAGTTCTGCCTTATCGAGCAGGCGATATCCTTAAGCATAGTCGTCTTGCCCGCCTTGGGGGGAGAGACGATTATCGCCCTCTGCCCGAAGCCTATCGGGGAGAATAAATCTATAACCCTGTCCGTCAAGGTACAGCCCTCTCTCTCTAAGGTTATGCGCCTGTTGGGGTAGCAAGCCGTCAGCTTTTCAAACGGGGTTGCCCTGTTGAACGAGGGAGCCTTGCCGTTAACCGATATTATATATATAACCCCGGGGCACTCCTTGGGTTTGCGGCGCTTTGCCTTGCAGACTATTTTGTCACCCTCTTTTAAGTGGTATTTATTGATAAAAGACAGGTGCATAAATACGTCGTCCGTAGAGGATATCTGCATATTCTGCGTTCTTACGAACCAATACTTTTCCGAAAACTCCAATACGCCGGAATAGGTTTCAACCTCACCTCTTTCCTCGTCCACGGAGGCTAACTCGTCGACCTCTTCATCCTCTTGCCGGGTGTCCGCCGAGTGCTGGAGATAGTACTCCCTACACTTGATGACCTCTTCCACCGTTCCGTTGTCGCAGTACTGTGACTTGGGGGGAGCACCCCTCGTTGCAGGGGATGAGGGCTGAACCTTTGCTTCGGCTATATCTAAAATATCCCTGATAAGCTCCTGCTTCTTTTTTGTAGTGGGTACGGTTACACCTACCGCCCTGCCTATCTGGCGGAGCTCGTATACGTTTTTAACCTCTAATCTGGCCTTTAACTGCTCTGAATATTCCATTGAAATGAGGACACCTCCAAAAGAAAGATGAAAAAAGAAGGGTAATTTCCGAGAAAAATGTGGATTAACCTTGCCTGACAAACCGTGATTTTCTAACGGTTTCTAAATATCATATGCAGATATTTTTACAATAATATAACTTATTAAAAAAATTCATTGGATGGGGCATATATGGGGATATAGCCCGAAAAAAGACGTGTTGCGCCGACTTTGATAAAACTGTATCGTCGGCGCCGAAGTATTAATTAAAATGAGTTTAAACTCTGTTGAGTACGACTATCCTCGTCATCTCGCCGTCGATATCCTCACGGGAGAGTTCTATCTCGCCGTCAACCTCCGAAATCTCTACGTTTTCTCCGTCGAACTCCGAGAGGAAGGGGTCGACCTTGTCGATGTCGAGCGTGCAGCCCTTGGTGCGGTAGTGCATGGGAATGACCACGTCGGGCATAATTCTGTCCACGTACTCCTTTGCCATTGCGCCGTCAATCGTATAGTTGCCGCCCACGGGAATGAGCAACACGTTTACGGGGAGAATTGCCTCGATAAGCTCGGGCGTGCAGTCCTCGCCGAGGTCGCCGAGGTGGCAGACGTCCAGCCCGTCCATACGGAATTTGAATATGACGTTCTCCCCCCTCTTCTCGCCTGAACAGTTGTCGTGGTGGCTCTTAATTGCGTTGATAACTACGCCGTCAAGCTCGTA
>JBJFGI010000066.1:0-2114 GCA_051892535.1 Candidatus Coproplasma sp. | reverse complement strand
AAAATAGCCAAAGATTATAAGATAATTTTCTTGACCGAGGAGCTTGCACGCCCTCTCGGCGAGTTTTTGAAGAGGTTCGACGAAGAGCCCTACCCCGTAATCTTAAGCATACCCTCCCAGAAGGGGAGTACGGGTTACGGCGAGGAAGCGCTTAAAAACGCCATGGAGAGGGCGCTCGGCGTCGATATATTGTTTAACGACTGATTTAAATTTTTAACATAAAAGCATTTTTGCGGACTGCAGAGCACATTCGCTGCCGTAAGTTGGGCGGACGAATGGCGTAAACAGAGGTTTATATGGGTAAAACAGTAAAAATTTCAGGCCCCCTGATTATCGCCGAAGACATGTCGGATTCAAAGATGTACGACGTGGTAAGGGTATCGGACAAAGGACTTATAGGCGAAATTATCGAACTGAGGGGAGACAAGGCTTCCATACAGGTTTATGAGGAGACGTCGGGTTTAGGACCCGGCGAAGAGGTCGTTTCTACGGGCGAGCCCCTTTCCGTCGAGCTTGCTCCCGGTCTGATAACGGGTATTTTCGACGGCATTCAACGTCCGCTGACCACTCTGTTCTTTAAATACGGTTCACGTATTTCAAGGGGCGTTTCGGTCAACAATCTCGACAGGGAGAAAAAGTGGACGTTCGTCCCCAAAGTTGCCGTAGGCGACGAAGTCGTGGAGGGCGACGTGCTCGGCGTCGTTCAGGAAACGCAGATAGTCGAGCACAGAATTCTCGTCCCCAACGGGGTCAGGGGCAAGGTAGAATCCATCGAGGAGGGCGACTTTACCATAGAGGAGACGGTCGCCGTTATCCGGACGCCGTCAGGCAAAAAGCAGGTTAGTATGCTGCGCAAATGGCCCGTAAGGCGGGGCAGACCTTATAAGGAGAAGCTCTCGCCCGATAAGCCTATGGTGACGGGACAGAGGGTTATAGATACGCTCTTCCCCGTAGCCCGTGGCGGCGTTGCTGCCGTTCCCGGTCCCTTCGGAAGCGGCAAGACGGTCGTCCAGCATCAGCTTGCAAAATGGGCTGACGCAGACATCATAGTCTACGTCGGCTGCGGTGAGCGTGGCAACGAGATGACCGACGTTTTAAACGAGTTCCCCGCCCTTAAGGACCCCAAGACGGGCGAACCCATAATGAAGCGTACCGTCTTAATTGCAAACACTTCGGATATGCCCGTCGCCGCAAGAGAGGCGTCGATATATACGGGTATAACCATAGCCGAATATTTCCGTGATATGGGCTATAACGTAGCCATAATGGCGGATTCCACCTCACGCTGGGCGGAGGCGCTCAGAGAGATGAGCGGCAGACTTGAAGAGATGCCCGGCGACGAAGGCTATCCCGCCTATCTTTCAAGCCGTCTTGCCGAATTCTACGAGAGGGCGGGCATAGTCAAGCTGTTAGGCTCAAAGGAGCGTGTGGGTTCGGTTACCGCAATAGGTGCGGTTTCGCCTCCCGGCGGCGACTTGAGCGAGCCCGTATCTCAGGCAACTCTTCGTATAGTCAAGGTGTTCTGGGGCTTGAGCGCATCGCTTGCCTATAAGCGTCATTTCCCTGCAATCGACTGGCTGATAAGCTATTCGCTGTACGCCGACAAGATGAAGGATTGGTATGACGAAAACGTCAGCGCAGACTTTGTAAGGTACCGTCAATTCGTAATGACAACCCTGCAGGAGGAGGCGGCTCTGGACGAAATAGTACGCCTTGTCGGTATGGACGCCCTGTCCTCCAAGGACAGGCTGACTATGGAGACGGCTAAGATAATAAGGGAGGACTATCTGCATCAGAATGCGTTCGACGATATAGACACCTATACGTCTATGCGCAAACAGTATCTTATGCTCAAGATGATTTACGAATTCGATACCTGCGCAAGAGAGGCGGTGTCCAACTATGCCTCGATTGACGAAATTCTTTCAAGCAAGTGTAAGGAGAGAATAGGCAGAGCTAAATATATACCTGAAGAAAATCTCTCCGAGTTCGACGATATATTGAAGCTTATAAGTACGGAAATGAAGTCTTTGCAGGGAGGCGACGGTGATGTATAAGGAATATAAGACTATACGTGAAGTTGTCGGACCGCTTATGCTGGTCGAGAACGTTGA
>JBJFGI010000065.1:0-8349 GCA_051892535.1 Candidatus Coproplasma sp. | reverse complement strand
GTGTTATACGGCAAGATGACTAATAAGATTATGATTGAGAACGGAGTGATTAAGAGATGATAAGGGCTGACTTGCATACCCACACCTATTATTCGGACGGCGGTCAATCGCCCGAGGATATTATAACGGCTGCAAAGGGCAGGGGGGTTAACCTTATTTCCATAACCGACCACGACAACGCTACGGGCTGCAAAGAGGGGGCACATTTAGCCAAAGAGGCGGGGATATCCTTCGTCGACGGCGTGGAGGTATCCGCCTACGAGGGGGATATCAAGGTGCATATGCTGTGCTACGGTATGGACTATTCCTCGCCCGAATATATAGCCTTTGCCGAGAAACTTGTTTCAGGTGCGGAGGAGCGTACCTTCGATATCTTAAAAAAGCTCTCCGCCGCAGGCGTAAATATCGAGTACGGCGAGGTGCTGAGGGAGAGGAGGAGTAAGAAATCTCCTATACACGTAATGCTCGTTGCGAGGGCAGGTGCGAGGAAGGGTTACGCCAGCTCCCCCGTCGATTTTTTCACGAAATATTTAAACTACGGCAGAGTGGGCTACTCCTGCATATGCCGCCCTACCCCTGCGGAGACGGCGGAAGTCTGCGCAAGGTGTTCGGGCTTTTGCTCGCTTGCGCACCCGGGCAGGATAAGCGCCGACGAGGAGTGGGTAAACAACCTCGTTTTACGCCTTAAAGGTTGCGGCATGGGGGGAATAGAGGCGGTGTATTCAGGGCATACTGATAGACAGACGCAGTATTATAAGGGGCTTGCGGAAAGCCTTTCCCTGCTGGTTACAGGCGGTTCGGACACTCATTTCAAAGAGGGCAACCGAAGGGTTGGCGACCCCTGTTTTTACCCCTCGGAGGAGTTGCTTTCCGTATTGAAAATTAAATGATTAAAAGACTTTTTAAATTTACGGTCAATCTCACCGCACTCGTACTGCTGACGGGTGCGGTTTTGTTTTGTTGCGGCTTTGCCCGTCAACTGCCGAGAGGGGTGGACGTCAACGGCGTGGACGTGGGCGGCTTGACTTTAACTTGCGCAACGGAGAAGTTAAGGGAGCGGGAGCGGGAGTACCTTTTAAATAAACGCCTGCGGATATGTGCCGATGAACAGGTGTACGAGTACGCATACCCCGAGATAAACTTTACGGAAAATTTCGAAGAGGTGGTAAAGGGGATAAAGAGAAAGGGGAGTTACACCGCCGAAGTGGGCTACTATTTGAACGGCGAAAGCCAAATAGTGGCATATATATGCGATGCAATCGACAAAAAACCCAAGGAGCCCTGCTGCACCTTTAACCGCACGGGCGAGCCCTTCACCTATTATGACGGCGAAAGGGGTTACGTATGCGACAGGGAGAAGCTTTTAAACGACATTCACTCCTCGCTTAAAGGCGGTTTTGAGGATATAAATATAAGCATAACCGCCCTCTCGCCGCAGGGCACGTTAAAGGAAGTCAAAGACAATACTAAACTGCTGTACTCCTTTACCACATATTTCGACGGGAGCAACGTGGACAGGTCTGCCAATATCCGACTTGCGGCGAAGAAGATTAACGGCACCGCTCTCTCTTCGGGGGAGGTGTTTTCGTTCAATGATATTGTGGGGGCAAGGACGGAGGAGAACGGTTTTAAACAGGCAAAGATAATACAAAACGGGCAGTACGTCACGGGCTACGGAGGCGGAGTGTGCCAGGTCTCCACCACGCTATACAACGCCGCAGCCCTTTCGGGGCTTGAGATATGCGAATACCACCCCCATACGCTCAAGGTGTCCTACGTCGCCCCGTCCAGGGACGCCATGGTCAGCGGAAGCTACTTCGACTTAAAGTTTAAAAATACACGGTTAACCCCCGTATATATCCGCACGAACTGTACCTTTAACAGTGTAACCTGTTGTATTTACGGTCAGCCCGACGGCTACGAATACACCTTTACCAGCAGCGTTACAGGCACGATACCCAAGCCCGAGGCGGTGGAAATCGAGGGCGAGGAGGGGGTAATCAGCTACGGCTGGGAGGGCACGAAGAGTATAGGCACGTTGGTTAAGACGAAAGACGGCGTGCAAAAGGTTGCGTTCAGCCGCAAGGACAGCTATGCCCCCGTCGCCGACGTCATCGGGGTAAAGCAGGGCGAAGAGGCGGCAGATTAATGAGGTTAACAGCCGTACGTGCAGGGGTTAAAAGCCACTGATAAAAACTTGCCATTGAGAATTTTTTATGATATAATCATAAAGTATAATGTTTACAGCATTTTAAGGAGATTTATATGGATAAGATTATTCTCGACGGTATGGGCGGCGACTACGCCCCTGCAGCGGCTGTTGAAGGCGCAACGATTGCGTTAAACAAGGACAAGAATTTATACATCATTATTGCAGGCAGAAAGGACGAGATTGAGGCGGAGCTGAGTAAGTATAAGTACGACAAAGACCGCCTTGAGATTATGGACTGCCCCGACGTCATCGGTATGAACGACGTACCCACGGTTGCAATAAAGAACAAGCAGACCTCGCTCGCTGCGGCATATTGGGCGCTCAAAAAGCAGGACGACATCTGCGGTCTGGTTACCGCAGGCTCCACGGGCGCAACCATAGTCGGCGGTCAGCTTATCCTTGGCAGAATCAAGGGGGTTAAACGCCCTGCGCTCTGCCCTGCAATTCCCAACGTACACGGCGGCACGACGCTTCTGTGCGACTGCGGCGCCAACGCCGAATGTAAGCCCGTTATGCTCTGCCAGTTTGCAGTGCTCGCCTCGGTCTATGCGCAGGCGTGCCTTGGTAAGGAAAACCCCACTGTAGGTCTGTTGAACAACGGCACCGAAGAGCACAAGGGTGACCCCCTGCATCAGGAGACATACCAGTACTTAAAGCAGATGAAGGGCATTAACTTTATCGGCAACGTAGAGGGCAGGGAGATTACCTTTGCCGAGCAGCCCGTGGACGTAGTAGTCTCCGACGGCTTTTCGGGCAACGTATCTTTAAAGGCTATCGAGGGCTGTGCCAAGATGATTTTAGCCGAGATGAAACACCAGTTCACCTCCTCGCTTCCCTCGCTTATCGGCGCACTCTTTTTAAACGGCGCAATCAAGAGAATGAAGAAGAACCTCGACTTCAACAGGGTCGGCGGCGCACTCCTTCTCGGGCTTAAAAAGGTAGTCGTCAAGACACACGGCAACTCCAAGGCTATTACGGTTGCGGCTGCAATCGAACACGCCTTGACCGTACACCGCAACGGGCTCATACCCAAGGTTGAAGAGCTGCTTGCGCAAGTCGATTTAGACAACCTCATTCCCCAAGAGGGCGCAAACGCATAATGGACTTTGAGGAAGTTGAACGCAGCATAGGCTATACGTTTAAGGACAGGGAGCTGCTTAAAAAGGCGTTAACCCTCTCTTCGTACGATAACGTCATAAACAACGAGAGTTTGGAGTGTTTAGGCGATTCCCTGCTCGCATTTATTGTTGCGGAGAAGTTCTATTATTCGGGCTTGAGCGAGGGGGAGATAACCCAAAAGAAACAGGAGTATCTCTCGGACGGAGCTTTAAAGGTCGTATCCGAGAGGTTGGGGCTTGACCGTGCACTGCTTAAGGGCAACGGCGACGTGCGCAACAAAAAGGCTGTGCCCAGCGCCTACGAGGCGGTTACGGCGGCGATATATCTCGACGGCGGCATAGAGGAGGCGAAGGCGTTTGCCCTCTCCACGCTGTCCCCTGCGCCGGGTGCGTTCAACTACGTCGGCGCCGTGCAGGAGATCTTGCAGGGCAACGGCGAACCCCTCCCCGAATACGTTCAGGTGGATATAGGCACACCCCGTAAGCCTGTATTGAAGGTTACAATCAAGGTCAGGGGTAGGGAGTTTTGCGCAGAGGGCACGAGCGGTGCTGAAGCTAAGCGCAAGGCGGCGTGCCTCGCCTATGAATTTTTAGTCGGGTCGCAGGAGTGATTTTCAATTACGCTTCGGGCGGTTTTCTCTGTAGATAAGGTTTGGAAAGAATATGGTTCAGTTTAAAAAAATAACGTTAATCGGCTTCAAGTCCTTTGCGGACAAGACCGAAATACCGCTTACCGACGGCGTGACGTGTATAGTCGGTCCCAACGGGTGCGGAAAGTCCAACGTCGCCGATGCGGTGCGCTGGGTTCTCGGCGAGCAGTCGGCGAAGATGATGCGTGGTTCGCAGATGATGGACGTCATCTTCAACGGTACGGAAAAGCGTAAAAAGACCTCCTTTTGCGAGGTTACTTTAACCTTTGACAATACCAACCGTATGTTCAACTACGACGCCGACGAGTTGGAGATGACAAGGCGTTTATACCGTGACGGTACGAGCGAATACCTTTTAAATCAACAGCCCAGCAGGCTTAAAGATTTAACCGCTCTCCTGCACGGCGCAGGTGCGGCGAAGGAGGGCTATTCGATTATCGGTCAGGGACGAATTGCCCAGATAATGAATTCCCGCCCCGAAGAGAGGAGGTCCATCTTCGAGGAGGCGACGGGTATAGTCGTTTTCAAGGACAGGAAGGCGGACGCAGAGAGGAAGATAGAGTATTCGAGGAATAACCTCTTCGTGTTTGCGCAGAAGATGACCGAGGTCGAACGCCAGCTTGCACCCCTGCAAAAGGCGGCGGAGAATAAGCGTAAGTACAACGCCCTTTACGAAAGGCTGCGTCAGAACGAGATAAACGTATACATATTCCGCCACGACAGCGCAGCAGGCGAGAGGGATAAGATCAACGGCAAGATAACGAGTTTAAAGGAGCAGATTGCTAAAAACACTGCTGAAAACACCAGGCTGCTTGCCGAGTACGAGGAGTGCAGAACCTCCCTCGCAGGTGCCGACGCCCTCTTGAAAAAGCTGAACGAGGACAGGTTGGAATACACCGTAGGCTTAGAGAGGAGTACGGGCGACAGCAAGCTGTTTAAAGAACGTGCGCAGGCAGTCGGCGAAAAGCTGAGACAGGCGCAGGAAGATCTGGCTTTCTCGGTAAAGCGCCTTGGCGACGTCGACAAGGAGATACGCAGAAACGAGACTTACGCAGATAAGAACAGGGAGAGGATAGAGAGGCTCCGCTCGCAATACAGCGAGCTCCAGAGCGAGATTGCAGCCCTCTCGGAGAGTATTACGAGCTACGAATTGGCTACGGGCGAACACAGAAAACAGGTGCTTGACGCCTTCCGTGACCTCTCTCAGATTAAGGAAAATTTAGGTTCTATTTCGGCAAAGAAGGAGTTCATAATCGAACGTCTCGCCGAAATGGATAAGACGATGGAGTCGCTCCGCTCCCAGCACGCAAAGCTCAAAGAGGAGTACGAGCAAACGGTTAAAACACAGGGTGAAATCAACGGCTATTTGGGCAGCGAAAACGAGCTTGTCGAAAGGGCTGAAGAGGCGGTTAAGGAGGCGGAAGAGAGGCTTCAGTCCTTTATCCGCAAGGCGTACGACTGCCAGGCGAGCATATCCTCCCTGCAACAGTCGCTCAAGACCTACTCTGCCCTCCGTGACAGGTTCGAGGGCTACGTCTATTCGGTAAGGAGATTGCTCTCCGAAGCCAAGGCGGAGCTCGACGAGGGCAAGACGGGCGACACGCTCTCCTCCCACATTATGGGTACGCTTGCAGACGTAATTGCCTGCGACGAGGAGTACGAAACGGCAATCGAGACGGCTGCGGGAAGTGCAATGCAGAACGTCATTACCGCTACGAGAGAGGATGCGCAGTACCTCATAAACTATTTAAAGGCAAACAGGGCAGGTCAGGCGACCTTCCTCCCCCTGGACGCAGTCAGACCGAGAATGGATTCCCCCCAGCTCAAGTCGGCTTGCGGCGAGAGGGGTGCGGTAGGCATTGCCATCGACCTCATTAAATACGACAGAAAATATTTAAACGCCGTAGGGTACGTCCTCGGCAACACGCTTATAGTCGACACTATCGCCAACGCAACCGTCATTGCCAAGCGTTATCCCAGGGCGTTCAAGATTGTAACCTTAGACGGCGACGTAATCGCAACCTCGGGTTCGATGACGGGCGGCAGCCGCAGGGAGAAGTCGGCAAATCTGCTCGCCAACGAGAGAAAGGTTAAGGAGATCGAGGAGGAGATTGCCTCCGTTAAAGCTACGCTTGCCCGTACGGAGGTTAAGCGTACGGAGGCGGAGGGCGACCTTGAAAGGGCTAAGGAAGAGAGAGGTCAGCTCGATAACAACCTGCAGAGTAAGCGCATAGAGCTTGCAGAGGCAAGGCAGCGGCTCTCAAGCCTTACCGTACAGATTAACGAGGTGGAGAGCGAGTTCTCCGTCTACAAGCAGTCTGCGGCGGAGCTTAGGGCTAAGCTCGCCGAGCTGGACAGCGAATATTCGGTGGCGGGCGAGGGTGCGACGGCGCTCTCCTTGCAGTCGGACAAGACCTCGTCGGAAATCGATTCGATGAGTGAACAGCACGAAAAGATTGTAAGAGAACGCAACGCCAAGGCTGAAAAGCTGACTGCAATTCAGGTGGAGATAGCTTCGCTTGAGGCGGCGTTGAAGGCAAACCTCGACGCAGTCGACAAGGCGAAGAAGGAGAGGGATTCGCTGTACGAAAACTACGGCAGACTCTCCGACCTCATTCCCGTCCTTCAGAAGCAGAGGGACGACTTTATGGAGCAGTCGACCCGTGCGGCGCTCACCGACGAGGAGAAGGCTAAGCTCGACGCTATCAACGCCCAGATTGCTCAGGTTGAGGAGAGTAAGAAAAAGCTCAACGAAAGGGTTGCCGAGATTGACGCAGCTCGTGCCGAACTTTTAGTGGAGATAGATTCGTTGACGCAGAAGCTGCATAACCAGGAATTAAACCTGCAAAAGGTGGACAGCGATTTAGAGTTTTTGCAGCAGCGTATCGAAGAGGAGTACGGCGAGGACTACGAGGGTTGCCTTAAGTATAAGGTCGACGACTTCGACGTCGGCGTGGCTTCCTCCGAAATAATTAATTGCAAACGCCAGATAACTATGCTCGGCGCCGTAAATCCTACGGCTATCGAGGAGTACGAAGAGGTCAGCGAACGCTACAAGCATATGACCGAAGAAAAAGAGGATATGGAAAAGGCGTTGGACGATCTCAACAAGGGCTTGGAGGAGATACGGACGGAAATGCTGCGTATCTTCAACGAGGGCTTTACCCTCATCAACGAGAACTTCAAGCGTACCTTTAAAGAGCTGTTCGGCGGCGGCAAGGCGGAGCTTCAGCTCGACTACGAGTCCTGCGACGACCCTCTGGACGCAGGCGTTGAGATAGTCGCCTGCCCTCCCGGCAAGAACCTGACTAAAATCTCGTTGCTCTCGGGCGGCGAGCAGGCGTTGACGGCGATTGCAATTCTCTTTGCAATCATTCAGATGAGACCTATGCCCTTCTGTATTCTCGACGAGATTGAAGCGGCTCTCGACGACGCAAACGTAGGCAGGTATGCAAACTACTTAAAGAAGTTTGCTCAGAATACGCAGTTCATAGTAATAACCCACCGTAAGCCCACGATGGAAAAGGCGGACGTCCTCTTCGGCGTTACCATGGAGGAAAAGGGCGTCTCCAAAATCGTCTCGGTCAAACTCTCCGAGGTGGAGACGAGGCTGGGCGGAGACACCGTCTCTTAAGGTTTTACGCTTTAAGCAATCACGGGTTTGGTCAGGTTGATTACACATTATATATAATAAGGTAAATATATGGGTATTTTTTCAAAGATTGCAGGTGCTTTAAAAAAGACGAAGGAGAAGCTTTCGGGGGCGTTAAACGCACTTTTCAGCAAGAATAAAATCGGCGACGAATTCTATGAAGAGCTGGAGGAGATTTTAATAAGTTCGGACATCTCCGTCGGCTGTGCGGAGGAGATTGTCGAAGAGCTCCGTGAGGAGGTCAGAAACGACAGGATTAAGGAAAAGGAGTTTGTCTGCGATTGCCTTAAGGATATCTTGCAGGAAAAATTAGAGGAGGCTCCCGTGCCTGAGATTAAGTACCCTGCGGTAATAATGCTCGTAGGCGTAAACGGCGTGGGCAAGACCACTACGGTAGGCAAGCTTGCCGCATACTTTTTAAGACAGGGCAAAACGGTTACCGTAGCCGCCGCCGATACCTTCCGTGCCGCCGCAAGCGACCAGCTTTCCGTCTGGGCAGAAAGGGCAAAGGTAAGGATAGTCAAGCACGAAGAGGGCAGCGACCCCTCTGCGGTGGTGTTCGACGCAGTTTCGTCCGCCAAGGCGAGGGGTACCGACGTAGTCATCGTGGACACGGCGGGCAGGCTTCACGTCAAAGCCAACTTAATGGAAGAGCTTAAAAAGATGTCGAGGGTGGTGGCAAGGGAGTACCCTGCCGCAAACTTCTATAAATTCCTC
>JBJFGI010000064.1:0-8431 GCA_051892535.1 Candidatus Coproplasma sp. | reverse complement strand
TCTACAAAAAAACGGTGCGGAGTGCTCATAACCAGTTAAACGCCAATGCGTTCCACTCCCCTTTGTTTACGCTCTCTTTAAGTTTAAGCCCCTGAGCCTCGTAGACCTCTATAACCCTTGACTTCTTCTCGTTTATTATACCGCTTAAAATCAGCGTACCGCCCGAAGCGAGGTTTTTGGGTATCGAGGGCGCAAGCCTCTCTAAGATGTCTGCGGTGATGTTTGCAAGCATAATATCCCCTTTAAGCGAGCTGTCCTCCAAAAGGTCGGAACGGGCAATAGTGACCTTGTCTGACACGCCGTTTAATTCGGCATTGTGCTTTGCGCTCTCCACCGCAACGGCGTCGATATCGGTGAGGTACGCAAACTTTGCACCCAATTTTACAGCCGATATGCCTAAAATTCCGCTGCCGCAGCCGACGTCGATGCATACGCTCTCGGGCGTGATATATTTTTGTAACAGCTCTACGCACATAGACGTAGTCTCGTGCTCGCCCGTGCCGAAAGCCATATTGTTATCCAATTTTACTATCTGTTCATTATCCTGCTTTTCGTAAGGTATCCACTCGGGCACGACGACAACGTTGCCTAAATGAATGGGGCGGAAGTGATTACGCCAGATCTCTATCCAGTCGTCGCCCTCTATCTCCCTCTTTGTGGTCTCTAACGTGCCGAGGGGCAGTGCGCCTGCGCAGTTAGCCTGCATATCCTCAATATCGGCTCTTATCTGCGGAAGTACGGCGTCTGCGTCGGAGAGGGCGATGAACGCCTTGACCATGACGTCGCCTGAGTTTTCGGCAATCAGCCCGTCGTCCATATAGTCCCAGTAGGACGATTTATCCCTCTGCAAAGCGATTACGTCCTTGACGTCGGAGATTGCCACGCCGTAAGTGGTGTATCTCCACATAATATCCGCAATGAGTTCACTGCCTTCTGAAGTTGTGTGTACCGTAAGTTCAATAAATTTCATAAAATTATTTTAACACATCGCATACTAAAAAAGCAAGTAGCAAAGAGTGAAATTAAATCTAATGGTTACAGTATATTAAAAGGTTCGGACAAGCAACTTGCCCGAACCTTTTGAATTTTTTAATCAATTACTTATCAGTGAAATATACCACTTCGCCGCAGACACAGTATTTATGCTTCGTCATCACTTTACCTTTGGGATAAACACACATATTATTGAACATTAAAGTGTGGTAAGCCTTACGCCCCTTTACCGTTACGCCGCAAGCAATAGCATAGTCGGTTGCCTTTTTACGATAGTTCCTTCTTAAGCCGGACCTTGATCTTCCGCCGACGCAGTAGAATATCGAAAAGTCATAGGCAGTACCGATGGTATGGATATCCCTGTAAGGAACAAAGGGTTCGTCTTCTTCATAGACATGAATCTGTTTCCTTGTATTCTTATCCGCCAATACGTATTTCGCAACGTAGTACCTTTTATCGGTTTTTCTCCTGAGCGTCTTCTTTAAGCGTCCCTTACGGTCCTTTATTTGCTCGTATTCATAGCAATAGCCTGCGATTTCCCACTCGATGGGTTCAAGCTTGAAATATGCAACGTCGCCTTCACGCATTCTCTGCCCGTTGGAGAATACTGCCCTCTTGCAGAGTATTTTCTGTTCAACGTATTCTTCACCGTCGCTGCCCAAAAAGAACGTATCGTCGCCGGGGATCCTTTCCACCGTTACGGAAGGGTCTTTAATGGTCTGGGGTATAGCGCCGAAGGTAATCGTCTTAGGTTTTAAGTACTTGAAAAACGCAATCGGTTTTGACAAGGTATCAATTAAATCTGACATGGACATAGAATAATAATCTCCTTTAAAATTGGTTTAATATTACAGACAGAGGTCTGCGTTGACCGTTATAAAATACAACAACACGTCATTCAATCAGACGTTAAAATTAGGCTTTACTGAAACTTCTGAATTCAAGCCCCTTCTGCTTGCCTCGTTGCCTACGTCATTCATAAGCCCTCTACAGAAGCTCTGCGCTTCATTAACCGAACATTTAAGCTCGTATTCCTGGAGGTCGCTTCTCATTGGTCTGAAATCAACGGTTACCCTGAACTCGTAATTATTACCCCCGTAAGAGGACGACCTGTCGTAAGAGCTAATACTTACGTTGTAATAGAATTGACCTACGCTTCCCGATTTATAGTTGAACTTACGGCAAACGTTTTCGGCTTCCTGTGCATAATTGGTTGAACGAGAACCGCTTCCACCCGACGTTGAACCGCTTCCGCTACCGCCGCTATAGCTTGAACCGCCGCCGGAACGGGAGGAAGATGAACTGCTCTTTTTATAACCAAACTTGCCATCAAGGAAGAAGCCTACTGCCACCGCAACTGCAAGTACGACCAAGACTATCCACCACGTATTGACGACAAAGCATTGCGCCACGGTCAAAGCCACAGTCGAAACAGATAAGGCAATTATGTAGACTATGCGGCAATAAGTATTATTTTTAATGCCGAATATAAAGAAAAGAACGTAGAAAACCGTTAACAGTGCAGGTAAGAACACGAGAATGCTCAAGGGATTTTCAGCGATAAGCATTTTTTCAAAATTAAATCCGCCGTACAGCATACAAGCTAACAGAAGCAAAACGCTTGGTATAACCGATAAAACCTTCAACTCAATCATCGTACAGCACAAATAAAAGCCGCACGCTAAACCCAGAATGGCATAATCGCTTAAAAATGCCGTCAACAGATAGGACAGACCGAGGAATATGGGGAAAATAAACAATAATACAAAATAACCGACGTTGTCGGTTGAGAACAACCAATCGTCTTTAATATTATACATTAAAATACTGAAAGTCGAAGAAAGAATTACGGCAAGACTAAAAACTTTGTACTGATGAACATTCTCACTACCCGAACCGGCTGCAAATAACAAGCACAAAGCCAATATACCCACATTTATGGTAATTGCGGATATTATATTAAAGACAGTTACAAGAAAACCGTTTACAAAGAAGTCGTTTGCAAGGTATAAAAAAAACGGTAAAGCCAGAATTATAAGGCCGCAAAAAAGCGTCATTAAGTCGTTTTTATTCGCCCACTCTTCATCGCCAAGACCAATAAATAAAACTATCAACCCTGCAATAAGAAACGCACCGTAAAAGACCGATAGAGCTATCGTTTTAAATTTTTTATTATCAAAAAGCATATTCCCTCCCTAATAACAATAAATTATTTTGCCTTTTATAACTATAGGTTAATTATAATACCTGTTTCATTTATTGTCAATACTTGGTTAAAAAACAACTCAAAAAAAATAACAACAGCCCACCGAACGGTGGGCTGTATTATGTAATTTTTTAAACCTTATTCCATATTGGTGAGGCGTTCTGCCAGCTCAAGCCATTCCTTTTCGGGAACCTGAGCTTCGCTGTTCTTTGCAAACTGCTCGGAGAGAATCTTTGCCTTTTCAGGGGGGATAATCGTACCCACGCCTGCAACGCAGCCGCCGGGGCAACCCATACCTTCTATCAAGCAACCTTTAATCTTTCCTGCCTTGGCAAGCGTTAAAATCTTCTTGCACTCGGTCAAGCCCTCTGCATGGTGAACGGTAACCTCGGTTTCGGGGAAGTATTCTTTCACCGTCCTCTCGATTGCCGCCGCAACGCCGCCTGCCACGCCGTAGCCTCTGCCTGCACCCGTTGTGCCCGTTACTCTGAGCGGCGTCTCCTCCATCTGTGAAGGCACTATACCCTTTGCGGCAAACATACCGTTGAGCTCCTCGAAGGTCAGAACAAAGTCGACGTATGAGCGAATGGTTCTCCTTGAAGCTTCCAGCTTCTTGGCGGCGCAGGGTCCTATGAATACCACCTTGGTCTTTTCGTCGGGGAAATGCTCTTTAATCTTTCTTGCGGTTGCCACCATGGGGGTGAGCTCCTGAGAAACTTCGCCCACCAAATCGGGGAACTGCTTTTTAGCAAGTACCGCCCAGGCGGGGCAGCAGCTGGTTAAAAGGAAGGGAAGCTTGCCCGTTGCAACCTCGTGAACGTAGTGGTTAGCCTCTGCAATACAGCCGAGGTCAGCCCCCTCTGCAACCTCGTATAAATCTGTAAAGCCGAGCTTTAAAATGGCAGTCTTAATCTGCGCTAAAGTCGTCTTGGGGCCATACTGACCTATGATTGCAGGCGCAACGGCAGCGATGACGTTGTTGCCCTGTTTGATAGACTGAATGAGCTGGAATATCTGGGACTTATCCGCAATTGCACCGAAGGGACAAGCCGACATACACTGACCGCAGGCAACGCACTTATCGTTGTCTATCTTTGCCCTGCCGTACTCGTCGGAGGAGATTGCCTTAATTCCGCAAGCCGATGCGCAGGGGCGAATCTTGTGTGCGATTGCATCGTAGGGGCATGCCGCCTTACACCTGCCGCACTTGATGCACTTGGACTGGTCTATAAACGACTTGCCGTCCACAATGGAGATTGCACCCTTGGGGCAGTTTTTAATACAAGCGTGAGATACGCAGTTACGACACATATTGGTAACCTCGTACTCGTTGTCGGGGCACTTATCGCACGCCGAAGGGATTACCTGCATAAGGGGAGGTTCGTAATACTTTTCAGCGATATTACTGCCCTCTATACCCTCGGTAATATGTACGGGCTTATTTGCAGGGCGGAGGGAAAGTCCCATTGCAAGCCTTACTCTCTCTGCTGCAATCTGCCTTTCCCTATAGATATTTTCCCTGTACTTAGGTTCTTCGTCAGGGGTTATCTTGTAGGGAATAGCCTCTATGTCGCCTGCAACGTTGGTTGAATCGTAAGCAACCTTGGCAACCTCGGCAAATACCTGTTTACGTAAATCGGTAACTACACTTTGTTCCTTCATATTAAACCTCTTAAAATGTATTATTTACGATATAGTACGGGGTCTACCCGTTGTTTTCAAGTTTGTTTTTACGCCTTTTACCTATGAGTATTTCGGTTATTATCAACACTACGCTGAACGTTATCAATGCTACGGCAATTATTATTGCACAGTTCATAAAGAACTCTTCGGGCATAACGTTTATTATCTGATCTTCCCTCGGGTCAAACAGCCAGTTGGTTTTTCCGGGGAAGAATATGGCGTGGAACGCCTCGAACGCAGCGTCGAAACCGACGATAAATACAAGCAGAATAATTATCACCGGCAGCGCAACGGCAATTATAGCCGCAAGAAACTGCGCTCCGTGCCCGAAAGGACGGGCAAGCGAGACGACTTTAAGTCTGTTTAATATAAGCAGCGTGAGGGTAATTATTCCCGAAATCAACAGCGCCCAGAAGTTTAAAGAAAACAATACCTTGCAGTCGGCAAAGTGTGCGGCGCCCTCGGCTGACAGCTTCAGCTCGCCCGTGGTGCAGGGATAGCCCGGCAGCGTGCAGAAATTTAAAATCTCGTCGTATGCGGTCTTTATGACCTCGTAACTCCACCCCGTCTTCTCTGGCAGGTCAAGCGTGTTAATCTGAATATAGTAAAAAAATCTGCAGTAGATAGGTATACCTATCGAAAAGGTTATCATAAATATAACGAGTGCGGCGACAAAGATTACCGTCAAAGCTATATTCAATCCCTTTTTAACCTTGGGCGACATCTTCTTCCCCCTTAACCTTTTGCATAAGACCCAATCCGCCTCTGTTTACAGACAGGGTTATCAGCACCTGCGAGGGCAGATAAAACGCCCATATTGCCACGGCAACCGTCTGAAGCAGCCAATTCGGCAGCCCTACCCCCATTACTGAACCTAAGTTGTGCAGTCCAACGCAGATATCGCAACCTAAAAACAGCAAAAGCCCTATCGCAAACAGTAAATCTTTAACGCTCTTTCTGCAGATTATAAACGCATCCACGACGTTTGTGACAAGCATTGTTATATAGATTGCGCACTCCGCCACCAACAGGTTGAGTTTGCCGAGTACAGCCATGGTTATAATCAATGCAACCATAATCACAAGACGTGCCACTATCGTTATATATATCTTTTTAAGCCTGTCCGAATACAGCCTGTACAGATACAGCGACTGAACGATTATAAAGGTTATAAGCCCCACCTCGTAGTACTTGTCCAGCACCAAAATAAATAAATCGGACACTGCGGTAAAGAAGAGTGCCGCAACCATTACGGCGTTATCCCTGCTTGTATCGGGCAGAAACAGTATTGCAACCAACACCGCAAGGCATAACAGTACGCCTGCATACTTTAAATAGATGGGGTCGGGTGTTTTCATCGCCGCCAAAACGTTGAAGATTACGTATATTACAGCCTCTATCGCAATAAACAACAGAAATATTAAGTTCCTTACGTTAAGCTTATTCACTGTCATAATCGTGTGTTCTTAATGGTGTTATTTCCCTTCCGTACTCAGGGCAGACGCTCTATCAACGCCCGTTGCGCCACAAACGGACCTGGTCTCCTTCCTCTTCTCGGAGACGGCAAAGACCGCAAGAAGAGTAGTGTAGAGGAACAGAGGCAGGGGATAGAAAATGTGGTTGTCCAAAAGGCTGGTAAAGAGTATTCCGCTGATGGTAAACATTAAAAAGAATCTACCGCCGTCGGGGTTTTTAAAGAGCGATATTATCGTCTGCCCCCTGTGAACAGCGTATGCGATAAGCCCCACCGCTCCGCAGGCAAACAACAGTTGGACTAAAGTGTTGTGGCACATAAAGGGTATTGCCTCGGTAAAACCGTAACCCTCTCCGTTAAATCCTGGAGTATTAGTCTCGGTTGCAGTTATATCGTAAAAACCGTTACCGAATATTGGGTTGTGTAAAAACTTCTTTAAGCCATCCCGCCATATTTTGGTTCTTCCGCTGCCCGTACTAAAGCTTGTGGCAAGGTCTTTAAACATTTCCATAAACTCTTCTTTTTTTACCAGGAAAACGACGAGGGCGGCAATAGCAAATGCAATCAAAACAACACCGCCGAATATCTTCTGCTTTTTGGGTACGGTTACCAGATACCAGATACAGCACGCCACCGCAATCACGGCGGAACAAAGAATCGCCTGCCTTGACATACACAATACCGCAACTGCGAGATTGAATGCCACGCCCAATAAAAACAAATAACCGTATTTAAACTTGGTAGCAAGGAAGAACCAGGCGGGAATACAAACGGTGATAAGCATACCGAACTGGTTATACGTACCCCAACCGAATTGTATTCTACCCCTGTTTATAACCCCGTCAACGACAACTTCTAAAGTTATATACGCCTCTAAAAGCTGAAGCGCCAAAGATAGACAAAAGGCTACTAAGACGATGGCTATACGCTTATACGTGTCCTGATTGACCACGACGTTACCGCTTATGTACACGAACATAAACAGGATAATGGCACCCATACCTAACCCATATACGGTGTCCATAAAATAGTACTTACTTGAAAACAGACCGTTTAAAAGCAGAGCGACAACGTATGCGCAAAGCCCTATAAAAATCGGGGTTATTTTAAATCTGTGCTTAATTATGCTGTCGACAATACGGTAAACCGCACTGCCTGCAAAAATCAGAATGGCTATGGTAGCCTGAATGATAAATGCAGTTGAAGTCATATAGGTCTCGTCGCACCACTCGACACGGGCGTCGGGACTGTGCTTCATAGAGATGATTGTGTTCATAAACACAAACAGACATACGACGGGTGAAATATCCTTACAGCAGAGTGTTATAGCCGCACCGCAAAGGCAGATATACCAGATAATCAACGGCTCTAACCCGAAAGTCGTACTGAGCACGGTTACCCCTGCCGTAACAAAAGGGAAAGCAGGAGAAGTAAAGATCTTTTCAGCAATCGCTTTCACCTTGTTGATATTAAATTTTCCCACCACTCCAGAACAGTCCATAATATTTTTTAGCCTAATTAGTATTGTTATATTATACACTCAAGTATCGTAATAGTCAAGCAAAGACGGCACTTAACCAATACGTGATATATTTATTATTGCTCTATCAAAGACAATATCTCTTGCGTACGCCTGACGGGGAACGGGGCTGTCTGAGCCGTAACGTTCTCAATCCTCTTCACTTCCCCTTTGGCTGTGGTCAAACCGCTCGGCACGATTACCTTGTCGCCCACAGAAATTAAGACAAACGGGGAAATATACCAACGTTTAATCCCCGCCTCCGCCCCGTCGACAATCTCGACAAAGCAGTAGATTAAGTTGTCGTTGCGGCTGATAACTCCGCCACCCATATAATGTATCATAATTTTATTATATCAATTTCGACACAAAAATAAAAGCTTTTACGTTGACAATCAAGGCAATATATTTTAAAATAATAAAAAGGTTGACCGAATAATCAACCCAACTTTATTTTGCGGATATGGCGGAATTGGCAGACGCGCTCGTCGCTGGCAAACACCGCTCCAGGCAATTCGCCTGTCGGCAAATTGCCACCTCGCTTGAGTTGCCGCTC
>JBJFGI010000063.1:0-36552 GCA_051892535.1 Candidatus Coproplasma sp. | reverse complement strand
TCGTCGTGGGAGAGCACTAAGATATAGTGTTCGTCGAAGATATAGTCGAGGGTGTGGGTCATTAAGAAGTGGTGATACTTCCTGTATACGGGGTCCTTCTTTATGTAGGAGAGGGTGTCGTTCATCCAGCCCATATCCCACTTTAAGCCGAAGCCGAGACCGTTGTCCTTGACGGGTGCGGTTATGCCCTGAATAATTGAGGAGTCCTCTGCAATTAAGAAGGCGTCGGTACGGCTGCGGAGTATGCTGTTTAAGTGCTTAAAGAACTCAAAGCTCTCCAAATTGTGGTCGCCGCCGTAGACGTTGGGGCGCCACTCGCTCCTGCCGAAGCTGGTGTAAAGCATAGCGGCAACGGCGTCTACACGCAGTGCGTCGAGGTGGTATTTATTGACCCAGAACAGCGCAGAACCGATGAGGAAGTTGGAGACCTCCTTTTTACCGAGGTCGAACGCCTTGGTACCCCATTCGGGATATTCTGCACGCAGGGGGTCAGCGTATTCGTATAAGGGAGTGCCGTCGAAGTTGGCAAGTCCGAAGGAGTCCTTGGGGAAGTGTGCGGGTACCCAGTCCAAGATTACGCCGATGCCGTGTTTATGCATATAGTCGACGAAGTACATAAAGTCCTGAGGGGAACCGTACCTTGCGGTAGGGCAGTAGTAGCCCGTTACCTGATAGCCCCATGAAGGGTCGAAGGGATATTCGCAGATACCCATAACCTCAATGTGGGTATAGCCCATATACTGAACGTATTCGCACAGCTCGTAGGCGAGGCGGCGATAGTCCAAGAACTGATCCTCGTCCTGCTTCCAGGTGTCCTTTTTCCAGCTGCCCAAATGTACTTCATAGACGGACATAGGCTTTTCAAGGTAGTTTTCACCCTTCTTTTTAGCGAGATATTCGCCGTCGCCCCACTCGTAGGTGGAGAGGTTGGTTACCACCGATGCGTTAGCAGGGCGTTTTTCGCTGCCGTACTCGTAGGGGTCGATTTTATAGACCTCTTTTCCGTCTGCCTGAACGACGAGGTATTTATACTTAACCCCCTCGCACATTCCGGGTACGAACAGCTCCCAGATGGAGTCGTCAACCTTCTCCATAATGTCACGCCAAGGCGTCCAGCCGTTGCCGTCGGAGACGACGCAAACCGCCCTTGCCGCAGGTGCCCACAGTACGAAGTGAGTGCCACGCACACCGTTAATCTCCCTGATGTGCGCACCCATCTTTTCATACAGCTCGTAATGAGTACCGTGGTGGAATAAATACCTGTCTAAGTCGCCGAAAAATCTGTTTTCCATTAATTTTCTCCCATTTAAAACAATCTTAACGATTGAGTTTAACTAATTTATTTAAACTGCTTGCAGTACACGCAACCCGTCTTGGACGGCAGTTCTATAAACGCCCTGCCGTAATTTACGGTCAGTGTTTCGGGTACGTAGTTCTTGCCTGCCCCTACCGCAAATGCCCTTGATATACTGTCAGTACGCTCCCCCGTGACAAGCCATACGGGTACGTTTACCGCCACGGGCTTGTCCGCAGCGTTGACGATAATAACCGCACAGTCGTCTTTATCGAACCTTGCGTAAGCGACGTAGCCGTCACCCGCATCCAGCGGCAGGAGCGACCCCATCTTAAGGCAATGAATTTTCTTCCTTAACGCTATTGCCGATTTATAGATGTTGAATATATCCCAGTTCTCCCTGCCCCAAGGGAAGGTTCTGCGGCTGTCGGGGTCGGTCCAGCCGACCACGCCCACTTCGTCGCCGTAATACAGCGCAGGGCTGCCCGGCCAGGTCATCTGCATAAGCACGCCGAGGTAGAACACGTCTACGTCTATCCCCTCCGCCGCCGCTGCCGCACCGTTTGTTTTAAGCGTACCCGACTTGCGGTTAGTCCTCGTAAGGAACCTTGAGTGGTCGTGGTTTGAAAGCTGGTTGATAGCACTGTCCAACGCAGCCCTCGGCAGGCGTGCCATATTCTTGGTTATGGACGCAAAGAACGCCTTGCCGTCCAGATATCTGTTGGGGTCAAAGCCCTGAGAGTGCTTCTCCATACCCGTCAAGAACCAGGTAACCGGCTCCATAAAGGCGTCGTAGTTCATAACCGTATCCCACTCGCCGCTCTTAAGCCAGCTTGCGGGGTCGCCGTAGTGCTCGGCAAAGATAAACGCCTCGGGGTTAGCACCTTTAACCCTGTCGGAAAATCCCTTCCAGAATTTATGGTTAAACTTTTCGCTGTGCCCTAAGTCTGCCGCAACGTCCAGCCTCCAGCCGTCGACGTTGAACTCCTTTGAAACCCATTTCTCGCCCACCTGATAGATGTTCTCGCACAGCTGACTGCACCTGTCGTAGTTGAGTTTAGGCAGGGTCTTATACCCCCACCAGCCCTCGTATTCGCTGTTTTTCAGCTGAGGCTGGAAGAATTTAAAGTAACTCCTGTAGGGGCTGTCAACCGACTGGAAGGCACCCTTCTCGTAGCCCTCCTGAGCGAGGTAAATACCCTCTCTGTCCAGCCATTTATGGAAGGAACCGCAGTGGTTGAACACGCCGTCTATTATGACCTTAATGCCCTTGTCGTGCATTTTGGCAACCAACCCCTTGAAGTACTCGTTGGACTTTTCAAGGTTTATCTTGCTGGTTACCCTTTTAATGTACTTGGGCGCATAGCCGTTGTGGTGCTCCCACGACTGCATAACGTGCTCCTCGTCCTCCTCGATTATTGCGAAGTGAGGGTCGATATAGTCGTAGTCCTGCGTGTCGTATTTATGGTTTGATGGCGACACGAAAAGGGGATTGAAATAAATCGCCTCGACGCCTAAGTCGGCTAAATAGTCCAGCTTCTGTTCCACGCCCTGCAAATCACCGCCGTAAAAACGGTTTACGTCGGTAGTATGCGGCATGGAATACCAGTCGGCAACCTTGCGTGAGTGTCCGCCCGTATAGTAGTACTCGTTGTCCTCGACGTCGTTATAGGGGTTTCCGTTGCAGAACCTGTCGCAATAAATCTGATAGAATACCCTGCCCTTCGCCCAGTCGGGGACCTTTTGCCCGACGGTAAAGCCGAAGTTGTACTCCTCCTGATTGCTGTTTACGGCACCCATGCGGTTATAAAAAATTTTATCGTCCTCGTCCTCCAGCTCGAAGTAGTAGCTGACTTTCTTGCCCCTGCACTTGAACGTGTAGGTGTAGTAGTCGAAGCTGTCGCTTGCGGAAGAAAAGGTCTTTTTCATCTTATGCTGAACGCCGTTGACTACCGCATATGCGTAGTTTACGTCGTTTCTCAATGTTCTGAAGGTGAGTGTTACGCTGTCCCCTGCCTTGGGTTCATAGGGTGTTTTAAAGTTCTCTGTTTCGTCTGTAAATAATGCTTCTTTATTAATCATATAGTTTCTCTTCTTTTAGCAACTAAAAGTGTATCATAATTTAAACGTAAAGTCAATACGCATTTTTATTATATATGTACGACTATTTTTTTAACTGCCATTGACTTTAACCTTAGCTTATGTTAATATGTTTGCGGTTTGAAAGCTATTGCTTTCAAGAGGGATATGAAATGGAAGATAAATCACATTCGATGCAGGGTACGCCCGAACAATCGGGTCGGGATATGCCCTCACAACTCAGGCAGGACGCACCCGAACAAACGCCTAAAAAGAAAAAAATCTTAGATACGGTCCTGAACTGGGTTCTCATCAACGTAGGCACGCTGTTGGTTGCGGCGGGCGTTTACTTTTTCAAGGTGCCCAACAGCTTCGCAACGGGGGGAGTCAGCGGAATTTCAATAATACTCTCCCGCCTGTTCTCTCAATATGCACCGACGATTATAACCCAGGCTAACATCAATATGGCGGTTAACGTCATACTGCTCGTCTTCGGGTTTATCTTCTTAGGCAAGGGCTGTACCTTTAAAACGGCTTACTGCTCAATCGTCTACTCGTTGGAGAATTTGCTGTTTGAACTTCTCCTCCCCTTCCCTAAAGACGCCTCGGGGCAGTTAATACCCCTGACAAATCAACCGCTTATGGAGCTTGTGTACGCAATGCTTTTAACGGGTATCGGCAGCGCCATTATCTTCAACTGCCACGCCTCGTCGGGCGGTACGGATATTATTGCCCTGATACTCAAAAAGTACACCACGCTCAACACGGGCAAGGCGTTGCTTATAACCGACTTCGCCATAGCCTTTTCCACCTTTTTCGTCACGGGCAGTATTCAGGCGGGACTGTTCTCCATTCTCGGTCTGTTTGCCAAGGCGTTCATCATCGACGGAGTTATCGAGAGTATCGGCAAGAGCAAGTACATAACCATTATTACCACTATCCCCGACGTTATAGGCAGGCATATTACCGAAAATATGAAGCGTGACTACACCTCCTACAAGGCGACGGGCGGCTACACGGGCAATGAGAAAACCGTGATAATAACCGTCTGCAAGCGCAGCGAGGCGGTCAGGCTCAAAGCCAAGGTTAAGGAATTAGACCCCCACGCCTTTACCATAATTACCGACGCCAACGAAATCTTAGGCAAAGGCTTCCGCCAGTAGTGGTGCGACCACGGCGATGTTTCTTAATTGCTAATCACCTGACCAGCTCGTCACCCGTCAAGCAGGGTGGTGCGACCACGGCGATGTTTCTTAATTGCTAATCACCTGACCAACTCATCACTCGTCAAGCAGGGTGGTGCGACCACGGCGGTGTTTCTTAATTGCCAATCACTTGACCAACTCATCACTCGTCAAGCAGGGTGGTGCGACCACGGCGATGTTTCTTAATTGCTAATCACCTGACCAGCTCGTCACTCGTCAAGCAGGGTGGTGCGACCACGGCAGGGTTTCTTAATTGCTAATCACCTGACCAACCCGTCACTAATCAAACGTGAAATAAAATAATGTAAAAAATATGTACGAACTTCAGAACAGATGGAAGCTTGAAGGCGGTGTTTTATCCTATTACGGCTTGAGAAATCAGCCCTATACGCTTAAAAACCGAGTTAAGCTGACAAAAAAACAGGCAAAAATAATTGCAAAGCTCCCCTGCGAACTGACCCCCGACGAAACGACTTTGTTAAAGGGGTTTATCGGCGTGCAGGTTGTGGAAAGCAAGGATAAGAGGGTTACGCCCACCTCGTTAAGCGAGGCAAAATTCTGCGTAAGCTGTGCGGCTAACGACTTTATCATCCCCGGGCTGGAGTTCGACGGGGAGGGCAGATGCCCCGTCTGCCAGTCTGCCGAGAAAACCCGCAACCTAAAGAGCGTCGTACCCGTTATGAACGCCTTCCCCAAAGCCAAGAAATCACGGTTCGACGTGGCGGTGTTCTACACGGGCGGCAAGGACTCCACCTACCTTTTATACTACCTGTCCAAGGTCTTAAAGCTTAGGGTGCTTGCCCTCACGTGGGAAATACCCTTTATATCGGACAGCGCAAAAAAGAGCATAGAAAACGCCAAGGCAGCTCTGCCAGCGGTTGAATTTATCACGAGAAAAATTGCCGATAACGACCTGAAAAAAATTTACTCCAGGCTCTACGCTTTAAGCGGCAACACCTGCGCCTGCCCCTCTTTGGCATACGTGCTGTTCTACCCCGAGCTCGTAGCGAACAGGGTGCCCTACTTCGTAGTAGGCAACGAGCCTGCGCAGCTTATCGGGCTATACTTCAACCGCATGGCGCCCGAAATGGTCTACTCCTTCCCCGACAACAAACCGCTGAACTTTCTTATCAATACGGGCAGAATATTGACGCTGCACCCTCCCCTCAGGAGGGGACAGTTCCACACGCTGACCACTATGAAGCAATTGGCGTACGGGGATAGCTTTATAAAAAAACTGACGGGGTATACCAACCAGCTGTTGACCAACGTCTGCAGAGCTATTGCCGAAGTACCCGAAATAGTCAAGCCTTTAAAACGGGCTATACGCTCCTCGTCCTGGACGGGCAATATCCCTGCCTTTGTTCAGGTAGATTTAAACGACGCCTGCGGAGGCAACTACGAATGGCGTAAAATTAAGGACTTAATCGTAAAAGAATGCGGTTGGGTTGCCCCCGAGCAGACCGAAAAGGGACTGCACACGAGCTGTAAAATCGAAAAGTGCAAGGAGTACTCACAATTCATACGCTTCTATCATATGGAGAGCTCTATGATACCCTTCAGCGCCCTTGAGATGGCGATTGCAAGCGGAAAGAACAACCTCTCCAGAGAGCAGGCGATTGAAGAGATGACCACCTCTTTAGGTTTTTCGCTTGAGGAAATACCCGAATGCGCTATAATGAAGGAGTACATAGGGCAATGAACGCCGTAGTCTACTACTCCGCCACGGGGGAGAGCAAGGCGGTTGCAAATTATCTGGCGGAAAGGCTACGCTTCCCCCTGTCCGATATCGGGGAGGTGGGCTCAGCCGATTATAAAAACCTCGTCCTCGTATTCCCCGTACACAGCCAGAACCTCCCTCACCCCGTCAGAGGGTTTTTAAGTCGTGCCAAAGCGGAAAACCTGACTGTCATTGCCACCTACGGCAAGATGTGTTGCGGGAACGCCCTGCACGAGATACAGAACGGGTATAATTTTAACGTCGTCGCAGGGGCGTATATCCCCACCAAGCACTCCTACCTCGGCGGCGAGAGCTTTTGCGACTGGGAGAGCTTAACGCCTCTTATAGACAAGGTTAACCACCCCTCGCCCGTAGTCCTGCCCAAGCTGTATAAAAACCCGTTTGCCTCCCTCCTGCCCGACGTAAGGAGCAGGTTTAACGTTAAGATCTACAGGACGGCAGACTGCAACGGCTGCGGAGTATGTACCGACAACTGCACTTTTAAAGCCATAGCAAACGGAGTTATTGACAACAGGTGCATACGCTGTTTAAAATGCGTAGACGCCTGTCCCGAAAAAGCTTTGAAATTCACCCTCCGCCTCCCCCTCCGGCTGTACCTGAGAAGGGAGAGAATGAACAAGCTAATCATATACAATTAGGCATTGAGCCGGGTATCTTAACTGCTATACGCCTGACCAACTATTCACAAATCAAACCAATTAGGCATTGAGCCGGGTATCTTAACTGCTATACGCCTGACCAACTATTCACAAATCAAACAGGTGTGACCTGCGGCAAAGTATCTTAATTGCTAATCACCTGACCAACTCTTCACAAATCAAACCAAGCCCCCGTTGCGCACAATGCGCAACGGGGGCGAAATTTTGAACTATTAACCTGATTTTACAGCTTAGCCGTTGACGAGCGCAACTGCCTTTGCGGTAGCTTCCTTAATCTCTTCGGGAGTACCCTTCATCATCCAGCTGCCGCCGCAAGCGATAATCTTATCGTATGCAAGATACTCTAAGATGTTGTCTGCGGAGATACCGCCGGTGGGCATAATGCGAAGGTAAGGGAATGCAGCGCAGATAGCCTTGATGGTCTTAAGTCCGCCGTAGTTGGATGCGGGGAAGAACTTTAACGTCGTCAAGCCCTTAGCGATTGCAGCCATAGCCTCCGTAGGGGTTACTATACCGGGGAGGTATAACATACCGTGTTCTGCGCAGCAGTCTGCAACTTCCTCGGAGAAACCGGGGGAAACGATGAACTTAGAACCGGCAGCAATAGCCCTTTCGCACTGGTCACGGTTGATGACCGTACCTGCGCCTACAAACATATCGGGGAACTTCTGAGTCGTGAGCCTGATTGCCTCTTCAGCACAAGCCGTACGGAAGGTGATTTCAGCGCAGGGAAGACCGCCTTCAACTAACGCCTGCATCTTGGGCAATGTTTCCTCGATGGAGTTGAGCACTACTACAGGCACAATCTTCATCTTCTTGATCTGTTCAATTATCTGTTCGTTGTTCATTGGATTAATTCTCCTTAAAATTATTTTTCGTCATTTAAATTATATCATATAATTTTTATAATGCAATACCTGACGAAAAAATTTAGAACAGAATAATTTCACAATACTATTATCAAGCCCTGCCGCACGGCGCAGAAATGCGATGCTTATTTTAATAAAACCTTACAGATACGCCTTGAGCTTTTTCTCGAAATTTTCCTCCAGCTCGATTGCCCTTGAGAGCAGTTTCTTTATCTCGCTGTTCATAACGTTTTCGCCCTCGGTCATCGAGGTCTTTAAACTCGTTATGCCCTGCACCGTACCTTTTATCATCATCTGTGCGACGTTCGAACGGCTGTTGTCGGACGCAGTGTTCATCTTGATTGCCGACCACATCATAGCCTTCTTTATAGGCGAGGGTTCCTTTAACTCCAACTGCAATTCAGCGGCAATCTGCGCCGCCTCCGAGCAGATTTTTTCATACTCCTCGTGCTGGCGTGTAAGCTCCTCCTTCATCTCCTCGTCGTCCACCTCGGGCAATAAGTCCACGATAGAGGTCAGCCCCAGCTGAGCGTTTCTGAATATTTCTGCAAGTATTTCGCTGTCGTTTTTAATGCTTTCCATAAAATAACTCCTTGTCGTTACTGAAAATAATTTGCCCAATTAAAGTTATTTATATTCCCTTTTTATTAAAAACGCTTGACTTTATGCTTTGCGTTATGTTATATTAATTCCCGAGCCGTTCGGAACGGGCTTTTTTAAGTGTGCAAAAAAATCTAAACCGCACCGCCTACGCCTTTGGCAATTAAGTATCCGACGAGACTGGTTAGAGGAGGACAAACCATGTACGCAATTTTTGATAACGGAAATAAGCAGTATAAAGTTTCCGTTGGCGACACCGTAAAGGTGGAAAAGCTTGCCGCAAACGTAGGCGACACCGTATCATTCCCCGTTGTTTTAACGGCTGATGACGCAAAGGTCTGCGTTGGCAAGGAAGTAGAGAACGTGAAAGTAACCGCTGAGGTTGTTTCACAGGGTAAGGCAAAGAAGATAATCGTCTTCAAGTACAAGGCTAAGAAGAACGAGAGGAAGAAGCAGGGTCACAGACAGCCCTACACCGAAATCAAGATTACGGCAATCGGCGAACCTGCAAAGAAGCGTGCAACGAAGAAGGCGGCTAAACCCGCTGAAACCGAAAGCGCAGCTGAATAATTTAAGGAGGACGAAGTAATGATATTCATTAAATTATTTGCACATAAGAAAGGCGGCGGTTCTACCGACAACGGCAGAGACAGTAACCCCAAATATCTCGGTATCAAGCGTGCTGACGGTCAGGCAGTTCTTGCAGGCAACATCCTTGTAAGACAGCGTGGCAGCAAGTTCAAGCCCGGCAACAACGTCGGCATCGGTAAGGACGATACGCTCTTCGCACTTGTTGACGGCGTAGTTAAGTTTGAAAGAGTCGGCAGGGACGGCAAACAGGTTTCCGTTTATCCCGTTGCTCAGTAAGTAAAAATTTTCAAGGCATCTCTTTTGAGGTGCCTTTTGTTTTAGGTGAAATTATGATAATGTCAATTAAAGAAGAGCACTACGACGAGTTCAGAAAACTGTTCATCGCCTACTATGAGGAGCTGGACTGCGAGGACGAGCCCTGCCACCTCTTCGACGAATACGTTCTGCCCGACCTCAAGGATAACCTCATCTCGGTTGCGGTTTTTATAATGGAGGACGCCGTTGAAGGTTTCGTCATCTACCAGATCGACACCCCCGAAAACGAGTGGTGTTTTAAAGAGGGCTACGGGGATATAAGGGAGATTTACGTCACCCCCTCCGCCCGTGGAGTAGCTGCCGGGAAAATGCTGTTGGAGTTTGCAGAATTTAAAATCGAACAGCAGGGCATCAAAAAAGCATACGTTCTGCCCACCGAGGAGACCGAAGGCTTTTTCACCCACTGCGGCTACAGCGACAACGGGGACTATTGCGAAGAGTTAGATAATAAGGTCTTTGAAAAAGAGTTGAATTTTTAACATATAAATTTCGGCTGTAGTTATAGACAAAACGGTTTTTTTATAGTATAATCAAGCTATGAACGACGTTGTATTTGCAGATAAATACTCCGCCTTTGAAAGGGCAGGGGTGCAAAAATTCAATAAATGCCTCAAGGTTCTTGTCCCCAAAGAAAACGGAAGGGGCGGACAGATAGCCTTCGGGCAAAACCTGGAGGAGTCGGATTGGTACGCCTGTGGCGAATACGTCGCCATACCCCCCTACAGCAACTACAAAATTTTAAAACCCGACGGCGAGGATCTGATTGTCTGTATCGAACAGCCCCTCCTCCCCTCCTCTCTGCCCGTGTTTATCGTCACCAACACGGTAAGTCAGGGTATGCGCAGCGCAGTAAACGAGGCAATTATATATTTCAACAAAGAATACCTTGAACCTGCCGACGGAATAATTTCGGCACTCGGTCAGCTCATCGTCGCCTACGTTGCAGACGATTACCCGATTAAGCTTCACCCCGTAGTCGTTATGCTTAAAGCCGATATGGAGAAGAATTTTACTGACAGCACCTACTCCGCAGAGACGGCACTGAGGAAAATACCGTTAAACTACGATTACGTGCGGAAGCTGTTTAAAAAGGAGACGGGCGTAACGCCGAGGGAGTATTTAACCCACGTCAGAATGAACAGAGCTATGGTGTACATTGCAAACGGAATAACCAACAATTATTCCAACTTCACCGTCTCCCAGATTGCAGAAGCCTGTGGCTTTGCAGAGCCTTTGTACTTTTCAAGGGTGTTTAAAAAGTACTGTGGCTTATCGCCGATGGCGTACATCGAAAAAAAGACCAAAGATTGGATAACTCAAATAGAGAAAACAACTCAAGAAAAGAAAGAATAATTAAAAGAGGTTATACAAATGATTTATAAGGTTTTACTCAATCCGCTTGCAGGAACGACGGACGACACGTCCTTCCATGCAGAACTTCAGAGTATACTTGAAGGCGACACTCTGGAATGCTTAGACATAACCAAAACCGATATTAAAAAACTGCTTACCTCCCTGAAAAAGGGCGAGGGCGTGATTTTAGTCGGCGGCGACGGAACGCTTAACCGCTTTGTAAACGAAGTCAACGGGGTTAAAATCAAAGCACCCGTCTACTACTACGCAGGCGGCAGCGGCAACGATTTCTGGACGGATATCGGGGCTAAAAAGGGTGAAAAACCCGTAGACCTCACTAAGTACATAGCAAATTTACCCACCGTAGAGGTCAAGGGCAAGAGCTATAAGTTCATCAACGGCGTAGGCTACGGCATAGACGGCTACTGCTGCGAGGTCGGCGACAAGTTAAAGGCAGCGGGCAAGGATAAAATTAACTACGCAGGTATTGCCATCAAGGGTCTTTTATTCCACTTTAAGCCTGCCAATGCCGAAATTACCGTCGACGGCGTGACCAAGACCTTTAAAAAGGTGTGGATTGCACCCGCAATGAACGGCAGATACTACGGCGGCGGCATGATGCCTACCCCCAATCAGGACAGGCTCTCCCCCGACCACACCCTTTCAATCTGCGTGTTCCACGGTTCGGGCAAGCTCAAGACCCTTATGATCTTCCCCTCGCTCTTCAAGGGCGAACACGTCAAAAAGACAAAGAACGTCACTGTGCTTACGGGTAAGAAAATTACCGTTAAGTTCGATAAGCCCTGCGCACTGCAGATCGACGGCGAGACCATTTTGGCCGTCTCCGAGTACACCGCAACAGCCGCAGAATAATCAATAGGTTAAAAGATAATAAAGGGCGGAAGTCTGTCGACTTCCGCCCTATTTTATTGTTTCTTTATATACGCCTGACGGGTGATGAAATACGCAGTTACGCCGCTTTGCTACCCGAGTATGCTTGGCGCAGCACTCTTGCACAGGTTGATAAACCCTCGCCAGAAGGGCGACAACCCGTCCATAAGGGCAAACGCCTCCCCCTTCAGTTGCTCAAACGTCGCAGCCGTAACTGAGATTTTCTCCCCTATTGCAGTAGTCTTGCCTAACGCTATCTGCCCGACTGCGTAGTCGCCCACGGCAATTAATCTGCCGTTGGCATAACCGCCTATGGAGAACAGCCCCACCGAACAACCGCCGATGCTCATTACGCCAAGCGCTAAACCGCCGTATGCGATAAAGCCCACGGCGACCCCGCCGAAGGACACAACGCCACCCGCAATTGCACCCCATGCAGCTCCGCCCAATGCAAGGCAGCCAAGGGCAAGAAGCCCTATGGCAAGCACCCCGATAGACACAACGCCAAAAGCTATAGGACCTATTGCAATTATGCCCTTTGCCACGGCGAACATACCTATATTGATATGCACGAGGGGTACGCCGAATACCGTCGTCTTGCTCTTGTACTCAAAGCGCAGGTTTTTTGCCAATGCCTTCAGGTCGATAACCCCCGTACTGTTTTCTCCTCTGTTATCCCCGTTCGCCTGCTCCCCCTCGCTGTTGTACTTTAACAAGTAGTCGACGGTGCAGCCGAACATCTCGCTCATTTTAATGAGGTTGTCCGTCTCGGGGAAGGCCAAGTCGCTCTCCCAGCGTGAAACCGCCTGACGGCTTACGCCTAAAGTGTCCGCAAACTGCTGTTGGGTTAACCCTAACTTCTTTCTGCCCTCTGTTATCTTTTCACCTGTAGTCATAACTTCTCTCCTTTGCCCTTTAAATATAACCCGTTCTGCCCGATATGTCAATAAAACGGACTTTACGCCGTGTAAACTTTGAATTGCATACGGAAATTTTTTGCTATACCGCCGTGGTCGCACCACCCTGCTTGATTTGTGACGAGTTGGTCAAGCGTTTGGCAATTAAGATACCCCGCCGTGGTCGCACCACTGCTTGATTTGTGACGAGTTGGTCAAGCGTTTAGCATTTAAGATACTGTGCTGCAGGACACTCCTGCCGCCGTGGTCGCACCACCCTGCTTGATTTGTGACGAGTTGGTCAAGTGGTTGGCAATTAAGATACTGTGCTGCAGGACACTCCTGCCGCCGTGGTCGCACCACTGTGCAGGAATGTTTGGCAAAGCCGTCACCGCAAAGAAAATCTTTGCGGTGACGGCTTTAATACAAATATTTTATACGTTCGTCAACACATAGAAAAGGCGGACACAAGGTCCGCCTTTTTTATCCATTAAAGACTTATAAAGTTATCGTTATAGACCCTTACTTAAGCCTTACGTAAGGAGCAACGACATTATCGCCGTCCTGAACTATTTCCCAAATACTGGTATCAAGTCGAACGTAATTCTTCCAGAACGTTACGGTTTCAACACGAGATTGAGCAATAGGTTCTACGCTGTATGACTGGTTATGTTCCTCAAACTTAGCAAAGCAATTAAATACTTCGGTATTTGCGTTTGCAGAATATCCGCCGAAGATACCGGAGCAGTTCTTCTGAGCAGTTTCTACAGGAGTAGACATACCTGCGTGATATAACGTACCGTAGCTTACACAGTAGCTTATGGTAACCTTATCAACGCCCTTCTGGTATGCAAGTATACCGCCGCACCTGGTCTGAGAGTAAACCGTACCAGCGAATACGCACTTGGTTATTTCAAGCGAGTGCTTCAGCTGAGGATTATATGCGTCATCGAATACTGCAAAGATACCGCCGTTTTCCTTAGTGGTAGCCGTACCGATAATCGCATCAACGTAGCAGTTAGAAATTCTGATATCGATAAAGTCAGACTTATAAGCTGCATTGTTCTGCATGAAGCCTATAATACCTGCTGCTCTTGACGAACCGCCCGTACCCATAATCCTCAAAGTATTATCAGTGTTGATAACCGATACTCTGTCAATTATAAGAGGTGCACCGATTTGTTCGTAAGCTCTACCGATAAGTCCGCCGATACGCTGGTCACCAACTATGTTAATGTTGGTTATCTTAACGTTGGATACACGACCTGAATAAGCAGAACCGATAATACCTACGTTTTGCTTACCCTTAAGGTTAATGTCGTTGAAGTTTACGTTGACGATAGTACCGCCGTTGAGCTGATAGAATACGGAAGCGAGTCCGTCTTTATCCGCCGTTACGTTAATACCACTTATGGTGTGATTGTTACCGTCAAAGTAACCAACGAACGGTTGTGCATCAATCGACCAAGTCTTATTCTTGTAGTCAAGATCCCTGCTAAGCTGATAAATCTTGTTGGTTTCGCCGCCTGTCTTTAAGAGTGCGGAGAAATCATCTTCGCTGTTAATCTGTACCATCTCTACCGTAGTAGAATATACAGGCGAGGTTGCAGTTCCGTTAGGATTACAAATTACATAGTAAATAGTATATTCACTCTTGTTATCCTGTTCGAAGTTTGCATACAGATAATCGGAGGTGATCTTGTAAGAATCGCCGTTTGCAATCAATTGATTTGCAGTAGGTTCGGTATCGGAAACCATAGCGTACAGAGTACCGGATACATTGTTCAGGTTACCTGTGATATAGAAACCGTCGTAATCCACGCCGACGCTCACGTCGGGGTTATCGTTTGCATCTTTGACAAAATCTACTTCGGCTGAACCGCTTACAACGAATATGTTATAGGAATAGCTCTTAACCTTTCCGTCGAGGCTTACGCTATTTATAATCTCGTAAACGCCTGCAACTGAAGGGGTAAACGCCTTGATTTCAACCTGGTGCGCACCCTTTTGTTTAGAATACAGAACCTTGGTGGATATCGTATATGCGTTTTTGTCGATAAGCTTACCGTTGTAGTCGGTTGCATTTAAAACTTCAACTTCGGGTAATTCAAATACCGAATATTGGTCGATAATGATTTTACCGTCGACTGCGTCTTTAACCTCTATATCACCTATTTCGTTGGTGAGCACCTTAACCTTTATGTTAAATGCCTTGGTCTTTGTGCCGCTCATATTACCGCCAGGGGTGATAGTTGCCGTAAGAGTAACGTCCGTTTCAACTGCCTGACGATAAACTTCGATGTCTACATAGCTTGAGCCGGACAAGGAAACCGTTGTCCTATCGGTTACCTTAAGCACGTCAGGATTGCTTGAAACCCAAGTAATATTACAACTACGAATTGAGGTGGGCGCCTGGAAATCCTGGTAACAAGCGTTGGGATTAATAGGCAGATAGAGCATATTATCCACTGCCGTAAGTAACGCCGTAGTTACGTCGGTTATTTCGTCGTCGGTTAAATATGTATAAGAATAGTGAGGGTAAGCTTCATAACTCGTCTTGGTAAGGTCACAGCCTATCTTATGTTCATCACCGAACAACAGACTGTAATCTTTAATCTTGAGGAGGTTACCCATATTGATAGTACCGTCAGCCTCTCTGAACGTCTTGTGAACGTAGTACAAACGGTCTTCTCTTCCTTCCAGACTCAATAACGAAAGGTCGTCGGTAGGCAATTCCACAAACAAGTCGCTTGCGGCAGGTGCCACAATTTCCTCGCCTCTCTTACCGTTAAGATAATCGGAGTCAATGTTCTCGGTTATCTTAGAGGATTTTATACTGGTCATTGCCAAGAAGCTATATTCAGCAGAACCCTTGTACCTATCGCTACCCGTAAGCTGGCTACCGTTGATAACAGAAAGGATGTTAGTAAAGTTGTTATAGCTTGCCGTAGTCCTTTCGATATCTATGTTGTTGCAAACACTTTCAGAGTCGGTTATCGTACCCGTTATAACTATCTTACCGTAATCTGCGCTCGTGCTGTCTTGATTAATGGTAATACCGTTGTTGTACGACGTTACGTTGTTGATTGATAAAACGCCGGGGTTAGAGTTATCGGTTACGCCGTGCATACGGTTATGGAAAGACATACAGTTGTTGAGGAATACGTCGCCCTCCATTGTACCGCCGCCAAGTTTAAAGCCGTTGCCGTCGCCGTCACGAGTGACGTAGTTGGTTGTGTCAGGCTCGTCAAAGCTGGAATTGTAACTGCTTATTAAGTTACCGTCTTTATCCTCAAAGGTGTACCAGTCGTTGCACTCCTTTTGGCTGTACTGAAGGAAGCCGTTTTCGAAAGCAACGCAGTTATACATTATAACCGCACCGATATTACCCGTATCAGCCTTTGCATACAAGTCCCAACCGTCGTCGGAGTTACGGTATGCAATACAGCCGTCGAATATATTGCCGTAGCCTACCGTAAGCTTTGCAGCGAAGCCGTCGGCGTTTTCGCCGTAGGTTTCGTTATCGTAGTTGTTATAAGAGGTACAGTTTTTAATTAAGTTATAGCTGGGCCAGGTATCGATAGTAGTATATTCACTGAACGTTCTGCCAAGCTGTAAACCTGTATCTCTGTTATTGTAGAATTCGCAATTTTCAACAACGTTATAGCTACCGCCGATATACATACCGTTATCGCCTGCGCCACATACGTCGATGTTGCGCCAGTAGATATAGTTACCGTTAATCTGTACGCCACGGTTTGTAGAAAGGAAAGACTGCTGCTTGAAATTGAGCGTTGTCTTCTGAGTGGGGTCCTGTGCTTCGAAAATGATATAGTCGTCGTAGCTACCGTTTACGTTAATAGTGATATTACCCGTACCGGAGTAAACTTTCTCACCAGGCGTGTCTTCGAGATATTCGATAGTGCATTTAAATATATGCTCGCCGGGCATTATTCTGACGATATCACCAGGCACTAAACTGTTAACGGGATCCGAGAAAAATTTATTAACAGACATTATGGAATCGGTAGATAAGCCGTCTCCTTCCTGCTGTCCATCGGCAAGTGTACCGATATAGTAAACGTGAGCCTCCTCTTCAGGAGTTTTATTCTCTATGGTTGAAGATGCATATGCCGTATTTTCTATTCCGTTGCCATTGTTAATACTATATATGCCTAACCCGCCAAACACCAAAGTTGTGGATAATGCGGCGGCAATCAAAAAAGTGTTAAGCTTTTTACTCTTCATTCTTTTCATTGTCTTATTTCTCCTTATTCCGCTGTAATCCATTCAGACATGTTGATTGATGAGATACGGGTATACCTGTCGTATTCGTTTGCAGCCGTCAATACATATCTACCGGGTTTGGTAATTATATACTTAATAGTAACAGCTCCCGTACCCGTAACGCAGTAAATACCTTCGTTCTCAGACAAATTAGCATCGTCAAGATCCTTTTCGTTAGAAGCTTTTACAAATTCACCATTCATATTTGCATCTACCGGTCCGATAAGGGCAAAGTCTGAAGTGTTTGCGCCGCCTGTAGAGCTAAACGAAACGGTTAATATACCAATGCCCGTGAACTCTACGGTTAAAGCATAGTTCTTTATTTCCATAGCCAATACGCTTTCTTTGCCTCTGTAATTGGCTGTACCGCCGTTTTCTACTACGGTAAGGAAAGAGTTTGCGGTATCGGCAAACATCTCAGGTAAAATCTTAACGGTATCTACCGCAACGTTCTCGGAACCTACTGCCGCCTTAAGAGCGTCAAAACTATACGCATATTCAGCCTTACTGTCGGAACCGGCAGAAGTAACTACGTATTTTACCTCTCTCTTTGCGGAAGTCGTCTCGCCTCTGCCGTTGGTCTCGGAGTAGAAAACTACCGCAAGCTTGCCTTCACTACCCGTTGCTTCGGTTACGTCGAGGTTATCAATCCTCACCTCTTCAGCAGTCTTGGTAACTTTTCTGCCACTATAATAGGTGACGGTAAAGGTCCAAGTAGGGGTCATTTCATCTATAGGACTCTCTGCTTGAGAAGTTTTGGTTTCAGGGGTCTCATTAAGCTTGATGGAGAATATATCGTCGGTTACGTATATAAGTACGAACGCACTGAGATCAAACGTTTCATTATCCGTACCGGGAATAACGTGGTCGTCTACTTTTGCCCATAACTGATACGTGCCGGGCTCGGTAACGTGTAACTTACCTGCGCTGATAGACGTAACTTCTTCCTGCTTTTCGTTAATGCATACGAATTCGTAATCGCTATCGGTAAGCTCTTCACCGATTTCGCCGTTTACTGCGGTTGCATATTTAACCGAGATATCGTCAAGAGGGATATCAAGACCACCGTCAACAAAAACGTAGTCTACTTCGTTTTTTGTGATGGATAAACCAATCGACTTTTTAACGACTACCGTATACGATGCTACTGAATTTTCAAACGTTTCGGCATTGTTGTAGCGCACCGTTATAGTATACGTGCCGTCCACACCCTTCTTGAATTGACTGGAGTCAATTGTTAAATGCTCGTCAGTAATCTGAAGTTCAATGTCTTCAATAGCTTGCCCAAGCGTCAGGTTTTGCCTTTTAGCAATAACCTTTAAGCCCTCAGTGGTAAAGTCCTCGTCAAGGTCATACATCAGCTTTGCATTGCTAGTGTCTACACTTATTGCCGTTATCCTTATGATATCCGGATCCGAAGGCGGCTCCGATTCCTTGGCACACCCTGCAACAGCGAAAGTAAATGTAAAGACCATGGCGAACATTACCAAAATTAGATTTCTAAATCTCTTCATTTCTTTCTTTTCCCTCCTATTTCTAGCCGTGAGTCGAACATAACTCCTTGAATCGGATTCTGCAATACATCACAAGCTTATTTACTAATATTTTAACAGCTAATAAAAAATTTGTCAATGCCCATCTTGCAATTAGCTCTCTTATTATTACAAGGACATAATAAAAACTGAAATGCAAATGTTAAATAGAGCAAATACGTTTGTTATGTGTTTGAGTTAATTCAATCAATATCTGTAGTTTAAATCACAAAGTATAATTGTTTCCCGTTAACGCCCGTTAAAATAAAACTTTCAGGCTCAGTACTCGACAGATTACTATCTCCCGGCGTGTTTCGCAACTTTTAACCTCTTTAGTCTTATTTGCTTGAAAGCCCTACGGAATTATTTATAACTGTTTGATTTCGGTGTACGCCATTACAAACGGACCCGTACCCTTTGCGTCGTTCTCTACGACGGGTTCGGAGATATAGTATTCGTAAGAGCCGTCTCTGCGCCTGTTGGTTTCAGGGCCTAATCCTGCAACGAGGCAGATACCGCCAAGGTTGAGCTTGCCGTCCGTCTCGGTTAAGTACTTATTGCAGATACCCTCGAACACTCTCTTGCCGACCTGTGCGAAACGCTTGTCCGCATAGCCCAGCCTTGCGCCCTTCATCATTGCGTATGCAATCATCGAAGAGCCCGAAGTTTCGGCGTAGTTGCCCTCCCTTCCTACGAAGTTGGGCACCTGCCAGAACATATCCGTCTCGGGGTCGATATACGCCTCTAACCCCTCGATAGTCGTCTTGAAGATATCGCCTAAAATCTTCTTCTCTTCAACCGCACCCTCGGGGAGGTAGGAGAGAACGTCGATTAAACCAACCGTGTACCAGCCTATTGAACGCAGCCAGAAATTCTTTGAAAGACCAGTCTCCTTGTCCGCCCAGAACGCCTGTTTAGAGGTGTCCCAGCCGTGATAGTAGAGGCGTTTTTCCTTGTCGTACATATGCTCGAACACGCCCTTGAACTGCCTGATTATCTCGGAGAAATCGCCGTCGCCCCTCTCCGCAACGTAGCGGGTGTAGAACACCTCCGACATATAGATGCCGTCCAACCATACCTGGTTGGGGTAGATCTTCTTGTGCCAGAAGTTGCCGTACTCCGTACGGGGCTGTCCGACTATCTGCTTATACAGCAGCTCCATAGCCTTAACGTACTTCTCCTTGCCCGTCTCCTTATACAAATCGAAGAGTATTCTGCCCTCGTTCAGATTGTCAAGGTTATAGGTCTCGAGGTCGTAACCCCTTATCGAGCCGTCCTCAAATACGTAGTAGTCGACAAAGCTGTCGATAAAGTCAAGGTATTTTTTATCCCCCGTCTGCTTATAGATGGAGTAGAGCGAGGTCATCATGCAGCCGTCTATGTAGTTCCATGCAGGCTTTTTACCCTGCCTTATGTTCTCTATGTTCCAGATAGGCGCTTCGGGCTTGGTGTCGGCAATGAGTCTGTCAATGTATTTGTCAATGATTTCGTAATTCATATTCTCAACCCCTTTGATTAAATAATTGTGACTTTACCGCAATTCTTCTGAATAATGGTCTCGCCCTCGACGCCCTCGAAGGTGACGTTCTTAAGTACGACGTTCTCCACGTTGTCGATATAGATACCCTCTTTGCAGTAGTCCCTTACAAACTCAAGCATTGCAGGCTTGAAGGGCTTTGCGTCTGCCTTGAAGGAGAAGCTTACGTTTTCAATTACTACTTCCTTGACGGGCTGTTCTACAAGTCCGTCGAAGTAAGCGCACATGCACTCGCAGTCGGTACACTCGATGTTCTTGAACAGGAATTTGCCGAGGTAAGGAGTGTCGTCGCCTACGGGATGTTTCTCCCTTGACCACACGTATTCGGTGTGTCCGTCGGGATCGCAGAAGTAGTACATATTAATAACGAAGGGCGTGATGACGTTAATCATCTTGATGTTTTCGAATACTACGCCGTCAATTATGGAGTCCTTGCCCCTGCCCCTTCTCGTCTTGATACGCAAGCCCCTGTCGGTGTGCTTGAATACGCACTGGCAGACGGAGAGGTTCTGAACACCGCCTGAGATTTCACTGCCTAATACTATTGCGCCGTGACCGTCCTGGAAGAGGTCGTTGCGGATAGTGTGATGATTTGCAGGCGTCTTATACTTCGCACCCAGATACAGCTTGCCTGCCTTGAGCGCAACGCAGTCGTCGCCTACCGAGAATACGCAGCCGATAATGTTGACGTTGTCGCAGCTCTCGGGGTCGAGACCGTCGGTGTTGGGTCCGGTGTAGGGATTCTGCACACGGATATCGTAGAATCCGAGGTTCTTTGAGAAGAAGGGGTGCAGGTTCCACGCAGCGGAGTTCTTGCACGTTACGCCGTGGAATACGACGTTTTCACACTTGTTTAAAGTTACCAGACGGGGTCTTGCCACCGCCCTGCCCTTGGGGGTTGCCCACCAGGTAGAGTGGTCGGCATTGCCGTTAATGGCACCCTCGCCGACGATTTTTATATTGCTCTGCTTGTAAGCCGAAACAAAGGACTGGTGACAGGGGTAGGGGTTGCCCTCCCAGGTCGCAAGAATCTCTTCCGTACCGTCCTCGTGCTCGATTTTAGCAGGCACGTAGGGGTAATGCTCTTCAACTATGTCGCCGAGGAGTTCACCACCCTTCTGAATTTCTATGGTTATGTCTGACTTCAGGACTATGGGGCGAACGTAGAAACTACCCTCGGGAATGATAACCCTGCCGCCTTTAGGGCAGCTGTCGATTGCCATCTGAACGTAGTAGGTATCCTCGGTTACGCCGTCACCCTTTGCGCCCAGGTCCTTAACGTTAACCGTTCCGCTCTCCTTATCGGTGTGAATGGTGAGCGTAGCGCCGTCCAACGTCGTACCGATAACGTAAGTCGTATCGGGCTGGAGATTGAAAAGTGAGAAGACGTTACTATCCCAGACCTTATCAGTCTTTTCACCGTTTATCGTAACCTGATATTTTTCAGGCGCATAGTAGGGGTTAGTGTTTTCAAGTTCGAAACAAGCAGTTGTTCCAGATACGAAAAGTTGTTTAAACATTATTCCACTCCTGATTATTATTTCTTTTTACCGGTTTTAGATTTATCTTCGTCTTCGCTTTGAGCAAGGCGGCGCAGACGTTCTATTTCGTCAATCTCTTCCCCCTCTGCCTGTTGCGCAGAGTCGGTTAAATCGCCGTCCTGCGTTGTATTCATTTCGGGAAAGACGACAGGCTCTGTAGACTGGGTTTCAGCGGTTTCCGCATTCTTACCCTTTCTCCTGCGTTTTTCCTTGTGCGTTTCTGCGGGCTGAACGTCGACGTCAAACTCGGCTTCGCCGTTCGCCAACGCCCTCTTTTTCTTGCCACGTTTAACAAGGTAGACAATCAAGTCCTTTATGCCAATAAACGCCATGTCGATAATTACACAAAAAACACCATATAAAAGAGGTTCAACGCCAACGTGTATAGCATCCGAGTCACCGCCGCATAAGATGATAAATTGGTTAAGACCAGAATACATATACATTACAGCTATGCCTATAATTATATAATAGATAATGTTTGTAAAAAAAGTCCAGAAGCGTTTTAAAGGGAAAGGAAACATCATATAATTGTTATATTCCTTTCTATCCGACTCTAAAAATCTGAATATAGGATTTACCAACAGGTCGGTGACAATACCTAAAACCAAACCTGCTAAAACTACCCTGTCGAGTTCGTCCAGGCTCATACCCAGACCCATTATAACAAAGTAACAAACACATCCTGCAAACCAAAACTTGATAAACAATGCTTTAATCCAGGCGGGTACGGCAGATAGTTTATCGATTTTATAAGGGTCAAAGTGTTTATCCTTTCCTTTTTTAGTTTTAGTATCGGGTGTATCTTCACTCGTACAATCGGAAATCCTGGTGGAAATCGGCTCTGCATCTTCAGGAGTTTCACCCTTAAGCGCAGCAACCAACTCGTCAACCTTATCAACCTTTAAATCATAATAGTTTTCAATGGTTGATTCTTGTTCGTTATTTTTTTTCTTTCTTGCCATTTTTATAAATTTTAACAATAACCGACAAGTTGCCTTGCCGGTTACTAACAGTTTTTTTTACATTAACTTTAAAATTAATCTTCAGTCTCGATAACTTCTTTGATGTCGTTATCAGCCAACTCTTTAGAAGTATTAATCTTCATAATTAACTTCTTATAGAAGGGTAACGTTGCGTAAGCAACCACGGTTACACCCAGTAAAACGATATGCGCAATAGATAAATTATACGATTTGACCAGGTACGGCAGATATTTGTCATTATTAAGCACGGGGTTTGCAACGAATTCCTCACTCAAATACTGAGAAAATCTGTTGCTTTCAGCAACCGTTAAGAAGAACCAGCTTTCGTTACCTTTAATCGCAGTTACTAATTGACTCATAAACAATACGTCAAAGCAAATCATAGCTGCAATAAATACGAAGCCAAGCACTAACATAACGTAGTTGATCTTATGCTTTTTACCGGTCTTTTTGTTTACTATGGGGTGCTTAGGGAAAGCATTTAAGAAAAGTACTAAAACAAGTATCGAGAACAATATGTTTACAAATACCGAAAGACCTAAATACTTTACAAGCGGAAACGCAACGGCTGAAGACCTTGACAAATCGTTAAGACACAACAGATAGTAAACACTCGTAATAAGCAAAAACATAAAGGGAATATTATGAGGACTTCTCTTTATATTTACGATTTTCTTACGGAAATACTCCTTAATGCCTGCACCAATTGAAGCAAGTTTTGAAGTGCCTGCGTTACCCTTAGAAGGTGCTTTTGTCTCTTCGGCAACGTTCTCTGCAGGAGTAGTGTCGGTTACAGTTTCTAACTCGTCAACGATAGTTTTTTCATTGTTTTCCATAGTGCACCTCCTTAACCAATTGCAAGCGTTGTCTCTTTATCGAAGAAGTGCATACGATCACTATCGAAGCCGAGATTAATTGTATCGCCAAACTTATAATTTGACCACTCAGCAAACTTGCACACAACAATCTTCTTGCCGGCAATCTTACCGTGAACCAAAGTGTTCATACCCAAATTTTCGTTATTAGTTACCACAAAAGGAACTTTGCCGCTGCGGTTAATGTTTTCAGGACGAACACCAAGAATTATCTCTTTACCTTCGTAATCCTTCAGAAGACTCTTCTGTTCATCAGTTAAGTCGTATTCGAACAAATCGGATACGAACTTACCGTTCTCGAGTTTGCCTTCAAACATATTCATAGGAGGCAAACCGATAAAGGTTGCGACGAAAGTATTGGCAGGATGGTCGTATAATTCGATAGGCTTGCCTATCTGCTGAACGTGACCCATAGACATACAAACTATTCTGTCAGCCAGAGTTAACGCCTCGGTCTGGTCGTGAGTAACGTACAACATAGTAGCATTAAGCCTCTTATGTAACAACATAATCTCACGTCTCATCGAACCACGGAGTTTCGCATCAAGGTTGGACAGAGGTTCGTCGAACAAGAATACCTTAGGATTACGAACGATTGCACGACCCATTGCAACACGCTGACGCTGACCACCGGAGAGCTGCTTAGGCTTTTTATTAAGCTGAGTCTTTAAGTCCAGAATCTCAGCGGCAGCCATAACCTTACGGTGAATAACCTGCTTGTCCTCTTTAAGAAGGGTAAGCGAGAATGCCATGTTTTCGTAGATCGTCATATGACCGTACAGAGCATAGTTCTGGAAAACCATCGAAATATCTCTGTCTTTAGGGGGCAGACGAGTACAATCCTTACCATCGATTATAAGCTTACCGTTTGAAATATCTTCCAGACCGGCAACCATTCTCAAGGTAGTAGACTTACCGCACCCTGAAGGTCCTACAAGTACTATAAACTCACCATCGGCAATGTCAATGTTAAAATCCCAAACAGCCTGAACACCGCCGTCGTATATCTTTTCGATATGCTGTAAACTTAAATTAGCCATTATTTTCCTCCTCGGTCGAAGGATTATCGTCCGTTTCAACAACTCCAGCAGCTTCAGCCTCAACGGCTACGCTCTTGGAATTCAACTCTTCTTCAACAACTCCGGCAGCTTCAGCCTCGACGGCTTCACTCTTGGAATTTGACTCTTCTTCATCAAGCTCTCTCAAAGTCTCTTCAATAGAAACTTCTCCATTATCGATCTTCTTCTGGAAATTAGCAAGTCTGATTGCATAAATCAAGCCATGCACACCGGAAGTGATAAAGCAGCCAGCCGATAAAACTAAGTACACGATAAGTATGACGCCCTGTAAGGGTGAAGTCATAGCAATGCCAAAATAATAATTGCCTTTAAGCCAGTCGTTCAACATACCCTGAAGAGGGAAGATGAAAATACGCACTATCTGCACTGCTGCAAGTACAAACAAGAAGTAAGCATACGTACCGTTATAATTCTTAATACCTTCGCTTGAAAGAAAGCCGAAGAGTAACACGAACAGGTTAACAATAACGGACAGACCAAGAACCGGCGTATAATAACCGTTGCTGTTTACGCTGTAGAACAGCATAAAGTATAAGCAATTAAAGACAATTGCAAGCAGAGCAAAATTCGCAGCAAACTTGTTCTTTTTATAACGAAGAATATCGTCTTGTAAAACAAGATTTCTTTCAGATTTATCTAATTTCATTATGCAACCTCCACTTCTTCGTTTGAAGCGACAACGTTACGGTTAAGCAATGCTTTCTCACCTTTCATAAGCAATACCTTCCAAATAACGTTATAAATCCAGGCAGCTGCCATACCCAGCATTCCGATTGCAAAAACAATACCAACAATAGGAGTTACTATATTTGTTGAGAAGTGCTGAGGGTAAGGATGGTAAAGTTCATCAAGACCAATATCTTGTCCAAATTCGTACATTTCTTTCCATGTTTCTACGTCAACCGCAGCACAGAGCGAAAGAGTTTTAAAGGCAACTATCAGAAAGAAGATTGCGCAAGCAATTGAAAACGCAACAAGAACACCAATTGCAATATAGTTGGTAATATAATAATTACGACGCTTATTTGCAGCGGAAATTATTACGAGTACTACACACAATAAAAGGACAATTGACATTATAACAAGCATATCGTTAGCTGCTTGAGAATAATCATAAAGTTCTTTTGCACCATCTACAAAATACTGGTTTGTGTTGTAAAATTTAATTTCATACAGCATACCGCTGCAGAAAAGGAATGAATACACTATTGCCGCTGCTGCAAAAATTAAGCACACAAGCGTAAGTATTTTTTGAAATTTCATTTGAGTTTTCATATCGTTTCCCCAAATTTTGAATTAATTTATTCAGGCGCCCGCCCGAAGACGGGCGCCCAAACAAACCGATTACTTTAAATAAGTGATATAATTAGTTATTAATTATTAAGACCAAGGGTTGAGAAGGTATTAGCATAAGAAGTGAAATCGTAACCATACTTGATTATTTCGTAGTAGAGGTTGGTTGCACTACTCTTATGGATAGTGAATATAGTATCCTGAGTACCCTTCTGATAAAGGTCTGAACAATCCTTAGCAAGAGCAGAGTCATTAGCAGTTTCAGTATTGGTGAAAGGAAGCGACGTAGGAACAATTGCATACCACTTTGACTGACCTTCTTCAAGAGCAGGAGTTACGTGACGAATTATGTCTTTACCTACTGCCAAGTCTACCTTTTCAGCACCAGCCTTACCCATATCAGAAGTCATCTGATATTCAAGTGAGGTAAGTTTGTTACCAAAGTTAAGTGCGGAACCCATTACGAAACGAGCAAAGTCAGTGTAGGACATTACGCATGATGTCTTCCAGTTATTTGCATCAGTTGCTGAAGAACCCTTTGAACCGTCATACTTATAGCCGTTTACGTCTTTAGCGGTGTAAGCATCCAAAGTCTTTTGAGTAAGCGTAGGGTTATATCTCTTACCATAGTATGTGTCGGAAGCGTAAGTCTTACCATTGAAGGTGAACGTGCCCTTATACTTGGTGCCGTTGACCGTTACAGAACCGTCATTAGCAATGGTTTCAGTAGTAACTTCGGGGTTGTACCAGAAGCCGCCGTCACCGTTAGCACTTGCAGCAGGTGCACCGTAAGCCATCATAATCTGACCGTCTTCAGAGAAGATATAGTCGATGAAAGTAAGTATAACCTTAAGTTTTTCGGGATTATTTGCTACAGATGCAAGAGGTACGCAGATACCGGAGTCCTTAACTGAACGCCAGCTTTCGGTGAAGCGGAAGTATTCGTCTGCTTCAATCTGGTTGCTACCGTCTTCATCCCACTTGGATACTGCAGTAAGGTTAGCAGTGAAGTTGTAACCATCTTCAACACCGTCATAAACAACCTGGTTTGTATCGCCAGATACCTTGAAGCCTGCAGGCGTCTGGGTGTTCAGATAGTCGTGCATTGCCATTGTTTCAATGGTGCCTTGATAGTAGTAAGAGTTCGAACCGTTCTTACCGTCTGAAGGTTTTTCGGATGCAGGGAATACGAGACCCTCATCATAGAATGCATTGAACGCCTTTGCTGCACGGTAGGAGCTTTCGTTACCACGAGCATCCTGAAGAAGGTTGTTTTCATTAATATAAGCGTAACCGTAACGTGATTCAAGTCCACGGATACCATAGAGCTCGCCAATCCAGGAGATGACGTCGGAACCACGCTGCATGTTCTGTTCACGAGGGGTAACGAGATATACGTCCTTAAGAGCCGTAGCGCCGGTAGCACCAACGGTTGCAGAACCGGATTTAAGAAGCGTAGGGTTAGTAATCATAACTCTGCCAAGAGCAGCGAACAAGTCAACGTCCCAAGCAGCGCAAAGGCCGGTAAACACGTCGGAAAGCTTATAGCCAGTCTGCGTATAGAAAGCTGTATCGGTCTGACCTACGTAGTAAGCAACCTTAATATACTCCTGCATAATGGAAAGCAACTGAGCACCTGTAACATCGCCTTCTTTAGCGTCGATTACAAAGTTCATAATATCTACGATGTTACCGCTAGTACCGTCGTAAGCCTTTCCAGCTGCCGTAGATACGGCTGCTCCGAGACCCGTTGTACCCTTAGCGGCTGAAAGTGCCTTATCGTAGTTAATGGTAATTCCGCCAGAAATTTCATTGCCGTCCTTATCAAGCACGTCGGTATTCCAGCTGCCGGTTTTGCCCATATATGACTGGATAGAAGACTTGTTAGCCGTCTTTCCCTTAGCGGTCATTGAAGCTGCCCAAGTCTGAGTGGTATCACCACCGTTAGTATTGTCAAGAAGAGCCTCTACCCAGTTATTCTTGAAGAGCGAATACTTCTCAACGTCGTTATAACCATCGAAGTAAGGTGCATAGTACATCGAACCGCCGTTGAAGGTAAGTGAATCCTTAACGGTAGGGTTAGCTTCAAGGAAAGCCGCATAGTTAGGCATTTCATCCATATAAAGGCTTAAGTCAAGAAGCTGATCCTGATAAAGAGCTACGTTGGTAACGCCGTCAGTGATTATATCGTAATCTGAAAGGTTCTTAGCTTCATCCTTAACTATTGCGGGAATCTTACCTGAATCGGTAAAATACTTATCCTCAAACTTAATAGCACCGCTACCGGGAGTCTTATCGTTTATCGTTTCAAGAATGTCTGCCCAAACAGGCTTTAATTGTTGATCGGATGCTGTATCGCCGTTAGGAAGCGTGATTGTACCGGTAATCAAACCGTTATAAGTAATTGATCTGGTAGACTTATCACCGACGTTAAATCTAATTGAAACTTCATTATCAACTGAAGTAGCAACAGTCTTTTTTGTCTGAGCGGTACCGCCCTCGTCTACCCACTCCTTGCTTACAAGTCTTGAGTAAGCGGTGTTACATAAACCAAGGTAGGTTGCATAATTAAGTTTCGTACTTACAGCAGATTTAATCTTGGCTGCGTTTTCATCAGTGCCTTCAAATTGAGCAGACGCTGAAGAGCCACCTCCGGTACCGCCACCGGTGCCGCCGCTATTGCTAGAGCAGCCGAACATTCCGAAAGCCATTGAACCAACCATTACTGCGGAAACCGCAATAGAGGCGATTTTGAGTTTTTTGTTCATTTATTTTTCTCCTTATAAAATATTTTCTGTTTATTTACACAGGCTTTACCGCCCGTATAGCACTTATTAATGAAATATGGTAATGTAAATTACTCTTTTACGCCGCCCATATTTACGCCCTTTGCAAAGTACTTCTGGATGAAGGGGTAAATAACGAGAATTGGAATTACACCGCAGACAACCATTGCATACGCAACTGCCGTCGAGCTGTAGTCATATGTCCAGGCAGGGGCGTCACCGGTAGGATTGGTTAAACGAGTGTAATCGTCAAGGAACTGCCTTATATAAACCTGTACCGGCCACTGATACCTTTGATTAGGGTCATCAGGAATTACCATCTTTGCCCAGAAATAGCCGTTCCAACGGGAGATACCGAAGAACAACGCTACGGTTGCAATGGTCGCCTTGCTCATAGGGATATACACTTTCAGAAGAATCTGCATTTCGGTTGCGCCGTCGATTCTTGCAGCCTCTTCGATTTCGGAAGGAACACCCTCGAAAGAGTTACGAAGAAGGATGATGTTGGTAGCGTTCATACCCATCGCAAGGATGATCAACCACTTAAGGTCGAGCTGCTCAACGGAGATACCCGTAATTGCCGCCATAACGTTTTCAGTACGAACGTAGTTGTTGTACTGAGGGATAATACCAGCCGAGAACCACATTGTGAATACAAGGAAGAAGTTCCAGCCTCTTCTACCAAGCAATCTCTTCTTGGAGAGTGCATACGCACCGAGAATCGAATAAAGTAAACACCAGATTGTACCGATAAAGCATACAAACAAGGTATTTGCATAGGATACCCAGAAAGTATTACCATCTACAACAGCGGCGTGGAAAAATCCGCTGAAGTCAAATCCAAAGTGCAAATCACCGGAGTTACCGATAACAGGCCAGAGAACAACCGAACCCGAAGACAACGCCGCTTCGGAGCTGAACATACACGCCAGCGCATATATCAAGGGATATACGCACATTAAAGCAAATATTATAAGAAAGAAATAGGCAACAATTTTAAAGATCAGTTCCGATCTTTCCATTTTTCTTTTCATACGTTCACCCTCCCCTTAGTACAACGATACGTTAGTTGCCTTGCCGGCAATGAAGTTAGAACCGATGACGAGTATCATACCTATCAAGTTATTGAGCATTTCTGCCGCAATACCGAACTCGGACAAACCTGACGATCTCCAGATATACGCCAACGTAGAAACAACGTTTGCAACGCTGTAGTTATCTTTCGTACTCGTACCGCAGAATAAGTACAGCTTTTCATAGCCTATAGATAAGAGCGAACCCATCTTCATAATAAGCATAATGACAACGGTCGAAAGTATCGAAGGCAATACGACGTAGCGCATCTGCTGCATCTTGCCTGCACCGTCTATCTGAGCTGCTTCGTAGGAAGTAGGAGACACTGCAATTATTGCTGCAAAGAATACAATCGAGTCATAACCTGCATGTTCCCACAAGTCGGTAATGATATAAATCGCTCTGAAGTATCTTGTGGAATAAACAAGACCGCTCGACGTATTTGCCTGAACCGCTAAATCGGATCCTTCGCCTGCGATAAGCGCTAACAGCTTGGAAACGAGACCCATGCTTTCGCCTGTAGCAGAAGTACCCTTGAACAACGTAATAGCAAGCGTCGTTACGATGACCGTCGAGAAGAACTTAGGAAGATATACGCATACCTGCACTATACTTCTTGTTATATTCGACCTAATTTCGTTGAAAAATAAGGCAAGTATAATGGGCATAGGGAAACCGAACAACAATCCATAGAACGCCAAAATAAAGGTGTTCCTGAATGCTGCCCAGAATTCCTCTGCATACTTTTTCACGAAGAACAATTCCTTAAAGTTGGTTATACCAACCCATTCCCTCTGAAGGACGTCTGTTTCAGGACCTGTCTTAAAGCAGGAAATAAGGTCGTACATCGGAAGGTACTTCCACAAGAAATAAACGAGTACCATAAGCACCAGCATAAGGTACAAGCGCCAATCTTTTAAGATTGTCCAACCAGTCGTCTTCCAGTGTTTGCGTTCAGTCTCGTCTCTGACCATCTGTTCTTGCGGCACGGAATAGGTATCCGTAGCCTCATCGTAGACAAGAAAGTCGTCACACTTGAGTTTGAACATCAATTTTTCCTCCTACAAAATAATAATAAACCGAAAAAATCGGTAGTTATTCCCCCATTCAAACGACAGGCTCAACAAGCCTAATCGTATAAATCTTCTCCCTTATTCAGAATCTGGAGCGCCTCTTCGTCAATTTCGACTAACTCTCCCCCGAATTCATCCGCCTTCATTTTATCAAGGCGTTCTTTTTCCACACGCTTCAAGTACTTGTGCTGATCTTCATACAGACCGTCCACCTTTCTGAAGACGAGGACAATGACAACTGTAATTACGAACGACAGCAGCTCTGCCGAAGCAAATGCGGTGAAACCGGAGTAGGCGTAAGCGCCTGCAACGGGCGATATGTAATAGGCAACCAACCAAACGAGCGATCTGCCGAGGTACACGCACACCCAAGCGCCGACCGCAAACAGCACCGAACCCCACCAGGAAGCGTTAATTTTATCCTGCCCGATAAGTTTCAGCGGTATCAGCATTAAGCCTATAAACGCATTACCCAAACAATACGTAGCGAATTGATTACCGCTACCTTTGTTAAGAATACAATACAACAAACCGCCGAGTGCGGCGTAAATGATCGAGGGCCAGCCCCAGCGCATCATGATAACCAGAGTTATAGGGACTAAAAACGAAATCGTGAACATTGCCCCGCTGGGTAAAAACTTTGCCGCCAAATAGGGGAACAATTCACCTAAACAAAGAATAATGACAAATACAAATAAATCAGTAAGCCTGTATTGATTTATCGATATCCGCATTGAACCATTTTTACGCATAATTTATAAATTCGCACACTTTTAAAGCATACATTTTGTAAGATCATCACATCTAGCTTAATCATTATAACACGGAGCTTTACAAAAATCAATACTTTTTTTAATTGTTTCTCAAAAAAAAATGTGATACAATAATTGCCATGAAAAGGAGTTGACTTTATGAAATTTTTAACGGTAACACCCGACGATAATTTATCGAATATATTGTCTAAAATCACCGAACCGACCACAATATATATGAAAAACGGCGTTTATCGCTGCAAATGTATCATTGCGGCGGACGACGTAAAATTGATCGGTGAATGCCGTGAAACAACGGTGATTTGTTACGACGATTATGCCAAAAAAACCAATATTGACGGCAGGGAATTTAATACCTTCCGCACTTTCACAATGTGTGTGACCGGTGAGCGGTGCGTGTTAAAAAATCTGACCGTTGCCAATTTAAACACAAAGCCCGAAGAGGTCGGGCAATGCGTCGCCCTCTCGGTCAACGCCAAAGTTTTTAAGGCGGAAAACGTCGATTTACGCTCCACGCAGGACACCCTCTTTACCGCACCCTTCCCCGACGACCTGGTTATACGCTATTCGGGCTTGACCGACGACCCCACCTACTACGACGGGTTCATTCCCAAAGACCAGCTGTATATGGAGGGCGGTTCGGTGCAGCTGTACGAGGGGTGCAGAATTTACGGCAACGTCGATTTTATCTTCGGCGGTGCGGAGGCGTATTTTGTCGACTGCGAAATCGTGTCCGTTGCGGAAAGGCGGGTTTACGGCTACGTTGCGGCGCCCAGCCACGCTTTAACGCAGGAGACGGGCTACGTATTTTACAATTGTAACTTCCGCTCGGAGGGTGCAACAGACGGCACCGTCTATCTTGCAAGACCGTGGAGAGATTTCGGCAAATGCGATTTTATTAACTGCCGACTTGATAAACATATCCACCCCGACCTGTTTAACAAGTGGAACGACACCTACCGCAACAAGACGGCGAGGTTTGGCTATTACGGCTTGACCAATGCCGCCCTTGCCCCCGTTGAATGGGGCAGACGCCTGACCAAACAACAAGCTGATGATATTATAGATAAATACGTAGAGCGCAAAACCGAGCTTTTTGACGAAGATTAGAAAATAATTGTGATAAAATATAACGGGCGGACTGTTTAATGCAGTCCGCCCGTTTTTTTGTAGTTCCGCCCGTTTTTTTATGCGGCAATAAAAAGCTTGCGCCAGGCGAAGCCTGACGCAAGTAGTTTTAGTTAATTATTAGTAATTGTTAATACTATTAGCATATTGCAACCAAACCGAATAATGCAAGCCTGTTAGTGCTTGAATTAAGAACGCATACGTCGCCCGCCTTTAACGTAATTTCGCAAGCATATGCAGTTCTGCCGTCTTTGTTATTAGTGTTTGTGTCAGAACCAGCATTCTCCGTATCGCCATTAATCGTCCAGGTTAAGTAGCCGCCCTTTGTCTGAGACTTATTGTTAAAGTCAGAGTTTGTAGTAGTATAGTAAACAATAAGTTTAATATCCTCCTTAGCGGTTATTGTAAGCGGCTTACTAGTACCTGTAGCAACGAGTGCACTTGAGAATACCCGACCCGAATTATCGTTTGCTGCCGCAGTAGTGCCGCCGCCTGCTGCCACAAGGGCAGTCATTTTATAATCGGTCGTAGCCGATACCGAGAAGGCGGCATTTGTAGCATCAGCTATCGTAGCCGCTTCTTCTAATCCGCAGTTATCAGCAGAGTAAACAACCACATCGCCAAACTCAACGTAGATGGTCATCGTGGTAGCTGTAGTTGCTTCGCCTGCATCCAAGGTTAATGAGCCAGTGATTGCGGTTGTACAAGCTGCATCGGAATACAATCCCTTAATAGCCTTGCCTGAAGGAACTTCGATTGCATCCTTGAGAGTAGCAAGGGTGATTTCCTCGCCGTCCTTATCGGTAAGGTCTGCAGTAGACTTAACTACGGAAGTAGTCGTATCCTTTTCATAGATTACAACGGTTACGTCTACTGAACCATAGTAGCTGTCCTCGTGAATGCCTGCAGCTTCAAGCCTGTCGGCGAAGTCGCTGGTTGCATAAGTGTACGCATCTTCAATCTTGGTCAATTCATAGATTTCGTCCGTAATCGCACTCTTTAATGCCTCAACCAAAGTTGCATCGTGTGTATAACCTTCAGTCCATAATTCCTGATTTACGTGATAATCTGCCAAATCTATGTACGCACCGAGAACAGAAGCATAGAGCGCACTGTAAGCGGTGTCAACCTCTGCAATCGTGGTAGCTGCTTCAACTGAAGACTCATAGAGACCCTTACTACTATAATACCACTTAGCGGTGCCGAAGCCATAGGTGTTCTCAAGTGCGGAAACTTTATTATTAGTAGCCGTCTTATAGCCGTCAAGGGTCATTTCCGTAGCGCAAACTACAACGTTATCTAAAATAACGACACCCTTACCACTGTTATGAGCGCTGATTTTTACACCGGTAACGCCAACCGTACCGTCAACGGAAATTGCCTGGTTGTTAAATACTTCAGAATCATTAATCTTAAGAGTAAACGTACCCGTTACGATATTAAACTTATAGTAAACCTTTAAATCCAAAGACGTATTACCTGCAATTTCGACTGCAGGAGCAGTAGTTGCACCGTTTACCTTATAAGCAATATTTGTGCTACTGCTTCCGCTATAGAGTATTGAAAGCACTTCATTACCCTTACCGCTTTCAAATACAATCAAGGGCTTATTGGTCTGAGTAGCTGTTGAGCTAACGGATACTTCTAAGTAACCTTCGATCTCCTGATTTAAAGTTGCGCCATAATCGACTATAGCGTCAACAAGGCCGCCACCCGTGCTGGCACCAATGGAAAGCGTACCGGTAGAGGTTACTTTTACGGGAGCCGCAGTATTGGAAGAAACGTAAATACCCTTCGTGCCGTATGCCTCAAATACTGAAAGCGTGCTGTCTGCTTCCTTAGCATCGAAGTTTTCCGTTAAAATCACGTTGCTCTGTGCAGCAAGAGTATCGTACATGGTCAATACTTTTGCACTAATCGTTATGGTGGCTTCTTGGTACTTGCTTGTATCCGCATTGGAAGTTGCTCTTATGACAACCGTACCGGCAGTATTTGCCGTAAGGGTAGCGCCTGCAAGCGTTGCATATTCGGAGCCGGAAACTATTGACCAGGTTACGGTTTTATCGGTTGCCGTACCTGTAACCAATGCCTCAAGCGTAATTGATTCGCCTTCGGTCATATAATCCTTTGCGTCCACTACAACACCAGTAACTGTGCCCTGCGAGCTTTCGCCTGCGTTTACGGTGATGGTAATTTCACCCGATTTTGTAGTATCATAAGTTGAAGTTGCAACAACTGTAACCGTACCTGCTACGTTACCTGCGGTTAAAATGCCGTTTTCGCTAACGGTTGCACCCGTTGCGGTTGCGCCATCCTTAATCGTCCAGGTTACGGTCTGTGCAGGGCTGTTTGTGCCAGCTACCGCTGCGCTAAGCTGAAGCGTGCCGCCTGCCGTAACAGACGTAGCGTTGCCTGCCGCCGTTACAGTAACACCGGTAACGGTAGCTACTTCTTCCTGCTTGCCGGGATCCTCTGATGACTGAGAACATCCGACTGCACCAACTGCCGCACCGGTTCCGATAAGTCCTGCAATAAGGAATATTGACAGTACCTTGGTTAACTTCTTGTTCATTTATTTTCCTCCATACATTAAAAATCTTTAATTTGAATTAAAAAGAAAAGATATCTCCTTTTAATACACATTAATTCTATCACACTTGTTTTGCAAGGTCAAGTCAAAATGAAAATTTTTTTCCCGAAATGATACTTTTGTACAATTTTCGTTGCGTTTAATGTAATGAGATATAAACGCCCCGCACTTTTGTGCGGGGCGAATTGTTTTTTTACACTCTTTTCCTTATTCGGGTAAGTCCCTTTGGAAAGATGCGAGCAAGAGCAAGGAAGGCGAGGCTTTTCGACGGGGAGTTTACTTAAGACGTAAATGACCAAGGCGGCGATAAAATATAAACGCCCCGCACGGAACCGTGCGGGGCATAAGTTTTTACCTTATTCGGGTATGTACCTCTGGAAAGATGCGAGCAAGACAAGGAAGGCGAGGAAAACCCGAAGGAGTTTACTTAAGACGTAAATGACCAAGGCGACGATAAAATATAAACGCCCCGCACGGAACCGTGCGGGGCATAAGTTTTTACCTTATTCGGGTATGTACCTCTGGAAAGATGCGAGCAAGACAAGGAAGGCGAGGCTTTTCGACGGGGAGTTTACTTAAGACGTAAATGACCCGAGAAAAACGTAGCCTGACACCGTATTGCGACGCATATTTACAGAGCGCTAATTAAAAACCAAAAAAGTTGGCAGCGTTGTTATAGCACACATCCTCCACAATCTTGCCGAGCGTTTCAAGCTCCTCTTCGGGATACTGACCGCTTTCGACTAAGTTGCCGAGCATATTGCAGAGTATTCTTCTGTAATATTCGTGACGGGGATATGCTAAGAACGAACGGCTGTCGGTAAGCATACCTACGGACTGAGCCACTAAGCCTACCTGCATAAGCGTTTCGAGGTTGGTCTTCATACCGTCCTGCTGATCTAAGAACCACCAAGCCGTACCTACCTGTACTCTGCCCTTGATGCCTTCCTTCTGGAAGCAGCCTGCAAGTACGGTAAGCGCATAGTTGTCACGGGGGTTGAGGCAGTATAATATGGTCTTAGGCAGTGCGTCCTGCGCATCAAGCTCGCCCAACAGTGCGGAGAGCTTTTCCATATATACGGCGTCCTCAATTGCGTCGAAGCCCGTGTCGGGGCCTATCTTCTTCAACATGCTCTTGGAGTTGTTGCGGAGAGCGCCGATGTGGTACTGCTGTACCCAACCGTACTTTTTATACTGCTTGCCGAGGAATAAGAGGATATAGCCCTTATACTTATCCTGCTCTTCTACGGTAACCGTCTCGCCGTTCATACCCTTTAAGAAGATTGCGTTAGCCTCTTCATAGGTAGCGGGAGCGTAGCAAACTACGTCTAAGGCGTGGTCGGAGAGCTTGGAGCCCATTGAATCGAAGTAAGCAATTCTGTCTGCAAGTGCGTCGCAGAGGTCGTTCAAGGTCTTGATTTCCTTGCCTACTACGCCTGCAAGCTGGTTAACCCAACTTGCGAACCAGGAAAGCTCTACGTTGATTGCCTTGTCGGGTCTGAACG
>JBJFGI010000062.1:0-36923 GCA_051892535.1 Candidatus Coproplasma sp. | reverse complement strand
ACTTCATTGTAAACTCCCGTCGCCAAATCCGCAGGCTCCTGCTCTTACTCGTTTCCTGAACGAAAATACCCCGAATAAGGGCTTCTCTTTCGGCTTTAAAAATACAAATTCGCAGGGCATACCGCAAAAAAACGGTATGCCCTTTGTTTTTTTGATACTGCTAACAATATCGCTGCAGAGTATATTCAAGATAATGTTGGTAATAATGTACTTTTTTTGTAATATAATTTCACAAAATATGTTGACATCAATTTAATAAAGGCTTAAAATTAAACTGCAAAATTTTTTTGATAAGGAGAGGAAGATGGACAAAAAACAAATCAAGCGCATTGTTGCCACGGTAATGGCGTGTGCTTCGGTCAGTGTTCTTGCCTTTGCAGGCTGTAATAAAACTGATCATACGCACACCGCAGGCACCGAATGGCAGAGAGATGCGACGAACCACTGGCACCTGTGTACGGCAGGCGACGGTCACGAGATGGACAAGGCAGCTCACGTTTATGACGATGAGCAGGATACAGACTGTAACGTCTGCGGCTACGTAAGGGAGTTGCCCTCTGAAAATGTTGACGCAACGGGCGTAACGCTTAGCCAGACTGTCGTGAATTTAAAGATGGGTTCAAATACCACCGCAACTTTAACTGCAACGGTAGCGCCTGCTAATGCAACCAACAAGACGTTGACGTGGACGTCTGACAATACTGCGGTTGCAGCCGTAGAAAACGGCGTTGTAACTGCAGTGGGTGCAGGTAATGCAACAATAACAGTATCCACGGTAAACGGCATGACGGCAACGTGTTCGGTTACGGTAGCTGCGGCAGATGCTCCAAACGTACCTGTTACGGGCGTAACGCTCAGCCAGACTACAGCAAGTTTAAAGATGGGCGAGACCGAGAGCGTGGCATTGACTGCAACGGTGACGCCTGCTAACGCAACCAACACGAACGTAACCTGGGTGTCTGACAATACTTCGGTTGCAACCGTAGCAAACGGCGTTGTGACTGCAGTGGGCGAAGGTACTGCAACTATAACAGTATCCACGGCAAACGGCATGACGGCAACGTGTTCGGTTACGGTAACTGCGGCAGACTCCGAGACCCCTGCCGTAGGCGATTACACCACGGGCGTACATATCCTGACCTTTGCCGGCGATGCAGATATATTCACGTCTGAAATAGCAAACTCCACTTCGGACAGCGGTTATAAATCAACCTATTTCAAGGTGGCTACTGGCGACTATCTGTACGCCAATATGAAGCTGCAGAAGGATAAGGTTATAAAGGTCAGCGGTAAGGCTATAACCTCCAAGAAGGACGATCCCGAAAAGTATACCAATCTCGGCGTATCGCTCGGCAGTGCTTCCACGGGTACGGTAAGCGGTTTGCCCGAACCCATTAACTTCACACAGGCAGACGGTGAAAAGGAGTTCAGCTTTGAGCTTACGGTAACCACCGAAGGCACTATCGTACTTGCATTTACGAGAGATTCGGGTACCACGGGTTGTGAAATAACCGAGCTTGAAATCGAAATAACCGATGCCGGCCCCGTAGCCGTTACGGGCATAAGCCTCAACAAGACGGCTTCTTCTCTCAAGGTTGGTGATACCGAGACCTTGACGGCAACCGTTTCTCCTTCCAACGCAGACAACACCGCCGTTGAATGGTCGTCTTCCAACACTGCTATTGCAACCGTCGACGCAAACGGTAAAGTAACGGCTGTTGCGAAAGGTGAAGTAACAATTACTGCAACCGCTAAGGGCGATACCACCAAGGAAGCTTCCTGTACATATACTATAACCAACGTAGCGGTAACGGGCATAAGCTTTGCAACCGCAGGCACAAAGATTGGCGTTGACGATACGATAACTTTAACTCCCACAATCGCACCTTCAAATGCAACGATTAAAACGGTTAGCTGGACTTCGAGCGTACCTTCGGTTGCAACCGTTGATGAAAACGGCGTTGTTAAGGGTATTGCAACAGGTACGGCAGTTATAACCGTAACCACCGATGACGGCGGAAAGACTGCAACCTACACGGTTGAAGTGCTTGCCGAAATAGTTAAGGTGGAGAGCGTAGCGTTTACAACCACTACGGGTACTTTAAACACTGAAACGGAAGAACAGACAATTCAGCTCACCCCCGTATTTACACCTGAAAACGCAACCAATCAAAACGTAACCTGGTCTTCAAATAACCCCACGGTTGCTTCGGTTAACCAGAACGGTTTAGTCACCGCCCACAAGAAGAGCGGCACGGCAGTTATAACCGTAACCACCGAGGACGGCGGAAAGACTGCAACCTACACCTTGACGGTTGAAGGTCCTGTAGTAACCGCAACCACCCCCGTACTCTCCAAGGTCTCCGCAGACGAGCTTGAAACGGCTTACGTTGAGTGGACTGTAGAAGATACGGAGAACGTATGGTTCAACGTTTACTATAAGGCGGACAACGGCTCAACCTGGACTAAGCTTGACGACGCTCTTGTAAGGCAGTATTCCGACTACTACAGGGCAGATATGGTTGGCTTAAAGGCAGGTACCTATTCAATGAAGGTCGTGCCTACGGTAGACGACATCGAAGTCAGCGGTGTAGACGCCATTGCCAGCAACATAACCGTCAAGGCACACGATAGAAGCGGTTACGCATTCTACGACGGTGCTTGCCCCGGTGCGTATAATTCGGACGGTACTTTAAAGAGTAATGCAATCGTATTGTACGTAACTAACGAGAACGTAAACACCATAACGTTGACGACAGGCAGGGGTGAAATGGTTGGTTTACACGCCATTCTCGGTGAGGGTTATCAGGTAAAAAACGGTGATACTGCTCCCCTTTGCGTAAGAATCATAGGTGACGTTAAGCATAATACCGACCTCGATATCAAGGGGTTAACCACTCAGGGCGTAACAATCGAAGGTATCGGCAACGACGCAACTATGAACGGTTGGGGTGTACACCTTACGAGGAGCTCTTACGTTGAAGTCCGCAACATCGGCTTGATGAACACGGTAGGCGGTACGTTGGATAATATCGGCTCCGAGAGCAGTTGTTCATATCTCTGGATACATAACTGCGACTTGTTCTATGGCGGTGCAGGCGGCGATAACGACCAGGCAAAGGGCGACGGCGCTCTCGACTCCAAGGGTACCGACTTTGCAACCTATTCCTACAACCACTTCTGGGATAGCGGAAAGTGTAACCTCTTAGGTAACGGCACTTCTGAAGAAGGCACCGACTCCGAAGGCGGCAGAACTCACTTATCCTACCACCATAACTGGTACGACCACTCCGACTCCCGTCATCCTCGTATAAGGTCTGCAACAGTCCACGTTTATAACAACTACTTCGACGGCAACGCTAAATACGGCGTGGGCGTAACCCGTGGCGCAAGTGCGTTTGTTGAAGCAAACTACTTCCGTTCTACCGCTACTATGAAGCCTATGATGTCCTCCTTACAGGGTACGGATATTGCGGAAGGTACGGCAAATGCAACCTTCTCGGGCGAAGCAGGCGGTATAATCAAATCTTTCAACAACAAGTTTGTCGGCGATGACATAAGGCTTGTGACCTATCAGCAGGACAACACCCAGTTCGACTGCTACGAGGCTACAACCCGTGACGAGCAGGTTCCTTCCACGGTTACGACCGTTTCGGGCGGCAACACCTATAACAACTTCGATACGTCTACAAACTTCAAGACCTTGTACACGGCTAACGTTGAAGACCCTGAAGTTGCAAAAGCTACTTGCGAAAGGTATGCAGGCAGAATCGACGGCGGCGACTTCAAATGGGAGTTCGATGATGCAACCGAAGACGGCAATTACAGCCTTATACAGGAGCTTAAGAACGCACTCGTCGCTTACGAAGGCGGCGTTCTCAAAGTAGGTGACGTAACCGTATCTACTGGCAGCGGCAGTGAAAGCGGCAGTGAAAGCGGCAGTGAAAGCGGCAGCGAGAGCGGCAGCGGCGACAGCGGCTCTACTACAACCCCTGTAGAGGGCGAAATCATATTCATTCCTAAGAGTGATACAAACAGCAGCTTCACCGTTACAGGTTCGGCTAAATCGCACGATGCAATCACTGTTGGCGGAATATCCATTCCCAAGAACGGTGCGTTAAAGCTTGACTCAAGCGGTACGGTTACTTTTACCACTACCGAGACAATGACTATGACGCTATACCTTCTCAACAACAAAACTGTAAACGTTGACGAAGTCGCTCAGTCTGTCACTGCAGAAGGCAGTTACTACGTTTACACCGTAGAATTGGCGGCAGGTACTCACAAGATAGCCAAGGGCGGCGGCGAGAACTCGCTCTACGCAATCAAGCTCACCCCTGTAGCTTAAAAATCTAACATAACACAACGGCAGTCGGCGATTTTTCGCCGACTGCTTTGTTGTATAAGCCACACTTATTTTTGCATAAAATTTTACAATATTATAAATTGTATAAGGTCAAGCCATATTGTTTGCATAATTAAAAATTCTGTGATAGAATAAAGTTGTATAAGTATGTTTATACATATTTCTGACAATTTTTATACGTTTATACATTTTTATGAATGACTTACGGGTGACGTAAATGACCGACAATTTTAATATTGTTAAAAATAAATATAAAAGGGTTGCGATAATATCCGCAATAGCCTTGGGGGTGTTCTGCGGAGTAATAGTCGCTTGCTCCCTCCTTTTGGCGTTCAAGCTCTCGGAAATAGAGCTTTTGTGGGTATATTACGTGCTTATCGGCGTTGCGGCGGCTCTCTTATTTACCGTCCCCTTTTATTTCCTACTCCGCCCGAACGATAAAAAGCTTGCCCGCAAGCTGGACAAGAAGTATTCCCTCAACCAAAGGGTGCAGACCATGGTGGAGTTTTCCGGCGAAGAGGGGGCAATGCTCACGCTGCAGAGGGAGCAGACCAACGAGGCGCTGGCATCGGTTGCGAAGGCTCACCCCGACGTCAAGGGGCTGTTAAAGTTCCTCTTCATACCCGTTTTAGCGGTGGCAATCGCCTGCGTAAGCGTGTTTATCCCCGCAAAAAAGACGACCGTAATTCAGCCCGGGTTTACCTTGACCGAGTTTCAGCGCAAGTCGGTTAACCAGCTTATCGAAAAAATAAACTCGTCCTCCCTTTCCGAAGGGCTTAAATTCACCACTACTACGGCTCTTTCAGATATGCTTGAAAAGTTGGAAGATACCACTTTGCAAAGCAGGATGAAGAGCACCGTAATCAGTACGATAAAGGCTATTGATACGATAATTGCAGATACCAACAGCTATCTGCCACTGTATAAGACGTTAAAGGAAAACGAGTACACCAAGCCGTTCGCCATAGCCGTGGCTCAGTCGGTTGCACATTATAAGAGTACGATCACCGTTGCAATAAAGTCCTTGGATGCGGTAGAAAAGCAGAAAGAGAAATCCTACGAGGCTTCGGTAACGATATTGGCGGAGTGGAGAGACGGGGTAAAAGATACCTTCTACCATATTGATGAGGAGACTGGCAGCAGTCAGCTTTTCACCAAGCAGGAGATGGTCGAGCGTACGCAAGCCTATTCCGACGCATTTAAAGAGGAGCTTGAAAAGGTTGTATTTGCAGACGAGGGCGACTTGCTGTTGACCTCTGTTGCCGCCTTTGCGGACGATTTGCCTGAGATAAGCTCAAACTTCGGTGCTTCCGAATATCTCATTCAGGTTGTAACAAAGTGTACGAATTTCATAACTTCCGACGTGGTAGACGCTCTTTCAACCCAGACCTACTCCTGTCTTATGGACGAATTCATCCGCAACAGTACGGCTGAAATTTTCGGGCTTAAGAGTACGGACATCGGCTCTAACTCAATCGTCGTGCCCGACGTTATCGACAGCGGCAGCTCTTCGAGCGGCAGCGGCGGCGGCTGGGGTGAAGGCGACATAACTTTGGGCAGTAACGATATGGTATACGACCCCGACTCGGGTACGTTTGTGGAGTACGGAGTACTTTTATCACGTTACCGCAACAAGATTAACGAGAGAATTGCCTACTTCGAATCTATTATAAACAAGCAAGACGCAACCGACGAGGAGAAGGAAGAGGCAAAGTACGTCATGGGCGAGCTGTCCAAATACGTTCAGCAATACCTTGACAGGCTTGAAGGCAATGTTGAAGAAGAATAATTAATTTCGGCGCAAGGCAAGCCGACAGATAAACAAAATTAAAAAATAATTAAAGGAACGGAGAATATAATGGCTGAAAAATACAGGGTTAATGGAAATATCGATGAGAACGTTGAAAAGGTCAGGGCGTTTTCAACGGCGATAGCCAAGGTTAAAGAGGAGCTTGCAAAGGACGTGGTCGGTCAGCAGGAAATAATCGACAACGTACTTATTGCTATAGTTGCAGGCGGTAACGTACTTTTAGAGGGCGTTCCCGGCGTAGGTAAGACCCGTCTGGTGCGTTCACTGGGCAGGACGCTTAAGCTTCCCTTCTCACGTATACAGTTCACCCCCGACCTCATGCCGTCCGACGTAACGGGTACAAACGTCATCGAAAAGGGTGACGACGGCAAGATGACTACGGTGTTCAACAAGGGTCCCATATTTGCAAACTTAGTGCTTGCGGACGAAATTAACCGTGCTACGCCCAAGACGCAGTCGGCAATGCTCGAGGTTATGCAGGAGCACAGAGTAACGATTGCAAAGCAGACCTACACGCTGGCAGAGCCCTTCTTCGTGCTTGCTACTGAAAACCCTATCGAGCAGGACGGTACTTACCCCCTGCCCGAAGCACAGATGGACAGGTTTATGTTCAAGCTCATAGTTAATTTCCCCTCCGTCGACGAACTTAAAAACATAGTTAATATGACGCAGATTACAATGGAGGAGACGGCGGAAGCAGTCATCGATGGAAAGACCGTATTAGAGATGAGGGAGCTTGCAAAGACCGTACCCGTCATCGACGACGTGTTGAACTATGCCGCAAACCTCGTTTCGATGTCCCATCCCGAGCTTAAAAATACCTCTTCCACGGCGGAGAAGTACATAAAGTACGGCGCATCCCCTCGTGCGGCGCAGGCGCTTATTACGGCGGCTAAGGTCAGGGCGCTTATGTGCGGAAACTACAACGTCTCCTACGAGGATATAGACGCACTTGCAGCCCCCGTTTTAAGGCACAGAATTAAGATTAATTACGCAGCGTTAAGCGAAAAGCTGACCATCGACGACGTAATAGCAATGCTCGTGGCAGAAAGCAAAAAAATGTCTAAATAATTGATTAAACAACTCATTAACTAAAGGATATATGGCAAGGAAGGTTATTGACGAAGAGATTCTGGGGCAGTTCGAGATACTCCAGATGATCATTAAAAATAACGTTGCCGGAATGTTTGGCGGTAACCATAAGAGCAAGACGTACGGTTCCTCGTGCGAGTTTGCCGATTACAGGGAGTACGCCCCCGGCGACGACATAACCAAAATCGATTGGAACGCTTACGCCCGTTTCGAAAAGCTCTACACAAAGCTGTTTCTGGACGAGAGGCAGATGCACACCCGCATCTATATTGACGCAAGCCGTTCTATGGGATTTGGTAAGGGTAATAAAGACGAACAAGCCCTGCGTGTTGCGGCGGCGTTCGCCTATCTTTCCGTATGCCAGATGGATAAGGTCTCCATCTATATCGTCCGTGACGATAAGTTAGAGTGCATAATAAACGGTATGCTCGGCAAGGAGTCTTACTATGCCAATATCGGGAAGCTGAACGACGTGGAGTTCTACGGCGACAGCAAGTTAAGCGAGGCAATAATCCCCTCTACCGTGGGCTACGGCGACGGTTTGTCGGTAATCATCTCCGACTTTCTGACGGACAACGACTTCGAGGGGGCAATCGACCATCTGGCGTCAAAGAAGAGACACGTTCTCTGCGTTCAGTTGCTTTCAAAGGAGGAGCTTAACCCCAAGGTCAGGGGTAAGATGCACTTCTTCGACAGTGAGGACGGAAGCAGATATTACCGTAAAAACATCAGCAGAGAGATTATTTCCGCCTATAAACAGGCGGTGGAATACGTCGTGGAACGTATAAAAGAGCTGTGCCTTTCGAGGGGGGCGGACTATCTTTTAGTCAGCGCCGAGGATTCGATAGGCGATATGTTCTTCAATAAACTGGTAGACGGAGGGGTACTCAAATGAGCTTTTTACAACCGCTTGGGTTCCTTGCCCTTCTCGCCATACCCGTACTTATAATCATATACATAATCAAGAGCAAGTATACCGAACAGGTCATACCCTCAACCTACCTTTGGGAGCTGTCCGAAAGGTTTTTAAAGCGTAAAAATCCCCTTAAGGCAATAACGGGTATTTTAAGCCTTATCCTGCAGATACTTGCCGTCGTATGTATTGCGCTTGCCATTGCACACCCCACTTTTGTGGTCAAGGGCGGTGCGAACGACTATTGCTTTGTTCTGGACTCCTCGGCGAGTATGAACATAGTCGAGGGCAATAAAACCCGTTTCGATCTGGCAAAGAACGAGATTAAAAACGTAATCAACTCCTCGGCGGACGGAAGCACCTACACGCTCATCACCGCAGGGGAAACGACCGACGTCGTGTTTAACGGGCTGGACGACAAGAAGTCTGCGTTAAATCAGCTCAACCAGCTCTCGGCTTCGTATTCGGCGAGTACGTTGAACTCTGCGCTTATGCGTGCACAGAAGTATTTTAACGCAAACACCTCCATTAAGGTCTACCTCGTTACGGACAAGGGCATCGAGAACACGGAAAACGTAAACTATATTCAGGTCAACGGTGGCAGGACGAACTATGCCCTTTCGGACGTCTCGTACGTATTCAACCTCAAGGGCGAGAATACGGTTACGGAGGTTTCGGGCAAGGTCTTTTCCTATTCGGGCGACGTGAGCGTTACGGTCTCCGCATATTTGGACAACAATTCAACCCCCGCAGGCAGCGTACAGGTTGAGGTCAACGGCAATTCTTCGGCAGATTTTTCGATTAGTCTTGCCCGGACCGATTTCTCCTCGCTCACAGTAAAGATAAATCAGACGGACGACCTGCCTGAGGACAACGCCGTAACCTTATACGGTGTTACAGATGGCGAATCCTACAACGTACTCATAGTCAGCAAGATGCCCAACCTGATTAAATGGGCGTTAGAGGCTGCAAACCTGTCCTGCGAAGTGCTCGACCCTGAACATTATACCAGCGAGGCTTGTCAGGGCTACAGTCTGTACGTCTTTGACAGCAGCGACAGCGACCCCTTTACCCCCGACAATCTCCCCACTGACGGAGCCGTCTGGTTCATCAACCCCTCGGCAAGCGTCGAAAAGACGGGCTTCTCCATAAGAGGCAAGTCGGACGGCGGCGGCGACGCAACGCTCAGCACCTCTTCGGCGACGAGGGTGAGAAAGCTGCTTAAGGGTACCTCGGCAAACGATACCACGCTTGTAAACTACGTCAAGTGCGGGCAGACGGGCGTATTCTACAACATTATGTTCTGTAACAACGACCCCGTAGTGTTTGCGGGTTCTAACGGCTATGGCAACAGAGAGGTAGTGTTTGCCTTCGACTGGCACTACTCGGACTTCCCCTTGTCGTATAACGGCAGGGTTATAATGAATAATCTTATCAACTATACCTTCCCTTCATTGGCAGACGAAACGCTGTGTTTCAGCGGCGAGTCCGTCTCTTTAAACGTGCTCCCCGGCTGTACAAGCCTTAAAGTCACGTCGCCTTCAGGGGAGGAGAGTTTCCTCGACACTTCGGAAGTAATCAGCGAATATATGCTGACGGAAGTGGGCGAATACACCGTAACCGCCGTCGTGGGCGGAAGCATAAAGACGGGTAAGGTGTTTGCGCAGTTCCCCGAACAGGAGAGGATTTTAGGCGTAACTGAAACCAACTTCATAATTGCCGGTGAAGCCGGTGACGAGAAGCGTGACGGCAGATTTGAGGATATTTTATATATCTTCATAATTCTCGCCGTGATAGTATTAGCAGATTGGGCGGTGTATTGTTATGAGCAGTATCAACTTAGATAATCCTTGGCTCCTGTTTATCGCATTACCGCTGATAGTGCTTATCATAGTACCCTTTGCTATTGCGATAAGGAAGGACAACCTCAACGGGCATAACCTTGCCTCGGGGATAATCCATATCGTTATGGCGATTATCATCGCCTTTGCGGCGGCGGGTACGTCGGTAATAACCACGGTTACGCAGACGGACGTATACGTTCTTGCGGACGTCTCGTATTCTTCAAGCTTAAACCTCGATACGGTAGACAGATATATTAATCAACTCGAATTACCGCCCAATTCAAGAAAGGGCGTGGTATGCTTTGCGAACGGGCATAAGCTCGTGACGAGGCTGGGCGAGAGGTTCACCACCGTTAAAGATTCGGGGGTTGACCCCTCTTCCACCAACATAGTCGACGCCCTTTCCTATACGGGCTCGCTCTTCCGTGACGACGTTATCAAGCGTATAGTGCTTATAACCGACGGCAAGGCGACGGACGGCTCGGGCGACGATGCGTTAAAGCATCAGATTAACTCGCTTGCAGAGCGTAATATTCACGTCGACGCCATATTCGTCGATAACAATATGCTCGGCGACACCGTTGAAGTGCAGATGTCCGATGCCGAATTTACCCCGTCGGTAAGTTTAAACCGTGACGAGGTGGTTCGTCTCACCATTCAGGCAAATTGTCCCGAAGGGCAGACGGTTGACGCATCCGTTTCGCTGTACAAGGACGACGAGAAAATGGAGATCTTCCAGACCCTGGAGAAGGGTGAAAACACCGTTACGTTTACGCTCGACACGTCGACTACGGGTGCGCACGACTACACGGCTAAAGTGGAGTGCGAAGGCGACTTCAACGCAAATAACAACGAGATATCCTTTACCCAAACGGTTTCGGGCAATACGAGTATTTTGCTTATCGCAAACAGCCTTGACGACTATGACAAGGTAAACGAGATATATGCCGACAGGATTGCCGACGGCAGCGCAACGGTTGACGCACGTATCGGAATGACCGATTTTGAGGAAATAACGATAGAGAAGTTATGTCAGTACGACGAGATAATTCTCTCAGACTACGACGTCACCACGCTTGAAAGCAGCGAATTGTTCCTTAAAAATTTAGACACGGCGGTGTCGCTGTACGGAAAGAGCTTAATAACCTTCGGCGATTTGCAGATACAGTATAAGACGGATGGAGAGTTAGACGCCCTGTCCAATATGCTCCCCGTCACCTACGGCAAGACGGGCAGCGCAGCTAAACTCTATACGCTGCTTATAGATACCTCACGTAGTATGGAAATGGGCAGTAAGCTGACTAAGGCAAAGACTGCGGCAAAGGAGATAGTAAAGCTGCTTGCGCCCGGGGATAAGTTGAACATAATTGAATTCAACGGCGATGCAAGCCCCGTACTCATCAACCACACCATAGCAAACGACAAGACCGAAGCCCTCGCTAAAATAGACAATTTAAAGATTGTTCAGGGTACCGTAATGAGTGCAGGTTTACAACTTGCTCACGACAGAATGACGGGCGGTTCGTACAGCGAAAAGCGTCTTATATTGATAAGCGACGGTATCGATATGGGCGGGCAGGACGTCCTCTCGGAAATCAGGGCAATGCGTGCCGACTCCATAAACACAATGGTGTTGGACGTAGGCAGAACGGCTACCGACAACAATCAGGCGGCAGCCGAGCAGCTTTTAGCCGATATTGCAAGCGTGGGCAACAGCAGCCAGCCCTACGACATAAGCGATGCGGATAACTTAGAACAGGTAATCAAAGGCGAGCTTGCGCAGGAGGATCTTGGCGCAATCGGTTCGCTGTCGTTTATCTCGGTCAACCGTAACAGGGACGAGGTGCTCTCAGGCATTTCGGCGAGCGATATAAACAACTACGACGTCTTTGTCAGCGGATTCGTCAAGTCTCAGGCAAAGGCTAACGCCAATACCGTCTTAAACGTAAGTTATTCGTACACCACGGGCTCGGGCGACGACGGCTATACCGACGTATACGTTCCTCTGTACGCCTACTGGCAGTACGGCAACGGCAAGGTGGCTTCCTTCACCTCGGCTCTTTCGGGCAGCTGGGTGGAATACGTGCCTGAAGAGCTGAAAGCCCGACTGTATAATAACATACTCGACACCTGCATACCTTCGGAAAAGACGAACTATCCCTTCCTGTTCGACGTTGAAAAGGGAGCAGGTTCGGCGTCGGTGTCTATAACTCCCTCAAATTTAAGGGATGACGGCTGGGCAAAGTATAAGATTACCGCCCCCGACGGTTCGGTTTCAGAGGGCGATATGTCCTTCGGCAGTCTTGGCTACGGCTACGATTTCGTAACCCCTTCCGAGGGCAAGTATACCGTAGCGGTAACCTACGGCTACGGCGATTACAGCGTAGAGGCGGTTAAATACGTCAACGTCGCATATTCGGCTGAATACGACAGCTTTGCCATCTACGACGCATCAGCGCTCATCAGGGGCGTAGGTGCAAACGGCAAGGTAAGCACGGACGGCACTCTCAAGCTGGAAAACGACGACAAGGAAGTCGGAAAATACAATCTCTCCCTCACTTTGCCCTTATTAATTGTCTGCGTTGCATTGTATGCAGTCGATATTGCAGTGCGTAAGCTCAAGTGGGAAGATATAAAGAGTTTGTTCGGGAGGGGTAAGCAATGATTAAGCGCAGTAAATTATTAACGGCTTTAATATGTATTATCCTGTCCGTAATCTGTGTTTTCGGCGTCGTATTTACGGGCTGTGCGGAGTATAACCCCCCTGAGAACAACGGGGGAGGCAATACTGTAATCGACGATCCCGACGACCCCGAGAATCCGAGCGACGAGAACACTAACGACTTCACCGTTCAGTTGCTTATTAAACCCAGTTCGAAAGCCGACTGGCAGAACTTTACCTACGAGTACTACGAAGGCTCCGACGGAAATAACGGCGTGCACGAGCAGAGCTGGATAAAGTGGGAGACCATAAGGGTGCAGTGGACCAACTTAGAGACGGGTGCAAGGCATTTTTCCACGTTGAACGAGGACGGTAAGGCGACGTGCGCAGGGTTGGACGGCGACTATAAGGTAACCATAATCAACGTGCCCACAGGCTTCACCTACGATCCCAATATAAATTACGCCGATAATATATCCAAGGAAACGAAAATCGACCTGTATAAGATTCAGAAGGTCATCAGTGTTCAGACTCTCAAATACATCAGCGCTGAAATATATTACGAGGTTAACGTAGTTGAAAGTACAGGCGCATACAGGGCGGTGCTTGAAAATAAAGAAGATAAGATTATGTTTGCTTATCATCCACGTTCACAGGGTACTTATTCACTTACTTCACTTGTAGACGTAACCGCAAACAAGATTAACCCCAAGCTCGCTGTCTACGGCGGCATGCTTGGTACTCACATCGCCGAAAAGATAGCGACCAAGGACGACGGCGGTTCGGAGAATACCTACACTAAAAATATCTACTGGGAATATAACATTTCGGTAGACGAGACCAAGGGTAGTAACGCATTTTTCTTTGAGTTATCCTCAACCAGTGTGGACGGAGACAACAGCTATCCGATCACAGTTGACTTCCTCATTCAGAGGGACGGCGACTACACCCGAACGGATCTGAGCACTACGGTGGAACCCACCGAAGATTTCTCAAAAACTCCTGCAAAGCCTGAAGGTACCTTTACCTGGGCGGCGCTCAACACTGTAACCGACGGTCTTATTGTCAGCAGCAAGAAGGTTATTTTAAATACCGAACCTGGTAGGTTGGCAAGCTATCTGCAAGCAGGCGCCACCTTTGAAATGGGTGAGCAGGCTACGCTCAACGACGGTTATTATTACTTCTATACCTATAACGAGGCTACCAACACCTACACCCTGACAGACAGGCTGTATGCCGTTGTCAACAAGGCAAACGACGTCTTTGACCTCGGCAATTCCCAGCTCTGGAGTGTGAGATATCTGCAGGATAGTGAAAATTCTTCGTTATTCTACAACTATACTCAGTTTTTGTCCATTTATCAGGAACACTGCAATTCCGACGGAGCATACCCCGTCAACGAGGAGTTGGCAAAATTCCTGCAGAACTTCTGCGTTCATAACCGCTTATTCAACGACGGCAACGGCGCAGCGGAGACTGTTAGGGTCACCTATACCGATGCAAACGGCGTAACTCACACCGGCGGTTTCAATGCCGACGAAAAGGGTATGTGGCTTATAAGCTGCGGTTATTATCAGCAGTAAAATCAAACGATATATCAGGTTTTTTAAGATGAAAAAAAGTAAAATTTTTAAGAGTTTAATCGCCCTGTCCTGTTGTCTTACAATGGGGCTCGGCGCCCTTACGGGCTGCGGCAGCGAGCCTGAGTGCGAACACGTCTACACCTGGACGGTGACTAAGGAGTCTACCTGTGCAGAGCAAGGTGTCAACACGGGCGTATGCGGTCTTTGCGGAGACGTAAAGGAAGAGAAGCTGCCCATAAACGAGAACGCCCACGTCTTTACGGGCGAATGGGCGATAACTCCCCCCACCGAGGAGGAGGACGGCGTTGCGGTTAAAACCTGCGCAAACAACCCCGAACACAAGCTGGAGATCACGTTGCCCAAAGTAACCATTACGGGCAGCGGCTATGATTCCAAGGAGTTTATAACCGTGCCTACCACTGCGAGGGAAGGCGAAATGAAGCTTACCCTTAAAAACACCTACGGCGACATAACCTTTACCGCACAGCTTGCAAAGCGTAAACTGGACAATTTGGAGGATGCGGTTATCCTTGCTTCATCTTTAAAGGAGAACGTGCGCCAGGCAAACGGTTGGTTCAGAGAGACGGCTGACGGTATGCAGCACACCTTTTCCTACTACTTCGGCGACGACTACACTCACATAGTTGATAGTGCCAATAATAAGGAATCCTGGTACTCCCTTGACGATAATAGCAACGTATTCGCAATGAGTGAGATAAACGGTTCAGCCGCAACGGTAGATGCCGATAATGATGCGGGTTATCTCAACGGTTACCACTACAATTCGTCTGTCGCCACTTCCAGCTTTTATGGTGCCGAGCAGGGGCTTGCCAAGCTGTATGAGACGGCTATGAACGGTTTAAACGGCGGTATCTTTGAGGAAACGGGTGCCACCATAAACTATAAAGAGATTTCCAAGGACGAAATCAATGATGATGAACACAAGTCAAAAGACGGTTCACGCAATAATTTATGGTTCTCCTACAGCTATAACACGGGCAGCTGGTTTGCCCGTTTCAAGGTTACCTTCTCAGTCTATCCCGACGGTACGCTTAAAGAGCTTGAAGTAGAGACCGAAGTAATTCGTTCGTATATGTTTGCAACCGATCTGGAGGGCGCTATCATCACGTATAAGGATGGCGACGAATCGGTTGTCAGCGGCAAAGCCACCGTAGGCGACATTATCTTCGGCTACGATTATCCCATTGACTACAATACGGGCAATTCTGCATACGAATACGATGAGGTGGGCAATTACGTCTACGAGCAGACTAACAAGGCGACGGGCAACGTCGTATATTATGACGGTGAATACTACTATGACGTAGTGGGCGGAAACAGTGTAGCTCAAAGCAACGGAACCATCTCCTACGAAACTGTATATAATAAGCTCGACTACATTCCCGAGCTGGAGCCCGTTTATGTCAAGGATAAGTTCGGTATGACCGTACTTGACGATAAGGGCAACCCTATTCCCAAGATAATGGCTGCGGGCGGTTACCCTGTAGACAGCTGGTATTCTGACGACCACCCCGAAGTCAGCTATAAGACCGTAAACATCAAGCAGACCAAAAAGGTCACGCAGGAGGACGTTGATAACGGTTTGGAGGATGAAGCCGACGTGGTAATCGCAAATCCCTACCCTTACGACAGTCTCTACATCAGGGATTTCGATATAACGGGTGCGTCGTCAGGTAACAGCATTGACCTGAGCGGCGGTTTTATCCTTCCTGCCGACACGGCAATAACGTTTAAGCTGGGCAATATTTCCCCGTCAACTGCAAATTTTAAGACAGACACAATCTCAAATATTTATATAAAGGACGCAACCGGTGCGTTGATCAGGTTAAAACTTGACCTGAATAACGGGTCGCAATATAAGGTTTTAGGCTTCTTCACTCGTAGCGACGAAACTGTAACAATCAGATCCCAATACGCAGGTACCCTGACGTTTGTATTCGAAACGCAGGGCGGCAAGTGCAAAAAGGAGGTGGAGATGACCTTCACCAAGAGTGCGCCTACCTCTCTTACCGCCTCGGCAAACGTTTACGGCGTGGCGAACGGTAAGGTGGATTATAGGGAAAGCAGCATAAATACCACCGACAGAGCGGTCAGCTTAATCGTCGGTCAGCCGCTCAGATTCTGGGCGAATGCAAGCGCCTCGGAGGCGGCTTACGTCAGTACGGACATTCTTCCCGTTGCCGACAGGGAGGGCGTTACCTTAAGTCAGAATGAGGAGGGCAGTTATAAGGAGTGGAAGCTCATAGCCGACGAGGCAGGTGAATATATAATAACAATGCCCTACTACGACGGTACGACCTCAAGCGAAACCGTCTATGCCCAGTTCAAGGTCAAAGTTACTGCCAAAACAAAACCTATGGAATTGCTTTCGGGCAACACGTTCAGCGGAAGTGTGTTGATTTTGGAGGGCACAGGTAGCCCCAAGCCCAAGACGTTGACCGCCGAGTTCACCACCGAAACTGTAGACGACGTAGTGATAAATATAATTAAAATCAATGTCGGCGGCGTTAACGGCAACGACCTTGTGTACACCTACAGAATCGGTGAAGACGACGAGCTTATAACCGAATATATGAGCGGTACAACCTCTTCGGAAAACAAGTCCTACGACTTCACGTTCTCAATCGACGAGGCGGACAATCTGATTATTAATCACAGCACCGGCTTCGGTTCGAATAAGGAGGATATCGTCCTGACCAAAGTCGTTGAGGAATAAGGACGGGCTTTAACGCAGAACTTGAATAATTCTCAGCCTTAAAAGTTAAACGGCGCAGCGATAATATGTCGCTGCGCCGTTATTTTTGTCTCTTGCATAAATACAATTTTATGCGCATAAAAAATCGACGTAAAATTTTATAAAAAAGTTAATTTAAACTCTATTTATTCTTTAATTAGAAATATTTATGGCACAATTAAAAATAATTATATTAAATGTAATAAAAAAAATATGCATAAATGCGAAAATCTTTTGCAAAGTTGCGCTAATTATGGTAACATTATATAAGTATCAAAATAGGGTTATAGTCGGTTATTATGTAAAATTGCCGGCAGTGCGTAAAAAACAGCACTGTAAAGCAAGCCGAATTGATAAATGCTAACGGAGAATCGCATATGAATAAATTTAAAAAAATTGCAATCGGAGCCTTACTTGCGGTAGGCGCAAGCTGTCTTACCGTAGGGGTAGCAGCCTGCAACAGCGAACCCGATTATTTCAAGCTCACCTTTGAAGGGAAGGGGCTCGACTACGTCTTTCAGGGCGAACTTGCCCCCGAAAGCGGAGAGCAGTTTGAAAGTGGATATCTCGTAAAATCGGGCGTAGAGGTACGCTTTACGCTCGCCGTTTCGGAGAACACGGAGGGTACTCCCGTCATCTTGCTGAACGGCGTGGAGATTACCCCGGGCGCAGACGGAGTTTATTCGTTCATCATCGACCAGGAGAGCGTTGTCTCCGTAAGCGGCTTGACCGAAAAGAAGAAGATTACCTTCAGCCAGGGCGATTACTATAAGTTTATCGGCGAGGACGGAAACGAGATAACCGAGACGATGGCTGTCAAGGGCAGCAGCGTCAAGTTCAAGGTATGGGTAAGCCCCTATATGGTGCCTGAATACACCATAACCAACAACACCGAGGAGTTGACCAAAGATGATAACGGGTACTACACCATCGACGTTTCAGAGGATTCGACCGTAAACATCAGCACGTTGAATCAGGCGGACTCCTTTATTGAAAGGGGCGAGGGTACGGGTACCGAAGACGACCCCTATATCGTAAAAGAGCCCATAGATATGTTCATGGTTGCGGCTCTTGTAAACAGTGATTTCTACACGTCTTTTTCAACCGCATACTACAAGCTTGAAGCCGATATAGACATGCAGGGCGAAAAGCTCTTCGTCATCGGCGATATGTCCAACTCCAACGCAATTTTCTGCGGAAACTTCGACGGTAACGGACACAAGATAAGCAACTTCTACTTAACCGACGAGGTTATCGACCAGGAGTCTTTCGATAACGAATACCTGCCCTACGTCGGCGTATTCGGTGCGGTTGTTGCAACTACGGGCGGCCCTGCAGTAATCAAGAATTTAACCATTGAAGATTTCGAAGTGACCGTTCACCCGATTTCGGCGACTTCCACCGAGCAGCAGTATATTACGGGTTCGTTGGTAGCATACGGCATCGGTGCGCAAATAGACGACTGCAACGCTTTAAACGGCAAGATAACGGCGCAGAACGATACAAATAAGACTTGCAACGTCGGCGGTCTGGTAGGCGTGTTACAGTCTGCATATAGCGCAACGGGCAACACGGTTATCACCTACGACGCATACGTAAACGGCTGCGTGGCAGACGTGGATATAAGCGGAGTCGGCGTTCTCTACTGCGTAGGCGGCGCCGTGGGTATGCTTGCAACAGCCGACACGCAGGCTATCGCATACGTCTCCAACACGGTGACTTCAGGTTCGGTAAGCGGTACGATTTTCGTCGGCGGCGTAGTGGGTAACATGTCCAGGTTCTCCTCCGTTGCAAACTGCTACTCAACCTCTGCGGTTACGGCAAGAAATACCAACAACACCGCAGGTATGGCGGAATTAGTAAAGAGTGCAAACGCAGGCGGTATAGTAGGATATGCCGAAAACGATACGGTTATATCTGATTGCTATTCTGCAAATACTGCTATTACGGCTACGTCGGCAAACAATAACAGTTATGCTTCAAAGGACAACGTCTGCGCAAGAAAGGAGGCGGCTAAAGAACAGGCGAGCGACGCAGCCGAAGTCGTTCTCTTCAACAACCTTGCAAAGGCAGACGGCGATGAATTATCTTCGCTCGGCTGGTCGGATAAGGAGTGGGATTTTACAGGTGAAATCCCCGTATTCAAGGGCAATGCAGAGCGAACGATACAAATTACTTTAAATTATGCCGGGGCAGACAGGTCGGGTTCAGGATTTGATATCTCCGCTCCCGCACCCATCTATACCTTCTACGAGGGCTATTTAGGCGAATACGTCACCACGGCTTCAGGCAGGAGCTGGGGCTACTACTTCGACGCAGAGCTTACCAAAAAGGTGCCTACAGGCTTTATTCCTTTAGGTGACGTCACCTTATATTACGGACTTGCCGATTATTCCGAGGTGGCAGGTCAATACTATTTAGGTGCTACGGAATACGGTGTGAATGCTAACTTCACGCTCAACAGCGACGGCAGCTATGCATTCCGTGACGGCGGTATGTCCTTCAGCGGCACCTATTCCTACGACGGGCAAAAGATTACGCTCTTCAACAGCTGTCTCGGCGCAATGGCGTTCACGGCAGACGAGACCAACGGTTCTTATGCAACCGTCGTTATGGTAAAGGACGGCGACGGCTATAAGATCGAGGGCAAGATATACGTAAGGCAATTCTCAAGCTCTACCTCATACACGACTTCGCTTGAGGAATTGTCCTTTACCGCAACAAAGAAATCGGATACCTTTACCTATGGCGAATATACCAATTCCAACGGTGCTACGTTGGTATTGAAGGAAAACGGAACGGGTACCTATACTTATAATAAGACTAGTATGTCGTTTACCTTTACAATAACGGGGGACGGTATAACCAATTCTATGAACCTGCCCATAACGGTTACGGACGGCAAGGTTACTGCGTTTGTCGGTTATTCAGCTTCCTTAAAGGATAACTTTGCGGGCAGCTGGAAGACGAACACGGGCTCTTCAATCGAATACGTGTTCGACGGCTTCAGCACAGTCAAGTGCGGCGAAGAGACGGGTACCTATGAGGAGATTTCCGCAGGCAGGGCACAGATAACCCTCGGCGGCAACGTGATGGAGGCGGTGCTTACGGGCGACGCACTCTATATCGACGGCGTAGCGCATTATATTTCCGACGGCTTCACCGGAATGTGGACGGGCACAACTTCGACAAGCAAGGAGAGGTTTGAACTGACGCTCGGCGGTATCGGCAAGAACGGCTACGGCGAAGCAGAAATAACCTTCTACTCAGGCATAACCAGTACGGTTACGGGCGAATATTCAGTCACCGACGACGGCGTAATGGTTCTCTACGTAGGCGATACGCTCTACGGTGAGCTTGTGTATAATAAAGTCAGCGGACTGGCAGAGGGTTCGTTCTACTCGTATAAGAGCTACAGCGAACTCAACACGGTAACCTACGTAACCGCACAGTTTGCTCTCTACGACCTGTTCAAGGGCGTCTGGGAATGTAACGTCGACGGCGTTAACAGGATAAACTTTACGGGTAAGACGGCAGGCGGCAAAGAGGCAACCGCCATCGTAACCTATTCAAACGGCAGCACGGGCGAGGCTACCTATACTCTTGACAGTGCAACTACGGGTCAGATAAAAATAGGCGGCAATACCTACGACGTATCCCTTGACGAAAAGGCGGTAAAGATTACCCTTACCCTGGATGAAATCGCCGCAGGCATACTTGTGCTGGAGGACGACTGGAGCGGCGTAACCCTCTATGACGGCGACACGGCTTATACCTTTGACGGCAGGGGCAACCTCGGCGGCAAGGTAACCGTTACGGGCGGCTCTGAATTGACCTACGTTATAGGCGAAGACGGTATGCCCGTTATCGACGGCACCGCACTCGTTGTAAGCGGGTCGGGTTTTGAATGGGGCGGTAAGACGCTTGTATTCAACACGGGCTTTGCAAAGACCTGGCTTATGTCGGTCAGCAACAAAGAGATAACTATAAGCGAAGTAACTTCGGACTTTACGGCTAAGCTCAGAGTCAGCGGCGAAGAATATCTGTTTATATACAATCCTAAACGCAATACGCTCACCAATTCGACCACGGACGCTAAGGGCGTAACTACGGTTACCACTATAGCTCTTCAGGGCAGCAAGGAATTGTCCATATCCGTAAGCGGAGCAACCAATATGAGTGCAGTGCTCATTACGGAAGACTCGCTCGACGATTGGAAGGGTGTCTACACGGCGGAAGATAAATCGGTCTGGGAGTTCGACGGCCACGGTCTTGCCGAATACTCAAGCGGTAAGGCAACCTATACCGATGCAAACGGCAAAAAGACCACCTACAACTACAGGCAGAACAGCCTCGGCTTGATACAGATTTTAACGGGTACAAGCAACGGTATGGTATTTACCGAGGTTGAAACGGGCGGATATAAAAAGGACGGAGATACAAAATCCTACAGCCCCGTCGCTGCCGACACTATGTACCTCACCCAGGTTCGTTTAAACGGTGATTACGTAACGCTTGACGGCGTGGGCAATATCTGGTCGGCAGAAGGTAAGACGGCGTATACCTACACCTATCTTACTACCTACTCAAACGTTCCCTACCTTATCGTTGAGGACGGCGAGGACAAGAGCCTTGCCACGATAACCAAGGAGGGCAGCATAAACGTCCTTACGCTCGGCGACTACGTGGAGTGGACGCTTAAAGATACCGAGAAGAGGTATATCTTCGTAGGCGGTGAGACGGGTTCGTTATGGCTGGTCGACGGAGACTCTTACGTCAGGGAGTATTACTACGAGTCTGACAGCCAATACGCCCGTATATTCTACCTGACCGATATGGACGAAAAAAACTACAAAATGACGCTTAAGACAGCTGATAATACATTTGTACTGGAAGAATTAGAATATGAAAATTAAGTCAAAAAGCAATTTCTGCCGCAGAGCGGCATGCCTGATACTCACGGGCGCAATGTGCGCAACCTTTGCCGCAGGGCAGTTCGTATCGCATACGTCTGCCGTAAGCGCTTCAACCGAGCAATCCGGCACGACAAGTCAATCGCTCAACTTTACGAACGCAACCGGTACGGTTAACTTGACCGACATAAAGTTCTCCAACTTCAGCGATAAGGTATTCGATATGGGTACGAGTACTTCAAGTACTACCTATACGGTTATCGTAGGGCTGGATGAGGCTCCCGTCGTCGAGGGTGGCGATATCGATAAGATTAACGCCCAGAGAAAGTCCTTTTTAAAGGCTCTTTCGGCGAACGGTATCGATTACGAGCTGAAGTACGCCTACACCAACGCAATGAACGGCGTTGCCATTGAGGTGCCTTTGTCAAGCGTTTATGCAATCAGGACGATGGACGGCGTTTCTTCGGTTAATTTCAGTACCACTTATTATCGCCCCACAGAGGTTGAGGACAGCGGCACGTTAGGTCAGACCAACTACTCCAAGATTTACGCAAACGGCATTTACGACTCGAGCAGCTACGTCGAAAAAGACATAGACGGTGCGGGTATGACGGTTGCCGTTCTGGATACGGGTCTCGACTACACCCACGACGCCTTCAACCCTGCAAATATGAACGACCAGTATGCCTATGGCGCAATGACGCTTTCAACCGTAAAAGAGACGTTTGAAAATGCAGAAACTCCGCTTTTGGCTCAACAGCTCTCGGGTTCGACCGCAGAGGACGTCTACATCAACCAGAAAGTACCCTTTGCTTACGACTATGCAGACTACGACTCCGACGTCTACGCATCCTATTCCCAGCACGGTACCCACGTTGCAGGTATAGTTGCAGGTAAGACGGAAGAGCACTACACCGACAAGGACGGCAACGACTCGGGTTATTCGTTTGTCGGCGTTGCTCCCGAATCGCAGTTAGTAATATGTAAGGTATTCACCGACAACCTCGACAGCCCCGACATCGGCGGCGCAAAGAGCGAGGATATCATTGCAGCGTTAGACGACTGCGTTGCGCTGGGCGTTGACGTTATCAACATGTCGCTCGGTACTTCCGCAGGCTTCTCGTCCGAGGCGCTTGCATTGTCGGCAAACGATACCGAAGGTGCGGAGTTAGAGAGGGTATTCGAAAGCATAAGAAACAGCGGTATATCCCTTTTAGTTGCAGCAAGTAACGACTTCTCCGCCGGCTACGGAAGCCAGTTCGGTACCAACCTTGCAACCAACCCCGACTCGGGTACCGTAGGCTCGCCTTCGACTTACGACGGCGCAATGTCGGTCGCTTCCGTAAACGGTCAGATGGCAACCTATATGATTGCCAACGCAAGCGAGGGTAACGGCAGCGCAATCTATTACGAGGAGTCGAGAAACGAGGACTCCGACGCCTACAACTTCCTCGACGATATGTTGGGTAAGGAAGGGGAGGAAGGTTCTGTCGATACAGCAACCTTCAAGTACGTAGTAGTCCCCGGTTACGGCAGCTCTACCGACTATACCAAGACGGTAAGGGACGCTATTTCCTCGATTAAGGCAACGGGTGAAAAGGTTATCGCCGTCGTAAAGCGTGGCGGTAACGGACTTACCTTCAAAAAGAAAATTCAGACCGCCAAGAGCTATGGCGCCGATGCGGTTATCGTATACAACAACGTCTCGGGTATGATAAGGATGTCGCTCGAAGATTTGCAGGACCGTATCCCCGCCGTATCCGTCTCCATTGACGCAGGCGAGCAGTTGACGGGCACGGGCTCTTCCAAGAGGCTCACGGGTGAAATCACCTTATCGAGAAGCTACGAGGCAGGTCCCTTCATGAACGACTATTCAAGCTGGGGCGTAACCCCCGACTTGCAGTTAAAGCCCGACATAACCTCCCACGGCGGCGAGATTATCTCCACCGTAGCAGGCGGCTATGCCGAGATGAGCGGTACCTCCATGGCGTGCCCTAACCTTGCAGGCTTCACGGCACTTTTAAAGGGTGAATTAAAGACCAACTCAAATTACACAAGCTTATGGAAAGTAGCAAGCGATACCGACGAAGCTAATTACGTAAGACTTGCCAACCTTACCAATAATATAATGATGAGTACGGCGACCATCGTCTACGACCAGAACAAGCTCCCCTATTCCCCCAGAAAGCAGGGTGCAGGTCTGGCAACGATGGACAACGTATTCTCCACACAGGCATATCTGTACACCAAACTCACTTCGGACAAGTCCGACCCCGAGTATATGTGTGCGGACGGCAGACCCAAGGCGGAGCTCGGCGAGGATGAGGCAAAGACGGGCGTATACAACATAGTATTCTACGTCAACAACTTCGGCTCAACCGCTCTGACCTTTAAGACAAAGTCGATATTTATGACCGAAACGCTGTCCAAGGACGGCTTGTCGGTTGCAGAAAAGGCATACCTTTTCGACAGCAAGGGCGAGTGGAAGGTAGACGGCAAGTCGGTTGCCGAGGGCGGTGAAATATCCGTTGCAAGCGGAACGACCTCAAAAATAGAGGTTACGTTAAAGCTGTCTGCTTCCGAAAAGAAGTACCTCGACGATACCTTTAAAAACGGTATGTTCGTTGAAGGCTTCTTACAGCTTGAATCCACAACCGACGGTCAGTGCTCGCTCTCTCTTCCCTTCATGGGCTTCTACGGCGACTGGGAGGCGGCACCCCTTCTCGACTACGACTGCTTTGAAATAGCAAGCTTCGATAAGGACACCTCCTTAACCTACGAAACCAGACCTAAGGAGAGCATCTGGGCAACCCAGGCATATTCTTATTATTGGAATGAGAAGTATGCAACTCCCCTCGGCTCGTTCTTATATATTCAGGACCCCGACAAGGAGTACACCGCTGAATGGGTGTACACCGAAGAAGAGCACGTAGCAATTTCCGGCTTTAACGAGTACAACTACGAAAACGAAAATATCAGCTACTGCACGACGACGGGTATCAGGGCGCTGTATGCAGGTCTTTTAAGAAATGCCGAAATAGTAACCTATACCTTAACCAACGTCGACACGGGTGAAATTATCCCCGACGAAAACGGCAACCTTATCAGGGAAGTTTACAGGGCGAGAAAGGCTCACTCCAGCGGCGGTAACGCAGTGCCTTCGCAGGTGCTTATGGAGATGAGAACCGACGAGATGAACTTCGACGGTAACGGCAAGTATAGGCTGGACTACAGCTTCTACTTCAGCTACGACGACTACGCAGAAGGCAAAGAGACGGACGATACCTTCTCGATGAGCTTCTACGTCGACTACGAAGCTCCCATTTTACAGGATGCAAGGATAAGGTATCTCGACGTCAAGGACGGCAACAAGACTACCCAGAAAATCTATCTTGACCTCGACGTGTTCGATAACCACTATCCTCAGGCAATCATTTTATGCTATTCGGAGACAGCTAATAACGACGGTACCAACATCGAAGCGTTAAAGCTTGCAACCGAATATATTACCCCCGTACTCAACCCCAAGAAGAACGCCACCAACACGGTGTCTATAGAGGTAACCGATTTCTATGAAGAATATGCAGGCAACCTCTTCGTTGAAGTTCAGGACTATGCAATGAACTACAACGTATACGTCATCGATAAGAGTACCTCCGAGGGTGCGCTGTGCCCCACCGACTGGTCGGTCAGCTCAACCTTGACCGTTGACAAGAACTCGACGGCAAAGGTCACAATAAACAATATAGGCAAGGCTAATGCCTCCAACTTCATTTGGTCTAGCCTTGACGAGAGCGTCGCTATGGTTAAGAACGGCGAAGTGTTCGGCGTAGCTGCAGGCACCACGACCATCACCGTTACGGGCGGCGGCAAGAGTGCGCAAATACAAGTAACGGTCAACGATTCCACAAAGAAACTCAGCACTCCTTCGGTTTCGTTCGGCACTATGCTCAACAGCGACGATAATCCCGTAAAGGCTGAGGGAATAGTGGAGGTCAACCCTGCACAACAGATATCCTTAAGCATCAACGCCGACCCCTGGTATTACCCGATAGATACGCTGCATTTCACTTGGACTTCAAGCAATGATGAGTTGGCAACCGTAGACGAATACGGCAACGTATCCGTACTCTACGAGGGCGAAGATATCAAGTCGGTTACCATAACCGCACAGTGTGAAGAGTTTGCCTCCTGTAAGGCGACGGTAACGCTCTCCATTCAGGATCCCTTCACCGTATCGGGCGGAACGCTCACCCGTTACCGTGGTTGGGGCGGCGAGCTCAACTCCGACGGCGTAAGAGTTCTCACCATACCTTCGGACAAGTCGATAACTACAATCGGCGAAGAGGCGTTTAAAGACGTTCAGACGGTTCAAATAGTAGTTATCCCCAAGCTCGTTACCGAGATTTCGCAGAACGCATTCAAGAACTGTACCAATTTAAAGAAGATATGCTTTATCTCCGAGGATGCTAAACCCATTGCAGACTCCTCGCTGGAGATGATCCGCCGCAACGCCTTCTACGGCTGTATCAACCTTGAAACGGTGGATTTATCCAACTGTAAGGTCATAACCTTAGACAAGTTGGCGTTTGCAAACTGTACGGGGCTGAAGGAAGTCATCAAGATGACGGCTATCGGTACGGCATATGACAGTGCTTTTGCAAACTGTACTAAACTTGAAGAGGCAGACCTTTCAGGCTTGCACATGGTGGGAAGCGGTGTGTTTGCAGGCTGTACCTCGCTTAAGAGCATAAAGACGGGTTACTTCACCGCATTCGGCGCCAATATGTTCAACGGCTGTACCTCGCTTAAGTGCGACCTTGAAACGGGTGCCGAGGGCATAGTAATCAACAATGCAACAATCCCCGCCAACGCATTTAACGGCTGTACGGGTTTAACCAAGGTTACCTTTACGGCTGAAAACGTAAGTATCGGAGCTTCGGCATTCTACGGCTGTTACTCGCTTGTTGACGTAGTGGTAGCAGAGAGCGCCTCGGTTTCAAGCGTGGGTAACAAGGCGTTCGGACTTTGCTTTGCTCTGGACGTTGACGCTGTTCAGGCACAGCTGGCTGACGCAGAGCTGGGCTACAACGTATTCGAAATGGTTCCCAACGTGGGCGAACTGATTGTAGACGTTGTCGTCGACGACCAGGTTGTCGGCAAGAAGTTGGTGACTGCGGCAAGCAAGATTACCGACGTCAACTACCTTGTCAATAAGGGTATTACCGAAATCGGCTCGTATGCGTTTGCCGCTTCAGTGCTTGACGGTATTTCCACCCTTAACTTAAGCGGTGTAACCAAGATAGGCAAGGGTGCCTTCAACGGCTTGAATATTACCTCTGTAGAAATTCCTGCGGATATAACAGAGATTGCAGACTATGCCTTTGCGGAGAGCTGTTTAACCTCTATAACAATCCCCGCAACTATTAAAAAGATAGGCAACTATGCATTCTATAATTGTCAGGATCTTGCAAGCTTAACCTTTGCCGAAGGGCTTGAAGAAATAGGCAACGCCGCATTCAGAAAAACGGAAATCGCAGGTGAACTCATTCTGCCTGCAAGCGTTAATAAGATTGGCGATATGGCATTCTCGGAGTGCAACTATATAACAGACGTAGCCCTTCCCGCCGTCAAAACGATGGGCGAAGGCGTGTTTATGAACTGTATCAATCTCACTTCCGCAACCTTCGGCGACGAGGCGACTTCGACGGGTATCTACACGTTCTACTCATACGACGAAAGCAGTTTAAAAAAGGTCGAGAGTAAGCTGACAAGCGTAACGCTTGGCGAAAAGATTACAAAGCTTGGCAAGGGTGTGTTCGCCTTCTGCGATAAGCTTGAAGAAATCAACTTAAAGAACGTAACAGTAATTGCGGACGAAGCCTTTGCAGGTTGCAGCTCGTTAAAGACGGTAGACGGTATAGACAAAGTAACCCACTTCGGAAAGAACGCCTTTGCGGAGGCGGCTATAACAAGCCTTACCCTCACGGCGGCAAAGACCATTGAAGAGCGTGCGTTCTACAAAAATTCAGCTTTGACGGGAGTGACCTTCTCCTCCGCACTTGCAAGCATCGGCGACGAGGCGTTTGCAGGCAGTGCGTTAAGGTCGGTTGCAATCCCTGCAAACTGCACCTCGATAGGCGTATCGGCGTTCAGCGGTCAGGCAACCATAAACGGCAGCGTAGTCCCCTGCTTCAACGGCTATACCGTAGATGAAGCCAACACGACCTACTTTGCTCAGGACGGAGTTCTGTACGAGTATATCGGCGGCAAGAAGGAGAGCGGCAACACCTATGCGCTCATAGCTTACCCCGACAATAAAGATATGAAGCAGGACGAGGACGGCAACCGCACCTATACGGTAATTGATAATACGATAACCATAGGCAAGTATGCGTTCAGCTCCATTCTTGCAAGCAAGGTACAAAAGGTCGTATTCCCCTATACGTTAAAGACCATAGGTCACGGCGCATTCTTAGGCAGCGGAATAACGACGTTCGAATTCCACTGCATTAACGCACCTACTCTTTTAGAGGACTTAATCAAAGTCAACGGTGAGGTGAACAGACCTATAGTCAACGGCTATTCGGCTAACTCGTTCTTCTATATGAACTTCTTCGGATATATGTCGAACTATGCTCCTCAATATCCCGGCGACACCGACTATAAGACCAACGAGAATTCGCTTATAATCAACTATCCCGTGAACGGAAAGGGTTACGATAACTTCGTATACTCCTATTACTTTGGTTCTAAGGTTGTGCTTGCAGAGATGCTCGAGGACGACACTCGTACGCTTATCTCTATGCTTGAGCAGATGACCGACGCCGACACGGTTGCAGGTTGGAACAGCTCCAACATGACCAAGGCAGAGGTGGAGGGATTCTCAGCATACGTCATGCAGGCACACTCCTACAAGAACAAGCTCACTTCAACGCAGAGTGTGCTCGTCGGGGATTTGCTTTTAGCTAAGCTCACCGACGTGGAAGCGGCGTTAATGCCCGTCAAGTCGGCGTTCGGCATCGCCGTTGAGATAGACAGCTGTGCAATTATGGCTGGCTATAAGCAGGAGTACAGAATCGGCGATACGTTCAGCCTTGACGGTCTTAAGATTAAGGTAACCTACAAGGATTACTCCGAAGAAATCATAGACGCCAAGGGCAACTTTGTGCTGGCGGACGCTTATAACAGACCTCTCGAGGCTTCGGATACAAGCGTAGTTCTTACGGGCGTAGGCAACTATGCCGGCAGGACGATTACTGTACGTGGCTTGACCGTAAGTGAAAACGCACCTTCAGGCTCGGAGGGCGAATTCCCCGCATGGGCTATAATCGTAATAGTCGTAGGCGTTTGCGCAGCAGTCGCAGCGGCAGTCGTGATATTAATATTTGTAAAAAAGTCAAAGGCAAAATCACTTAAAACGGAGACGACCGAGGAGAGTGAAGAGCAATTAACGGACGAAGGAAATAACGATGACTAAAAGACTTAAGCTGTTTTTAGCAATCATTCTCGGTGCTATAGCAATTGCTTGCGGCGCCGCAGGCTGCAGCGTAGGTGAACCCGGCAGGGAGGAAATTCTCGCCAACTACAATGGTGGTCAGGTCACCTACTATGCAAACGGCGGCAGCTTTAACAACAACACTGCTATAATAGTCAGAGAGATACACTTTAAAGAAGCTGACGTACCCTTCTTTGACATGACCGACAATTCAAAAGAGAGCTATTACGTTTTGTACGGCGGTTATGACTTTACGGGGTGGTATCTCCCTGCCCGCTATGAAAGCGGTGAACACGAAGGGGAGGTTATGTACACCTACACCCCCGACGGCTCGACCGAGACGGTACCTGCATATCCCAAGCTCAACGACGACGGCACGCCTGTAACCGACAGCAATGAGGCAAGACCTCTGTTTTATATCGACGGCTCCAAGGAGGAAATACTCGAAAAAAACATCAGGGTAGTCCCCTCCGACACGCTTGTCGACAGCTCGTATATCATCAAGGCGGATGACAACCTTATCGTGTGTGCAACGTGGAAACCTGCGTTAAAGTTCGTGTTCAAGCTTGCGGTAGACGAGAGCTTTACCATTGACGGAAAGACGTATAAGCAGGGCGACGAAATAACCAATATGGCTTTCGGCAAGGCTGAAACGGCATCTCCCGGTCAGACGACGACCGTCAACTTCGACGGCATGACCTTCGTCTCCAACTATACGGACGAGGCTTGTACAACCTACGCCACCACCTATAACAGGGCGGACTACGAGGGACAGACCGAAATAGTCGTCTGGTCCAGGTTCATCAAGGGCAGCTGGACGATTATTAAAAACAACGCCAACAACATTAAAGATATGTTTTCGGGGCTCAACTCGTCGAGCAAGGCGTTCTACCTGTTGGAGGACGTCGACTGCTCGTCGATAACAAACTTCGGTGTAGTGCAGGGTGTGCGTGCAAAGGTAGAGGGCAACGGTCACACGTTGACAAACCTCAACTTCAGCGCAACGTCTTTGGCAAACGGTACAACGCTTGCACCCGTATTCGGTGCGATATACGCTTCGGCAGAGATTAAAAACCTCAAGCTCAGCAACATAACTATATCCGTAACGGGCAAGGGTGACCTTACCTTATACGCAGTATGTAAATCTATCGAAGAGGGTGCAGTGCTTGAAAATCTTACCATAGAGAACGTATCCGCAACCGTATCTATCCCCTCGACAAGTAAGATTAATAACGCACAGGGCGACGACAGAAGCAACTGGATATTCGGCGGATTGGGCACTGACGAAGCATTCTTGACTGCATACAGCGGCGTAACCTTAACGGGAACCAACACACTTACTATAAAATAATCAACAATTTTCAGGAGGTTAATTGTGAAAAAAATATTTAAAGGAATTGTATGTGCAGGTATATGTGCATCGTTCGCACTGACCGGTCTTGCCGGTTGCGGCGTTCAATCTGCTCACCGTGATTCCGAAACAGACGAATTAAAATTGGCAATCGGTGCGGCAGACGGCAACTTCAACCCGTTATTCTACACGTCTGCAAACGACGGTACTATTGCTAACTTAACTCAGGTCTCGCTTATGACGACCAACTCCGACGGAGAGCTTTCGTACGGCGAGGATTATCCCACTGTAGCTCTGGACTATAAGGAGACCTATTATTCCGACGCCGCAGGCACCGTAAAAATCGGTGAGGGCGACGGCAAGACAATCTCAGGTTCGAGTGATAAAAACGGCAGTACCTCTTACGAATACGTAATCAAAAACGGCATCAAGTTCTCCGACGGCGAGGATCTGACGGTTATGGACGTACTCTTCAACTTATACGTCTATCTCGATCCTCTGTATTCGGGTTCTGCAACCATCTACTCCACCAAGATTCAGGGTTTACAGGCATACCGTCAGCAGGATATCAACGCCGCTGACGACGCAAGCGAAAGCTTAACGGCTTACTACGCTAAGGCAGAACAGCGTATTACGGACCTCATCCAATGGAGTAACGGCGATTACAAGGGTGACCCCACCGATCAGATGAAAAAGGACCTTAAGACGGTAAGACAACTCTATGAAGAAGAGCTTAAAACCGACTGGAACAACCTCTCCACCGCCTGGGAGGATACCTATAAGGATTACTACTTCACCTCCGCATGGCAGGCATTCTACTTTGCAGAGGGCGTCGTATCCACGCAGACCTATAATAAACAGGTAGGCACGAGCAGCACCTACGTCAGCGCAGACCTGTTCTACGACGTAAACGGCAACAAAGAGAGGGACGACGGTGAAAAGTATTTAACCGAATTCGACCCCGAATTTACCGGTCTGCAAGTACCTCTCACGACCGATCCTACCACCAGTTCAAACCCCATCAGTCAGAGAGGACAGCAGTTAACCAACGAAATCAATGCGGCTGTTACCGATAAAGCCGTTCAGGACTTTATGGCTAAAAACGTCGGCTACACCGAAGAGGAAGCAAGGCTTCAGCTTCAGGGCGAATTCGCAGTTGCTAACGTGCTGGAGAGCCGTGCAGGTCTGGAAACCGACACCGAGGCAGGCGCAGGCATATCCTATATCTTACAGTTCTGCGCAACCGCTTCTAACGCCTTTGACGAGTTCGTAATGGACGAAAGAGCTAAGGACGTTCCCACCGGTGAGCTTTCGGTTAAGACAATAAGCGGCATCACTGTTACGAGGTCAAGGACGTTCAACGGCAAGGATTTAGGCGAAGAGCACGATATAGTAAGAATTTTAATCAAGGGCATTGACCCCAAGGCAAAGTGGAACTTCTCGCTTGCAATAGCACCTATGCACTACTATTCCGATAAGGCTCATACCGATGCGGCTATGGAAGATTACGAGAAATTTAAGCAGGCATACGCTTCAGGCACGACCTATACTTTAACCAAGTTCGGCGTACAGTACAAGAGTTCCGACTTTATGAACAACGTTTTGGCGGATTCCTCCAAGACCAACCTCCCCGTAGGCGCAGGTCCCTACAAGGCAACCAGCTACAACAGGGACACCTCAAACGTTACCGGCGGTACCTTCCACTATAACAAGAAGGCTTATTACGAGAGGAACGAGTACTTCACCACCTTAGGTACGGGCATTGACAATGCAAAGATTAAGTACGTCACCTACAGAGAGATGGCGGACGATAAGATTATCTCTGCATTGAAGGCGGGTGAAATCGACTACGGTACTCCTATCGCTAAGTCGGCAAACCAGAATGAAGTAACCGACTACGGCACATTAAAGTCCACCACCTACCAGACGGGCGGTTACGGTTACGTCGGCATCAACCCCAAGAGCGAAAAGCTCCGCAGCGTATACGTAAGACAGGCTATTATGTATGCAATGGATACCAGCTCAATCGTTCAGTACTACGGACAGGGACTGGTTAAACTTATCAACAGACCTATGTCCTTAACCAGCTGGGCTTCACCTGAAATTCCTGCTAATATCCCCGTTGGTCAGAAGGCGCCTACAAGGTACTATGAAATGACCCAAGACGTGCTTAACGGCATGAGTGATGAGCAGTTTATAAGAGAACTCGTAGGCAAGTCGGGTCAGTATTCCTATGACGAAGATTCGGGCAAGATAACCGACATAAACGGCAAGCAGTTAGAGCTCACCTTCACCATCGCAGGCGAGAGCACCGACCACCCTTCATATAATATGTTCATCTCTGCCAAGACACTTTTAGAGAGATGCGGCTTCAAGATTAACGTAGAGCACAGCGCCCTTGCACTCCAGAAGTTGACGACGGGCGACCTCGAAGTATGGGCGGCAGCATGGTCGTCGTCAATCGACCCCGACCCTTATCAGATCTACTCGATGTACTCCAACGCATCCTCTACCAAGAACTGGTATAAGAGCGGTATCGAGCAGGACGGCGGTTCGGACTCCAAGAACCTCGCTTACGAATACGCAATTGCATTAGAACTCACCGAGAGGATTGAAACGGGTAGAGAACAGCTTGATCAGACCGACCGTATCAACACCTATTCAAGGAGCTCCACAACCAAGAAGCTCTCCGAGGCAGAGCCCTATTCCGATGAGTTCTACGATATCTTAGACGATCTCTGCTGCCTTGACCTTATTATGGAATTGGCAGTCGAGTTCCCCACCTACCAGCGTAACGAACTGTGCGTATACAACGCAGCGGTATTAGACGACTCTACTTTGCTTATACCCGCATCGTATCATATGGGTCCTATCGACGAACTCTGGAAGGTTGGTTACAGAAAGTAATTAAGCTTTAAGCGCAGAAAATCACACCCTGCCGCTGCAACAGAGTGCAGCGGCAGGGGTAAGCGCAAAAATTCACTTTACAAAAAAACTCTTTTACGGAGTAAAAAATGGGAAAATACTTTAAATACATAATCAAGAGACTGCTGCTTGCACTCTTAATACTCTTCGGCGTATCGATTATCCTGTACGTCCTTATAAGGGTTTCGCCCAACGATGCGTTTGCAGACCTTATCAGAACGCAACACTCGGACTACGGCGACGACCAGATAGAAGAGCTCCTTCGTGACCAGCTCAGCCCCTACGGCTTATATGATAAGTCGTTCTGGGGTATTATTCAGGGTTACTTTATCTGGCTCGGCAAATTCCTGTCGGGCGATATGGGTATATCCTACGCATACGGCAACAGACCCGTATCCGAGGTTATCGGGCAGTATATGTGGATTTCGTTCGGCATATCCTTTGCCTCGCTCATAATCGAGATGATTATAGCAATCCCCTTAGGTATCAAGTGTGCAGTCAATCAGTACGGCAAGTTGGACTATATTGCAACCATACTGTGTATGGTGGGCATAGCCTTCCCGTCCTTCTTCCTCGGCAACATTTTAATCAAGTGGTTCGCCGTCGATCTTGGCTGGTTTGAAACGGGCGGTCTCGGCAACGGAGGATTTTTAGATACCATCTGGCACTTAATCCTTCCTATGACCGTACTCGTCGTACTCAACATAGGCGGTCTTATGCGTTACACCCGTACCAACACGCTCGAGGTGTTGAACGCAGACTATATCCGTACTGCAAGGGCAAAAGGTCTTCCCGAGGGTAAGGTTATCTATAAGCACGTCTTCCGCAACACCATGATACCTCTGGTTACTCAGCTTACCTTTACCCTGCCGGGACTTTTCGGCGGTGCGATGATAACAGAGCAGATATTCGACCTGCCCGGCATAGGTAACATAGCTTACCAAGGTCTGTTCAAGGGCGATATATTCCTGTCGATGGGCTATAATATGTTCCTTGCCGTGTTGACGGTCATAGGCGTATTGCTTGCGGATATTATGTACGCAGTCGTTGACCCGAGGGTCAAGCTTACGGCATAAGGGGTGTAATATGAAAAAAGATAAAAAGAATTTAGTTGAAGAAGTCGCACCCGTAACCCAGGAAGAGAGTACGGCTCCCGTTGTCGAAGCGGCTGCGCCCGTTGAAGAGGTGGCAGAAGTAACGACAGAGGTTAAAGAAACCGAAGCGGTTGAAACGACAGAGGTTAAAGAAACCGAAGGGGTTGAAACGGTTTCTGCTGAGGTTAACGAGGCCGAAGATACCGTCAATTCAACCGAGGCTTCCGGGGAGGATATCCACGGCGAAAACCTTCACGACAAGGTAAAAGTACTTTCCCCCATGGCGACGGTTATGAAGAGGTTTTTCCGCTCCAAGCTGTCGGTAATCGGTTTAGTCACGATTATTTTACTCTTCCTGTTCTCATTCTTAGGTCCCGTTTTCTCGCCCTGGTCGGCAAACGGCGGTACTGTGCTGGACTTCAACACCTCTCTTATTAAAGAGAATATTGCGTCAATGTCCGTATCCTACACTGTTGACGGCGTCAAGTACGAGGCGTTGGCAATCTCGGCAACGCTGCCGGAATTCGTAACGCTCGGCGACATATCCGCATCGCACTGGATGGGTACCGACGCACTCGGCTACGACGTGCTTACCCGTCTTATGTACGGCGGAAGAATTTCGCTTACGATAGGCTTTGTCGTCGTCATTTTAGAGACGATAATCGGCGTAATAATGGGTAGCCTTGCAGGTTACTTCGGCAAGTGGGTGGACAACCTTATCATGCGTATAGTCGACATCTTAAGCTGTATTCCCTCACTGCCCATAATGCTTATATTGTATTCGGTGTTCTACAACATCAAGGACGTATCCAAGCTGTACTATATGATGATGGTGCTATGTCTCATCGGCTGGGTAGGTACGGCAAGACTTGTAAGAGGTCAGATACTCTCTTTAAGGGAGCAGGAGTTTATGCTTGCGGCAAAGGCTTCGGGTCTTTCCACCACGTCACAGATGTTCAAGCACCTTCTGCCTAACGTCATTCCTCAGCTCATCGTTTCGATGACGCTGGGACTCGGCAACATCATATTGATGGAGGCGACGTTGGGCTTCTTAGGCATAGGCGCCCCTGCGGATACACCCACGTGGGGTAACCTGATAAACCTTGCCAACAATGCGACGTACCGACAATATTACCCCAACCTATGGGTAGGCTCGGGCGTATGTATAACGCTTGCAATACTTGCGTTCAACTTCGTCGGCGACGGCTTGAGGGACGCATTCGACCCCAAGATGAAACGATAGTAACAGGCAAAAGGAAAGACAGCAATGGCTAACGAAAAGGATAAAAAACATTATATATCCCGTTCCGAACAACGCAAGATTGCAAAGGAGAATTCCAAGGCAATCAAATACTTCGAAAAAAGGAAGAAGAGAAAGGCTAAGATAGATGAGTACACCTGCGAGATGACCGACGAGAATAACGTCGTGGAGTTTGAGGATTTACACACCTATTTCTTCTCCGACGCAGGTACTGTCAAAGCGGTTAACGGCGTAACCTTCTCCATTCCCGCAGGGTCTACGGTGGGCGTCGTAGGCGAGTCGGGCTGCGGAAAGAGCGTAACCTCGCTCTCGCTAATGCAGCTCGTTCAAGCCCCCAGCGGACAGATTGTAAGCGGTTCGATAAAGTTTAAGGCAAGTCTTTTCAAGCGTGACGGCAGGGGTAGGAAGATACCCGTGTACGAAACGGATGAAGAGGGCAACTTTAAGCTCAACGAAAAAGGAAAGAAGATAATAAAGAAAAACGAGCTCGGCGGCAACGTATACGAGATGGAGGACAGGGTGGTGGACATCGCAAAGATGCCCCTCGAGGCTATGCGCTCCATTCGTGGCAGGGAGATTGCGATGATCTTCCAGGAGCCGATGACCAGCTTAAACCCCGTGTTCACGATAGGCAACCAGCTCGACGAGGTAGGACTCTTACACATAGAGGGTATCTCAAAGGCTCAGGTTAAGGCACACAGCATCGAAATGCTCAAGCTCGTCGGCATTGCCGACCCCGAGGGCGTGTACAAAAAGTACCCTCACGAGCTGTCGGGCGGTATGCGCCAGAGGGTTATGATTGCAATCGCCCTCGCCTGCAACCCCAAGCTTATCATTGCGGACGAACCCACCACGG
>JBJFGI010000061.1:0-2209 GCA_051892535.1 Candidatus Coproplasma sp. | reverse complement strand
CACCGACGAAAGCGGCGTTCGGTTTAACTTATCTTTAAAGAAAAACCAAGCTGTCATTTGCGACAGCTTTTATATGATATCAAACCTCGTTTAATATGTCAAGTACTTTTTTAAAAATTTTTTAAGAATTTATAGATTTTTTGTAATAAATCTTAATTTTACACCTTTTTTCGGTTCGTCTGTTTAAGCATAACAAGCTTTGTTAACCCCTTTCACGTTTTTAATTAAAAAAGCCCCGCCAACCCCAAATCAACGGGCGGCGGAGCATACGGTTTTATAACTTAATCTATCTTATAAGCAATCTCGCTTAAGAAGTCGAGACTCTTTTTAAGCTGAGAGATATCGTCAAAATCGCTTCTGTAATTTTCAATCAGGACGTTGCCGTTAAATCCGCAGTCTTTAAACAGCCTGAAGAGCTGTTCAAAATTTGTTATTCCCTCGCCGGGGAGACACAGTTTTCCGTTTGAGTCGATATCGGTTATATGGACGTAGGCGATTGCACCAGCCATCTCCTTCAAATACATTTCATAGGGGTAGCAGCTTCTGCGTGCCTGCTTGATGTCGAACACGCCGTAGATACTCGGGCACTTCTCCCTCACCGCCTTGAAAAAACCGGGGCGGTTGTAGGCGTAGTGTGCGGTGTTCTCTAAACAGAGGTTAACGCCGTAGCCTGCGACGAAGTTATACGCCTGCGCTATCATTTCGCCGACTAAGCCCAAGTCCTCACCCTTGCCGCCGCCAACCCTCGCAAACCCGTGGAAGGTGTAGTTTTTACACTTTAAAAGCTGTGCGGAACGGGCAAGCTGATCCAACCAGTAATAGCCGTCACCCCTTACCCTGCGTGAAGAGTTGAAGAGATTACCCTCAAAGTTTAAGGGCATTGAATGTACGGAGTTGACCTCCAACCCCTCAATCAAGGGGGCGAGAGCTTTGGAAAATTCCGGACGGTACTCGTAGAAAGAAGAAAAAAATATCTCCGCAACCGACGCACCAAGCTGTTTAATTTGCTGAGCCGCCTCCTCCGAGGGAAGTTGAGGGAAGAGTGTGGCCGTTGATATACCGATCTTCATAACCGAATAATAACACATCGGTGACAAAAAATCAATACTCAAAGCAAATTTAGCTTAATTTTTGCCGTTGCGGAGATATCAATTTGAGGAGATAAATTATCTTATAAGCAACTGAAAGCCGTTTTTACGATTAATGTTTGTTCTGCACGTTCTGATAATCGTTTAAATAATCTTTAATCTGTTCAACAATTTCTTCTACGTCTTCTTCAGGGAGCTGACCTTCAACGGGTACTTCCTGGGGCTGACCCTCTGCAGGGGGGATTAATTCGGCGGGAATACGGTCGAAAATCTCTTCAACGTTCCACTGCCATTTGCCGTTTTCGTTCTCCTTATTATTCCATTCGCCGTAGTTCCACTCCACGTCGCCCCACTTGTCGTCGTACCAGTTACCCTTTTCAAAGTGGTGCCTGTACATTTCCTTGGTTTTATCGCCGAAGTTGTACTGGTACACGTTGTTGCCCTCTTCGTCCTGAGTCACTTCGATTTTGAAAGAGATATCGCTTTCGGCACCCTTTGCGGTTACCTTAATATAGCTTACGCCTTCCTCGGTCTCCTGCTTGAACTTTAACGAGGTCTTGACTCCGTCCTTTTCAACGGTCATCTTGAGCTCGGTTTCACCGTCTTCGGTTTCGTATTCGAACTTAATCTTTTCCGTAACCTTTTTATCGGATACAACCTTATAGACGAGCTCGGTTTCGTCAGCCTCTGTCTCCTGCTCCATGATTATATAGCTTCCGTCTGCAAGAGTAACCTTGAAGTAGGTTTCAGTCTCGGTCTCGTCGCCTTTGGTCTCAACCTCGCTGCGTCCCTCAAGGGCATATTCAACGCCGTCGATAATGACGATACCTTCGATTACGTATACGGACTCGGTCTCTTCCTTGTCGTGGTGGAAGTCGGTTTCAACGTACTCAAGGGTGGAGTTGTAGTACATTACGTAGGTTATTACGTTGCCCTCCAAATCGCTGAAGGATATTACTTCTTTAACCTCGTAACCCTCTCTGTCGGACTCGGTGCGGACGTAGCTTAAACCGCCGTTTGCAAGCAGGTTTTCAACAAGACCCATATAGTTGTTGACGGTTGAAAGCTGTTCGTCGGTGAGCTCGTCTGCGGGCTGTTCGGGAGTTTCGCCTGAACCCTCT
>JBJFGI010000060.1:0-2225 GCA_051892535.1 Candidatus Coproplasma sp. | reverse complement strand
TTATCCGATTTAGCGGATAAGGCTCTGTCTATGTAATTACCGATAACGTCGATTTCAGCTCGGCTTGCAAACTCCATACACTCACGAAGCTGACCTTCGATACTTTCCTCTCTTTGATTATCGCTTGAATAGCGTGCGTATATTACGGCTCTCATAACTTATTCTCCTTTGTGGGGATAGTATAACATATTAAACTTGACAAATGTGGTCATATATTAAAAATTATTTATGACTTTCTTCTAAAAGTTTTAATAAAGCGTCTTTGAGCTTTGCGTTGACGGAAGAATTGGGGTCAAAACACATCTCTACAAACTCTTTCATCTGCGGGTTATTGGTAAGCGATTTAGGATTGTAAGAATAGAGTTGTCCCTGCGGATTTTCTGCTCTACCTAACAGATAGTCGCAGGAAACGTCGAAATAATCGGCGTATTTCAATAATACGGGATATGAAGGAATATTGACCGCAGTTTCATACTTTGCAATCAGCGGTTGCATAATGTTTAACTCCTGCGCCATTTTCGCCTGCGAAAGCCTTGCGCTCTCCCGTAGCGTTTTCAATCTCTGCGCAATAATTTCTTTATTCATATTCCACCTCGTTTTTCTCTATTATATACCATAACGTATGTCTTGTCAATAATTATAGAACATAATATCAATACGATAAACGCATTATATGAAATAATTTTAGAAATAACACGAACAAACGTTCATAATCTATTGACAAGCGTGTTTTTACGTGTTATAATGCGATTATACGATATATGTCGTATTCTGCCCTCAGAGGGTGTAGTTCTGCGTAGGTATTAAAAGGGAAACATAGTAACGCAGAATGATTTTGAACGTAAGAAGTCCGTTCTTGCCTTAGCTTGCGAATTTTGGTGCAAGGTGTTTTCAGCATACAAAAAATTCGTGAGCCGTAATAGGCTTTTATTGTCGTACAGTTTTTCGGCAATAAGAAACGACGAAGTGAGTCCGGAGTTACTCTATAGGTTTTGAAGAGTAACGTTGATGGTCTTTTTTGTTATACAATTTTTTAGGAGATTTAACACATAAATTAACAATTAAACTTAATCGAATGGCTAACCACCATAGAGCAAGCAGAACTTGCTAAATACGGTTCAAGTCGGTGAAACGTTAAGAGTTTTAGCGACTTTTTTCATTTTCTTTTTTTCGGCATTAACCCACTACTATGTGGTGGTTAAGCAGATATTAAAAAATCAATTCGGAGGTAATCAATGAGCAATCAAGTTTCAATCAGACCGCCTTAACGGCAGAATCGGCAAGGCAAGCGGACAAGCCTTAATCAGTTCGCAAAAATAATTTAAAGGAGAACAAAAATGGAAAACAAACAAGAAAAATTTACTTTTTACCATCCCTATTGGGATTTGGTAAAGGATGAAGACGGGGCAACCGTAAAGAGCATTATCGGTCATATATGCCGCTATATGCTTGACGGAGACGAGGAAACACCTACAGACAAAACTCAGGCACTTATCTGGGAGGACCTTATGGAAGTATTGGCTCCGCAACGGGAAAAGGAACTGCAAGGCAAAACGCCAAAGGCATACAACGCTCGGTGGAAGCACTTTACTTTCCGCAGGAATTATTACAACAAAATGCTATCCCTTGAAGATGACCAAGCGAAAGAATACTTGCAAGCTATTTGCGAGTTGGCGTTCAACGGCAGACAGCCCAAGGAATTATCTGCAACCGTTAAGAAGTATTACGAGTTAACGTTGCTAACTCTAAACACTTCCATTAAGCGGAAAAAGGCAGGTAGCAAAGGCGGAACAGCAAAGAAAACAAAACGGGAATCCTCTACTTCCCAACCTCAACCGCAAAGAACTATAGACGATTTAAAAGTGTTCGGCTGTACGGGGAATTTAAGTGCGCAGAATCCCATCTTAGACGGTGTGGACGTAAACGAGCTTTACGAGTTTGTTAAGACAAACGAAGAAACACATTCAATGTCTTTGTATAAAGCAGTTGAAACATTCCGAAATCGGAAAGGAGCAGGCGGTTAATATGGCAAGCAATTCGGAAGCAAACGGGAAGCAAAACCTATGTCCTTATCATAGGTGTAACTCACTACACTTACTTTGTAAGTTCCGTTCGCCCTGCGGGGCATTTTAACCGCAAAATAAAATATTAGGAGGACAAGAAAATCAGCTATTTAGTATGTCATATGGAAAAATATAAGCGGCAGGAAGTCAGCCCTGTCGAGG
>JBJFGI010000059.1:0-37156 GCA_051892535.1 Candidatus Coproplasma sp. | reverse complement strand
AATATAAGACTATACGTGAAGTTGTCGGACCGCTTATGCTGGTCGAGAACGTTGAGGGCGTCAAGTATAACGAGCTCGTGGACGTCGTATGTTCAAACGGGGATATCAGACACGGCAAGGTGCTTGAAATAAACCGTGACAAAGCCGTTGTGCAGCTGTTTGAAAATTCGCAGGGCTTGCAGATTTCCAGCGCTAAGGCGAGGTTTTTAGGGCACAGCCAACAGCTTGCCGTATCAAAGGATATGCTCGGCAGAGTGTTCGACGGTATGGGTAACCCCCGTGACGGCGGTGCGCCGATAATACCCGATAAGTTGATGGATATCAACGGAGAGCCTATTAACCCTGCCGCACGTGATTACCCCGACGAATTTATTCAGACGGGCATCTCCGCAATCGACGGACTCAACACCCTCGTCAGGGGGCAGAAGCTGCCCGTATTCTCTATGAGCGGTCTGCCTCACGCCGAGCTTGCTGCGCAGATAGCCCGTCAGGCAAAGGTTAGGGGCAGTAACAGCAACTTTGCGGTTGTTTTTGCCGCAATAGGCATAACCTTCGAGGAAGCGCAGTACTTTATCGACGACTTCAAAAAGACGGGTGCGATAGAGAGGACGGTGCTGTTTACCAATCTCGCCAACGACCCTGCGGTTGAGCGTATAGCCACTCCCCGTATGGCGTTGACCTGCGCAGAGTACCTTGCGTTCACCTGCGGTATGCACGTCCTCGTAATAATGACCGACATAACCAACTATGCCGAAGCTCTGAGAGAAGTTTCGGCGGCAAGAAGGGAGGTGCCCGGCAGACGTGGTTACCCCGGCTATCTTTACACCGACCTTGCCACGATGTACGAACGTGCAGGCAGAATAAGGGGGTGCGAGGGTTCGATAACCCAGATACCCATTCTTACCATGCCCGAGGACGATAAAACTCACCCCATTCCCGACCTTACGGGGTATATTACCGAGGGTCAGATAATACTCTCCCGAGACTTATATAAAAAGGGTATTAATCCGCCTATAGACGTTCTGCCCTCCCTCTCCAGACTTAAAGACAAGGGTATAGGCAAGGGCAAGACCCGTGAGGATCACGCCGACACTATGAACCAGCTGTTCTCCGCCTATGCAAGCGGTAAGGAGAGTAAGGAGCTCTCGGCAATTTTAGGCGAGGCGGCTCTTTCCGAGACCGATAAGCTATTTGCAAAGTTTGCCGAGCAGTTTGAAAAGGTCTATATAAACCAGGGCTTCAATGCCGACAGGAGCGTAGAGGAAACGCTCGACCTCGGTTGGGAGCTTTTAAAAATACTTCCCGTCTCGGAGCTTAAGCGTATCCGTCAGGCGTATATAGACAAGTATCTCTTATCCGACGGCGCAGATAAATGACCTTTGCCGAAGGTGATTTTCGTGGAGGAAAATTGTGAGCAGATTAAACGTTAATCCCACCCGTATGGAACTGAAGAAGCTTAAAGCCCGTTTAGATACTGCGGTGAGAGGACACAAATTATTGAAGGATAAGTCGGACGAAATGATTCGCCGCTTTTCAATCATAATAAAGGAAAACAAGCGATTGAGAGAGGAGGTGGAGGAGGAGCTCTCCTTAACCTTAAAACAATTTTCAGTCGCCCGTTCGGTCACGCCCTCGTACCGTGCGGAAACGGCGTTTTCTATGCCCTCGGTTGCGGTCAGGGCGGAGTGCTCCACCGAGAGTATTATGGGCATCGAAGTGCCTCAAATCGAGATTATCAACGAAAAGCGTACCGACGGTCTGCCCTATGCCTACTCCGAAATCACGAGCGAGGCGGACTATTCCGTGGCACAGGCGGTAGACCTCCTTCCTAAAATGGTAGAGCTCGCCAAGACGGAAAAGACGGTGAGAATGCTCGCCGACGAGATAGAGCGCAACAAGCGGCGTATCAATGCGCTGGAATACGTTATGATACCTCAGCTTGAAGAGACCATCAAGTACATTAAGTCAAAGCTTGACGAAAACGAGAGGTCGGCGATAATCAGAATGATGAAGGTTAAAAACAAAGCGTAAACTTTTTTGGGACGCTAAAAAGAAAACTTAACTTATTCTGTAAAGTATTTATTAACGCATTCATATTGTTTGATATTAAAAACTGCGGGCGGCTGATTTAAATCAGCCGCCCGCAGCTTTTCAGTACCGTATTTTATATATGCGGTCAAGACCGGGGTTATTCGCCGTAAACTGCGTTTGAGTGACAAAAATAAACAAATAATAACTTGTACTATTGACAAAAAAAGTTAATTATACTATAATTGACAATCATACTAAATTTGTAAATACGGCAGGTCTGCCGTGTATATACAAATAAATAACGGAGAGAAGTACAAAATGAAAAAATCGCCGAGAGAATGGTGGAGCATTAAACTTGCCCGTAACCCCGGTGCGGTCGTGCTCGGCATAATATTGCTGTTTAACCTGGTGTTCATCCTCGCATCCGCCGCCGTGATTAGCGCTATGTCCCTGACGGGTACAGAGCATATGAATTTCCTTGAGGCGGCGTACTATACGCTTACGATGATACTCGACGCAGGCTGTATCGACAACGTCGTAGGGGAGTTGGGCAATGCGAAAATTGCAATCTGCATAGTCTGCCTTATAGTCGTAATTATAGGTATGATTACATTCACCGGTGCGACTATCGGTTACATTACCAACTACATATCCAACTTCATCGATAAAGCCAACGACGGCGTTCACCCTCTGCACTTAAACGACCATATCGTAATAATCAACTGGAACTCGAGGGCTTCGGAGATAGTAAACGACCTGCTCTACTGCGGCGACAAGCAGAAGGTGGTTGTGCTCGTTCATTCGGGTAAAGAGGAGATACGCAAGGAGATTGACGAGCGTATAGCCTACACCGTATCCCGTACCAACGAAGAGCTGCGTGAAGAGGCTAAGGGCAAGAGCTTTTTTGCAAAGTTAGCCTTTATGAGAGCCAACAAGCTCAAGGCTAACCGCCTCGTGGTCATCGTGCGTGAGGGCGACGTGTTCTCCTCCAAACAGCTGCGTGACGTCTCGCTCGACCGTGCTAAATCGGTAATAATTCTCGGCGACGACGAGAGCGACGCCGTGTGCAAGTATATGTACAAGGAGACGGTGGAGGAGCTGACCAGGGGCAATGCCCGTACGGTTAAAACTCTTATGCAGGTTTCCGACATCACCGCCGCAGAGAGCTCACGGGATAACCAGCGAATAATCGTCGAGATAACCGACGACTGGACGGGCGACCTCGTCGACAAGATAATCAAGTGGAAGGCACGTGCAGGCAAGTGCAACATAGTGCCCATTAAAGTCAATAAGATACTCGGTCAGATACTCTCGCAGTTCTCGCTTATGCCCGAACTCAACCTTGCCTACAGGGAGCTTTTCTCCAACCGTAACGCAACCTTCTTCTCGGTGAGAAGCGACGTAGAAAACGACGAGGAGTACAATGCCGAGTACTTAAAAACCCACCGCCACGCAATACCGCTCACCACAATGGTCAGCGGCGGACAGAGGTATTACTATTACTCTGCGGACAGCGAGGCGGACATTGAAAAACATACCGCTCCCATTGAAACACAGTTTAAGGTTAAGTTAAACTACGATTACTGGATAGACAAAAAGCACGTCATAGTCCTCGGCCACAACAGCAAGAGCAAGGATATAATGGATGGCTTTGCGTGCTTCAGAGCCGAGTGGAACAGGCACGACGGCGACGAGATTGTGGAGATAGTCGTTCTCGACGACAAAAAGCACCTCGAACAGTTTAACTACTATAAGGAATACCCCTTTGTCGTGGAGACGGTTACCGCCGATATATACGACGCTGAGACGGTGTGCTCGGCAATTAAAAAGTTTATCGCCTCTCACGACGGCGACACCAGCGTGCTCATTCTCTCGGACGACGCCTGCGTCAACAACATCGACGCAAATCCCTTGACCAATATAGTTTATCTGCAGGATATCTTAAGGGAAAAGCTGGTTAAAGACCCCGACTTCGACGTCGGTAAGATAGACGTAATAGTTGAGATTTTAAACCCCAAACACTTCGACGTGTTAAAGGGTTACAGCGCAAACAACGTCGTAATAAGCAACCGCTATATAAGCAAGATGATATTGCAGATTGGCGAGAAGGATGCACTGTTCGACTTCTACAGCGATATCTTAGTGTACGATACGGGCGAAACCGACAGCTTCGAGAGCAAGGAAATCTACGCTAAAAAGGTCAAGACCTTCTTTGAAGTCGTCCCCGAAGAGTGTACCGCCGAAGAGCTTATACGTGCCGTTTACACCGCTTCGTGCGACAGGTCGGTTCCTCCCGAAAAGCGCAATCCTACCATTGTGCTCGGCTACGTCAAGCCCAACGGCGATATGATTTTATTCAACGGCGACCAGAGAAACGAAAAGGTAAAGCTGAGTGCAGAGGACAAGCTTATCGTCTTTACCAACCATTAATACCTTGCGGCATTTTTTGCCTCAGGCAATTTAAAAATATTTTGCCCTTAACAATTGCATTATAATAACAGAACGGGGCGGACAAGCTTGTTGCTTGTCCGCCCCGTAAAGTTTTTTAAGGTGTTACAGCTTGGATAACAGGTTTGCGATGCGGTCGACGTACCTGCTGTGGTTGACCTGCTTTGTCGACTCGTCGATAAAGCTCTGAATTTCGTCCTTGTAATCTTCCACGTCGTCCTCGTCCAAGTCCAGCTTTTCGGCATAGCTGAGATATTCCACGAGGGTGAGGTAGTACTCCATAGAGAAATTGTCGTACAACAGCGAGTCGATACTGCCTATTTCAAAGTTGTTTTTAAGGGAGGTACGCTCCTTTTTGCTCTTTATAAGCCAGTCGAGCTCACCCTCTTCGTCGTTTAACTTTTTGCAGCAGATAAACAGGTTTCTGAATATGTATGCCTTGAACAGCGAAAGCAGACCCTTATGGTCGTTGTTGTCCCTGATGGAAGAAAAGCTCTCCAGCTTTTCCAAGTCTTGCAGGGCGTTAAAGCCCCACTGTTTGCACAGCTCGACGTTTTTAATCAGCTTTTCGTCGGTGAGCTCGGGGTTGTTGGTGTAAAGAAGATAGGCGTAGTTGAGCCTTTGCGAGATGAACTCGTTAGCCCATTCGTTGAACATACCCGTGTCGTCCTCGCCCAAGTCCTCCCTGTACTTGGTGTAGTTGTCCCTGAACTTGCGGAACACGCTGCGCTCGACGTAGAATTCGCCGTCGTCACGGGCGAGTATGTTCATCGTCAGTTCAAAGTAGGATATGCTCATATTTACGGCAATCGCCAGCTCGTCTGAGAAGAGGGAGTGGTAGGCGTCTTTAAACTGCTTTAATTCCCTGCACACCTTGCGCTCGTCGCCGAACATCTGCCCCGCCTGCATATAGAACAGAATGTACTGCGCCAGCTCGTAGTCCGAACACTTGGAGCCCTGCTCCGAGAAATGACGCTGAATGTAGTCGTGCATTCTGTAGCGGTTGTTAATCAGCATCATCTTGTTCTCGTGTATGGACATCTTCTGACGGGTGAAGAAGTAATCTAAAATACCCTCGGCAAACTGCTCGTCGTCCTCGCAGTCGATGGGTTCGACGAACGAGCTGTCGAAGTCGGAGGGCAGCACAATCTGCTCGTTCCTCTTTTTTACGCAGTGTATCTTCTGCTGACCGTACATTGCAAGGACGTAGCCCAATTCGAAAAACAGGTTGTTGCTGACCTGTCCGTCCGCCCTGTTCTGAAAAATTATTATCGCCTGATTGCAGTTTTTAATCTGCTGAATGACCGTGTCGCCAACCGAAGAGTAGGTCGAGCTGTTGTCGGAGTTACCGCCTATGGTACACTTGTAGTTCCTCTTCTCCAAAGAGCTCTTGATTTTCGCCGCTATTGCGCTTGAGCCGCTCCAGGCAATAAAAATTTTATCCTTCATTATTAACTCCTTATATAACGGTTTATTTTACGGTGTGTTCGCTGAAGAACTTATCGGGGTCGTTCAAGGCTTGCTGAATGGCGATAAAGCCCCTGCAGACGGGCTCGCCGTCGATTAAGGCATGGTGTGCGGCGATATCCATAGTCATCTTCTTTCTGCCGTTTTCCTCGCTGAACTTTCCCCAGGTTAAGCGGGGAATACTGCTCGCCTCGACGTCCTTTAAGTCGTACGGGTTGGAAAAGGAGGTCAAATCCACCCAGGGCATACACGAGATGTAGTATACGTCGTTTAACCCGTCGTTGAACGCCTTGACCTGTTTTGCAAGCTTAGCCCGTTCGATATCCTCCCGTGCAGCCCTGTAAAAGCGTGAGTAGTCGTCGTAGATCTGCGAGCGGCAGGAGACGATTACGCCGCCGTCGGACATGACTATATAGCTCGGGCTTATCTCCTCGTACAGCACAACGTTTCCGCCCTTTATGCGCAGGCGGAACTCCTCAACGGAGTTTAAGCATGTGGCTGCAATAAAGGTAAAGTCGGTGAAAAAGGAGGTGCCCCTCCTCTTGCAGGAGGCGTACAGCTCGGTCACGTCCAGCCTCGTTGAGAGGGAGAATATCGGGTTGGTGTATTTAATAAAGTTTTCGTAGGGAATTCTTCTCTTCCAGTTTTCAACGTCTATAATCTTCATTTCTATGCCTCGGAAGCGGGCGGCGTAGTCAGTTGACTTTTAAACCGCCCTGTTCCGTTGTTATATTATACAACCAATTCAAAGCGGTTGTCAATACCAAAAGTTGAGCGTTAAGGCGGTTAAGTTACAGGCGTTATAAGTTTATATAAGTTAATTTTCACTTAATACAGTGATATAATATAAATAATAACGTTTAAACCAGAAAACTGTAAATTCAGTTGCTATAAAGGGAGGTCAAATATGAAAAAACGCAGGTTTTCCGTCTTTACGGTTGTTACTTGTGTTATCCTCGCTCTGTGCGTTTTATTCAGCGGATGCGGTATGGTAAACGATATAACCGATTCCATACAGAGCATCACCTTAACCGACGAGAGCGGCGTTGCCGTTTCGGGTAAGCTGGAAGAGGGTTCTGTGCTCGTCGTCGAAAAGGTGACGGGAGCTAAAAAGCAAGAGGCTGTCGCATGCATTGCGGACGAGGATTATTATAAGGACGGGGAGGTATACGTCTTTGATATCTCGGTCGTCAAGGACAATGCCAAGGTTCAGCCGTCGGGCAAGATAAAAATTAGTATACCCGCAACGGGGCTTGACAGCTCAAAGACCTACAAGGTGTTCCACGTCAAAGACGACGGCACTGTCGAAAGCCTTTCGGCTACAATTTCAAGCAGCAAGCTTGAGTTTGAGACGAGTAGCTTTTCCTACTTTATCATAGCCGAGGAGGATACCAGGGCAAAAGTGCAGGTGAGTATCAACATTCTCCCCTTGGCTGAATACGGCACGTTAAAGGTCAACGGCGAGCTTTTGACGGCTGCCGCAAGCTATAAGACCACGCACTTAGAGGGCGATACAATCACCGTCGAGGCGGTTGCCGCAGAGGGTCACCACTTTATCCATTGGTTGAGTGAGGACGACACGGTTCTCTCCGAACAGAGCGAGTATACCTTTACGGTGGCTAAAAATGCTATCTCCTTCGGGGCGATATTCACCGAGGGGCACGTCGTGGAGTATACGGACGTTAACGAAGATACTCACACCGAAAGCTGTAAATACTGCGACCATTCCGAAACCGTAGCTCATGAGTTTGTAAACGAAGAGATAATTTCAGAGGCTACCTGCAAGCAGACGGGTGAAAAGAAATTGACCTGCGCCTGCGGTAAGGTTAAGTATGAAACTATCCCCGTGACCGACCATAATTACGTGGACGGTGTCTGCACAGTTTGCGGAAAAGTTCAGCTGTACGTCCGTTGCCAATCAACCGGCGTGGCAGACCCCAACGGTGATTACATAAAAATGGGCAAGACCTATTGTGAAAAGGTGACCGACGACGTTATTATTGATGCGCTTACCAATATAGCCGGCAGTCCGTATATGACGAATTATGAAAACTGGACTCCGTTCGACTTCGGTAACGGCGACAGCGGTGAAGATGCTACTACTTATTATTGCGACGTGGAATATAACGGTCTGCATTACCGTGGCGTTAACATTAAGGACTATCGAAAGGACAACGACGGCACTCAGACGTCGAGCAGTCGCTATTGGACGGGCACCTATTGGTTTGAACAGCGCAACGCCATGTGGAAAATCGTGAAAGAAGAGGACGGCATAGCCTATCTTGTCAGCAAGGAAATCTGGATAAGTCAACGCTTTGCCGAGTCGGACGAAGGCGAGCTGACGTACGAAAAAAGTTGGATTCGAAATTGGCTGACAACTACCTGGATTAACGAACTGTTCACACCAGAGCAACAGGCGATTTTGCGGGGTAACGAAGCTTGCTTTGGCGATAAAATCTTCTTGCCGAGCTCAAGCGAAATAAGTATTAACAACCCCAAGCCGTTCAGTTATTATGCATACCCCTTATGTCTGGGTGCATATAAAGAAGTCTTGTCAGGTTATGGCGACAATTATTGCCCGTATTGGTTACGTGACGAAATTGTAAAAGGAGACGACGGCAAAAACTACGTAACGTGCGTCACTTCCCGCCCGCCGTTCGACCAAACCGTACAATATCTTGCGACAAAGACTTTTGTCGGCGTCGTACCTGCGGTGTATATAGATTTGACGGTATAATTTCACCTTGACTGTAAAACAAGCGTACGCCTACGCTTGTTTTTTATTAAAAATTCACAATACGGACTTTGACTACAACGTGTGAGTGGTTTATAATATTTATATAAAGTTTACAGGGCGGGAAATATGGACTTAATCAAGGCAATAAGTGAAAGACATTCGGTGAGGAGCTATACCGATAAACCCATTGAGGGCGAAACCTTGGAAAAACTTAACGGGGTTATTTCAGAGTGCAATACACAGAGCGGTCTGAATATTCAGCTTGTGTTAAACGAGGCTAAGGCGTTCGGCGGCTTAATGGCGCACTACGGCAAGTTTTCGGGTGTGAAAAATTACGTCGCATTAATCGGCAAAAAGGGCGAGGACGAGAAAATAGGCTACTTCGGCGAGAAGATTGCCCTTTGCGCCCAGGCGCTGGGGCTGAACACCTGCTGGGTTATGCTGACCTATAAAAAGGTCAGGAGCGCATTCAGGGTTGAAAAGGGCGAAAAGCTCTACTGCGTAATCGCAATCGGTTACGGCACAACGCAGGGCGTTCAGCATAAGAGCAGGGCGGTGAGCGAGGTGAGCTACGGCTACGAAGGGGCTCCTAAGTGGTTTAAAGACGGGGTCGACGCCGCACTGCTCGCCCCCACGGCTTTGAACCAGCAGAAGTTTAAATTTATATATTCGGACGGAAGGGTGACCGCCAAGGGCGGAGGGGTGTACTCTCAGATAGATTTAGGCATTGCCAAATTGCACTTCGAGCTGGGGAGCGGAAGGAGCGAGAGCGAGTGGAACTGATTGTTAAGTCAGCAATACCGCTTTCGTTTTAACGCTATGCTATATCAGGCTTTTGTCTGTGCAAGGAAAAATTTAAGTAAACGCTAAATGCTTTCGGAATCAAAACTGAAAGCATTAATTTTTTTCGGTAATCCCTTGCAACAAGTAACTAAAAGTTGTATAATTAAAGCATTAATATATGCCGTTAACCGTTTAAAGGAGATGGGTCTATGAATTACAGAGAGGAATCGTTAAAAAAACACGGGGAGTGGAAGGGCAAAATCGAAGTGCAGTGCCGTGTCCCCGTCGACAGCAGGGAGAATTTGTCCCTTGCATATACCCCCGGCGTTGCCGAACCCTGCCTTGCCATTCAGAAGGATATAGAGAGGTCGTTTGAACTCACAAGGCGTTGGAATACGGTATCCGTAATAACCGACGGCACCGCAATATTGGGCTTGGGCGATATCGGACCCGAGGCAGGTATGCCCGTTATGGAGGGCAAGTGTGCCCTGTTCAAGGCGTTCGGCGACGTGGACGCCTACCCCCTTTGCATAAGGTCAAAGGACACCGAGGAGATTATTAAGACCATTAAACTGCTTGCAGGCTCCTTCGGCGGAATTAACCTCGAGGATATCTCTGCACCCCGTTGCTTTGAAATCGAGACGAGGTTGAAAGAGGAGCTGGATATTCCCGTATTCCACGACGACCAGCACGGCACGGCGATAGTCGTTGCGGCGGCATTAATCAATGCGCTGAAGCTGGCTGACAAAAAAATCGAGGATATAAAAGTAGTCGTCAACGGCGCAGGTGCGGCAGGAATTTCCATTGCTAAATTTTTACTCCGCTTCGGCGTTAAGGACATAATCGCCTGCGATAAGCTCGGCGTAATTTCCGAGGGAGACACCCGCTTCAACGAGGCTCAGCAGGCACTTGCAAAGATAACCAACCGCAATATGGTGAAAGGTACCCTTGCAGACGCAATGAAAGGTGCGGACGTGTTTATCGGCGTATCTGCCGCCAACGTCGTATCAAAGGATATGGTCAGGTCAATGGCGGATAAGCCCATACTCTTCACCCTGGCAAACCCCGTACCCGAGATATCGGTTGCGGACGCTAAAGAGGCGGGTGCGTTCATTCACGGTACGGGTTCTTCCGAGTACCCCAACCAGATTAACAACGTATTGGTATTCCCCGGGCTGTTCAGGGGAGCTTTGGACGTCAGGGCGACTACAGTCAACTTCGAGATGATGATGGCTGCCTCACGTGCGATTGCCAAGTACACCGAGGACACGGGCCTTTCCGAGAGCTATATTCTGCCCTACGCCTACGATAAAAAGGCGCACGAGGCGGTTGCTAAAGCCGTTGCGGACGAGGCGGTTAAGACGGGAGTTTCTAAATTATACAAGGCGTAAAATGACTATCGACCTCACCCCATACAAGGACAAGAGAATATGTGTTGCCGTGTCGGGCGGAAGGGACAGTATGTGCCTTTTGCACTACCTTTTTTCGTGTGCAAAGGAGTTTAATATAACCCTCTCTGCGCTCAACTGCGACCACTCCATAAGGGGGGAGGAGAGCGAGAGGGACAGTGCGTTCGTCAGGGAATATTGTGCCGCCAACGGCATTTTGTGCCACTCCTTCAAGTGGGAAGGGGAGAGGTTTTCCGACGAGGGCTTAGCCCGTAGCTGGCGGCTGTGCTGTTACAATCAAATTATCTCGGAGGGCAAGGCTGACTTTATAGCCACCGCCCACCATATGAACGACAATGCCGAGACTGTGCTTTTTAACCTTGCAAGGGGTGCATCGCTTTCGGGCGTGACGGGAATTGCCGACAGCCGTTCTTTAGGGCTGATTCGCCCGTTGATAGGCGTCAGCCGTGAAGAGATTGACGGGTATATCAAAGAGAATAATATCCCCTTCGTGGAGGACAGCACCAATCTTTCGGACGGGTATACGAGGAATAAGATAAGGCACAACGTGCTGCCTGCCTTGGAGGAGGCGGTGCCCGGGGCGGTTAAAAACATCTTCCGCTTTTCCCGACTTGCCGCCGAGGACGAGGAGTATTTTTCCCGTCAGGTTAATAAAATTTTAGTTAAAAGGGCTGACGGGGGTTACTTTATAAAGTCGTGTACCGAACCCGTCATCTTCAAACGTGCGCTGCGGCGTGTGCTAACCGCATACGGCAAAAAGGACTTCACCTCGGCGCAGATGCGCACCGTGTACGAAATGCAGTGGCTGGGCAGCGGTAAACGCTTTGTCTTTTTAGGGCTGGCAGCCACTAAAGAGGAGGGCGGAATTGCCCTGCGCAGTCAGGCGGAAGAGAGGGCTGCAGACGAGGGTATGCCCTTTTCGGATAACTTAAACTGTGACCAACAAGTTGCGTATTGCGGCGTTTTGGCTTGCGCCGACTACGAGCAAAACCTTGCAGACGTGCTCGGCAGCCTCGACGGCGAAGTGCAAAAGTGCGTCAAGGTTTTAAAATTCGATATAGATAAAATTCCCCCGACGGCGGTCATCCGCTTTAAAAAAAGCGGTGATAAGTTCACAAAATTCGGGGGCGGCACAAAGAGCTTAGGCGACTACTTAACCAACAAAAAAGTACCCCAGAGCCGAAGGGAAGCTCTGCCCTTGGTGTGCGACGGGGGCGAAGTCTTAATCGTCGGCGGCGTGGAGATCTCCGACAAGGTTAAGCTTACTGACGAAACAAAACGGGTGGGTGTGTTTATCTGCCTCGACCCGTTTAATAATTAAATTAATAATTTTTAGAGGGGATTACTAATGACAAACGATTGCGAAAGAATTCTTTTAACCAAGGAAGAGATTGACAAAAGAGTTGGCGAAATCGCCGCTCAGCTTAACGAAAGGTTTGCCGGCACACGCCCCCTTTGCGTGTGTATATTAAAGGGTGCGGTGGTGTTCTATGCCGACCTTTTGCGCAGACTTGATTTAGACGTTGCTATGGACTTTATGGTCGTATCCTCCTACGGTACGGGCGCAGTGTCGAGCGGTGCGTTGAAAATTTCCAAGGACCTGTCTGTCGATATCAGGGGACAGGAGGTGATAATCGTCGAGGATATTATAGACAGCGGTTTCACCCTTGCCTGCCTCAAAAAGATGATGCTTGAGCGTGGTGCAAAGTCGGTGACGATAGTAACCCTTCTGGATAAGTACGCACGCAGAACGGCTGACGTAGCAAGCGATTACAACGGGTTTGTCATCGAGGACGAGTTCGTGGTAGGCTACGGTCTGGACTATGCCGAAAAGTACCGCAACCTGCCCTTTATCGGCATTTTAAAGAGAAGCGTCTACGAGAAGTAAATTTAAGCTTGAAAAGCTTCGCCGCTTACGCTTTGAATAAAGACGGGGTTAAAGGGGCATAATCATATAAAACAACGGAGGTTTTTATATGATTTTTGTCAATATCGTCTGCTATTTTCTGACGGTTATCGGCGCACTCAACTGGGGGCTTGTGGGTATTTTCGACTTCAATTTAGTAGGTTGGATATTCGGCGGTTTCCGCTCGGCAGGGGCTATAACCGTCTATATCCTCGTCGCCCTTTCTGCGCTCTGGCTGATCATCTCGCCGATGATTACGGGCAGGGGGCTTATCCTCGCCGGCAGAAAGAATAAGGAGAGAGAAAACGTAACCCACGTCACCAACGAATAAAATTAACTGTTAAAATACAGAGGGCGGCTCGCCGTACGGGGAGCCGCCCTCCTTTTATATGGCGGACGAATTGGTATTGTTAACCTGTTAACTGTCCTTGACAAAATATATTATTTAATTGTATAATACCGTCGTTATGGAACAGGTTAAAACGACGGAAAAAAGATTTAAGATTTCGCTTTCCCCCAAGGCGGTTAAGATATTATTGATCGTATTCGCCGCTCTCGCTGCGGTTACGGCTCTCGTCCTCACGTTTACGGTGAGCGACTACTACATATTCAACCGCATGGCGGAGTACGGGGTGGTCTTTTCGCTCAGCCAGTGGGCTAAAAAGGCAGGGCTGGTTTTAATTTTACTTGCGGTGTTTTTCAACTGCAAAAGCTGTGCAGGCGCCGTCAAGTACGTTCTGCCCGTGTTCGTTATTTTAAGCTGTTTTTTATACGGAAACTTCTTCGATATCGTGCCGGAGGTCAACAACAGCAACGACGAAATTTTTAACTCTATAAACCTGTTTATACCCAAGTGGCTGAATATAACGCTGTATTTTGTGCATAATCTCTGCCTCGTCGTCTGTTGCGGTCTCTTTATCGTGCAGGACGGGTTAAAGGTTAAGGCAAAGGACTTTATCAGTCTTCCGCTTGCCGTCGTGGCGGCGTTCCCTTTGAATTTTTTTGAAAACTTTTTCGATATCGACGCCATACCGTCCGACAGCTTTTTCCGCTTTTACAATTTTACAATCTGGCATTTACTCGCCCTGTGTATACTCGTCGCCTCAACCGTGGGGCTGTACTTCTTTTTAAAGGGGAAGGGCAGGGAGCAGCAGGATAAGTGGCTGTGCGCCATAGCGGTGTGCCTTCTGCTGCAATACCACAGCAAGGACAGTATGTTGCTCGGCGACGGGTACAACGTCTACAGAACGGTGTTTGCGGCTCTGCCCCTGTTTATCTGCAACGCAGGTGTTTATATCGCCTCCGCTTCGGTAATCTTCAAAAAGAAATTTCTGTATTCGGCAAGCTTCTTCGTGCACGCAATAGGTGCGTTGACCGTGTTCATCTACTTCGGAAAGAATGAGATGAGTAACTACGGTATCTTTTGCAGCTACTCAATATTATACTTCTGCTTAACCCACTGTCTGCTGTTTGCGCTCTGCGTTCTGCCCTCGGCATTGGGACATTACCGCTTTAAGATTAAGGACTGCATAGCACCCCTTATATATTATCTGATAGTCATTATCGTCGCCTCGTTGGCGAGCGGACTGGTGTCCTATCTATCCACGACCTGGACGGCGTCTAACGGAAGCCACCTTTTGTACGACAATAAGTACGTGACGGGCTTAATCGACGGCGGTGAAGGGATAGGCGATCTGGGCTATATGCGGCCGAACTTTGCGTTTACGCAGGTCAACCCTCTGCCCTTTGAATTCCCCTGGCCGATTAAACTCGGCGGGTTTATGAGCTATATAAACGTTCTGTACGTCGGCGTCGTGTACCTCGCTTACGTGTGCCTGTTCTTCGGCTTTTTCGGTCTTTCCGAGGCGTTTATTGCAATTATTAAAAAGATTGCTTCCCGTTCGGCTCTGCGCACTGCGCCTGCCGAGCCTGCCGAACCTGCCGACGTGGTCGACTCTCAGGCGGCGGAGGAGGCTGCCCTGTCCGACGATACGCAGACCGACGTCGAAAGGGTTGAGTGAACAAATTAACCGGTTTAATATGCCCGACGCTGTGCGTCGGGCATTAACTTTAACTACACCTTATAAAAAGAAAAGCCCGACGCTGAGCGTCGGGCATTAACGTTGTTAAAACTTTTTACTGTTGAGCATCGGCTTTATCCGCCGAGAGGAATTATTCTTCTTCCTCGCCGTCGTCTTCCTCGTCGTCCTCACGCTGGTTGCGGCGTTTGTTTTTAGCGGCGTTCTTTTGTTGCTGTTTCTTTCTGCGCTTGCTTTCGTTGATTGAGGAGGTTATCGCTATGTACAAAATTGCGATAAGCACCAGACCGACTATTGCAATCGCAAGCACAACGGTGACTACGTTACTGTCGTATACAAACTGCTCTTGATCCCCGTCGACGTTCTCTTCATTGTCCTCGTTGGGGAAGGCGTAGGCTGTCATAAGCCTCTTTGCGGTGTAACCCGTCACAACCGTTCCGTCGTCTTTGGTGTATTTAATTTTGTAAAATTGTGTGCCGATTAAATCGGTGTACTGCCCCAGCACGGTTACGGCGTTTGCGCTGCCGCTCTCAAGCTCGCCTATCTTTGTCGTAGGGGAGAGGTAGGGTTTGGAGTAGATTCCCGTACTGTTAATGGCGTAGGCAATTTCTATATCGGGTGAAGCAAGTGCAGGGGGAGTACTCTCAACGCTGACGCTCGTCTTTGCCGTAAGATAGCTGTTGCCGCCGATTGTGATTATGTAGGCGTTACCGCTCTCGGCAAGCACAGTGCAGTACAGCCTGTCCGCAGAAAGAGTGGTTGCGGTTGCAGAGTCTGCAATTTCAAAGGTGGAGCCCAACTCGCTTTCAAGGTTAATTTCCGTGTAGTACCTGTTCTTTTCCAGCCAGCCGTACACAATAGGACTGTCCGATTTTAACGCCTCCGCCGCATCGCCGGTGGAGATAGTGTCGGCGATACTCACGTCGTGATAGGTGAGGTCAACCTTAATTGCCGTCGCCCCGTCCATTTCGTAGAGGCAGTTATTCATAACCGCATAGGCGGTACCGTTATAAGATTTTAACTTGGAGAACTTAACCTCACCCTCGCAAGGCTCCTGTAGCGTTACGGTGGTAATGCTGCCGTCAATATACAGCATGGAGCCGTCGTTCTTGTCAAGAGCGTAGGACACTCCGCCTATGCTGACCAGATACTGTTCTTTATCCTGAACGGTTATGTCGGATAAGGGGAGTTTGTTTTTTGAGTCGGGGTAGACGCAGTAGCCGTCCGAATAGCATACGTACAGCTGACCTTGTGCGGAGTACTCCAGCCCCGTTATATTGCTGACGGCATTGATATCGGGTATAAGCTGACCGTTTCCGTCGCTTGAAAGTACGGCAAGCTTACCGTTATAGGCGAATGCACAGTTGTCACCGTAGACGGCGTAGTCGGTCAGTTCGCCGTCAAAGACGAGCGAACGCTCAAAGCTCTCGGGGTAGACGGTCTGTGCTATATCCTCCTCCGCAAACGCCGTACCCGTACATATTGTCGCTGCGGAAAGTACTGCCGCAAGCGAGATTGTTAAAGTCTTACTAAGTTTCACGTCTAAATTATACCACCTCAAAAAAAAGTTGTAAAGGATTTAACCCTTTTAATTGATTTACTAAGACAAACGAAAACAAACGAAAACAAACGAAACGTACTCCGTTTGTTTTTTTATTTGTCTATATAACAGTTGAAAGGAGTTAAAGAACGGTAATTTAACACTTTTCTGCACCGAAAAAATTAAAAAAAGTTAAAATTATTTTTTAAAGTAGACAGCTTTGTCAACTTTAGCGGTTATACTATAACTACGAAAACAAACAAACGTTTTTCTAAAATCCACGACGGGAGTCGTTGAAATCTGGTGAAGAGGGTATGAACGTTAAATTAAAAAGGGTATTAAGATTTTATTTTTCGGCAGGGAGCCTGAACGATATGCTCGACGGTATGATTACAAAGTACGCCGCCTCGAGCTGGAGGGAGATTGCCGGCGGAGTGCATTCCTTCGACAAGGTGTGTACGGTCATCGAGGTCAAAGAGGAGCTGGAGGAGCTCTGGGCAAGGCTTGACAAGGTGATGGTAAAGTTACCTTGCGACGACCTGCTTGCCTTGAAAAAGTACGCCTCGCTGCGCACGGGAGTGAGTAAGCTCAGCGAAGCCGAACGCCGAAAAATTCACTCCGCCCTCGTCAAATTCAGGCGCAAGACGGTCAACCTGCTCTCGTCGGGCAAGAGGGGGTACGAGTGCATTTGCGCCTACTATGCGCTAATCAGCCCCGACCCCGATTAACGCCGTTTGGAGGTAAAGGCGAGACCGCCCACCGCCACGAGCGCAACGGCTAAGATTACGATAAAGATTATTAGCCCCGTCGTCTCCGAACCGCCGTTGCCCTTTGCTTGTTCATTCTCCGTCTGGGTTGTTTGTTCTTCGTATTCGTTAAGCGGATAGTCGTTATCCCCCTCTATATAGCAGAACGAACCTTGGCACAGTACGTAGGAGTAGAAGTTTGCACCCTGCCTATACCCCCCGTAGTATGCCGCATCTATCTGTAAATCGGAGGGCGGTTTAAGCGAACCCTGCCCGACGCCTGCCGTGTAGGTTACGGTCACAGTTTTGTTTAAGTAGAGGTATTTGGGAGGTGAGGGAACAGTTTCGAACTCGTCTGATTTGCAGTAGCCGTACAGCTTTTTATAATTGCCCTCGTCGGCGGCGTAGCTGACGTAAAGCCAGTCGCCGTCGCTGCGGATAATCTGCACGGTATAGGTGTACGGCACGGCGAACAGTGCGGTAGATAAATCTTTTTCACTGAAAAAATAGCACTCCCTGCCAACCGGTCTTGCCGACGACGGCGTGTCGGCGTACGCCAACCTAACCGGTGCGCAAAAAATAAGCAAGGTTATGCATAAAAATGTTAATATCCTTTTCATACGGGTAACGTGGTTTTTTTGGTAGATTATACAGCCGTGGGATAGGAGAGTTAAAGGAAATTTTGTCGTTTAAGGTCTATGAACAGAGAAGAAATTATTATCCGCCTTGCGGAGATTGATAAAGAGCTTGCAAGAAGGCAGAGGGCGTGTGCGGCGCTCGCAGGCTATAACACGGGCAGGAAAAAGCACAAAAAGCAGATGGCTTTCCACAAGTGCAAGAAGCGCAACCGCTGGGTGTTCGGGGGCAACAGGTCGGGCAAGACCGAGTGCGGTGCGGTGGAGACCGTCTGGCTGCTGCGTGGCATTCACCCCTATAAAAAGAATAAAAAGGACGTGTTCGGCTGGTCGGTGTCCCTCTCCCAGCAGGTGCAGAGGGACGTTGCGCAGAGCAAGATTTTAAAGTACCTGCCTGTCGACTGGATAGAGGATATCACCATGCTCTCGGGCAGGAAGGACAGCCCCTCTTCGGGGGTGATTGACCAGATTAAGGTCAAAAACGTGTTCGGTGGAATTTCCACCTTAGGCTTTAAAAGCTGTGACCAGGGCAGGGAGAAATTTCAGGGCTCGTCTTTAGATTTCGTGTGGTTTGACGAGGAGCCGCCCAAGGACGTCTACGACGAGTGCCTAATGAGGGTTATGGACAAAAAGGGGGATATATTCGGCACTATGACCCCGCTTAAGGGGGAGACGTTCATCTATAACGAGATATATCTCAACCGCAACAACAACCCCGAGGTGTGGTGGGAGACGATAAGCTGGGAGGATAACCCCTTTCTGCCCAAGAGCGAGATAAAGCTGTTAAGCTCATCGCTTGACGGCGCCGCCCTCGATTCGAGAAAGTACGGCAAGTTCTCTGCGGGGGAGGGGTTGGTCTATCCTGAGTTCGACAGGTCGGTACACGTCATACCGCCCTTCCCCGTCCCCAAGGAGTGGCAGGATACCATTTCCATAGACCCCGGGCTCAATAACCCCCTCTCTGCACACTGGTATGCGGTCGACTGGGACGGCAATATCTACGTGGTGGCGGAGCACTTCGCCTCGGGCAAGGATATCGACTATCACGCCCGTTGCATCAAGGATATATCCGCACGAATCGGGTGGAAGACGGATAACAAGGGCAGGATTTGCGGTCTTATAGACAGCGCTGCAAATCAGAGGACGTTAGCGTCGGTGAAGAGCGTTACGGAGTTGTTTGCGGAGAAGGGCATACTCGTCAACCCCAAAGTAAACAAGGACGTGTTTGCAGGCATTTGCAGGGTTAAGGAGTATTTAAAAAGGGATAACGGCTTACCAGATATCTATATCTTCGACAACTGCAGGGTGATGATAGAGGAGTTTTCAACCTACTTCTGGGCGGAGGGAGATACTCCCGTCAAGCGTGACGACCACTGCATGGACGAGCTGCGCTACTTCGTGATGAGCCACCCTAAGCCTGCTAGACGTGACGAGACGGTCAACCCCGTCTACGCCGATAAAATGAGAAGAATAAGGAGGATACAAAGTGCAATCAAAAGAAAGCGTTAAAGACGCTTTGCTCAAGTGTGCCGTAGGGCTTTCCGCAAGCGAGATAGTGGAGGAGTTCTCCGCAGACAATGCCGGGGAGTTAAAGCTGGTTAAACGCAAGGTAACCCGAAGGGAGGTGCCGCCCGACATTAAAGCCGTTAAAATGCTTATGGACGGCGAGTGTTCAAGCGAGGTCTCCGACGAGGAGTTGATGCAGGAGAGGGAAAGACTTATGGCACTTTTAAAGGAGGATAACAGCGGTGACTGACACAAAAAAAGAGGACAAAAAGCTCGAGGAATTTATTGACGGTATCTATCAGGACTTTTATCGCAGACAGCAGGAGAGGAGGTTGCTTGAAAGGGGGTGGCAGTTAAACGTCAACTTCATAAACGGCAACCAGTACTGCGACGTCAACACGTTGGGGGAGATAGAGGACACAGCCAACGGTTACTTCTGGCAGGAGCGCAGGGTGTTTAACTACATTGCGCCAATGGTGGATACACGCTGTTCACGCCTGGCTGCGCTGCACCCGAGACTTGGGGTCAGGGCGGCTTCGGACAGCGAGGAGGACAGGCAGGCGGCAAGCCTTGCTTCGGCGATACTCTCCGCCTCGTACGAGGACTGCGACTTGAACGCCGCAGTGGCGGCTGCAACCACCTGGTCGGAGTCGTGCGGAACGGCGTTTTATAAGATAATATGGGACAGCGACGCAGGCGGCGACATAGGTCTGACCGTGGACGGAAAGCTTTTAAAGGAGGGCAAGGCTAAGGTTCTGGCTGTGTCTCCCTTTGAAATCTACCCCGATTCGCTCTCGGAGGAGAACTTGTATTCCCAGCCGAGTATTATCCACGCAAGGGCGGTACCTGCCGAGGATATCTATTTAGCTTACGGCGTTAAGGTTGAGGGCAGGGATATTGAAGAATACTCGCAAACGACTTTGGGCAGCTCTCTATTGCAGGGCGTCGGCGCCCACCTGAAGCCGAGCTCGGTAAAACACGGTTACGAGGTGGTAATAGAAAAATATTCCCGCCCTACCGCCGAGAACGAGGACGGCAGATTGACGGTGGTTGCAGGGCATAAACTGCTCTACGACGGACCGCTGCCCTATATTAACGGCGACAACGGCACACGCACCTACCCCTTTATAAAACAGTGCTGTATTCCCGTCACGGGCAGCTTCTTCGGCAAGAGCGTGGTGGACAGGCTTATCCCCGTACAGAGGGCATATAATGCGGTTAAAAACAGAAAACACGAGTTTTTAAACCGTATATCTATGGGAGTATTAGCCGTTGAAGAGGGTTCAGTAGACACCGACGAGCTTATCGAGGACGGACTCGTACCCGGCAAAATTCTGGTGTACAGGCAGGGCGGCACGCCACCTGAGATGATGACGCTCGGCACCGTTCCGTCGGAGTTCACGCAGGAGGAGGAGAGGCTGGTCGACGAGTTCAGCCGTATAGCGGGCACCACCGACTTAACGCAGAGGGTCAACTCCTTTTCGTCGGTGACGTCGGCGACGGGCTTGCAGCTGATAATCGAGCAGGACGAGGCGAGAATGAACGTGTGCTTCGAGCAGGTTAAAAACGCTCTGCGCAGGGTGGGCAAATACCTGTTAAGGCTGTACAAGCAGTTTGCCACGGAGGTGAGGCTGATGAAGTATACCGGCAAAGGCGGAGAGGTGGGCATACGCAGCTTTAAGAGTAGCGACATCACGGGCGACGACGTGGTCATCGAAGCCGACAGCGACGCCAATATGACGCCTGCACGCCGCAGAGCCGCACTGTACGAAATGCTGGACAGGGGGCTGTTTACCGACGCTAACGGCAGGTTAAATCCCTCGTTCAAGGTTAAGCTTTTAGAGACTTTGGGCTACAGCGGTTACACCGCCGAGAAGGATTTGGAGAGCCTTAACGTAGCCCGTTGCGCAAAGGAGAATAAGGACTTAAAGGAGGGCAGGCAGGCGGAGGTAAAGCCCTATGACGACGACGTCGTACATATAAGGGAACACACCGCATACCTGCTCAGCGAAACGCTGACAGTCGATGAAGAGGAGAGCATATGCGCCCACCTCAATCAACATAAAAATAAACTATCGGAGGTAAAAAATGAAGGATAACCGAACGGAAGAAGCTAAGGTTACGGCAAACGCTGCGGAGGCAGAAAATACGGGAGAGGTTGTGGTAGGACCTAAGAAATTCAAGGACGTTCAGGCCCTTATCGACGCCTATACGGCTCTCGAAGCTGAGTTCACCCGACGCAGTCAGCGACTAAAGGAGCTGGAGGCGAATAAGGAGCAGGTATCGTCCGCCGATGCGGCAGGCGCACAGGTTGCGCCCACCGTGCAGGCGACAAGCGATACCCCTCCCTCGCAGGCGGAAGCCCCCGAAGGGGAAGTCAGGGGTTATGCCCCTGCAAATCAAGGCGAGGAGGTGCGCCCCTTGACCGAGGAGGAGAAAAATGCCGTAATCGAGGAATACCTCAGCGGCATACGCTCCAACCGCAGCGTACCGTTTGTTACGGCAGGCGGTGCGGTCAAGGCGTCAAGGGTTGTGCCCAGAACCATTAGCGAGGCGTCAAGTCTTGCCAAAAGATATTTTGATAAAAAGGAGAATTAAAAATTGATTAGAATTTCTGATGCGGAAAACGTATTAAAGACTTATTATCTGGACGTGATAAACGAACAGCTCAACGCAGAGATATCGCCTTTCTATAACGCCATAGCAAAGACGAGTGAAAACGTATTCGGCAAAAGGGCGAGGTTGGCTATTGCCAAGAACAATATGTGTGCCGTAAGGGCGTGTTCCGAGGACGAGGATTTACCCGCTCCCCATGCGAACAGGTATTATTATATCGAGGAGACGTTGAAAAACATCTACGGCAAAATCGAAATAAGCGATAAAGCCATTAGGTCGTCATCCGATTCTTCGGGTTCATTGGTCAACATTCTTAACGCCGAAATGAACGGACTTATAGAGGGTGCTAAGGCAAACCTCGCCCGTATGTTGTACGGTAACGGCAACGGCGTCGTCACTAAGATTATTAGCAAAGTTTCCACCTACGTATTACAGGTTGAAGACGTTAAGCCCTATCTTTTAAACAACGCCATCGACATACAGTTGAGCAGCTCAACTATTACGACTACCGTTACCAAGATGGACAGGAAGGCTAACACCATAACCGTAAATACAAACCTCGACAGCTACACCATCAGCGGCGGAGAGCTTATTCTGATTTCCGGCGTGTCGGGTAAAGAACTTAAAGGGTTAGCCTATATTTTCGACGATACGTATTGCTACGGATACAACAAGGCAAGCGTCCCCACCTTCTGCCCCTACGTTATGGAGATGTCCAGGTCGGAGCTGAGCGAGGACGACCTCATTAAGATGGTGGACGAAATCGAGGAGTACGGCGGTGGCAAAGTAAATATGATACTCTGTTCTCACAATACGAGGAGATTGATAACCAAACTCTTTGCAAGCTCCAAGCATATCGTCAACTCAACCGATATTCAGGCAGGCTTCACCAACATCTTCGTGGACACCGTACCCGTTTACGCAGACGTGTTCTGCCCCGAAGGAAGGATTTACTTCCTTAACACCGACGACTTCATTTTATGCCAGCTCTGCGACTGGTCGTGGCTGGAGAACGAGGACGGCAGAATATTAACTCAGGTTCCCGGAAAGGCTGCTTTCTCGGCTACTCTTGTAAAGTATGCAGAGCTCATCTGCAGACGTCCTTGCGGTCAGGGTCTGATAAAGCTTACCGATTAAGGGGTGATCTATGAAGGTTAATGAGGTTGTTTGTCAAGCCCTGCGGCTTGTCGGTGAGAACGCTGTGGCAGACAGTATTATCAGCGGCGAGACGCTATCTGCCGAATATACCCGTATTAAAAACACCTTTCTCACCTATTTCAACTCCGTTATCGACGAGCTTGCCCGTGGGTATTTCCCCCTCCCGTGTGAGGAGGCGGTCAGCTTGGCCAACGGAAAAAAACTTATCTCCTCGTTTTCACGCAGGGTGGTAAGAATTAATAAGGTTCTTGTCGCAGACAAGGCGATTGACTGGCATATATCTGCCGGTTATCTGTATGCAGATGCGGATAACGTCACCGTTCGCTACGAGTATGCTATGGAGCCTTTTGAAGGGACGGAGGAATTCTTCTATCCCGACTATGCCGTCGGCGAAAGGCTGGTTTGCTACGGTATGGCGGCGGAACACTTCCTTGTGAGCGGTTGTGCGGAGGAGTCGAGGGCGTGGGAGCAGAAATACCGTGACGAGATTGAAGCTCTCGTTGCCCGCTGCACCGTTAAGCCCCGTATCCCCCCTCGGAGGTGGATATGATAAGGAGGATAAGACGTGCGTTGTCCTCGCTTTCAAAGAACCTTTCAAGGGTAACGCTAATCGGCGGAGATAATAATTTATCCAGCCTGTGTATGGGTTTTTATTGTGACGAGGAAGGGTTAAAGTTATGCCCTGCCCCGTCCGATATACCTGCAAATACCGTAATGTCTGCCGACGGTCTATACTCCGTCGAGAGGTGTGAAGGGTTTGTCCTGCTCAACTACACCAGCGGTAGAGTCGGGCTGTTTAATAAAGGGACGTTAAATACTACCTTCATTACCATGCCGAAAGGCGAACCCTTCTCAGTAATGACAAAGAACGAGCGGGGCAGTCTGTTGGTTTCGGTCGTAAGTTCGAATAAAATCGGCGTGTACGACTGCGGAACGGGCGAAACGGATACTTACGATTTGCCCTCGACGTTATACGGCGGTATTATTCATTGCGGCAGACTGTTTGCCGCCGATAAAGGCACCAGATGTAAGGTGGTGTGGTCGGGCTTTGGCGTAACCGAATGGGAAGACGGTATAGACGGCAGCGGCTACGTCATTTTAAACAGCAATCTCGGCAGTATATTAAAGCTTGAGAACTTGGGCGATAACGTTCTGTGCATACTCGAGAAAGGCTTTACCGTTATAAAAGGTTTTGCCGATTCCCGTAACTATCGCATATCCCCCTCCCAATACACTGTATGCGTGGGCGAAAAGGTCAACTTGGGCGGAGTTATAGCAAACAAGTATTACTTTTCCACGGGCGACGGGCTGTACAGCTTCGACGGGGATACGGTGAGCAGGGAATATGCCGTCGACAGCTGTTTAACAGACGTCGGCAGGGTGTACGTCTTAGACGACGGGTACGTCTATTGCGACTGCACCTACAACGGCGAGGCGTGCATCATGCGCTACGACCGCCGAAGCGGCAAGGCAAGCTTTTTCGGTAAAGGCTGTTCCTGTCCGTTTATGTCTGAGGGCGAGCTGCTCTGCGTAAAGGACGGAAAGTTCTACTCGATGTCGGCGCAGAATGCCGAAGAGGGCAGGATATGGCGTTCCCAACCCATAGGCGAGTGCGGCAGAAAGACGCTTAAAAATCTGTACGTCGACTCGGACGGAACGCCTGAAATAACCGTAGTCGGCGGCGGAGTCAGGCGTGTGGTAAAGGGTACGGGCAGAATACCCGTAAACCTTGCAGGCGACGTAATATACGTTGAAATTAGCGGTAACAGCCCCGTCAGGAGCGTTGTTGCAGAGTGGGAGGCGAGAAAATGATTTTCGATATTGTGGATATAACCGAGGACGAGGTCGACCAATTAACCACCGTCCAGAAAAAGTTACTCAGAACGGCTCAGCAGAAGAAGGACGAGATGGTCAGAAAGAGGGATGAACAGCTGTTCGAGCTTAAGATTATGTGTAACTCCAATAATATGCAGACCTCCTCGGTTTATGAGCAGTCAGCCAAAAAAATCCAGGACGACTACCAGACCGAGCTGGATATACTCGTCGAGCAATTGCAGTTCAATATGTCCCTGCGAGAGCCCACTAACGGCGACGAGACGGGCGACAGCGGTCTGGACAATACTGCCTACGTAGTCGATTACGAGCTGTCGTACTTAGAGAGGTACATCGTGGTAAGAGACTATTATCTCACCATTGAGGACCCCAACGAACGCATTGCGCTTTTGCAGCAGGACACGGTAGCTATAGAATACCTGGGTACTTACTATAACGTTCTGTTCGACTACTTAATGACTTTAACCTGATTTATCGGGTTTAAGGGGGGCGGACGGCAACTTGCCGTCCGCCCTTTCTTTGTTGTTAGACGTTGTTTTTGCTTTACATTTTTGCAACGACATATTATAATAAATATTATGAAGATTGCTGACTGTTGGAAAGACTTTCGCATAATTGCTACGGGCGACGGTATGAAGCTCGAGAAATGGGGGGAGGTTACTCTGCTCCGCCCCGACCCTCAGGTCATCTGGAGGAGCTCGAGGGATTTATATTCCCAAAAGGACTTAAACGCCGTCTATCGCCGCAGCGAGAAGGGCGGAGGCGGTTGGCAGATTAGAAAGCCCTTTCCCTCCCAATGGACGATAGGCTATAAGGACTTGACCTTTTCAATCAAGCCTATGGGCTTTAAGCACACGGGGCTCTTCCCCGAACAGGCGGTAAACTGGGATATGATGCGTTCGCTCATCGAGGAGCGCAGGGCGGAAAATCCCGACGCAAAGATTAAGGTTTTAAACCTGTTTGCCTATACGGGCGGTGCGTCGGTTGCCTGCGCCAAGTCGGGTGCGGAGGTCACCCACGTCGACGCCGCTAAAGGCATGGTCGAGCGTGCAGGCGAAAACGCAAGGCTTTCGGGCATTAACAGCGGTATCCGCTATATCGTGGACGACTGCGGAAAGTTCGTCGCAAGGGAGATACGCAGGGGAAATAAGTACGACGCAATAATTATGGACCCTCCCAGCTACGGCAGGGGGCCGGGCGGCGAGATGTGGAAGATTGAAGACGACGTGTACGACTTCGTCAAGCTGTGTTCCCAGCTGCTCTCCGATAACCCGTTATTCGTACTTATCAACAGTTACACCACGGGTTTACAGCCCACCGTTATAAAGAATATCCTATCCTTAACCCTGCCCGACAACGCAAAGGTAGAGGCTTACGAAGTGGGGTTGCCTACCGACGAGAGGAACGTGGTTCTGCCCTGCGGGTGCAGCGGGTTGGCTATGTTTAAGTAAGATGCGCTTTGTAAATATGCTTCGCAATATTTCGTTGCCATTACGTTTTGACTCAGTCGTTTACGACTAAGTAAACTCCTGTCGCCAAATCCTCAGGCGTCTGTTCTTGTTTGCTTCTCGAACAAGCCGCATACCCCGAATAAGATAAAAGATTATCAACCTTAAAAAAAGATTATGGACGAAAAAGAACTTATAATTTTACACGAAGACAACCAGATAATAGTCGTTTTAAAGCCCCAGAACGTTGCTTGCTGCCCCGACGAGAGCGGTGACGACAACCTGTTCGACTGCGTTAAACGCTATATCAAGACGACCTACAACAAACCCGGCAACGTATTCTTAGGTTTAGTTCACAGGCTGGACAGACCTACGGGGGGAGTTATGGTCTTTGCAAAGACCTCCAAGGCGGCGTCGAGGCTGTCCGAGCAGATGAAGAACGGCGGTTTCGAAAAGAGATACCTTGCAGTGCTCTGCGGCGTGCCCTCCAAAAAGCAGGCTACGCTTGAGAACTACTTAAAGAAGAACGCCGTAAACAATATGGTATTCGTCTGCACTCAGACGGAGGAGGGGGCAAAGTTCGCCTCTCTCGACTACGAGATTAAACAGGAGGTCGCAGGGCTGTCTTTGGCGGAGATCAACCTCCACACGGGCAGAACCCATCAGATAAGGGTACAGATGGCTTCGATAAACTGCCCCGTCTACGGCGATATGCGCTACGGCGGCGAAAAGGCGGTTAAAGGCAAACTTGCGCTGTGGGCGTATTCGCTGAGGCTGACTCACCCCACAACGGGCGAGAGGCTTCGCTTTATAGCCGAACCCCCTGTTGACGAGGGAATTTGGAAAAAATTTGATATAGATTGTAGTCAAAATTTAACTTAATCGGCTATACTTAACCAAATAAAAGTACGGCAGAGCGCAAAACTTATTGACAAGCTTTGCTTTAATATTGTAAAATTATAACGTTGCGGGGAGTAATTTTTTTCAATACTCCGCAAAAACAGGACGACTGATATGCAAAAAATTAAGACCAAAAAGAAAATTGCGCTTGCGCTTTTACTCGCCTCGGCAGTTGCTATGGGAGGTGCGGCAATTGCGCTCGGCGCATCGCAGACGGCGTATGCGGATAATTATACGCAGGAATTAGACGGCACTAATGTGTTCTATACGGGCATCAGGGGTGCGGAGATTACCGCTTCTCCCGAAGAAGAGGGTGTAGACGAGGAAACTTGTGCTTACGCCATGTTCAAAATCGGTAAGGATGAGACGGTTGAATACCGTCAGAACCTCGCCTACAGCTGGCGTACAAGCGAAACCGAGGTCGGGAAATTCTCTATGGTGATAGGCTTTGCCAATACCGACTTCGAAAGATACGTGATACAGTTCCAGTCCCAGCAGTACGTACTCAGCGAGGATAAGATTACCAAAAACTATATCGTGTTCACTCCTTCGGCTAGCGAGGGTAAGGTGGATATGTCCGTCGTTCAGAAGCTTGAGGACGACACTGTGTTAACCCCCGTTGCTACCGAGCTGAGCGGTCGTATTAAAATTGCCTTCGGCGATTTCAACGACGGTAATTATTCTTTGATTGTCAACGGTTATACCGTATCTTTCTTCAAGAACGTGTACGAGCCGTTTGCATCCTACGTCTCTTCAGGCGACACGGCTGTAACTCCCTTAATTTTCAGCGCAACCTTTGCCGCCGATCAGCAGGACAACACCGCCGATATGATATTATACGATATCAACGGTCAGTCGTTCGAGCTTACGAGTACCAAAGAGGACAGCGACGGCAACCTCGTATACGAGACTAAAATAACCGATAACGCTGCGCCCGTAATGTGCTTTATCGAAACGCCTTCCTATCTTATCGACGGGGACTCTATCGGCTTTAACTACAAGGTAATCGACGTGCTCGGTACCTCGACCCGTGCTACGGCTTATTACTACGTGCTCTCGGGCGACCAGTATGCCGATGGAGATTTCGACTGCGATAAATACGATTATTCGGGCGAGGGCGATAACGCTGACGATAACCCCTTTATCGAGATCACTTCGGCTTCTTCCATAAGAATAATAAGGGACGAAAACACCTTTATTCCCAGCGGTATGCTTGAGGACAACGTTTTCGGCTTGGTTAAGATTTACTACAAGATAGCAGACAGGTCTAGTACCAATGCGCTGAGCGATATAATCTTTGTCGACTGGTACGCAAAGGATGATGCGATTGTAACCGTTAAAGGTTCCAACTTCTTAAAGCTCATCGATGAAAACGACCACAAACCCGGTCTGACCTATGCTCAGAAGAGCGACGTCGATTTAGACGTTGTTTCAGATCCCCTTGAGGCTTACAAGCAGACAATTCAGAAGTTCCAGACTGCATACCAGAAAAAGATTGACGAAGCTATAGAAACTTTGGAAGACGGCAAGCTGTATGCAGGTACGGACAGCAAATTCTACCTGCCTTCTTTCGATAATTTAACAGACGAAAGCGGCAACCCCATCTATATCGATTTAGCCGACACCGACGATTATTTGTTCAAAAGCGACTACAAATACTCGATATATTATAGGGCTAAGACGAGCGGAAGCTCAACCTCGCTTGCGTCTAACGCACTTGCAATCAGCTTAAACGAGGCGGACGTCGTCTACAGATTTACTATATATATTACAGACAGCTTCAACAACGATATGCGCTATCCCACTTTGAACGATAACGGTGAAATCGTCTGGGAAACCATAGCCGCAGAGGACGTATGGAGTGAAGATTATGCAGAGCTTCTGCCCTTCTTCGAGTTCCACGTATCCTACAAAGAGGCAACCGCAACCCCTCCCGAATCGCTTTCTATTGCATACGTCAACAGCTCATACAGCGGCGTAAGCTTCACCATCAAGGGTGTCAGCGGCACCTACACTGCAAAGTATGATTTATACATTGTGGACAGGGACGGAATCAACGACGCACTCAATAAGACGTATGATTACGAATCCTTCAAAAATGACGTAGACAGCTTATTTACAAACGCTCAGACCCGTCAATATTTCACGACGGTCAAGCCCGCAAACAGTCTTTTGGAGACCGACGAAGATTATGAATTGTTCAAGGAATTGAACTGGAACGCAACTTCCATTACGTTCACGCCCCGTTCAGTTGAGGACTTTTACGTTGTAAGGCTTACGCTTGAGGACAACAACTCTAAGCAGACTGAATATCAGTACGCAGTAGTATCGGCCTCGGTTGAAACGACCTCGTTAAAGGGTGAAAGCGACTGGGTTGAAAACAACCTCGTTTCGATAATACTGTTCTCGGTTGCAGGCGTATTCGCAGTTGCACTCGTCGTTCTGCTCATCGTAAAGCCCAAAGACAGCGGTGATATCGATGCGGTCTATTCCGAAGAAATCGAAAAGGAAAACGCTAAAAAGGGCAAGAAGAAAAAGAAGGGCAACTAAGGCATATATGCCACCCGATTAATAAATTTTAACGTCTTAAAGCCTCCGCAGCAAAAGCGGAGGCTTAATTTTTTTGAAAAAACGGTGCGAAAACGGCATTTTACGATTAAATTTATTAACAATTTCTGAAAGATATTGACATAATCGATTTGTTGTGTTATAATCACAAAGATGAATAACACAAGGGGTAAAAGCTGGGCAATTTATTGTTTTGCTTAAAATAGATGAACAATATTTCAATACTCGAGACAATTCCATATTTTAAGGGCAGAGATTTAAGCCATAGTTTCGATTCGTTGACAAAGGTATTGAATCGTGAAACTATAATAAGTTACGTCGAGTGGTTGATTGAACAGAAGCATTCATTCAGCCTTTTCCTTGTGGATATTGATAACTTTAAAAACGTAAACGACTCGTACGGGCATGCGACGGGCGACGTAGTGCTTGCGCAGACTGCGCAATATCTCGTGGATACAATCGGGGATAAGGGTACGGTTGCACGTTTCGGCGGCGATGAATTTATGATGGTGTGGGACGGCTTAAGCGAATACAGGGACGTATGGAATTGCGGTCACACGATTGATATGAACATCGGCGGAATTGCCTTTGAGGGTATTCCCAATCTTGCCATAACCGTATCGACTGGCATTGCCCGTTTCCCTTTAAACGCAAACTGCTATAAAGATCTTTTAGAGGTTGCCGACAAGGCGTTGTATCGTGCAAAGATGAAGGGCAGAAATTGCTTTATAATCTACCTCCCCGAAAAACACGCAAACATCTCGCTCCAGAAGGATAGGGATAAGAGACTTACCGCAATGCAGCAGACCTTTAATATTTTCTCTGCGTTAACTGCCTGCGGCGAGGATATATCCGCTGCGATAAGCACGACGTTCAAGACCTTTATCTCCAACTATATGTTCGACCATATCTGTCTTGAAACGCATACGGGTTTAAACCACAGCGTCACCTTTACCCTTGCGGATAAGAAGGACTTCACCCATATCGACTATAAAATAATTGAAAAGACGGTAAACGCCGCAGGATATATCAGCATCAATCAGACTGCGTATTTAAACAGCGAATCGTATGCCGATATCATCGGTGAGTTTAAAAAGCAAAAGATTTTCTCCACGCTTTACTGTAAGATATCCGCATACGGCACCGACTACGGCTTTATCCGTGTGGACACCGTAAACACCGCAAGAATATGGCAGAACACCGAAATCGCAATGCTTATGTATGCCGCTAACACCATAGCGCTGTTGCTGCACTATCAGGGCAAGACGCTCGAGGAGCTGCCTTTAACAGAGCTTGAGGTTGTCGGCGCTTAAGCGTAACAATGCTTTGCATGCCTTGCTAACTAAATAACAATCAACCGAGGTCAACCGCCTCGGTTTTTTATTTTGTGACTATTCCACAATTTATCGTGCCACACTTGCATTTTTATACAATATATGGTAAAATTATATATGATGGGTTTTATATGTTTAAATCCACGGCGATTGCAACCCAAAGAGGGAAAGCGTCGTGGAAAAACCATCCGTCAAAACTTATTTAACGAGAAAAACTATGGCTGAAAAAGGATATAATGCAGACGATTTAAAAGTACTTGAGGGGTTGGAGGCAGTCAGGGTGCGCCCCGGTATGTACATCGGTTCAACGGGCGTTAAAGGCTTGCACCACATTTTGTGGGAGATTGTCGACAACGCCATTGACGAGGCGGCTAACGGCTATGCAGACGAAATCAACGTCATTTTGCACGAGGACGGTTCTGCCTCGGTAGAGGATAACGGCAGGGGTATGCCCACCGATATCAACTCCAAAACGGGTATTTCAGGCGTAGAACTCATATTCACCAAGCTCCACGCAGGCGGCAAGTTCGACAGCGGCAACTATGCCTTTTCGGGCGGTCTGCACGGCGTAGGCGCCTCGGTCACCAACGCACTCTCCAAGTGGCTCAAGGTGGAAGTCTACCGCAAGACGGTCTTTACGATGGGCTTTGTATCCACCTACGATAAAGCCGCTAAAAAGTGGCAGTGCGGCATACCCGAGAGCCCCTTGTGCAATACGGGCAAAAAGACTGCAAAAAAGGGTACCTACGTCCGCTTTATGCCCGATAGCGAAGTGTTTGAAACGGTTGAGTGGAACTACGATACCATATTTAAGAGATTAAAGGAGCTTGCCTTTTTAAACAAGGGGTTAAAGATTAACTTTACCGATTTGAGAAAGCTCTACAAAGAAGTCGAGAGCGACGAGGGCGAGGGTGAACCCACCGTAACAAAGGTGCTTTTGCCTGCTAAAGAGCCCGTAACTTTCAAGTACGACGGGGGATTGGTCGACTTTGTAAACTTCGTCTGCGACGGCGAGACCAAGCTGTATTCCCAGCCGCTGTACTATTCGACCGTCAAGGACATTCAGATTAAAGGTGCCCCTGCCGGCAAGATTAAGATAGAGTTTGCCATTGCCCACACCAAGGCGGACGAGGAGAGCTTGTATTCATTCGTCAACAACATCTCCACGGTGGAGGGCGGCTACCACGAGGCAGGCTTCCATTCGGGACTGTTAAAGGCGGTAAACGACTACGCCAAAAACAACGGTTTCTTAAAGGCGAAAGACGCACCCTTTGTCGCAGACGACGTCAAGGAGGGCTTGACCGCCGTACTCACCGTGCAGATGAACAACGTCGAGTTCGAGGGGCAGACCAAGACCAAGCTCGGCAATCCCGAGGCGAAAGCCCCCGTGGAACAGGCGGTTATCGAGGGCTTGACCTACCTTATGGGGGTCAGGGGCAACAAAACCTCCTTTGACGAGATAGCTAAAAAGGCTAAGTTTGCGGCGGACGACAGAATTAAACACCGTGCCGAGAGGGACGTGGCTAAGGCTGCAAACGACAACGACGGGTTAAACCTTATCGGCAAGCTCGCCCCCTGCTCGGGCAAGAACCCCGACGTAAACGAGCTGTTTATCGTAGAGGGCGACTCGGCAGGCGGTACAGCGAAGCAGGCGAGGGTAAGGCAGTTTCAGTCCATACTTCCTTTAAGGGGTAAGCCGCTCAACGTACAGAAAAAGACGGCGTTGCAGGCGCTGCAGAACGAGGAGATTAAGACGCTCGTCTCGGCAATAGGCGCAGGGTTTAACAACTCCTTCGACGTCGAAAAGACGAGGTATAAAAAGGTCATAATCCTCTCCGATGCCGACCAGGACGGTATGCATATCCGCTGTATACTTCTGACCTTCTTCTTCAAGTATATGCGTGATCTGGTTGCGGCGGGTTACGTCTATATAGGCATGCCGCCGTTATATAAGGTGTATAAAAAGGATGTCGTCGAGTACGCCTACGACGACAAGGAGCTGGACGAAAAGATTAAAAAGGTAGGCAAGGGCTATTCGCTTCAACGCTACAAGGGCTTGGGCGAGATGTCTGCCGAACAGCTGTGGGAGACGACTATGAACCCTGCGACGAGAAACCTTATACAGGTCACCTTGGAGGACGTTGCGGAGGCGGCTTCTATGATAGAGCTCTTAATGGGCGATAAGGTAGAGGGCAGAAAGCAGTTCTTGCAGGAGAACGCCGACTTCAATAAGGTAGACGGCTTTATCGAAAAGGTAAATGCGGTTAACAAGAATTCGGGTACAGGGGACGCAGAGGATTAACTTAAATGGCTAAGAAAAAGGATGAAAATTTTCAGCAGATAATACCGCAGGGCAAGGTGTACTCCACCCCGTTAGAGGAGGTTATGCCCCAGTCAATGCTTCCGTATGCGGAATTCGTAATACTTGACAGGGCGTTGCCGAGGGTGGAGGACGGACTTAAACCCGTTCAGAGGCGTATACTGTACACCATGTCGGAGATGGGTTTAACCCCCGATAAACCCCATAAGAAATCGGCGAGAATTGTCGGCGACTGTATGGGTAAGTATCACCCCCACGGCGACAGCTCGGTCTACGACGCAATGGTCAGAATGGCGCAGGACTTCAATATGCGTATGACTTTGGTCAACGGCCACGGCAACTTCGGCTCGGTGGACGGGGACAGTGCGGCGGCAATGAGGTACACCGAGGCGAGGCTTGAACCCCTTGCACTGGAGCTTTTAAAGGATTTGGACAAGGAGACGGTACCCTTCTCCTTCAACTTCGACGACAGCTTGTTGGAGCCCGATATTCTCCCCGGCAGGTACCCTAACCTCCTGGTTAACGGCGCAAGCGGAATTGCAGTCGGGCTTGCCACGAATATACCTACCCACAATTTAACCGAAGTTATAGACGGTTGCTGTGCGTATATCGATAACCCCCGCATATCCTTGAACGAATTGATGAAGATAATCAAGGGACCCGACTTCCCGACGGGTGCTTTCATCATTGAAAACGAGCTTAAGCAGGCATACGAGACGGGCAGGGGTAAGATAACCCTGCGTGCAAAATATTCGGTTGAAAACGGCGACAACGGCAAAAAGGAGATAATCTTCACCGAGCTCCCCTACCAGACCAACAAGGCGGAACTGCTCAGAAAGATTATGATTTTAAAGGAGGAGAAAAAGGAAATCCTCTCGGGCATAGCCGACGTCGTGGACGAGTCCGACAGGACGGGTATGAGGGCGGTCATCTACTGCAAGAAGGACGCCGACGTCGACGCAATACTCGCATATCTGTTCAAGTACACCGACTTAGAGTGTACATTCGGTATTAACATGGTCGCCATTGCAGGCGGCAGACCGAGGCAGTTGGGACTAATTGAAATTTTAAAATATTACACCTCCTATCAGCGTCAGGTCGTAGTAAGGAGAACCAAGTACGAGCTGAAGGAAGCCGAGGCTCGTTGCCACATATTAGAGGGTTTAATAATCGGCGTGCACAACATCGACGAGGTCATTAAGATTATAAAATCCTCCGAGTCCACCCCTGCCGCAAGGACGAAGCTTATGGAGCGGTTTGCCTTAACGCAGGTGCAGGCGCAGGCAATTTTAGACTTGCGTCTGGCACGCCTTGCCAAGCTTGAGATAAGAAAGCTTGAGCAGGAGCTCGCCGATTTGCAGAAGCTCATAAAGAGATTGAAGGCAATCTTAGAGAGCAGGGACAGGCAGATGCAGATAGTCAAGGACGAGATGAGGGAGATAAGGGACAAATATCCCTGCCCCCGCAAGTCGGAGATTGTGTCCTCCGCAGACGAGATTAAGGTGTTCAGGCAGGACGTTAAGCGTGCCGCAACCGATTGGGTGCTTACAATCACCGCAGCAGGCAACGTTAAATTTATCGAAAAGATTGAGTTCGACCAGAAGTGCAAGAAGCCGTTAACCTCGGTATACAGGGGGGACGGTCTGTACAGGCATATCGTCACCGCACGTTCGGACGGCGCAGCGTTGATATTCACCAACTACGGCAACTGCGTCAGGGTTGATTTAAACCAGTTCGAAGCTTCGGGCATGGGCGGAACAGGTATCAAGCTCAAGGAGTTCTACGACGCCTGCTTAAGGGGGGAAAGACCGATAAAAATCTTCCCCGTCGGCGAAAAGATGCCCGAGGGTGAGCTGCTGTTCTTCACTGCGCAGGGTACGGTCAAGCGTACCGAGTGGGCAGAGTATGCGGTATCCCGTCCCGTGTTCCCTGCAATCAAGTTAAAGACGGGCGACGAGCTAATTAACGTAGAGCAGTTTGACCCCGATATCCAGAGCACTATGTGCTTCGTATCGAGGGAGGGTATCTGCCTCAACGCCGACAAGGACGATGTACCCGTTCAGGGCAGGGTGACCTCGGGCGTGAGAGGAATGCTGTTAAACGACGGTGACGAGGTCATATTCGCCACCCAATTCTACGGCGAGGGCGAGATAATCATTCTCTCCGACTCAGGTTGCATAAAGAGGGTTGTCGCCTCGCTGTTCAACCCCATAGGCAGGGGCAGAAAGGGTATGATGATTGTAGACGGCAAGTCCAAGGTAATCTTCGCCGACTACGTGACGTTGCCCTATAAGGTTGCTATAGTTCGTTCGGATAATTCGGTTGAGGAGCTCGATACCGAGGATATTTCGATAGAACCCCGTCCTTCAAAGGGCAAGGCTTTATCTAACGCCGCCCTCGTTACGGGTGCGGTTGCGTTGAAATACCGCAGCGATTATTCGGACGGTATGCAGTTGAAATTTTAACGGCTTAAATGCCTAAAAACCAATAAATATTTTGGGGGTATAACAATGTTAAAAAATTTGATTGATGCGGCAATATGCCGCAGTCAATGCGATATTGTGCTTAAAAACGCACAGTACGTGGACGTGTTTTCAGGCGATATCAAAAGCGGTGACGTAGGCATCGTCGGCGACAGGATTATAGGCGTAGGCACTTACAGCGGCAAGGAGGAGATAGACGTAAAAGGTCTGACCGTCCTCCCGGGCTACATAGACGCCCACGTGCATATCGAGAGCAGTCAGCTCTCGCCCGAGGAGTTTGCCTCGCTCATAGTTCCGAGGGGTACTACCACGATTATAGCCGACCCCCACGAGATAACCAACGTGTGCGGTATGGCTGGTGCAGAGTACATCGCCAAGGCTTCCGAAAACGTCCCTCTGGACGTAAAGGTTCAGTTGCCCTCCTGTGTGCCTGCCACCCCGTTTGAAACGAGCGGCGCAGTCCTTGCAGGCAGGGATATCAGGCAGCACATAACCGATAGCTACATCAACGGTTTAGGCGAGTTTATGAACTTCCCCGGCGTAATCTACGCCGACCCCGACGTGCTGGAAAAGCTGCAGTCCGCCCACGATTGCGGAAAGGTTATCGACGGTCACGCTCCCTCGCTTTCGGGCAAGGAGCTCAACGCATATCTTTGCGGCGGTATCTCCACCGACCACGAGTGCGTAACCGTGGAAGAGATTGAAGAAAAGATCTCCAAGGGTATGTACGTTCATCTCCGCCACGGCTCTTCGACGAGGAACATAGTTTCCAACTCCAAGGCTGTTACGGCGGCTAATATGCGTAGGTTTTTAATGTGTACGGACGACAGGCACGCCGCCGACTTAAAGGAAAAGGGTCATATCGACGACGCTTTGAGAAAGGTGGTTGCAGGGGGATTAAACCCCGTCTGGGCGGTAACCATTGCCACCTTGAACGCCGCCGAGTGCTACGGCTTAAAGTTCAGGGGTGCAATCGCTCCCTTCTACTTTGCCGACCTCGTCGTGGTGGACGGGCTGGAGAACTTCAACGCAAAGCTCGTGTTCAAGGACGGCAAGCTGGTTGCAAAAGACGGCAAGCCTCTGTTCGATACCTCAAAGAGATATCTGCCCGAGAGCGTGTTGAATACCGTACACTTAGACGGGTTAAAGGCAGACGATTTCGTCTTGACCTTAAAGGGTACCAAGGCGAACGTAATGACTATACTCCCCGGCAACGTAGTCACGGGCTGCGAGGTTATGGAGATTAAGA
>JBJFGI010000058.1:0-38020 GCA_051892535.1 Candidatus Coproplasma sp. | reverse complement strand
GGCGTATTCTTGACGCGGGAATGGTTCCAAACGAAGACGGGGAGGAAGAGCCTGCAAAAAAGGTGGAAGATTTTCTATTATCAAAGATGGATTTTACCGAGCATTACGTTGATAGAGAAGTGATTAATCAGTTTGTTCATACCATTGTTCCCGTGACGGAAACGTGCTTTAATTGGTATATGAATTTTGACTTAATAGACAAGCCTAACGATATGAAAAAGTTGGTATGGGAGTTTACGATTGATTATAAAGCGGCACGGTCTTACCGAAAGGAAAAAGACGGTATGCTAAGACCGAATCAATGGCAAGATTTAACGGTAAGGGTGTTTATATAACCAAAGAATGATAGGGAAAAAACGTAAAAAATTAAAATTGAATACAACCGCTACGGCGGAAAAATATATGGGATATAGTCTTGCGATAACAGCGTACTGCCAGACCTGCAATCGGTCGCACAGGGCAAAAGATAACGAGCACAGGCAAATATTAAGAACCCTCGTAACTAATAATCAATGAATAATTCAAAAAGCCGTTCCCGAATGGGGACGGCTTTAATCATTTCAAAAACGTTGTGTTAAAGACGGGTTAAAGGTTAACTGTTTTAATATGGGAAATCACCCAACTTCTCAGCTCTTCAAAGGGGAGTCCGCCTGAACCTAACCGCAAAAAAATATCGGATAATTGCTCTTGAGAATAACTCATAGGAACGCCGTTTAAGGCGAGCACGACATTGATTTTAACCGAAACGTCTGCCGTAAATCACCTCTGATATCTTGAAAGTGCTATACTCCGAACGGGTTAATTTGTCAACAAAGTTTTGGCAAATTTCAAATTCTGATTATACAGATGACGGCTTGTCGAATAAAGGAAAAAATTCAAGTATTTTGTAATTTTTACACATTCTGTTCTTGCATAGTTTAATTTAGTGTGATATAATAGCTCTGTTATAGAATAATAGGGAAATTATAACTTTTATTTACCGTCGTTTTCGGACAACAAGGAGGATATTATGCCGGGTAGTGTCAAACCTGATATGTCGAATATATTATGTGTCGGAATAGATCTCGGTTGCGATACGCTTAAACTATCCTATGCATATTCTGAGGATAATAAACCCCAATACGGCAAGCTTGAGGAGAATACCGGAATTAAGCAGGTTGCCATACCCGCAGTAGCCTACTATGACAGCGCAAAGGGTTGGCTTTTCGGCAATCAGGTGGAGATGGGGGAGGAGAAGTCCTTTTTAAACATCGTAAAAATCAAATCTCTTTTATCACTGTTATATCCCAAAGAGGGGTGCGAGTGGGGAAAGGAGGTTTACCCCAATCAGGACTACTACTTTAAAAAATGTTATTTCCCCAAGTTCTACTTTCCCACGACAAACCGTACGCTTGAGAATTTTAAATTTCTCATCGACACGGACAGAGCTTTTACGGTAGCTAAATGTACACCCAGCCACGTATGCGAATTGTTTTTCAAATACGTAAAGTCGATAGTCGATAAGAGCCTGGCAAAGCTATACAGCCGTAAAAAGAAACAATTCGACGAGGTCAGGTTCTCAGTTGTATTCCCTATGCATGCGGGCAAGATGTACGAGGACGAGTTAAACCGCCTTGTTGGCAAGACATTCGGAATTAAACCCGTCAAGTCAATGGATAGCGCACGTGCGTTAAGTATGTTTGCCATGGAGAGAGGTGCGGTTGAAGGCGACGAAGGTATCCTGCTTTTCGATATGGGAGAAGAGACCATATCGGTAGTAAAGTGCTTTTTGAACGGCGACAAAAAGGTCGTTGTCGAGGCGGCTGTAGACCACTCTTTCCCCGTAAAGGTCGGCGGAAACGATATAGATTTCAACATTGCCAATTATATAGAGGAGACGATAAGGGACAGGGAAACGGTAGGTTCCCCGTCGGTTGGCAAGATAGGACATATCCACGAGGAGGGTTTGCAGACAAAGCAGTACCTGTTCCTCAAGGAGATTAAAAAGGCAAAGATGATGCTGAGTATTTCAGGGTTAGACAGTCTGTTTAAAGACGGAGTGCCCCTGTCTATTCACCGTGACCTTTACATACAACGCACCTTGACCAGTGACGATTTGCAGCAATGCGTCGGCACCTCAACCAACGATAAGGTTGCCGAAAAGGTGCTCAAATACATCGTAGAAGAGTGTAAGAGGACGGTAAACGACGACGTTACTAAGATATTCTTATCGGGTGGAATGACGGAAACGTTTGGGCTTGTCGATTACATCAAAGTTCAGATAGATAAAAAGTTTTCCAGCCGTAAGAACAAGTTTAAAGTCTTTACCTTCGACGACTTTAAAGACGACGGCGACAGTCTTGTAATACAGTCGTATGAAGATTCGGTCTATGCAGCGAGCGTAGGCGCCGCAATGGTAGCGCTGCACGACAGCGACGTCAGCGCAGGTCTGACGTACAGCTACGGTACTTTCATAGAAAGCGGAGGCAAGCGTTGTCTGGAGATATTTGCCGACAGAGGAACTGCCTACGACGACAAAAAGGAAGTTATCTTTTCAACAGATAAATTAAGCTTAAGGGGAACCATTCCGGAGGAGTTTTTCTGCGTTCGTATCAGTCAAAGCTCAATCAACAACAGGAAGTGCGAGGGTGAGGACGGTATCGAGTACATAGTAAGTAAGGGTAAGACGTACCTCGTCATAGGCAGACCTGATACTAAGGAAAGAAAGACGATAGAGAAACGTTTCCAGCTGACGGCAATGTCGGATAAGAATGCAAAGATAGAGTGTTATTATCAGGGCAAGCTGTTTGAAAAATTCGAACCTCAACCGGATATGCAAGAGGGTATATTGCTTAAGCCGGGCAACAGCAGTGCGCAACCGTTTATTAAGAACGTAAGCGGACAAAGGCTCAGCGTTGCGACAGGTTTTGACGGAGTAAGCAGCATGGTCTATTTACATATGGTCGACATAAGGTTTAAGGGCGTTCACGGCTTTAACGTTGTAAAGAGTTAATGGAGGAAAAGTATGCCTACAGATAATGCTAAGAAATCAGATTTATTAAACGGCGTTGAAATAGACGTCCCCACTACGGCATTCAGCTTTGACGATAACAGGGAGAGTATTTCAACCGACGTCGTCGCCTACGATTCAAACGTTTCAGAAATGTGTTCGCACGTTGAGACGTTGGACAGGTACGACGATTTTGCCTATTTAAAGATAGATCCTGAAAAGTACAGAAAGCCCGACGACTTGTGTGAATACGGCATAAGGTTTATGAGGGACGTACACGTCAACGGTTCGGTTATTCAGCCCCACCAGTTAAAGGCAGCTGCGGATATGCTTAAAAGGCTCCGTGGCTTCGGTATGCTTGCCGACGTCGTCGGTAGCGGTAAAACCTTCGAGGCTTGCTTAGTACTCAGCGAACTTGCAGTAAGGGGTCTTGTCAAGTCAATGCTCATCATTGCGCCCGACCAGGTTTATCACACCTGGAAGGAGACGTTGGAGGAGTTCTTCGGCTTGGGCAGAGGCACTCTTTGCGAGGTGAAGAAGCTCACCGATGAGGCGGACGGACTGGTCTATGAACGTGTCGGTGAATTTATGTCCCCCAACCGCCCTCTTCTTGTGCGTTGGGACGACTTTATCGAGTGGAGTGAGAACGAGGTAGAAAGTACCCTCTTCGACGTAATAGTCGTCGACGAAGCTCACCACCTCTGCGACCAGAGCGGAAGGGACGCAAATGCGCTCAAGCTCTTATCGCTTATGATGCAGTGCAAGAAGAAGGCTTCAAAGGAATACTGTCTGCTTCTCTCTGCAACCCCCCACGACGGTAACCTTGAGAATATGTTTAACCTCTGGTACTTTATCAACGAGAGGGGCGGCATACCTTCCGATTTCGGCAGGAACGTACCTGAAGAACGTAAATCGGAGAGTTACCGTAAGAAAAAGCAGAAGTATAAGGAGAGTACGTGTTACGGTGCAATTACCGTAATGGAATTCATAAATCACGTAAAAATCGACGTAGTGCTCAGAAAGTATTACGCCGAATTCAGTGATTTCCTGCGTGAAAAGAATGCGGAACTGTGCAACAAGGACGGGCTCAAAAAGGATGAGTTCATGCAGATGACTTCAGGTGAAAGACTCAGCTTTGTGCAGGACTTTTTAAACGATGGCAGATACGAAGCTATCAGGGAAGCCGTAAACGTAGCGATTGCCAACGCCTATCACGAAGGTATTCTGCGTCAGATAATGATACGTCAACCCAAGACCTTCAGCCCCAAGAAGAAGAGCGTAAAAAACCTGTACTTCTTCCCCGTAGATGCGCCTGTCGGCACGATTAAATTAAGCGTAGGCGACGTCACTTTCCAATACGATTGCACAAACCCCGAAGGGGAAAATGCGGTTATGCTCGGCGACAAAACGACGATGTCGGTTAACTACCTTATTAATTCAAAGAGGTTCATTTCCGAAAGGTACCAGACGGAGTCCAGCTTCAACGCCGCATTGTTAACATATTTCAAAGATAAACCGGACAAGGATAATCCTAACGGTGATCTTCCCAAATCCTGCGGTTATTTAAAATCTTCGCTGGGTTATTATCAGCAGCAATTCTTTGAATTGACCAGATTCGGCGACACTTGCGACATTACCGACAGGATTATTCCCGTCAATGCAAACGAAAGCAGTTTTGACAGAAAGTTCAAAAAGACTCTGGAGATTTTGCGCAAACACAGCGGTCAGAGGGTGCTTGTATTCTTCGACTATTCGTTAAAGCGTGACAAACAGCTCAAGGAGGACTACAACAGCAGTTATAAAAGCTCTGCCGAAAAGGTCTGCCTTGCCGATAAATTCCTGGCAGAGCTCAGCAAGCTTAAAGAATTTAAGGACAGGATATTAAACGGCTACGAGCTTGCGCTCAGCGACAAAAAGCCTGAAGAGTGCTTCGATGCAAAAGAGGACGCAATATTAATAGTTACGGACGCAAACCTTACGGAAGGTGCAAACCTGCAGTCGTGTAACGTAATTATAAACTTCCAGGTTACCAGCGACCCTCTTTCAATGGATCAGCGTATCGGACGTGTATTCCGTATCAAGCAGGCAAACGACGTAACCATCTATTCCCTCGCAGATATGAATGCGTTGGAGGGATACGTTTTAGCATACTTTACAAGAATAGGTCTTATGACCAGCAACAGCGGCGACGCAACCATTATTTCGGGCAGTAATAACGAGAACATGGTAACCCTCCGCTGTAAGCACTGCGGAAACGTCCGTCTGTTAACTCAGGAAGATTACCTGACCTTGAAAGAGCGTGAGGGCGGAGTTTGGTGTAACAAGAACGAATTGTGCCGTCAGGACGACGAGAGGGGTACGCTCATGCGTGAAATGAACGTACACGATTTCCAGTGCTCGACGTGTAGAACTACCTTCTCCCGTTCGAGGGAGACCGAGGGCTATAAGTGCGTTTACGACGATTCGGTCAGCATGTGTACCAACGGCGACCAGCACGACAGGGATATCTACTGCAGAAAGATCTGCGTAATGAGCCACTGTGCAAAGTTTACCGATGAACTTTCTGCCTGTCCTGCGCTCAAGCTGTATAAGGCAAACGCCAACGTCGGCGACGCAGACTTAATGCTTGCCTGCAGAACGTGTAAGCTTAAGGAAAAGTGTCCTCAGAAGTGCAGAGTAGGTCAGTACGCTGCGTCAATCAAGTCGTGTATAACCTGCCGTGAAAGAACGTCGTTAGGACAGTTAATTCATTGCCGTCCCCACGTCCTTGAATTTAACGAGCATTGGGAAGCAGATTGCCCCAGATGTAAGGCGGCAGGCAGCAAGGGAAAGATTCGTCCCCGTATTGCAAGGACGTTCGACGCCTTCATCAACGGATTATGGAATTACTCACGCAAGGGTGACGATGCTTTCTGCGATACGCTTGCAAAGGAAGCTAATAAGGTTGCAGAAATACAGCAAATTCTCGCAATGGATAACAGTAACGGAAACAATTAAAGGAGCGTACTATGTCGGTTAGGAGAATTATAATTGGTAAAAAATACAAAGACACCTTCGAATGCGCTTACAAGCTTTTGCAAAAGGGTAAGATAAAGGATGCGGATGCCAAGGCAAGCGTAGACGAGCAGGGCAGACCGATGATTGAAACGCCTACCTGTAATTACGTGTACGGCGATATGAAGTATGCTGAGAATGCACAGGTCATAGCAATCAACGACCAAGGTGCATCCTGGTTTTCGGCAGTGCGTGGCGGCGCTTCGCAGGACGACGGCTCCTCGGAGTGGGAAGGACTCCTTAATAAAATCTCCACAAAATTCCACATGCAGTATTCCATCATTGAATACAAACGCTGCGGAAACGACAATCCCGATGACGCAAAGGGCTTTGAGGACGGGATCAGAAACGTCGTTAAAAGGTTATTCAACGTATCTGGCATCTCTCTTACCAAGGGCAGGGGCGACGCAGGCACGCAGGATATCTACGGTGCATTCGTAAAGCTCGACTTATGCGGTACAGGTCAGGCATTCTACACGGTGATGGCAAAGATATACTTCCGCAGAACGGGCGTAAACAAGGTATATCCGCTCAGCTCAAGGGAGGCAAGCATAGTAGACGCTATGTTGGAGAAAGCTCCTGCAAACACCGATACGCTTGATAAAGACGTCAGAGACGTCCCCGTCGATACGTTAACCGCCATTGACGAACTTGTCAAAGGTGAGAAATACAGCTTAAAGTTCGGCGAGTGCCTCTGCTTCAGCAAAAGGCAGGTGGTCAATCCCGAAACCAAAGCAATGGAGGACAATTACGACTTAAAGACCTTTAAAAAGCTCATAGAGAGCGCATCGCACAACGGCACGACGTTACGCTGTACGAGTATTAAGGTATTAAGCATTTCACACGTCAAGTGGAACAACGCCTACTACGACGTATACTTCGGCACGAAGCCCCTTTTGCGTGCGGTAATCGGCTTCGGCGGCAGTCTCTCTCTCCACTGCATCAACTGTAACGAAGATAAAGACCTCATATATTCAAACACTATAGAATACTCCTTTGTCAACGAGGAGGGCGTCACGGTAAACCGTTCTATTACTTTAGAGCCCGAGAGGAGCGATCTGGGTATAGATGACGAAACCGTAAACGAGATAGTTAAGTACAGCGAACTTGCAAATCACCTTAAACCCGTTTATTGCCAGTGGGTGGCAAGGACGAACAACAGCTGTTCGGCATACGTCTGCGGAAGCCAGTCGATTTCCGTCGGCGATAGAATCAAGTGCGCAAACTGTCCTTATCCTGAAGAAGTGTATACTGATTTCCAGCAGGATAAACCTGTACGTTATTTCACGTCGACGCTTAGCTTTGCGGTAGACAGAATGGCTATGGTAAGCAGTGACAGCGTATCCCAATGCTCGTGCTGCGGAAGAACTTTCACCAACACGGCATTGACTAACGGCAATTGCCCGTTATGCAAAGATTTAGCAGACCTTTCGGGGGAAAAGAAGGTTGCGGCAAAGAAGGCTTACGGCAGATACAGGAACGTTCTCTCTCACACGCTCAGGATTAAGCATCTTTTCCACGAAAAGTACTGCTTCGAGGACGACACTATAGTGCTCTTCGCCCTCGGCACAGAGAGATATGTTTTGAGTAAATTCGACTTAAGCACAAACGGCTATATCGATTCGCCTAAAAAAATAATTTAAGTGTGAATTAAAGGACAAGTATTATGAGCAATAAATCGCAAAAGACTTATACCTCAATCAATATTCGCAATTCAAAATTCCTGCTGATTACAGGCATTGCCGTTGCAGTCATACTTGACGCATTAATTACAGCGCTGCTCATCATCGGCGGCTACAGCTTTAAGTTTATAGCTTTCCCCGCAGTACTGCTGTTGCTTGACGTCGTATATTTAATCATAGGTACGGTGGCGACTAACTACCGTTTCAGGTATTCCCTTGCGGTATGGTTAGTCTACGTTCTGCTCACCTGCGCTGCATGCGCAAGCGGAACGGTTATCCTGCTTATGCTGGAAGGCACGGTGTTGACCAACATAGCACTCATTCTCTGGACAGCCGTTCACGCCGTCTCGGTAATATGTGCGATAATCACTGCGCTGTACACCTCCAAAAAGCTCAGAAGCAGTGTGTTTACCGTAATAGTAACCCTGCTTCTCGCCCTGGCATGTGCATTCTACGGCGTATTCCTGTTTGCAAAGGGCTTTTTCGGTCAGGGTTACGGCTTGCGTACTCTTATCTACGATTACAATGCTTCGACGGACAGCTACACGGTAAGCGGAGTTTTGTCGGGTAAGAGCGAAAAGGTTGAGATTGCAACTACGTTTAACGGAAAGCCCGTTACGGCAATCGATTGCGGACTGTTCACGGAAAACACGGTAAAGGAGTACGTCCTTCACGATAGTTTTGAACTTATAGACACAGATAAACTTGCCGACGCCAACGTAGAGGGTAAGAGCATTTTGGTTGACGGCGATAGCGCTACACTGTTCCGTGCCAAGCTGTTCGACTGCGCAATGAGCCTGCAAAACCGTGAAAGTGTGCTCAAGCTTGCCAACGCTACGCTTCCCGGCGACCTTGACGAGGACAAGGGTTACATAGCGTTTGAATATGACGAAACCGCCTACGCAGCTTGCGGAGGCAAGGTTATTCCTTTAACTATCGGTAATAAGGGTGAAACGTTGTCGCTTTCAAGCTATTCCGATACCTATGCTTACCTTGAGCATACCGACAAGGCGAACGTTGCCGACCTTAAGTGGAGCTACGAGAACTGCAACGGCTATATCCTTGACAGTATATCTTCAGACAACGACTACGTTATGGGCGACAGCGCAACCGTCAAGGTGGAGTTTGAAAAGGTATACCAGATTTACGTTGAGTCCGGCAACGATACAAAGTACGATTTAAGGGCTAAGCAGACCGAATTCTGTTGCGACGAATTGGACGACAGTTTCCTCGACTACAGATACGTAGCTAAGAGCAACGCAAACACCTTCTTCAACAGTTTCTTACAAAGGGAGGGCTTCACTCTCGTGTGGAAGTACGGCGAGGGTTCGACCGCAAGCAACACGCTCACAACGCTTGCCAATGCGTTTGACTCAATAGACGGAACTTCCTTAACCCTCTGTCCCGAGTGGACCTTAAATAACCCCACGGTTACGGTTCAGGCTAACTATTCAATCACCTACGGTGACGACGTTACGTTTGAGGCAACCACAGCCTCCCCCGTGGAGGGCGTTTCGCTCGTCTACGAATGGAAGCACAGAGACACAGTGGTAGGAAGCGACAAAGACCTTTCTCTCACTCATCCCTCGATATCGCACGGATACGTCGGTGAATACGTATTAATTGTATCAACCGACGGCGGCGACGTAACCTCGCTCACCTCCTCGGCACAGGCGACGTCAAATCTCGCCATTGCCCAGAAGGAAATCTCCTTCGGCTGGGAAATGCCTGTCGACCATGTTTACAGCGGTACGGCAAAGACGATTACGGCTACTTTTGATAACGACCAGCTCGTCGGCAGCGATAGCATAAGCTATTATCTGCACGTCAACTTAATCGAAACTATTACTCCCTACGCAGTCTGCATTGATGCAGGAATGTATGATTTCGTTGTATATATCAGCAATACTGACGACTATAAACTCAACAACACAAGTAAAGCAAGCTATGAAATTACCCCGCTTGCAGTAGGGGTATCCTGGAGTAACTATGACTTTACTTATAACGGCTTGATGCAGACGCCCACGGCTACGGCTAAGGGTGTTGCCAACGACGATTATAAGGAACTTACGGTAGTTTCCGGCGGCAAAATCAACGCAGGTACATATACCGCAACCGCAAACTGTAATGACGGCAACTATACGTTGACTAATAACACGCTCAGCTACACCATTGCTAAGAAGGCTTTAACGGTAACGGCAAACGACTGCACTGCGGTTTACGGCAACACGCTTGTAAATAACGGTGTTGATTACGATGGTTTTGTAAATAACGAAACGGCTTCCGTCCTGGGCGGTACGGTTTCATATATATTTACAAATAATTACAAAACCGTAGGCACTTACACCGATTGTGTAATACCTTCAGGCTATACTTCAGACAACTACGCAATAACCTTCAAGGCAGGTGACCTTACAATCACTCAAAGACCTATCACCGTAGGTTGGCAGAATACAACCAACCTTGTGTATAACGGCGAGGCTAAGTCCGTTTCGGCAACCGTTACCAACAAAGTGGCAGGTGACGACGTCACTATTGTAGTTGCAAACGGCAACAAAACCGACGCAGGCGACTACGTTGCAGAAGTCACCTCGCTTTCAGGTGAAACCGCAGGCAACTACGCAATAAACGAGGTATTCAGCCAGGATTATACGATTGCTAAAGCCGCAGTAACAATAACTCCCCATAGTCTTTCACAGACGTATGGAGATGCGTCTAAAGATTTAACCGAAACGCTTACGGGAATAATCTACAAGAAAGATTCCGTAAACAACGATTTCACCTATTCGCTTTCAAGGGAGACGGGTAATTCGGTAGGCACGTATACCATTTCGGTTATCCTTTCGGGAGATTATTACACTAACTACGTAGTAACTCTCAACGAGGGTACGTATACAATAGATAAGAGGACGGTTACTATAACCTGGGATAATTATCAGAATCTCACCTACGACGGCAACCCTAAAACAATAACGGCAGCGCTGAACAATGCCGTCGCATATGACGATGTTTACCTCAACGTTACGGACAATATCAAGACCGATGCGGGTTCTTATACCGCAACGGCGGAACTTGCAGGCGGAGCCGCAGGCAACTATAATCTCATTACTGGCAAATCGCTTACCTATAGCATCGGCAGACTTAGCGTTGAAGTCGCTTGGAACGGTTATGCAGGTCTTGTCTATGACAGTAATCCTAAAAACGTAACTGCAACAATTACCAACACGGTAGGCAGTGACGAGGTTATCGCAGTCATTCTGAACGGTGTTCAGACCAACGCAGGCTCTTATACTGCACAGGTTAATTCGCTTTCAGGTGCAGCTGCAGGAAATTATAAGATAGAAGGAACTTTAAAACAAGATTATGCTATAGCTAAAGCGTCTATCACCTTGACGGCAGACAATGCTTCTTCCGTATACGGTAACGCCATATCCAATCTTACGGCACAGTTGACAATCGGTACTATTTATAATGACGAAGTAAGCTTCTCGGCAACGACGACGGCAACCAGCACTTCACCCGTCGGCACTTATGCCGTAAAGGTATCGGTAGGCACTTACAATAACTACAATATAACTTGCGTTGACGATACTTATGAAATCACCGCACGCCCCGTAACTATCAGTTGGAGCGGTTATACCAACCTCACCTATAACGGTGCGGCTAAGAATGTTACTGCAACGGTTGCAAATAAGGTTGGCAGCGACGACGTGTCTGTTATAGTTTCAAACGGTAACCAGATCAACGCAGGAAATTATACCGCTACGGTTACAGGGCTTAGCGGTTCTGCATCCTCAAATTACGAAATCGCTGACACGTTTACTCAGACTTATTCGATTGCAAAGGCGCAATATACAATAAATCCCAACAACTATACGGTAACTTACGGACAGACCGAAGCAAATTTAGTCGCAGTAACGACAGGAACGATTTATAACAACGACTTCTCCTATTCTCTTTCGAGAGAGGCGGGTAATACGGTTGGCGTGTATAATATTTCTGTAAACATTACCGGAAATACCGACAACTACGATATAACAACCTATGCAAGGACCTACACGATTACTCAAAGAGAGGTTACCCTCACCTGGAGCGGTTATACCAACCTCGTCTACAACGCTACGGCTAAGTCCGTTACGGCGGTCTTAGGAAATACCGTTGCCGGAGACGACGTATCTGTGATAATTTCAGGCGGTAATGAAATCAACGCAGGCAGCTACACTGCAACGGCAAGCCTTAGCGGCACAGCTTCTGCAAACTACAAATTACCTTCTAACAGCACCCAGGCTTATACTATAGCTAAAGCGCCTGTCATCTTAACGGCAAACGAAGCTACTTCCGAATACGGTTCAGCTATTTCGACGCTTAAGGTTGATGTGACAAGCGGTACTATTTATAACAACGAAGTATCCTACTCGGCAACGACGTCGGCTACCAGTACTTCGCCCGTTGGTAATTATGATATAACCGTATCGGTAGGCACTTACAGTAACTACGATATAACTTGCGTTGGCAGTACTTATAAAATCACAGCACGCCCCGTTACCTTGACCTGGAGCGGTTATACCGACCTCGTCTATGACGGCACGCAAAAGTCCGTTACGGCAACCATTGACAGTAAGGTTGGCAGCGACGACGTGTCTGTTACAGTTACAGGCGGTAATGAAATCAACGCAGGCACCTACACTGCAACGGCAAGCCTTACAGGCAGTGCTGCAAGCAACTATAGTCTTTCCAAAGAGCAGAGCTCACGTGAATATACAATAGAACAACTTGCTGCTACCTTATCCTGGAATAACGTAACAGGGCTCGTCTATAACGGTACGGCCAGGACGGTTACTGCAACCGTTGGCAATAAGGTGGGCAGCGACGTCGTGAACGTAACGGTTTCTGGCGGCGTAAATACTAACGCAGGCGATTACACTGCTACAGCTACCGCACTTACGGGAGCGGCTGCAGGCAACTATGAGTTGACGGGCACGTTAACCAAAGATTATACGATAGCCAAAGCTCCAATCACCTTGACGGCAAGAAATGCAAACTCCGTCTATGGTGGAGCTATTGCACAGCTTTACGTAGATTTGACGTCAGGCACAATATATCGTGATGACGGAGTAAATTACACCGTATCGACCACGGCAACCAGCACTTCACCCGTTGGCACGTACGACATAATTATTTCGCCTGGTTCAAACCCCAACTACGATATAACCACCGTAAAAGGAACGTACACCATAACTCAGGCTACGCCTACTCTTACAGGGTTCTTATCTGACAATACATATACAGTAAGCCAACCCGTTATATACGGTGTAACGCTTGCCGATATCACCGAAAGGCTTCCTGCTCAGACTTTGAGCGGCAGCTGGGTATGGGCTGCCGGCGACAGTAAGGTAGTGTCATTAGGCGAAAATAACTACGTCGTAACCTTCAATCCCACCGATTCAACCAATTACAAATCCGTCAGCGCTGTCGTGACCGTAACTGCCAAAAAGGTCACTGCAATTTCTGCGGATTTCAGTGCAACCGAAGTTACGTTGAGTGAAGGTTCTGCAACCGTTAACGTTACGATAAACGGCGTTTCGGAGCTTGACGCCAACAAGCTTACGTCATCAATTAAAAAGGACGGCGTAGCAACCGATTTGAAGGTAGTTGACGGTAAAATAACCTTTACTGAGAGCGGAACTTACACTATAGTCATTGGTTACGAAGGTGACGATACGCATTTTGCAGTAAACAGTACGACCTACACAATTACCGTTAAAGCGGCAGACCTTGTTGACTAAAGGTAATATACGGAGATAAACTTATGAGCAAAAAACAGACTATCAAGGAAGAGTTGGAGTTATACGACGGACAGAGGGCAGTAGATAAAAAGGTTACTACCGATTATATCCCCAATCTCCGCATCAGTGCAAAGGGAAGGGAGATATTCGCTCTGTCGGAAAATCTGTACGGCAAATGGCTGGAAACTCAGCAAGATTTCTCGTTAATCGACAGGGCTATAGAGTTCTGTCGTGAGGCGGTTAAGCTCGGTTATCCTCACGCCGTGGCAAAAATGGGTTATTATTACGATAAGGACTACGTAGATTCAGACCGTACGGAAGAATACCGTTGCAGGGTGGCTACCGATTATTATTCCAAAATCGTCTATGCAGACAGGGCACCCGTCGCAGATAACGGTGCTTCCGCAGATTTGACTTGGGAAGAGCTGAAAAAAATGACGGCTAAAATGCTGTTGGAGATGCTTGCAGGCTCCAACATAGCCCTTTCAAGGGATGCGCAGGACACGTACGGTTACCCTTATAACAAGAACAGGATAGCCGCAATGTTCCCCGATATCCACATTGCAGAGGCGTCGTCAGCAAACAACCGCAATAAGGATTCCATAAAGTCGTTGCAGGAGGTGCTCAATTCCTGTAAAAACAATAAAACTCGTGCACCGTTATTCGGCGTAGTAAAGATGACGGTGGCAGAAATGCTGACAGTCTTTTCAAAAGACGGCTTTGGCTGGCGTGATTCAAGGTACATAAACATCTGGCTTATATGTGATAAATTCTTGCAGAAGGCAGCTCCGACGGATAAATTCGACCAGAACCTTAAAAAGACCTTCAGCGATGATAACAGCAAGGGTTTAACGGCTTGGGTATGCTTCTTCAACATAGGTCAAGGCGGTCACCGCTACGTTAACGAAAAGAACAGGGAAGCAATCTGCGAAGAGTTCAGAAAGAACGACTTCTTTGTATTCAGGGAGCTTATAAAGTTTGCGGAGCTTCAAAGCAGAAATATGCTTGTCTTCAGCGACGACGATATCGAGTTCTATAATAACCGCAACCCGTTGGACGCAGCGAGAAAGCTTATCGAAAACGTAACAAAAGGAAAATAACGGCAGATAATGGACAAGAAAACTCTTTTTGAAATTCTAAAGCAAAACGGCGTTAAGTTTAACACGGCTATATTGGATGAGGAGGTCGACGGTTACGCCAGCGACGAAAACGAAGCCTATTCCCAGACTCTGTACGACGATTTGTTTTTATTGGCACAATACGGCATGCAAAACGGCTTTAAAAGTGTCAGTAAAAAGATTTTGCAACTTACAGACTATATAGCAAAGCTGTTAAACGGCACCAAATATAAGAGCGTAAATTTAGCTAAAATGGAGACTGAACGCAGTAAATTAATGGGCAGTCCCGCAAAGGTTAAGGAGGGTATTAATATGGATATGAAAGACGTAGTTTTACAAAATTTAAACGATTGCATTAAGGTTACCGAATCAATCTTAAGTTTCCGCAGCGACAATCAGACTTTATGCGGCAGGCTTAACGAGAGCAAGGAAATTCTTTTGCAGATTCGTGCAGAACTTGAAAACGTTTCGGACGTAATGAGTAAGCAAGCCGGAGAGTATCAGGTTGACGTCTTTAACATTCTCTTGGATTGGAGGGCAGACGTCGGTCTTTACCAGTGCTTTACCGAAAACGTAGAAAGCCTCAGGGGTGCTCTTGCCAAGGTTAAGGAGTGGAGCAAGCTTACGAAAGCAGTTTCCTTCTGGAACAAGGCAAAAGCAGGAGAGGACTTCTACGATACCTATAATCCTCAGGTCGACGACATCTACGGAATTATTAAGGGTTCGTCGTATGCAGAGCGTACCGACGCACTCAGGACTTCCGTTGCCGAATACCGTGAGCATACGAGAAAGCTCAACGACGTTGAAGGTATGAGGGCGGATTTGGCTGCGCTTAAGAATGAACATGCGGCTGAAACGGATAGAATTAATGCAAGCATAACGGCAATAAACAATGAAATGAAGGAAGTTATCGTTGCCGGTATGAACGGTGAATTGGATCAGGCAACAGTAGACAGACGTTGTACGGCATACGAAGACCAGATTGCAGATTATCAGTCAGAATTAGCTGAGGTAAACGAAGATTTCAACTCCCGTATTATCGAGCTTAACGAAGAGATACAATTTGCAGGTTCCGATACGAGGATAAGGGACGACCTTGCCCGTGAGTTTGACAAAGTAATTAAGAGACTTGAAAATTACAGAACGACTGACCCCGCAAAATTTACGTTATTCTGCAGCCGTATCGACTTCACTACAATGCTTAAAATGTTATCGGGCAGGGCAAGTCAGGAGAGCGTAAGCGAGCTGTATACAAGTATTCAGGCTATAACCAGCGTGGTTGAGGAAGAGATTCGTGTTCACAGAATGAATGCAGCTCAATTGACTTATATCCGCAGGGATGCAAGGCGAGTTGCTCAGGAGCAGTTGATTGCCGATAAGGAAGACGAAGCTCTCAACAATCCCAACGTTCACACCACCCGTACCCGTAACACAGCTGCGGTTAACACCAATCAGGCGGCTGACGACGAGGCAAGGAGGAGAAATGCGGAAAGGGCAGCAAGACTGGGTCTTAACGTATCCCCCGCTCCTCAGGAAAATCAACAGCAGCAGACTGAGCAGAGGTCGGCTATCGACGATATTATTCCCATTGGCAACGACGATTTATAATTCTTAAATTACGTAGGACGGCACTGCAATGAATTTTCAGGACATATTAAACGCCATTAATACTACATATTTTTCAAGTATCAATCCCGTAGAGTTGCAAAAGGGGTTGGAGTCGGCAAAAGAGTTGTCGCAAAACCCCTACCTGCGTCCGGAGAAAAAGGTGATTGCCGAGGCTTTGATAATAAAAATCAACCTCAAAATTCATGCAATCAATTACTTTTGCGACGGCTACGAGGCGGACGCTTATTCAGCCTTGAAAGGGTATATCGAAAAGACGCTGTCGGGTTGCGACCCTTCCTTCCGCAAGACTATCGAGCTGTTGAACAGCGTTAAGACGACTGCGGAAAAGATAAACGGCATAGCCTTCGACGCCCTCACGTTAAATTCCCAGATAAGGGATTGCGAGGGCAGGTGTTTGACAGACTCCGCCGAAAAGTGCATGGAGATTGCCGACAAGTTTAATGAGAAAATTGTCCTGGCAGAGGGGTTAGAAGTCCCCCCTGCAATGTTCATTGACGGCGCTAAATTCCCCGACGTCAAAAAGCAGTTTATTGCAGACTTGCAGGAGGTACGCAATTTTGCGATAAACAGCGCAAAACAGATGCGTGTCAGCCAGGCAGAGGACGTAATAAGAACGGGTCTTAACGATATTACTGCCGACTTAAAAAAGGCAAATTACGAGTATAAGCCCTCGATAATCAATGCAGAGCATCTGGCAAACGCCTTGGTTTTGTGTTCGCCCTTCAGCGAGGAGGTCGAGCTGTTTGCCTATGCCCGTTCAAACGGAGCCTCGGTCTATACCTTGCAGGCAGGGGCATTAGAAAACCAGAGTAAAGACATAATCGAAACGGTATTTTCATATCTTGCCTCCAAACAAGCAGACTGCATAATCTACGGCATACTGCATTTCAGGGCAAACAACCGCAACGACTTTCTGCGTGCCGTAATCGACTTTGCAAAAGGAGGCAGAAAGGCGTATATCGTCACGGACGACGGCAGTCAGAAGGTGTACAACGCCGTACTCGAGGCGATTAAGGGCAGTGAAAGATATTCCTCGCTCGACGTAAGTTTGTTCTACCTCTCAATGCCCGATTTCCTCCCCACGCTGGAGGAGCTTAAAGAACTTGGCATGGTTACAGACAGTGCAGAGGACAGGGAATGGGTTCAATCAAATATGCCTTTTGCGGGGTTTGTGGGCTTAAACGAAGGCGTAAAGGCATTCCACGTAGGCGCAAACTGGAGGGCAATAGTCTCCGAACGTTCACAGGATAATTTCCCCATAGCCGAGAGATACATGCTCAACCTCGTCCGTCAGGGATTATTTATCGACAACGGTTGGGGTAATTATCACGAAGACCTTGTATTAAACAAAGCAAAGAAGTTTGACTACGACGATATCCGCATAGTCAAGCCTGACAATATCCGCAAGATAATGCAGGGTAATTTCACCCTATTCCAGAAATGCGGTATGATTTCAACCTACTGCCTGCTTGCAGGCGCTTCGGCGGACGAATGGAAAGATTTTTCTCTTGAAATTAAGTCGGAGCGTTTAACCGAAGCAACAAAACTTGTCCTGCGTGCTCTTGGCGTGGATATCTCTCCCGTAGTCGAGGTCAGGAAAGAGCTCTCCCCAAAAGGTGCCGGCGGTCTGTGTTGCGACGGCGGTAAGATGATTCTATATAAAGAGAGTTGTGTAAATAACTTTGAATGGACGGTAAGCACCGTCTGCCATGAGAGCTTCCACGCATTCCAGCACATGGCTTTAGAGAGCGGTTGGCAGGAGTGGTACGGTACCGAACTGCACGTAACTCCGGGCAGAATAGAGCAGTGGAGATATAACAACTCCCGTTACCACTCTATCGCCAAGGATTTTGAAACGTATATGATTCAGATTTTTGAAAGTGACGCCCGTGCCTTCGAGGAGGACTGTTTAGGCAAGGACGTTAACAGAGGTCAGATACTCAATCTGATTGATTTAGATTAATAGATAAAATAAACATAAAGGGGTAAAAAATGGCAAAGCAGTTACTTGACGGGTTTATTGAAGAGCTGTTACATATTAACGAAGTATCCGACAATAAGCTTATAGACCTTGGTGCAAGCAATGGAAAGAATACCTTCTATTTAACTCACACCTGCATCAGCCAGAGCGCATACACGCTCGGGGTCATTGCAGAGCGTAGGGGCAACGTAGGTAATACTATTCTATTGAACAGTGCGCTTGCGTCCTCTTCGGAACAGCGTATAAGCAGACACATAAACACCTTCGATTGGCACGACGCCAATAACCAGAAGGACGTTAAAGCTCTTCACACGTTTATAACCAACGCAAAAAAGGATTTGACCTTAAGGGGCAACAACCCTCTGTTTTTAAGCGTCGGCGCACTGCGTTGGCGTGTATCGGTTCAGTCCTTCGGTAAGGAGGTGGCAAAGGATATATTAACCCCCTTGCTCGTCTTCCCCATAAGGATAGTCGTCACCTCAAACTCCGCCCCTGCGGCAATTGAGTTCATCGACGACGACATCTACGTTAACCCCTGCCTCACGGCAAAGCTTGCGCAAATTTACGGCGAAGAGATTGCGGCAGACTTCCCCATGCCCAAGGGAACCATAGACGATAAGTCGGTAGTTGACTTAGGTGCTTTAGGCGACGGTGAAAGCTACTTTGCCGAGGTTAAGAAGTACATAGATTCCTGTATCCGCACAGACGGGGAGAACAACAATACCCTGTTTGAATTCGATAAAGAGGTAATAGCGATTTCCCAGTACAACCATTCGGAAATCTGTACCTATTACGATATCAGGCGCAACAGGGACAGGATAGAGAGGCACCCGTTGGTTGAAAAGCTGTTTTCATTTTCAGCAGACCCCGTAAAGCCCAGCGAAAATTTAAACGTCGTTCCTAAATTCATATTGCCCTACGACAGCGTTCAGGCTGACATAATCACAAGGGTGGTCAACGGCGAGAGCATGGTAATCAAAGGTCCTCCCGGAACGGGCAAGACCGTAACCATCGCAAATATGATCTCCGCACTGCTCTCCGAGAACAAGAGGGTAATGCTCGTCTCAAAGAAGATTTCGGCGTTAAACGAGGTCTACGCAAAGCTCCCCGACAGCTTAAGAAAGTTCGCAATGCTTCTGGACAGCGAAACGGAGGCTAAGGCTGCAAAGATAAACCCTGCCGAAGTCAAGCAGGACTTCAAGCGTCTTTTATCGGCTTGTAAGGACTACGTCGAGCCCGTCTCGCTGGAGAGAGACGCCTCTCACGCAATGGCACAGAGGTCAAAACTCTTTAACCAGATCTCGGCGTATATCGACTTGATGTTCAACGATAAGTGCATAGCTGACGACAGTTTTTATGCCGCAATGGACGCATTCTGCAAGATAGATATGCCCGTTGTACGCTTTACCGACCCCGCCGTCACTGCGCTGATATCGAGAGACGCCTATAATAAGATGTACTCTGCGGTAGAGAAGGCTTCGGTCTACTATTCGCAGCTGACTGCGGACGGAGGGCACTCCATATGGCTCTGCCCCTGGTTTAACGTCGACGATAAGTGCGACGTAGAAAAGGCGATGGTTGCCAATAAGGAGATAGGCAGTCTTGCAGCCACGGCTCATGCAGAGGTAAGCACGACCCTTTCCCGCTTCACAGCCAACGCCTCCGGGTTGACTCTCAATGAAGTTATCTCGGCAACGCAGTGTGTTCTCTCGGAAAGGACTATTTTAGACGTTATTCATAACGAAGAAGCGTTAAAGCTCATTGCCGAGCTTGAAGCAAAGCTTATAGATTATTATAAATGCCTTGACGAGTTCGGTGAAGGCTATATCATCAAACGTGAGGACGATACCGACAGAACGCTTATAGCCCTCGGTGCGGTAGCCTGCGATAAAGAGCTTAAGCTTACCGAGATTAAGTCCATAACCGATAATGCAGGTATATTCTTTACCGAAGGCAACACGTTTGCAGGTGAAAAGGTCACAACCGTTCTTGCAACCGTTGCAGACCAGATTGCAAAGTTGTCAATTGAAAAGGAAGAGGCGCTTTCACACAGTTTCAGCGTATTCAAAAAGGAGCTCACCGAAGAGCAGTCTAAGCTTATCTGCAAATCAGCTCCCGCCCTTGCCACCTACAACGGCGAGAGCGATAAACCCAAGGCATTGGATTTCAAGGCAAAAGGTGCCTATACCAAGCTGTGCGAGTTGAGCTTTTTAAGCAACCCGACGTTCGGCGAAGTGGTTACGGCTACGGCGGAATACTTCAAGGCGTCAGAGTTACAGGGTAAGATTGACGAGAAGATTCAGGAAATATACCGCTGCTTTAAAAAGCAACTCTCCGACGACGAGCTTCAATGCGCTCTGTTGGTTGCGTCAAAGTGCACACCCGACAAGGTCAAAGGCTTTATCGACAGCGCAATAGCTTCAAGCGAACTGCTGTTTAAATGTGCACAAAAGGTCGGCAAGGGAGTATTCGGCGGATTAACCGTCGGTCAGCTTGTCAGCGGTTACCAGACGGGTTACAAGCTTCTGCTCGTCAGGGAGGAGCTTGCCCGTATCAACCAGATAATCCCCGTATACAACGAGGGCGAAGAGGGCAAGGCAATATCCATTGCTTCCTCGCTCTGCGCCGTCAAGCATTTCAAGCAGAAGTGGGCGAAGATCGGCGGTCTGCCTATTAACACTGCAGAGGCGTTCAACCTCCTGCATAACATCGGGCAGAGTACGCTTACGGCAATCAACGGCGTATTGACCAAGCTTGCAGATTTCGGCAAGAGGTACTTTAAAAACTACTTCACCGTCACCGGCGGTCTGTGCACCTTTGAAGAGCTTGACGTGCTCAATCAGGATGCGGAGAACCGTGACGTCATCGGCGCAGCAATTGCCTACAGTGCAATTAAGTGTGATCCCAACAACGTCCTCGATCTTATCAGGTTTTTCTATCCTTTTGAAAAGGAGGAGATTAAACTGCCCGAGGGCATAACCTTTGCAGATGCCTTTGAACACTCCTTCTTTGCCCTTGCGGTAGAGCTCCGCAACAAGACGCTCGGCGTTGCCCGTAACGGTCTCGGCAACGGTATGGAGGGCAACCTCGATAAGTTACGCTCCATTGAGGAGTCCATATTCAAATATAACGTCGATTTAATCGAGGGCAGGTGCTTAAGGAGAATAAAGCCCGACGACAACGACTTTATCTTCATACAGGACAACAACCCCGGTGAAAATCTCAGGTTGATGTTTAAAAAGCATGGCGAAGGCGTGTTAAAGCTTAAAAAGTGTATGATACTTTCGCCGTATACGGCAAGCCTTCTCTTCCGTTCGGAGCAGTTCAACGACTTCGACGTGCTCATCGTCGACGAGGCGAGCCAGTTAGAGCCTGCGCTTATGCTCCCCGTAATGTTCAGGAGTAAGCAGTGCGTAATAGTCGGCGACGAATGGCAGATGCCTCCCATCAAGCACTTCGTCACGCTCTCGCCCGTAACAGGCGAGGAGGAAGAGGGCTACGACTCGTTAGAGCCCGAGATATCGGCGTTAGGTCTTGCGCTCCGAAGCGAGAATTTCCCCGTAAAGGAACTCATCTGCCATTACCGCAGTAAGACTGAGTCACTCATTAAATTTTCGCAAAAGCTCTTCTATCCCAATATGCGTACCTTCCCCGCACCCGTACCCGCAAGGCTTCCCGAAAAGGGAATTGAAGGTTTAGGCTTCAACGACGTCTACGTTCCCGACGGCGTAGTCAGCAAGGGCGTAAACGAAGTGGAGGCGGCAAAGGCTGTGGAGGAGCTTAAGAAGCACTTCGACGCATACTACGACGAGGAGAGCGGAAAGCTTTCAATGTCTGTAGGCGTGGTAGCATTCGGTGAAGACCAGTGCACTGCAATACAGTCAAGGGTCAAAGCGGATAAAGAGTTAAACCGCAAGATGTCCAAGGCACTTGAAAACTTCGACGATTTGCCTGAAAAGCTCATCTTCTTCAAGACGATAGAGACCGTTCAGGGTCAGGAGATAGGTCACTTGATACTGTCGTTGACACACGGCAGGCGCTCGACGGGACTGCATATGAGTTTCGGTCAGTTAAACCAGGGCAAACTCGGCAGATGTATCTTCAACGTCGCCGTAACGAGAGCGCAGAGCATGGTTACGGTCATTCACTCAATTCGTGCTATTGACATCACTTCGGACAGCATTTCGTATATCAGGGATTACCTTGAAACGGTTGAAAGGTTCTGTACTGTGGGCAGAGACCAGTTCGTAAGCAAGCAGGTAGGCAGGGGCTTCATATCACAGGTGGCAGATTATATCTGCAGCCAGGGCATCGCAAGGGAGCGTATCGTATTCAACTACGGCGTAACCGACGGCTCGGTAAGGTTGCCTATAGCAATACTCTCCCGTGACTTAAAGACGGCGCTGCTCGGCATCTGGTGCGAGGTGCCCGTCGGCAGTAAGTATAACTACCTCGACTATAACTTAAGGTATCCTTCAAGTCTTAAAAGATGCGGATGGAAGCTTCATACCATAAGCATACACGATTGGGTTGATAACAACCTCAATGAAAAGAAAGCGCTTTTAAAAGCAATGGAAGAAATTAATCTATAAGGAGTATTAATATGGCAAAAAACGAAAGCAGAATGCGTGACCTGACGACGCAAGAAAGTGAGTTGGACAAAGGTCTGAATATCAAACAAGAGGAAGCTAAGCGTGCTCAGCAGCAACAGCAGATGGATAAAAAGATTCGTGAGATGACCAAGACGACTCTTGAGTTCTACGAAAAATACGGTGAGGAGGATTATCGTTATCAGATGATGGTCACCTTCCTCGACGTTGCTTTCCAGATGAAGGACGCCATTGCTCTGCTCACGTCGGTACGTGTTGCAACCTCGTATCTTTCCACGGCGTTGGAGTTCATCGACGATACGGTAACGTTCAATGAAGAGTTCGACCAACAGATGCTTTCAAAGAGCTATGGTCCCTTTGCGAATTTAAAGAGGCGTTTCCGCACCTGGCGTGCAATGCGCAACAACCGCAGGCGTATGACTACGGTAATTTCCACCATAACAGACAGGCTGGAAACGGCTCACGTCATCACCGACTCGTTGAGGGCTGGCTTTGAAAAGATGCGTTTAACCATGTATAGAACCGACGAAAAGAGGAGGAAGAAGGAGGCTAAGCGTGCAGCAAAGTCAGGTGCTCCCGCACCCTCATCACAGCCTTCGGCAGCTGAGCTGTACATAAGGCAGATGGCTCAGGAAAAAGGACTCAGACAGGGCGGCGGTGCAGGTGCCGGCGATACGGTCGGCGGCGGCTCGACTACGGGCGGCTCGACCACAGGCGGCAGCGGCTCAACCGACAGGGGCATCGACGATATCGTTTAATTTGGTTATTACCCGAACAGCGTAAGCGTTATAGTTATTACGGAGGAGATATATGGCAGGTATAGGCAGAAGCAACAACGGCAATAACGGCGGAAACAATGCGTCAGGCGCACCGCAGGCGGAAAGCATTGAAACCTTAAAGCAAAAGTTTAACGATACTTCGGACAAAATACGTAAGATATTAAATAACAGAAAGGATAAAAACGACTTATCCCGTGAAGAACAGGCGGAAATCAGGAAGGAATATCTGCACGCAGCACAGCTGGCAAAGACCCTTTCCGAGAGGTTGAACGACGAAACCGAGAGTGCCAAGTACAGGGATTATCATAAAAAGCTCATCGGTGCGGCACAGAAGTACGGTTCATCTGTCACGGGTTCGGTTCCCAAGACCACCTTTGACGACGTTAAGGGGCTGGAGAACGTTAAAAACCTCGTCAAGTCGTTTATGTTCATGGCGCAGAACCCCAAGATTTTGGAGTACTACAAGCTTGAAGGCGGTTTAGGTATGTTGATGTACGGCGCACCCGGTACAGGTAAAACGATGTTTGCGGAGGCAATTGCAAACGCAATGCAGCTGCCGCTTTTCATCGTAACTCCCGCCGACATCTTCAAAAGCTACGTCGGTGAGTCGGAGCAAGCCGTAAAACAGCTCTTCCAGGAGATAGACGCCTGTCCCGACGGCGCAGTCCTCTTCGTGGACGAGTGTGAATCAATATTCAGCAAGAGAACGCAGGACACCAAGGACTACAAGTCTGCGGTAACTACCGAGCTTTTGCAGAGAATTAACGGCTTCGGCGTAAACGGAGCCAAGCGTATAATGGTTGCCGCAACCAACCGCCCTGACGTAATCGACCCTGCATACTTAAGATATAAGCGTTTCTCGCACTTAATTCACGTCACCCCTCCCGACAGAGAGGCAAAGCGTGCCATAATCGAGGGTAAATTGAAGGGTATAGAGCTCAGCGGAATAACGACGGACGAAATCTTAGAGATGACTGAAAAGGAGACCGTCGTCAACGATCCTAACCTGGGCGTATACACTGAAAAGGCAGGTTATTATTCCGCAGCGGATATTTGCGGTATATTAGAGGAGTCCTGTCGTCTCGCACTCGAAAAGATGCAAAAGGACGGATTGACTACGCCTATTCCCCTCACACGTGATATGTTTGAGGCAGCGTTCAAGAAGATACCGCCCAGCATCTCAGCAGAGCTTCTGGACGAGTACGAGCATTTCCGTGATAGCCGCAGCTAATCTTACTGACGGAATTAACGGATAAGACTTGCTATAAGAAAATGTGAATAAAGTTTAAATTTAAGTGGCGTAGCGATAAGTCCCTATCGCTACGCCACTGCCGTATCCGTCGTCTTTTAAAACCAAAATCCCCCGACAGTATTAAACTGTCGGGGGATTTACAATACGCAAATTGCGTTATTATCGTGTTATTTAATTGGGCTGCTGTGCTATGTTTTCCTTGTAAATGGTACCCTTGCAGCCCGTAACCTTTTTGCTCTCGTACATAGCGATGTCGGCATTTCTGTACAGACTGTCAAAGGTAATCTTTTTACCTTTGTAGAAGAACTCCGCACCAATACTTACGCTGATTTTTTTGTCCCCGAGCTGAGGAATTTTAACCTTGGAAAGATTGTCGAAGAATCTGTTGAAGAAGTTGAGTGCAACCGACTCGCTAAGTAACCCGGGCATATATACGGCAAATTCGTCGCCGCCCAACCTGAATACGATATCCTTTTCCTTGCACGAGCGTTTAAGGCATTTAGCAAGATTGGTTATAACTATGTCGCCCACGTTATGCCCAAACTCGTCGTTTATCGCCTTAAAGTTGTCGCAATCGAAGAGGCAGAACAGACCGTAGACGTTCCTGTTCAACAAATCTTTGACCTTTTTCTCGCCCGTACCCCTGTTTAAAAGACCGGTCATAATATCCGTCTCGGCAAGGTGTTGCAGGTAGTTTTCCCTGCGCTTGGACTCGTCGATTACCTCGACGCAGAATAAAACGTGCCAGATGTTGCCATCCTCGTCGTTGTCGACCCTGATAAAGCTTTCACGGCACCAGCCCGAAGCGGTACCTAAAAACACGTGTTCGATGACGTCTTTATCGCCAAGACGTTTATCGAGGGTGGTTATATCTGTGAAATATAAGACAGCCTTTTTAAACCTCTCGGTAGCGAGCTTCTCCATCACGTTTTTAATCTGTGTGGGGAAGTGTTCGCTCTTTTCAGGGTATTTATTTTTCTCAATGCTCTCGGCGGACTTAATGGTCTTAAAGTACCCCGTCTTGACGTCGATAAGGTGCATTGAGAGGTAAATCTGAGCTACAGCGGCGTAGCAGCGTTCTCTCTCGTCAATGGCGGACTGCAGCGAATTTTTAAGCTCTAACGCCTCTCTCTCTTTAACGGTAAGCACCTTGCTTTGGTCGACGATTGCAAAGGAAAACATAATGATTACCGCAACGCAAATGGAGAGATTGACGAGCGAAGGACCGTACCAGAATACCTGAATACATTCTGCAACCAAGGGGAGAATGATGTATAAAAGCAAAGTCACGAAAATTTCTTTACTGATATTCTTCCTGTACCGAATGACGATCGACAAATCAATCAGCATACCGAGTGCAGGAATGATAAGTGAGATAAAGAAGCAATCGCTTCTGTGGTATAAGTTGTTTGCGTCTATAGTGTAGTAAAGCCCTGTAAACTGTGAAATTAAGACCATTATCACGCCGACAACAGCCAAGGCATAGACGGTAATGAGTCCCGTGGTGAGCAGTTTACGGTTTTTATCCGCAATGAAGCCTTTGCCGAACAGACAGCAGGAGATATAGCCGTTGAAGAGGAATAAGATGACGTCGCTCAGCATAAAGACTGCGCAGTTGCTGATACGTACCATGTAGTAGCCTACGTTGGTCGTACTGCCCTTGTAGTAGTATGCAAGTGCGTCGAACGCTAAAAGCAGAGTACAGCTGAGTAACATACACGTCATCCAGATACGTCTTTTCTTATTAAATTTTCTGATTAAAAACAGGCATACGGTAGCAATAAGGCTGAAGATACTGCCCCAGGCAAGCATAGCGGTATGCATACTCTGGCTGCCTATCTGTATAGCTGTCTCTGTAATCTCTCTTACCATTCGTACTCCGTCGAGGATTTTTTTAACTTTCTATCTTAATAATTCTATCACAAAATGTCAAATAGTACAACAACTCAATCGAAAACTTTTTGTAACCTGAAATTATGATAATTTATAACACTCAATGAAATCTTTTTTTTAATTTAGAACAATTATTATTTAGAACAATTATTATAGTGTAGAAAGAGTATACAAATTGAAACAGTTTAAGCTTTACTTAGCTTTTTCGCTCTTATTTTTAAGCAGCAGGGCAATGAATACCAGCACGATGCCCACGCCGAGAGCGGCGTGGAAAATGCCTGCAATACCGCTTATCGCACCGTTAGCGCCTGACGAAAATGCAAAGTCGGACAGGGCAGATTTTTCTAAAATTTCAAGCGTACCCCTCACAAGCAGCATTGTGCCGGCACCGCTTACGCCCACAAGATAGGTTATAAATCCTGCTTTAAAGAGCTTGCTTTCGCATTTTGCAAGCCTGTCTGCTACAAGACCTATGACCAGAGTAAACAGCACGCCGAGCACGAGGAAGTGGGGGTGCACAAGCCCTAAGGTGAGGTATTGATTGGTAACGCCGAAGCCTTTGGAAAACTCCCTGTAGTACACTCCGCACGCCAGCCCGATAGCTAAAAAAACCACAGCCGTTTTAATAAATTTCTTCATTGTTTCTCCTCTTAAGCATATTTGCTTTAACGGGTTTAATACTATCACAACGCCCTTTAAAAGTCAATGCAGACCTCAGGTTGTAACTTAAAAAAAGGAAAAATCAGCCGTTAAAAAAATATTCCTATGCTTGTCCGCTCGCTTGCTATTTTGAATATACTGTGCTAAAATATCTAAACGAAACTATCCCTTAAGGCAAAGATACAAGACGGTGCGGCGACGTGTCGGCAAGGTCTTTAACACGTACAGGGCGAAAAGCCCCGTACAGAAAATAACGGCGGGTGGTTTCGGCTAAGCTACATACGATGAGAGAGGTATTAAATGAGCGGTTTTTTTGGCGTAGCTTCTAAAGAGGATTGCGTATTCGATTTGTTTTTCGGTACCGACTATCACTCGCACCTTGGCACAAGAAGGGCGGGTATGGCGGTATACAGCCCCGAAACGGGTTTCGATAAGTCCATACACAGCATAGAAAACGCACCTTTCAGGACGAGGTTCTCAGACGACTTTTCGTCTATGAAGGGAGTTTTAGGTATCGGCTGTATCTCCGACTATCAGGCGCAGCCCATATTTATCCGTTCCCATCACGGCTCGTTCGCCATTGCCACAATAGGCAAGATTAATAACGCCGATGCGATAATTAAAAACGTCATCGACAGGCGAACGCACTTTTTCGAGATGTCCAACGGAGAGATAAACGCAACCGAGCTGGTTGCTGCGATAATCAACCAGAAGGACAACTTCATCGAAGGTATACGCTTTGCGCAGGATATAATCGACGGTTCGCTGTCGATGCTTATCCTCACCCCGCAGGGCATTTATTGCGCAAGGGATAAGCTCGGCAGAACGCCCATCGTCATAGGTCATAAGGAGGGGGCGTATTGTGCAAGCTTTGAAAGCTTTGCCTACCTCAACTTAGGCTATGCCGACTATAAGGAGCTCGGTCCCGGGGAGATTGTCGTTATGACGGCGGACGGGGTTAAGACCTTGGTTGCCCCCGGAAACAAGATGAAAATCTGTACCTTCCTGTGGGTATATTACGGCTATCCTTCCTCCTCGTACGAGGGGTTAAGCGTAGAGAAGATGCGCTATAACAGCGGTGTATATATGGCAAAGCGTGACGACGTCAAACCCGATTACGTTGCAGGTATTCCCGATTCAGGTACGGCGCATGCGATAGGCTATGCCAACCAGTCGGGCATTCCCTTTGCCCGTCCCTTCATAAAGTACACGCCCACCTGGCCCCGTTCGTTTATGCCCCCCACGCAGCAAAAGCGTAACTTAATTGCTAAGATGAAGCTCATACCCATTCACGATTTAATCAACGGCAAAAAGTTATTGCTCGTGGACGACTCAATCGTCAGGGGAACGCAGACGAGGGAGACTACCGACTTTTTATACCAGAGCGGTGCAAAGGAAGTGCATATCCGTTCAGCCTGTCCCCCTATAATGTACGGCTGTAAGTATTTAAACTTCTCCCGTTCCACCTCGGAGATGGAACTCATTGCCCGCAGGGTAATAACGAGGCTGGAGGGCTGTATACCCACCCCCGAGATGCTGGAGGAGTACTCAACCCCGGGTACTGAAAAGTACTTGAAGATGGAGGAGGAGATAAGCAAGGAACTCCACTTCACGTCGTTGAGATTTAACCGCCTCGACGATATGATTAAGGCAACCGGCTTGCCCGAAGAAAATCTTTGCACCTACTGCTGGAACGGCAAGGAATAATAGGTTTAACAACCCCCACAACCAATTTCTTGAAAGAAGCTTTTGCCCCTGTCGGCACTAAAGCCCTTGATAATACGTATCCAATGTAACCCCGATTTGTAAAGCGCAAGTCGGGGTGCTTTTTTGCCGTCAAAATTCTTATTGCATATTGACTAATTAAGCCGTCGGGCGTATAATATTTGACGAGGTGGAAATTATGAAAGATTTTGAAAACGTAAGAATAGTAGATAATTTTTATCAGACTTCGTCCTTTTTCCCTATGCCGACTATATTGATATCAACCACGTCGGAGGACGGTTCAACCAACCTTGGCGCATACTCGCTCTGCTTCCCCTATTACATAGCGGGCAAGGGGCACTATGCAATGATTTTAGAGGCGAGGAACAGCTCCAACACGGCGCAGAATATCCTGCGTACCAAGAGGGCGACGCTCAACTTCATACCCGATAAACGCAAGTATTTCAAGGAAGCGGTGCGTTTAGGCTTCCCCGGCGAGACTACCGCCGAGAAGATGAAAAACTGCATCTTCACTTTAGAGGACAGCGACTTAGGCGAAAACCGCCCCAAGCTCGTGGGCGAGAGCTTTCAGATTTTCGAGTGCAGCTGGGACGACAGCTTGGAGGACGCATATCTTGACAAGGCGGGTTGTTTAGAGGGGTACGAGCCTCCCTACAGAAATTTCAACGGCATAACCAGCAAGTTCGGCGCACACTTCATTTTAAAGATTGACAGAATTTTAATGAAGTCCAAGCACTATAAAGGCATAGTCAACGGCATAGACGCAGGTTGTTTCCCTCCCGTTCCCGTGGACTACGGCTACAGGGACAGCACCAACTTCTGGTGCAGCAGGTTCAGGCGTCCCTTCGCCGAAAAAATTCAGGCAAAGGAGGGGGACGTTAATTCGGTTATCTATGCCGCAAAGCGCATAGACCCCGAAGTATCCTTCACCGACGCCGCTTGCGCCAAGCTGACAAAGATACCCAGAATATTCCTAAAAGCGGCATTAACCCAGATGGTTGAGATAGCCAAGCAGGAGGGAATTTCAGTCATAGACGAAAAAGCCCTGGATATTATCAACGATAAACGCAGGGAAGAAAAGAAGAAAAAGTAATTAATTAAACCGTCGAGCTTACCCCGACGGTTTTTTTAGATATGCAATTTAACAAAATTTTAACAACGTTGTATTACAATATGGCAAAACCAAAATTAAACGGTGTAATATGATTAAAATTTTAGTTGTCGAGGACGACAAGGCATTAAACGAAATAATCTGCTCGGGATTGATACGCAGCGGATATCAGACTGCTTCTTTTTATAACGGCAGACAGGCTATAGATTATCTGCAGGATAATCAGGCGGACTTAATAATAACCGACGTAATGATGCCCGAGATGGACGGCTTTGCCCTCGCCTCGCAGGTGAGGGAGGAGGATAGCCGCATACCCATTCTGTTCGTCACTGCGCTGGACGACAAGGCGTCCAAACAGAGGGGGTACAGGCTGGGCATAGACGACTACGTGGTCAAGCCCTTCGATCTGGATATATTACTACTCCGAGTAGAGGCGTTGCTCCGCAGGGCTAATATCGAGCGGTGTAAGGAGTTGGTCGCAGGTAACCTGCGTATGAACTCGCAGGAGCATACCGCCTACATCGACGGCGAGGAGATAAATCTGACCGTCAGGGAATTCGATTTGCTCTTTAAACTGCTCTCCTTCCCCAAAAGGACGTTTACGAGGACTCAGCTTATGGAGGAGTTCTGGGATTACGACTCTTCGGCGACCTCCCGAACGGTTGACGTGTATATAGTCAAGCTGAGGGAAAAGACCAGAAAGTGCAACGGCTTTGAGATAGTCACGGTGCACGGTCTCGGCTACAAGGCGGTTTTGAAATGAACAGAGGCAAGAAAAAATTCAGGTCGGTTTTCGGGGCAATACTCTTTTTTATATCCATATCGGTGGTGGTCAGTATCGCCGTAATGGTATTGGAGCTTGTCGACGGACATACCGACAACAAGACGGTTATCGCCGTCGTAATGCTCGTAGCGATAATTGTTTTATCGCTCATCGCAACGGTTATCGACTATGTCCGCCGCAGATTCACGGTGGATAAACCCGTTAACGAAATACTCACCGCAACCGATAAAATAACCTCGGGCGATTTCTCCTCAAGGCTTGAAATAATCCACGATTACGCCCACTATAACGAATACGACTTCATCAAGGAAAACTTAAATAAAATGGTTGCGGAGCTTGAAAAAACCGAGGTATTGCACAACGATTTTATCTCCAACGTCTCGCACGAGATAAAGACGCCTCTCGCCATAATATCCAACTACGCCTCCGCATTGCAGGGCGAGGTGGACGGCGAAACACGCAGGCAATACGCTCAGACGTTAGTTGCAACCTCCGAAAGGCTGACGGCGCTCGTGGGCAATATTTTAAAGCTGAACAAGCTGGAAAACCAGCAGTTCACCCCCGAACGCACTAAATTCCGCTTAGACGAAAGTATAGCTCAGATAATCATCTCGTATGAAGAATTAATCGAGAGCAAGGGCATTGAGTTGACCTGCGACTTGCAAGAGGTGGAGATAACCTCCTGCCCCGAATATTTAGATATCGTCTGGCACAATCTCATCTCCAATGCAATCAAGTTTACCGAGCAGGGAGGGAAGGTTGGCGTATATCTTAAAAAGGAAAACGGCAAAGTCGTCGTCACAATAACCGATACGGGCTGCGGAATTTCAAAGGAGATAGGTGAAAGAATTTTCGATAAATTTTATCAGGGCGACACCTCGCACCAGAAGGAGGGCAACGGGCTGGGTCTTGCGCTTGTTAAAAAGGTAATAGACGTGCTCGGCGGACAGATTACGGTAGAGAGTCAGGTGGGCAAGGGCAGTACCTTCACCGTCGCCATCAACGCATAAGATGAAAAATTTTTTAAACTTTTTAAAACGACCGCCCCTTTGGTTTGTAATTATCTGGCTTGTAATAACGCTCTGCGCCATAGCCGCCTCGTTGCTCTGCGTAATGTTTCTGGACAGCGTTATAAACTGGGTCGTGTATGCCCTTGCGGCGCTGACGCTCGGGTATCTGGTTTACTTAATCGTCGTTATCGCACCTACGGTAAAAAGCAGTGTAATCTCGTCGCTGAATAAACGCAGTTTCACGAACAAGCTTATTAACCAGTACGGCTTCAGAACGGTGGTCTTTGCCATCTTCTCATTTACGTTAAGTGCCGCATATGTGGCGTTTAACGGGGCTTTAGGCATAATCAACAAGTCGGTCTGGTACGGTTCGCTGTGTGCCTACTATCTGCTTCTTGCGGTTTTGAGGGGAGCGGTTTTGAATTTTTACCGGGGCAAAAATAAACCTGAAACAGACGCAAATTCCTTCAAGGTCAAGGGGCTGAAAGTCTACCGCTCATGCGGTATAGGGTTGATAATTCTGCCCGTTGCGCTTTCAATGGCGATAATGAATATGGTACTCGGCAAGAACTCTTTCGAGCACTTCGGCTATACCATTTACGTCGCCGCACTGTACGCCTTTTATAAAATAATTACCGCCGTTTTAAACGTCGTAAAGGCTCATAAGTCGGACGACTTAGTTGCAAGCACCCTTCGCAGCATAAACCTCGCCGACGCCTTTGTTTCCATACTCGCCCTGCAGACGGCGATGTTCAAGCAGTTCGGCGGCGACTTCGGTTCGGAGGGGTTGATGAACGGAATTACAGGCTTCGTGGTGTGCGTTTTAACCGTAGCGCTGGGGATATATATGATAGTAAACGCAAACAGAAAACTAAAGGAAAACAGAGATGGAAGAGAGATTTAATTATACTTACACCGCCCCGACGGAGGAGGAGCGCAGGGAGATTGAGGGTATACGCAATGCCTATCTGCCGAAAAATGAAGAAAAGGGCAAGCTTCAGCGGCTGATATCGCTGGATAAAAAGGTGCGCAACGTCTCCCGAGCCGTCGGCATAACGGTCGGGGTAGTCGGCTTGCTCGTGTTCGGGCTGGGTATGTCCATGGTAATGGAGTGGGAGCTGTACGTCTGGGGAGTTGTCGTCTCCCTCGTCGGTTGCGGCGTAATGGCGGTTGCCTATCCGCTGATGAGGTTAACGCTTAATAAGCTCAAGCAAAAGTACGGCGAGGAGATTTTACAACTCTCAGAAGAGCTTTTGAACGATTAACAAAACGTTAATAAAACAATAACCTGAAGTTTACAAATAATTAGTAATTTAATAACAATCGTCGTCTATACTCAAAGCATAAAAAACGAAAAGGAGTTATTAAAAATGGATAATATTCAGGAAAAACAATATGTCGAGGAAATCAGGAGGAGCTACAGCGAGAAGAGCAAAAGGCAGAACGACTTTGAAGAGCTGTGCAGGTTAGACGCAAAGGTCAAAAGACCTGCCGAAATCACCGCATTCACTCTCGGCACGGTGGGCTCGCTCGTGCTGGGAACGGGCATGTGCCTTGCTATGCAGGTGCTTACGACCGCATCGTTCGCAATGCCTTTGGGTATTGTTATCGGCTTGTTGGGCATAGCAATGGTTAGCGTAAACTACTTCATATATAAGGCGATTTTAAAGTCACGCAAGAAAAAATACGGCAAGCAGATAGTAGAGCTCTCCGACAGTCTTTTAAATAATTAAAAAGCATAAAAACAACGCCGTGCGCAACGCAAGTTGCGCACGGCGTTATAATATTCCGACGTAAAATTATCAAAACTAAATCAATTCAAATTGAGATATTCGTCAATATATTCCCAGACCTTGCCGTCGTAGTTCCCGAAGAGCGAAGAGATATTTTCGGAGTTAAAGCCGTGATTTGCTCCGTCGATAATCTTCAACGTGCAATTTTCATACAGCTCTGCGGCACGTTCGGAGTAGGATTTATCTACGATAAAGTCGGAAGAACCGTGAATAATTAAGACGTTACCGTAAAAACTGCCGATATGTTCATAGACGTCGTAGTCTGCAAGCGTATCGCTGAACGCCTGACCGTAACCGCCTAAGCTGCCCCAGCTCCCCGCCATTGACACGAGTTCTGGAATGTTGAACGCAGGGTATAAAAGTATCTCGCCTTTAATCTGCGTTGCGCATTCCTCGGCGGTAAGTGCAGATACAAGTCCGCCCTGACTTGTGCCGAAGAGGTAGATATTGTTTTCGTCCACGTTGTCTAAAACGCTTACGGTGGAAATAACGGCCTTTAAATCCGCAATCTCGGAAAACAAGGTCATATCGTCGGTGTCGCCGTCGCTCCTGCTTTTGGAGCAAGCTCCGCAGAAGTCGAAGGCGTAGGCAACAAATCCCCTCTCGGCAAACCCTGCGGCGTATAAATTCATCGAGTCGGCGTTGAGGTTTGCGCTGTGGGAGAGAATTACGGCAGGAAGCTTACCTTCAGCCTCTTTGGGGACATATAGCTTTCCGTAAATATTCAGCCCGTCTCTTGAGGCGTAGAATTCCTCCACGGTATAGGTAAGCTCTTCTGGCGGAATTTCGTCGTCTTTAGCGCAGGCGGAGAGCGTAAAGGGCATTAATAGCGTTAATGCAACAGCGACAATTAAACAAAAAACTTTAACCCGTCTTTTCATAAGTTTAACTCCGATTAAAATTTAATTTATTTTAATACTCATTCCTCAAGTTGTCAACACCGCAAAAGAGTTTATTCTGAGAAAAATTTTCCTCTGTCCTTAAGCCTTATTAACCAGTTTTTCTATAAATACGTAGCCGAATGCGAAGGGACCCCAATGGCAGGCAATTACGGGGTCGACGTTGTCGGGCTTGCCCATTGCGCTGCAAACTCTTTTGTCCGTAATAGATATAAGCTGTTTTAAATTTTCGTCGTCGTACGTGTAGGAGGGGACTATTTCATAGTTGCAATCGGCAAGCTCAGCGACCTTTGCGGCGATGAATTTCATAGCGTTTCTCAGTCCTATTTTCTTTGCATAGACCTCCACGTTGCCGTCGGTTACCGTAATAACGGGTTTAATCTGCAAAACGCTGCCTATCGCCCATTGCTTTTTAGAGAGCCTTCCGCCCCTTAAAAGGTAGTCCAAGGTCTGGGGAATGGCTAATATCCTAATTCTGGGTATTAGCTTTTTAACCTTTTCAACGATGAATTGGGTGGGCTTATCCCTGTATTTGTTTATCTCCTTAACGATCAGCTTAACGCCGCCAACGGCAGAGAGGGAGTCGATTACGGTGACCTTTTCGTTATCCTTAAACAGGCTGTTTATGGCGTTAAACGTGCCTGAAAGACCGGAGGAGAGAGTGATAATTAAAACCTCGTCGCCGTCGTCGGTGATGCGCTCAACCCTTTGTCTCAGCTCGTCCAGATTGGGTAAGGACGTCTTGGGGAACAGATTTTGTTCGATAAGTAAGCTGTAAAATTCGTCAATAGACATATCGATGCCGTCTAAATATTCCCTGTCGCCCATAAGATAGCGCAAGGGGAATATCTCAACGTTGTACTCTGCTTTTTCGTCCTGCTTAATGCTGCTGCAAGAATCTACAAAAACCTTTAACATATTTTTTACCTCTGATTGGAATTAGTTTGACTTGGTAAATGAAAATGAAGTAATATAACGTTACTTACAAGTGTCATCGTCGTAATTCTAAATAAAAGAAGGGGGTAAGTCAAGCTATGGCAAACGTAACTGACAAAACGCAGAAAAGTGTAAGCGAGGGTAAGCTTGCAGGGCTGAAGAAGCACATCGAGGAAATTAACGGTGTGGTTAAGGAGAGCCTGCGTGACGCATTGATATATTTAGTGGGTAAAAAGCCGTACAATAAGATTACGATAACCGAGCTATGCGCAAAAGCAGGAGTTTCCCGAATGGCTTTTTACAGCAACTTTGCCTCCAAGGACGAAATACTTAAGGAAATAATTATGAGTTTGCAGGATGAGCTGGTAGAGCGTTACGGCAGCCCCTTCCGCTCTGCGCCGACCTACGAATGGTACGTAGGGCTTCTCACGCTGGCAAAGGAAAAGTCGAATATTTTAATTCCCATATTTTACGCAGGCTTTCTCTCAAACTATATCGAGCTCACGAATAAAAGCATCTTAAGGCATAAGGATATCTCGTCGGAGGAAAAATTTATCCGCCTGTTGTGGAGCGGCGGAGTAATTAACATAATAGTGCGTTGGCTCATCGACGGTATGAAGGAGAGCCCTGAGGAAATGGCAGGCTATTGTATGAAATACCTTGTCAGCTTCAACGAGGAGACCTGCATTCAACCTCCCGTATAATTCAATTGTTGAGCGTCGCTGTGTAGTCCGTATAATTCAACTTAACGCACAGTGGCGGTGTGCCACCATATAACGCAACTTGCGCCCCGTGGCGGCTTCCCCTATAACTCAACCTAACTCCCCGTGTCGCCGTTCTGCCCAAATAACGCAACTTAACGCCCCGCATCGCTGTGCCACCAAATAACGCAACTTACGCACCGTGGCGGTGTGCTGCTCATATAACGCCAACTCAAGCCTCGTGCCGCCTTTATTGCAAACTCAGTTGTTGATTTGTCAACAATTCATTTGACAATAACGCCGCCTTAGTTTATAATAAACTTGTTGATTAATCAACATTTAAACGCAAAAGGAGTAAAGAGGCGCAAAGAGGCATAAAATGGAAAAGATATTCGAACAGTTCACCATAACCGTATTAAAGCTGAACAAGCTCGTGCAGAAAATCAAGACGTGCGAGATGTCGGATTACGGTTTAAAGACCATTCACGTTATGTGCGTATAGTTAAACCAACCCATATCCGTATTATAACAATTAAAGTAGTAAAAATCAACCGCCGTGGCTGAAAAACTTCAGCCACGGCGGTATTCTCATCTGACTAAACCTTACTTGACGGGGAACTGAATTTCTGTCAAGTAATCTTCCTCGTTCTTCTTGTTCCAGCAGCCGTCTATGTAGCACTCTCTGGGGAAGTCTGCAATCTCCAGTCCGTTGTCCTCGATATACTTGATAATCAGGTTATACGAGGAGCGCAGGTTGGCGTACGACCCCCTGTGTTGGATACACACGCACTTAGTCTTAGGGATAGTGGTAAACTTGATATTCTCGGTCTCCACGCCCTTTGCCTCGACCGCCTCGACGTAGCGGATAGAGATATCCTCTTCCCTGTACTCACCGTCCAAGTAGTTTAAATAGCAGTAGCCGGGCTCCACGCATCTGAGGGAGGGGTTAGCTTTAGCGCACTCGCTGCCTGCCCATAAGACGAACTCGGCAATCCCCCCGAAGTTGGCAATCTTCCCGTCCTTGTAATATACGGTATATTCGGGTATTTCTTTGATAAAAATCTGTTCTTTCATAGCTTGCTCCTTTTGCAATAATTGTATTTTAAGGAGTTGAGTTCTGCACAAATCGACCTGCTCGGCAATGCTTTTCTTCCGCTCTTCTAAAATTAAGTTCAAGTCCTCTCCGGAAAAGACCCTCTTAATCTCCTTGACCGAAAGCCCGATGTCCCTCAGTTTGACGATAAATTCCACCTGCGAGAGTTGGTCTGCCGAGTAGTAGCGGTAGGAAGTAAACTCGTCCACGTAGCATGGAATAAACAGCCCCTGCTCTTCATAGAAGCGCAGAGCCTTGACCGTCATCTTGCAAAGCATTGAAAACTCACCGATTTTGTACATAAATTATCTCCTATGCCTAAAGTGTAAGCTATCCCCTAAAAGGAGAGTCAAGCATAATTTGAAAAAAAGTTTAAATTTTTTTTGAAGCGGAGTACTCAATTAAAGTGCAGTGCTGATATGAATAAAGGAAGGCATAGCAGCCTTCCTTTTGCGATATGGTGAAGATAAATGGACTTGAACCATCGACCTCTTGCATGTCAAGCAAGCGCTCTAACCAACTGAGCTATACCTTC
>JBJFGI010000057.1:0-2468 GCA_051892535.1 Candidatus Coproplasma sp. | reverse complement strand
ATTGCTTTATTCATCGATAAAGTTCCTCCTGTTTATATTTTCAGATAACTCGTCCGACGTTGCGCCGCCTTGCGTCGTCGCCGATCCGTTGGTTATCTATATTGACTTTTTGAATTATTGCGGTGAAATTTTTCACCTTTTTCTGGGTTGTGTTTTATAATTAAACCCATACCCTACTCGGGAAAAGTTCTCTGGAAAGATGCGAGCAAGAGCAGGCGCAGGAGTACCGACCGCAGGGAGTTTACAATGAAGTAAGTGACTTAGGCGGAGCGGACTGCAACGAACTATTGCGACGCATATACGCAAAGCGCTTGATTAGAGCTTAATCTTGATATCTACGCCAGCGGGTAACCTTACTGTATCAAGTAATTTTGCGTTGGGGGTGTAGATGTCGATAATTCTCTTATAAGTTCTCTGCTCGAACTGCTCACGGCTGTCCTTGTACTTGTGGGGGCAACGTAAGATGGTTACTACTTCTCTCTCAGTGGGAAGGGGAATAGGTCCCGAAATTTTAGCGCCGCTCTTCTGCATCGTTTCAACGATACGGGAAGCTGCAAGGTCTACGAGTTCGTGGTCGTAAGCTGCGAGTTTGATTCTGATTTTCTGTCCTGCCATGTTAATTCTCCTTTTATACTAACAAAATGTGAAATTGCATTACGTCAACTTAACCGTGTGTATCGAGGCTTGTGCATTAAAAAACACCGCAAAAACGGCGTGTAATCAACAGCCACGGTTAGTCGCAGGGGTCAAGCCCCTACAGTTGTCAGCATAAATTATCTTCCTCTGCGGGTTTGAACAGGGGTTTGAAGTAACTTTATGCCTCATCCCATACACACTTTTTTTCAACGTGCTCAACTATTATATAATTTTCAAAATTTAAAGTCAACAGTTTGAAAGCACTTTTTTGCCCGAAAACGCCTCATTTTTAGCAAAAAAAGCTTTAAAATGCTTTATTTTCCAATCAGAATGAAAACTCTTGACGGACAATGTTAAAACACCACAATATATTGACGTTTCAGACGGTTTTAATACTAAAAACGGCATAATCACCCCATTCATAAGTTTTACAAATTTTAGGTATTAAATTTTCTTATACCTTTTTCAAAATGTGAAATATCACAACTTTTGCAACCATTTAACAAAGAATTTTGTGATTATTTAACATATTAGTTATTTTAGGCTAATTTCTTTAATTTGTATCACGAACGACTGCCCGTTGGCAAAATTTAGCCGCAAGCCCTCTTGGGTGGGTTCAACGTTGCAGACAAAGTAGTCTTTTATAAGGGGCTCGATTTCTTGCAAAAGCTGCTCCTCCTCTATCTTCTGTTCGCTTGACAGTTGCCTTTTGTAGTTTAAAATACCTGTACCTTTATTCATAATTATCCTCCTGTTTTGCATATCTCCTTGGATATGGATATTAATAATTATATCTCCTTGGGGATATACTGTCAATATGATTAACATAACGTTTAGCGAAAATTTACAGCAACTGATGAAGGAAAATCAGGTAAGTCAAATGAAGTTATCACGGGAAATCGGCGTTGCCCAAAGCGCAATCAGCGCATGGCTTGCCAAAAAGAAAGAGCCCTGCATTAACTCACTTTGGCTGATTGCAGACTATTTTGACGTTACGGTGGACTTCCTTATAGGCAGAAAGGACTATTAAAACCAAACAATTAACCCGTCATTGCAAGGCATGCATTGACGGGTTTTATTAAATGAAAGCGAAGCATATTTACAGAGAAAACCAGAACGCCCCCGACGTTGCCGTCGGGGGCGTCCCCTATTCAAGCCTTTTCAGGCTTATACTACAGGAGCCAATTCCATCAAGTATACGAATACGTTTGTCGAGTCCTTAGATACAGAATGGTTGCCAGCCTCAAGCGTAACGGTCACCACGCCGCCTGAGAACGAGTACGAGGTTCCGTCAACCTTAATTGCAGCGCCTGTACCTGCCGAGTAAATTGTGAACTGCATCGTAGTGGTAGTCGTGAACGTGATAGAGGTCGTCGAACCTGACTCCATCTTTATGGAGTTAGTGTAATGAACACCGTTCGTGGTTACATCGATAGCCTTATCGTTGCCTACTACTGTGAAGAAGCTGTTATTACAATTTTCAAGCCCTGCAGTGTGGTTCCAGGTTATTGCCTGACTCATATAAGTATCATACTTATCTTTCACTGCGATATACGTTGTGTTAGCAGAAATTTCCGTCTGCTTTTCTGCACTTAATTTTTCGTACAGAGCGACTATATCTGCACACTCGGCATTTGAGAGTGACGAAACGTCAGTTACTGCATCAAGCTTTTCAGTAATTGCAGCATAAGCCTGAACCTGAGTTAACTTTGTATTCAACGCCGTGATGCCTTCGGTTACCTTGGAGTAGTTGGTAACCTGTGCCTTCTGATCTGTATCGAGAGCATCGTAAGCATTCTGAGCGCTCTGGTACTCGTCAAGCAAGCTTTCGA
>JBJFGI010000056.1:0-2493 GCA_051892535.1 Candidatus Coproplasma sp. | reverse complement strand
CCCTTGGTGACTAAATCGTCGATAAGCACACCTATATACGCCTCGTCCCTGCCCAAAATCAAGGGGGGTAAATTTCTTATCTGCAAGCTTGCGTTCAAGCCTGCAATAAGCCCCTGCGCCGCCGCCTCCTCATAGCCGGAAGTGCCGTTAATCTGCCCTGCGGTGTAGAGCCCTTTTACCTTTTTAAACTCTAACGTGGGGTTGACGTCCAGCGTGTCTATACAGTCGTACTCAATGGCGTATGCAAACCGCATTATATCCACGTTTTCCATACCCTCGACCGAGCGGTACATCTCAATCTGTATGTCGTGGGGGAGGGAGGAGCTCATGCCCTGAACGTAAGCCTCTAACGTGTTGACGCCCTCGGGTTCAATGAATATCTGGTGCCTCTCCTTGTCGGAAAACCTTACTACCTTGGTCTCGATAGAGGGGCAGTACCTCGGACCCGTTGACTCAATTAACCCGTTGTAGAGGGGGGAGCGGTCTAAGTTGTTTAAAATGATTTCGTGTGTGTTTGAGTTGGTGTAGCCCAAGTAACAGGGCATAATATTTTTGGGCTGTTCCTCGCTCATAAACGAGAAACCGCCTATGCCCTCCTCGCCGTCCTGAACGGTGAGCTTGCTCAAGTCCAGCGTGCGGAAGTCCACCCTTGCAGGGGTACCCGTCTTGAAACGGCGGACGTTAAAGCCTAAATCGATGAGATTTTGGGTCAACGCCGTGGCGGGGGCAAAGCCGTTGGGCCCGCTGTTTGCCACCACGTCGCCCGTTATGGTCTGGGCGTTCAAGTAGACGCCCGTCGCAAGTACCGCCGCCTGACAGTGGATAACTCCGCCGTAAGTGGTCTTAACGCCGCACACCTTGCCCTCTTCAACCAGAATCTTGGCGACCTCGCCCTGAATTATACGCAGGTTTTCGGTGTGTTCGAGTACCGACTTCATTCTTGCGTGGTAGGCGTGTTTATCCGACTGACAGCGTAGCGATTGGACGGCTGCACCCTTGCCCTCGTTGAGCATTTTAATCTGCAGGGCGGTGGCGTCGGCGTTAATGCCCATCTCGCCGCCGAGTGCGTCTATCTCACGCACAAGGTGACCCTTTGCCGTACCGCCTATAGAGGGGTTGCACGCCATAAAGGCGATGCTGTCTAAATTTAAAGTTAAAAGGGCACATGTAACGCCCGTACGTGCAAGGGCAAGCGCCGCTTCGCAACCTGCGTGCCCTGCCCCAACGACTACTGCGCCGTAAGTGCCCAAGTCAAATTCCTTCATATTACTTCTTTAAAATTATATTCTTTATATCGTCTATCTCTTTTGCAAGCTTGTCGTTGACCATCATCAGCTCGCTGACCTTATCCCTCGAATAGAGTATGGTGGTGTGGTTTCTGTTGCCCAGCTCCTTGCCAATCGACATCAAAGGGAGGGAGAGAAGTTCACACATAAGGTAACAGCACACCTGACGGGGTGTGACTATTTCAGCCTTTTTGCACTTGCCGATTATGTCTTCCTTGGTGACGTTGTAGAACCCTGCGACGGCGGAAATAATGCTTGCAGGGGTAATCTCCTCCGCACCGCCTTCGGAGACGGCTTCCTTTAAAGCGCTCCTTGCAAGCTCTACGGAGATAGGCTCTTCGTGAAGTTTGCTTGCAAATATTACCTTGGTCAACCTTCCCTCCAGCGTTCTGACGTCGTCGCCCGAGTCCTGCGCAAGGAAGGCAAGTACCTCGTCGGGAACGATGGTGCGTTTTTCAAGGGCTTTGACCTTTAAAATGGCAATCTTGGTCTCGTAGTCGGGGGGAACCATATCGACGACTAAACCGCCCTGGAAACGGGTTTTTAACCTGTCCTGGAGGGTGGTAAGCTGTTTAGGGTGCTGGTCGCTGGTTATTATTATCTGCTTGTTGCGGGAAACGAGCTCGTTAAAGGTGTGGAAGAACTCCTCCTGCACGGCAACCTTGCCTATGATAAACTGAATATCGTCGATGATAAGCACGTCTGCGCTGCGGTAGTACTGGCGGAGCTGGTTGCCCTTTTCCCTCGCCTCTGCACCCTTGGTGAGCATTGAGTTGATAAATTCGTTTACGAACTGCTCGCAGGTGACGTAGATGACCTTAGCCGAGGGCTTAACGCTTATGACGTGGTTGGCGATTGCCTGCGTCAAGTGGGTCTTGCCCAGACCCGTACCGCCGTAGAGGAACAGGGGGTTATATGTACCTGCAGGGTCGTCTGCAACCGAGAGCGCCGCCTTGTATGCGTATACGTTATTGCCTGCGACGAAGTTTTCAAACGTGAACTTCTTGTTTAAGTTGTTAACGGGCGTATAGGCAGGGGTGTTGCCTGCGGAGTCGAAGGCGTAGTCGCTGCTGCCCTTAACCACTAAGCGGAAGTCGGAAAGACCGACGTCTGCCTTGATAATCGCCTCACGCATTTTGTCCGCAAGGTTCTGGGTGATGTGCTGTGCAAAGTTCTCGGAGATGGTTTCAAGCACTATGTAACGCCC
>JBJFGI010000055.1:0-42024 GCA_051892535.1 Candidatus Coproplasma sp. | reverse complement strand
CGCCGAGCGAGATTGCCCCGTCCATAACCTGAACTATATCAAAAAATTTTCTTATTCCGCTCGGCTTCAAATTCTTCGAGCGTTCGTTTACAAAACTTCTCATAATGATTTTTATACCTTATTTGGGTATGCAACTCTTCATAGATGCGAGCAGTTCAAGGCGCAGGAGTACCGTCCGCAGGGAGCGTACATAGACGTACGTGACCAAGGCGGCACGGACTGCAACGCAGAAATGCGAAGTAAATATGAAGAGAATTTACGGCTGGACGGACAACCTCGCCCTCTCCTCACTACTCTTAAGCAGTGCCCCCTCCACCTTGTACTTCTTTAAAATGAAGTGGGTGGCGGTGGAAAGAACGGTATCGTAGGTGGAGATACGTTCGGAGACGAAACGGGAAATGCTCTTTAACGATTTGCCCTCGACTATTACGGCTAAATCGTACGCACCGCTCATTAAATAGAGGTTTTTAACCTCCTCGTGCTCGGCAATCTCCTGGGCGATATTGTCGAACCCGGCACCCCTTTGAGGGGTAACTTTAACTTCGATTAACGCCTCCACGCCGTCCTCGTTGCCTGCAGCGTCTTCGTTTACGATGGCGGTATACTTGACTATAACTCCACGCTCCTCAAGCGAGCGTACGGCGGCTGCCGCCTCCGCCTCGGAAACGCCGAGCATAGCCGCAAGCCTGTCGTTGGGCGTACGGGAATCAGCGGTTAATATCTCAATGATATCCCTTTCCATTTGTTCCATAATAACCTCCGTGTGGTATCACTTAACCACGATATTTTCTAAAATTAGTTTGTCGAACTCCACCGACTCTGCAAAATCTCTGGGCAAAAAGCGGACGGTGTTAAACTTTGCATAGTTGAATATATGCGTTTTAAGCAATATGGGGGTGGCGATATCCAGCTCCTCGCAGATGTCCGCAAGGTAGTTGAAAAAATGCGAATAGGAGAACTTATCGTCCTTTTCGTAGGTGGTCTGGCTTACTATCTTGCCGTCTTTTATAATCTTAGCCCAAATCCTGAACATACTCGCATTTTACTAAATTTACAAACGATTGTAAACTATATGACGGCGATTGCTTGAAATTTAGTCAAAAAAATAATTTTAAACTCATTTTTATACGGCAATAACGCATACTGTAAGTATGCGTTTAACTTGTATATTATGCACTGTAAATTTAATAATCCTGGCACTGCTCGGCGGCGTTTACGCCTTTACGGGCTATAACCTTCTGCTGCTTTTAAGCTTTAACAACGTCATTGCAATGCGTTCCTTTCTCGCCGTATGCGCAGTGAGCGCAGTGTTCGTCATATACGCAATGCTGACCTTTAAACCCTTTAAAGGGCTTAAGTAGTGGGGCTTAAGTAGTGGGGCCGCACCACCCTTGGCTTGACTTGTGTTGAGTCGGTCAGGTACTAAGGCAACTAAGACACCCCGCTGTGGTCGCACCACTAAGTCAACTCCACGCCTACGCTGACCCCCGTCCTTGCGTCCTGGTAGGTCATCCAATATCCACCGTTTTTGCAGGGGATATAGCTTGAAAAACCCTTTAAGCTCTTGGGCGGTTCGTCGTCGTTTAAAGAGGGCACTCCGTAGCACACGTAGGCGGCGTTACCCCCTATATATAACACGCCGAACGCATAATACTGACCGTTGCCGTACTCGATTTTTACAAACCTGCTCCCCTCTAAAACCTCTTCCAAATCGCTCGCTTTTGGGTAGATGGAAAATATTTTCTCTATCTCCCCCTGCATACGGGAATAGAAGTCGCCGCCGGCAAGTCCGCCGGCTATCTCCTCGTCCTCCTGCCGACCGACTTCCTCGCCGCCCGACCTGTTAATCCGCTCTCCCGAAACACCCTCGCCGCCAAGCTCTTCCGCAGACTCGCTTACGCTCTCGCCGTCCAACCTCGCAGCCACCGCTCTCACGCCGTCCGACTCTGCCGCAGACTCGCTTACGCCGAGCGGTCTCCCCTTATCGATTTTGACAGGGCGTACAACCTCCGCATTTTGACCGCCTGACGGGAGCAGTTCTTCTTCCTTTTGACCCTGGCATACAGGCTCACCGTCTTTATCAGCATTATCTTCATAATAATTAACCTCGCTTATCGCCTCGTCGTCGTAGGCGGCGCCGCTGCCCTTTTTGCCGTTGACCTGCTCCCGTTTTTGCAGCTCCTGCGTGAGAGCAGGCAGCCAGCTTGCCGCCTGACCGCAGTAGGCTGAGGCGACGGGCGAAGCCGTACCCTTGCAGAAGCAGACGACGAAGGCAAAGCCGTTCTGGCAGTTTAAAGGGCTTTCGCACTCGAATGTAACGTCCTCGAACACGACGACGCAATTGCCGTCGCTTATGCCGAACACGTACCGCCCTTCGCTTAGCGGAGCGAAGTTTATCAAGGAAACTTCAACCTTTAAATACCCTGCGTAGGTCTCCGCCTTAACAAGCCCCGAGACGGCTCCGCCGTCCGCCGAAAACCCTCCCTTAAGCTGTTTTATAACGGCAATCTTTTTAACGTAACCAGCCAAAACTCACACCCCCTTTTTGATAATAATATTACCCGATAACTTAAAAATTACGGGATAATATACATATTTTTTACTTATTTTGTCATTATTATTTATAGTGATAGTTTGCTTAAGCAGAAATTAACCTGTTATTAATTCAAGCCGTCTAATTCATTTGCAAAATTGCATTTTCTTTGTTATAATATATAATGACCAAGAAAAAGGTTTTATTATTCCGAAAGGCGTGAAGCCTTGCGCACAGACGCTCCGCCGACTGCGGTGTTTCGTCTGTAATCATTAAACTGAATTATTATTTTTAAGGAGATAATTATGGCACTTACTAAGAATCAGAAAATTCTCGATTTCGTAAACGAGAGTGCAGCTCTCTGCCAGCCTGACAAAATCGTCTGGATCGACGGCGGTCAGGCACAAATCGACGAATTGAGAAACGAGGCTGTTGAAAGCGGTGAACTCATTAAACTTAACCAATCCCTTCTTCCCGACTGTTACCTTCACCGCACCAAGGTAAACGACGTTGCTCGTGTTGAAGACAGGACGTTTATCTGCACCACCAACAAAGAGGACGCAGGTCCCATCAACTACTGGATGGACCCCAAAATGGCTCACGAGCTCTGCAAGGAAATTGCTATCGGCTCGATGAAGGGCAGGACGATGTACGTCATTCCCTACTCCATGGGCGTTGTAGGCAGCAGCTTTGCTAAATACGGTATCGAAGTAACCGACTCCATCTACGTCGTACTCAATATGTGCATTATGACGAGGGTCGGCAAGGAAGTTTTAGAGGCTTTGGGCAAGGACGGCGACTTCATTAAGGGTTTACACGCAAGCTGCGACGTAGACGCTGAAAAGAGATACATTATGCACTTCCCCGAAGAGAACTCCATTATCTCTGTTAACTCGGCTTACGGCGGAAACGTCCTTTTAGGCAAAAAGTGCTTTGCACTCCGTATAGCTTCCTATCTCGGCAAGTACGAGGGCTGGATGGCTGAACATATGCTTATTCTCGGCGTAACCTTCCCCAGCGGCGAAAAGAAGTACGTAGCGGCAGCATTCCCCTCCGCTTGCGGCAAGACCAACCTTGCAATGCTTATTCCCCCCAAGCACTACCTTGAAAAGGGCTATAAGATTGAGACTGTTGGCGACGATATCGCATGGATAAGGGTAGGCAAGGACGGCAGGCTCTGGGCGGTTAACCCCGAAAACGGTTTCTTCGGCGTTGCTCCCGGCACTAACGAGAAGTCCAACCCCAACGCACTCGCTGCAACCAAGAGAGGAACTATCTTCACCAACGTTGCACTCAATACCGACGATATGACGGTTTGGTGGGAAGGTCTCTCCAAGGAACTCCCCGAACACTGCATCGACTGGACGGGTAAGCCCTGGAACCCCGCTAAGTTTGACAAGAAGGATAAGTCAACCTGCTCGGCACATCCCAACTCCCGTTTCACCGCACCTGCGCAGAACTGCCCTTGCATTTCGCCCGACTTCAACTCTAAGGAAGGCGTGCCTCTGTCGGCAATCATCTTCGGCGGCAGACGTGCTTCCACCACTCCCCTCGTATATCAGTCAAGGGATTGGAACCACGGCGTATTCATCGGCTCTGCAATGTCCTCCGAGACGACTGCAGCTGCAACCGGTGCAGTAGGCGTTCTCCGTCACGACCCCATGGCTATGAAGCCCTTCACCGGCTATCATATGGGCGACTACTTCCAGCACTGGATAGATATGGGCAAGAAGGTTAAGAACCCTCCCAAGATCTTCAACGTTAACTGGTTCCGCACCGACGACGAAGGCAACTTTATGTGGCCCGGCTTCGGCGACAATATGAGAGTTCTGGAATGGATCTTAAAGCGTTGCGAAGGCAGCGTAGACGCAGAAGAGACTGCTATCGGCTACGTTCCCAAGGCTGAGGATATCGACCTCACCGACCTTGACTACGAAATCAAGCCCGGCGTTAAGTTCGACGTAGACAGCCTTAAGACCATATTGGAAGTAGACAAGGAAAAGTGGCTTAAAGAGGCTGAAGAAATCGAGAGCTACTACACGGGAACTATCAAGACCCGTATCCCCACCGAGCTCACCGATTGCCTTGAGACCTTAAAGGCTAACTGCAAGAAGTAATTTAAAAGTAAAATTTAAAGACCGCTAAGATAACTTAGCGGTCTTAATTGTTTAATGAATTCTACCTCATTCGGGTATGTACCTCTTCAGAGAAGCGAGTAGTTCAAGGCGTGTGAGCACCGCCGACAGGAGCGTACACAGCCCGACGAGCTAGTGCAATTGTTACCACCCAGGCTCATCTCTCTTCATAGATACAAGCAAGAGCAGGAGAGCGAGGAAAACCCGAAGGAGTTTACTAAATGGTAAATGACTGAGGGTTGCCGCAGCTCGACGAACTATTGCGAAGTATATATGAAGAGAAACAAAAGAAGCCCCTGAGCGATAAATATCACCGCTCAGGGGCTTAATTTCGTGCTTAAAATTACTTCTCTAATTCGTCGGGCAAATCAAGCTTGTCAAATACAGGGTCGTTTAAGAACTCGGACATGCTCATGTCGAGAGCACGACAGATTCTGTAAAGCGTCGTAACGCTTATGCCGGCAACGCTCTTACTCCTGAAGATGTTGCTGATACTCTGAGATTTAACACCCGGCAAATTGCCAAGAGCTTTCTTTTTCATGCCACGTTCTTTAAGGATAGCCCCCAAACGCTGTGCTACTGCTTCGGTAATTGTCATTTTTTGTTTTCTCCTGTTATTGTTTCTGTTGCTATCCTAATTATAAAGCCTTTTACCAGTATTTTCAAGTGTTTTAAGCAAAAATTGTGTGAATTTTTATATAAAATTTTGATTTTTTTTCATTAATGAAGAGGGAACCAGTCCTTTCACCTCTTTTTTAATTAATCTATCAAAAATCACGAATAAAGGTATCCCGAGGGCATACACCCACAGTGCCTCGCACCCGCCTATGTCGAGTACTAAAAACCAATATGTGCTCCACTCAGAGCCGCATAAAATCATTACCAGCGGTATTATAAACCCGTTGCAGAGCACGGGGAAAAGTCCGCCCAACGCAACCTTAATCACCTTATTTTTGATATATCTGCCGCATAAATAGGTAAGCCCTCCTGCAAGCAGCGTTGCAAGCGAACCTATGAACACGTCGTACACCAAAAACGGCGAAGTGAGGTTTGCCAACATACAACCGATATACAGACCAACAATCGCCTCGGGATAGAACAGGGGCAAAATGGTCAATGCCTCGGCAGGCCTTATCTGAATGGGCAAAAACGAGAGCTGCCCGAACGACAGCGTCAGCGCCACGTACAGAGCGGCAATTATTGCCGCACGACAGATTACAATTGTTGCAATTCTCTTTTTAGTCATCTTTTCTTTTACGTAATACGGCTTAAACAAAAAGGACGGTAATCTTACCGTCCTTGTTAATATCGTATTACCCAAGTACGGCACATAAAACCGCACTTTACGTCTATTATTACGCATCTCCTCGGTTTTTTTATTAAGTAGTGTTGAGCCGAAAACCTACTTTTTAATTTGATTATAAAAATTTAAATAAACAACCCTGCCGTCCGAATAATCACCGTTACGGCAGTAGATTGCATCGCTGCAAAGAGTAAACTTGTTACCGATTACTCTTCGCCCTTGTTTCCGCTGTTGCCTAAGAAGGTTCCGAAACGGATCTCCTTTTTAGCCGTCTTAACGCCGTCGGAAGAGCGGGGGCGTCTGTCGCCACCGTTTCTACCGTTATCCCTTCCGCCGTTACGCCTGTCGCCGTTTCTCGAAAAACCTCTGTCGTGGCGCTCTCTTCTCTCAAACGTCCTCTCGTTATTGGGGACGATGACGACGTATCTGTAGGGTTCCTTACCGTCGGAAATGGTCTTAACCTCCTCACTGGAAGAGAGAGCTGAATGAATTATCCTTCTTTCGTAGGGGTTCATGGGTTCCAAAGAAACTCTTCTGCGCTTTTCAACAGCCTTTTTAGCCAACTTGTTAGCGAGCGCAATTAACGTCTGTTCCCTGTTTTCACGGTAGTTTTCGCAGTCGACTATAACCTTTTTGTATTCGTCCCTGCCGATATTTGCCACTGCGCCTGCAAGCGTCTGAATTGCGTCAAGCGACTCGCCGTGGTGGCCGATGATACGGCTGCTCTCCAAAGAGGTGAGGTTAATTTCCACCTTTTCTTCGTCGCTTTTAAGCTGACATGCGGCATTAACGCCTATAATAGAAATCAGACCTTCAACAAACTCTAACGCTCTCTCACCGTCGCTCAACTTCTTTACAACCTTAACCTGAGCCCTTACGCCTCCAATAAGCTTTCTCTTACCCTCTTCGATAACGGTAATTTCAGCCTGCTCACGGGTTAAATTAAGTGCCGTTAAAGCGGAAGTTATAGCCTCTTCCACGGTCTTACCCGTATAAATATTATTCTCCATTATATCTCCAGATGTTTACTTTATTTCTTTAAACTCTTTTCTTTTTTCTTTTTCTTATTCTTTGCCTTCTTGTTTAAGACCTCGTCAAGCTTACCCTCTTCCTCTTTCTTCTTAAACCAGACGTCTACGCACTTATTGATTATAAGCATAGTGACAAGGCTGTAAACGGTATTCGTTATCATATAGATAGAGAAGGATGCACTGTAGAAGAATGAGAAGATACCGTACATAATAGGCATCATAATCATCATCATCTTGTTGGTTCTCGCACCCGAACCGTCTACCGTACTTAGCTCGTTAACAGACTTGCTCGCCCTCATAGAAAGCCACTGCTGCAGGAGCATCAAGCCGATTGACAATACTATTAATATAAAGTAACCGTTATAGTTATTCTTCTGTTCAACCAAAGCCGAGGTAACCTTGTTATACGCCTCGGCGTCAGCGTCGGTAATGTTTGCCTGCGTTACGGTTGACTTGAACTTATCGAAGTCAGGCATCTCCTTATTCAAGGTGCTGTCGGGGTACCAGATATTTTTAACCCAGAGGAAGGAGTTGTTATTCCCCGCCTCGTAGTACTCCTTAACCGCCTGTGCGGCAGGCTCTTCCATATAATAATTAATAAGGCTGTTCCTTAAAGATTTAGCCGTTTCGGAATAATTGCCCTCGCCGTACTTATGGTTGACTAAGCTTGCGTCAAAGGTTGCCGAATAACCGTCCTTTTTCTCCTTATACTCGTTTGCAAGGGCGGTAAATACCTCTTCCTCGCTGAGCGACGTACCCTTCGCATTGTTATAGAAGGTTGTAAATCTCTCATAGTCAGCGGTGTAGTCGTAGACAGTCTTACCCTCTTCAACGGGATTACCGTTCTCGTCCAGGGTGATAATATTCATATCCTTGTCCACGGCAAATAAGAAGCCGTCGTCGGAGGTATTTGCAGGGTCTTCAACGACGTAGGTTAAAACTACGCTGTTGTACTGTACTACCATATCGTTGTACTGCCTCAAGTTGGCGTACTGCGAATAGGTGGAGAATGCGTTGAACACGATTATGAATATAACCAGCGATACAATCATAGGAAGGCAGGCGCCGAACATCGAGTAACCGCTCTTTTTCTGCAGCTCCATAACCTTCTGGTTATACATATTCTTATCGTTGGCATACTGCTTTTGCAGCTTTTCCATCTGAGGTCTCATTTTGTCCATAATGAGAGCCTGTTTCTTGGTGGTTATCCTCGAATAGATATCGAGGGGCAGTACGATGGTTTTGAGAATAAGCGTAAATACGATAATACCTACGCCTACTATACCTATACCTTCTATTAAAATTCGTATCAGTTGACCGATCCAGTTGAGGTTTACGTCTGCAATCTGAGCGACGCCGTAACCCAAAGTACCGTTGTTAACCGTTGACAGTAAATTATACATTGTATGTTTTCACAGCGGATTATAAAACCCACTTTACCTTAAAATAATTTTCAGGGGCAGGGTCGTACCCGCCCTTTGAAAAGGGGTTGCAGCGGAGAATTCTCCAACAGCCTAATATCACCCCTATGATAAATCCGTGGTTATTGATACAGCGTAGGGTATACTCCGAGCACGACGGGCTATACAGGCAGGTGTGGCGGGACAGATATTTCTGATACAGCACGATAAGGTGCATACCCAAAACCTTTAACCACAGCCACGGTCTGCAAAGATAATAACCCATCACTTACCCATCCTTTTAAAACAGGTGATTAAACTGCTTTCAAAGTCTTTAAAAGAATACTCAGGGCAAACCTTGGGGAGTATTACCATACTGTAACAGCCGTTCAAGGTGGGCAAGGCTGAATTAAACGCCGCCCTGACCAACCTCTTTATGCGGTTTCTCTTAACCGCCTTTCCGTGCTTTTTAGATACGGCAACGCCCATCACCGTTTGCTTTGACGGCAAATAAATTACGGTGAGATAGGGAGAGTATACCCTCTTCCCCTTACTGAAAAGTTTTGTAAAATCACCGCTCTTTTTAAGCCTTAAATACTTCATTAAATAAAGTTATGCGGAAATGCGCTTTCTGCCCTTATTTCTACGTCTTTTAAGTACCTTTCTGCCTGCGGTGGACGCCATACGCTTTCTGAAGCCGTGAACCTTACTTCTCGTTCTCTTTTTAGGTTGATAAGTTCTTTTCATTTTTGTTTACTCCGTTTATTATTTTCTTTACTTTAGAATTTTTTTAAAACCAAATTTCGTCCCTCAAAATTACTTTGCGGGACAGTACTAAACTATTTTACATTTATTTTGTTGATTAAGTCAAGCATTATTGCCCGTTCTTACAGGCAAAATTAAATAAAGAACGTCTTTATTTTGTTCATTCTGACATATAAACGGCTGAACCTGATTATTGAAAGATAAAACAATCGTATCCTCTTTTAAAGCGTTTATAGCCTCGGAAATGAATTTGGAGTTCATAGCAATCTTCAAATCCTTACCTTCGGTTACTGCTTTTACAGGCTCTTTTACGTTACCTATCTCGGAATTGGAGGAAACCTCTATCTTCTCCGCAGAGATATCCATAATTATTAAACTGTTCTTGTCGCTTCTTACTAAGATTGCAGCTCTCTCGATAGACTGCTTAAGCAGTTCCCTGTTTACCTTAACGGTGGTCAAAAAGCTCTTGGGAATGATGTTTTCCTTCTTTATGAAATCACCGTTATAGAGGCAGGAGGTCAGCACCGTGTCCTCAACGCAGACGAGCAGCATTCCCCTTTTAACTTTAAGTTCGGTCTCTCCCTCTTCGGTGGGGAGCATTTTTAATATTTCGTTCAGCGTCCTTGCAGGGCATACAATCTCCATATCCTTGCTTGCTGAAATTACTTCTCCCGTAGCCGTAGCCAACCTGAAGCCGTCGAGGGCGGTTACGCAGATTGTATTTCCCTTGACAACCAGCTGACAACCCTTTAAAATAGGACGTGAATCGTCGGTGGCACAGCAGAAAGCGGTGGAGTTAATCAATCTCTTTAACTCCTCTGTCTTTAAGACGATGTTGTCCTCGTCGATAGAGGTATCTACTGCGGGGAAGTCGGCGGCGGAGAGAACCTGCATAGAGGTGTTGCTGTCCGCATAGGCGATATCCATTTTATTGTTTTCAACTGATATAACGAGCTGAACGCCTTCGAGCTTTTTAATGAAGTCGGAGAAATATCTGCCGGGAACGCATACCTCGCCTTCCTCCATAATTTCAGCTTTAATCTTCTTCTGAATGGTAATTTCACCGTCGGTTGCGGTGAGGGTAAGCGTATCGTTTACAGCCGAAATTTTGATACACTCCATAACGGGTACGGTGGTACGTACTGCACATGCCTTGACAACTTTTAAAACCGATTCGGACAGGTCGAGTCCTTCGCAAATGAATTTCATTATACACCTCTTATCTTGATTTAGTTTTTTTAACGACCCCTTTTTGGTTAATAAATATAATTAAATTATATATTTATTTTTTAATAAATTAGGATAGTAGTATTAGTAGGGTCTGTTCAATTGTTGAAAGATTTTTCTTTACCTTTCAATAATATCAAAAAACAAGCAAAAATGCAACAAAATGGCGTTGTTTTATGCCTTTTTAAGAGAGGAAATTTTGTTTAAAAAATTGTTGATAAAAAGTTTAAAAGTTTATAATTTTTTAAGGTTGAAATTTTGAAAAATAAATTAAGTTGTTAATTTTAGTAATTAAAAAAGTTATCAACAAAAAAAAGTCGATATGTTGATTAAAAATAAACAAATAAACATACCTCAAAATCGTTGAAATATATGTTTGTTTATGGTATGATATTGTATATGGAGATTGAGAAGTACGCCAATTTAATAGAGGGCGAATACAAGGACAGGTTTGAAAAGCTTAAACAAGTCCTTGTTGATAACAATAAAAAATTCAATTTAACCGCCATCTGCGACGACGAGGGAATAAGAATTAAACACTTTTTAGACAGCGTCGTCGGGGAAAGTCTGTTTACACACGGGGCGTATGTTGCCGAGATAGGTTCGGGCGGTGGCTTCCCCTCCCTCCCTTTGAAGATTGTAAGGGACGACTTAAAGTTCTTGCTCGTTGAAAGTACCGGCAAGAAGTGCAACCATTTAAACGAGGCTATCTCCGCTCTGGATATGAAGGATATGCAGGTCTTTTGCGGAAGGGCTGAGGACTGCACAAGGGACGCAAGGTACAGGGAGAAATTCGACTGTGCCGTTGCAAGGGCGGTTGCGAGGCTTAACACCCTCTGCGAGTACTGCCTGCCCTTCGTGAAGGTGGGCGGCAGCTTTATTGCCTACAAAGGCGACGTGGACGAAGAGGTCGACGAGGCGCAAAAGGCTATAAAGGTTTTAGGCGGAAAGCTTGAAAGGGTGGAAAAGTACACCCTTCCCGACGGTGACAGGCGTTCGCTTGTAGTCATTAAAAAGGTTGCGGCTACTCCTTTGAGGTATCCCCGTGGGCAGGGCAAGGAGAGGAAAAGTCCGATTTCTTGAAGTTTTTCTCTTCATATAAGCGTCGCAATACGGTGTCAGGCTACGTTTTTCTCGGGTCATTTACGCATAAGTAAACTCCCCGTCGAAAAGCCTCGCCTTCCTTGTCTTGCTCGCTTCTCTGAAGAGATACATACCCCAATAAGGTAACATATAACAGTTACGCTTTGTAAATATACTTCGCAATAGTTTGTCGAGCTGCGGCAACCCTCAGTCATTTACTTCATTGTAAACTCCCGTCGGCAAATCCGCAGTCGCCTGCTCTTGCTCGTATCTTTGCAAAGACGGTGTAAAAAATAAGGTAAAAAAATATTCAGAACTACTCGTATCTTTGCAAAGATACATACCCAGATAAGGAAAAATATAATACTTTCGCTCTTCATATAAACTTCGTATTTCTGCGTGGTGCTGCGCTACAAATAAAATAAACCGAACGCAATTATCAATAAATAAAAAAAATAATTATGAGTAAAGAAAAAAGTTGTGCCTTTACAGGTCACAGGAACGTCAGGGATGATTTAGACTTAAACAAACTGACTTCTGTAATTAAAATATTAATAGATAACGGCGTTACCACCTTTTACAACGGTATGGCAAGGGGGTTTGACTTAATAGCGGCGGAATGTGTTCTGAAATTAAAAAAGGAGTATCCTCAAATAAAACTAATAGCCTGCGTACCCTGCCCCGACCAGGAAAAATATTATTCTAATGAGGATAAGATAACCTATTATAAGGTGCTTAAAGCCTGCGACGAGATGAAAGTTTTAAGCAACAGATATAACAAAGGCTGTATGCTTATGAGGGACAGATTTATGGTGGACAACAGCTCCCACCTCATTGCCTACTACCGTGGCGAAGATGGCGGTACCCGTTACACCTTAAATTATGCAAATACCTACGAAGATAAAATTAAAATATACTTAGTTTAAAAGCTCTTGTCTTATTAAAGACGAGGGCTTGTTTTTTTCATGTTTTAACACCTTATTTTACATATAAAATTTTTTCGGTTCAGTTTAATTGAACCGTTTTTTATTGCAAAATTAAAGGTATAAATTTTATCACAGCCGTCAAAAATTAACCCGTAAGTTAAAACAAGCAAGAGGTAAAAATCCATGTCAAAAAAAATATGCATAACTTTTTTTCTATTATTCATAATAATTGCAACGGTACTTTTAGCTCTGCCCGTAGAGGGCGAAAGCCAGAGCGCAAGCGCCAGTACGGACTATCTGCGTATTCACGTCAGGGCAAACTCCAACCTTGAAAGCGACCAACAAGTTAAATATAAGGTTAAAGACAGGGTTGTCGGGTTCATCACCCCCTACATCAAAGAGTGCGTGTCCAAGCAAGCCGCAATAGAAGTCATCGGCAGCCTTACAGAACAGATCGAAGAGGTATGCGAAGAGGAATTGACGGCGCAGGGCTATAGCTACGGCGCAAAGGCAGAGATAAGGCAGGAGAAGTTCCCCACCAGGGTGTACGGCGAGTTGACCTTACAAGAGGACGTATACGACGCCCTGATAATAGAGCTCGGCACGGGCAAGGGCGACAACTGGTGGTGCGTAATCTACCCCCCTCTATGCTTTACTTCGGCGAGTGCAGACGTTGAGTACCGCAGTATTATCTACGACATAATAAATAAATTTAAAAATAAGTAGCCTCGAATATGTGCAACCAACTTTGTGCTGCGGGGCAAGGAGGTTAAATGAAAAAAGCACTTATCACGGGTATAGCCGCTGCGGTTATCTGTACGGCTATTCCTTGCGGCGCAGGGGCTTTGCAACACACACAGAATGTGGCAGCTGAAGAGATATCCTTGACCGCAGTAACCACCGCCGTTCTTCGCCAGGGCGCAAGGGGCGGTGAAGTAAAGGAAGTACAACGAAGGCTGAAGGAATGGGGTTATTACGACGGAGCCGTGGACGGCATCTTCGGCGAGGCAACCACCCAGGCAGTTAAAAGATTTCAGCAAAAGAACGGGTTGACCGCCGACGGTATTGTGGGCAAAGCCACCTTTGCCGCCCTCGGTATGAACGACAGCGTCAACGTATTGCAGGGCAATTCCTCGACCTCTTCCTACACCAGCTCCGACTTGTACCTTTTAGCAAAATGTATCTACGCCGAAGCGAGGGGCGAGAGCTATACGGGTCAGGTTGCCGTCGGTGCGGTAATATTAAACAGAGTCCGCTCCTCTTCCTTCCCCAACACTATATCGGGCGTAATCTACCAAAAGGGTGCGTTTACGGCGGTTGACGACGGACAGATTAACTTAGAGCCCGACCAGACCGCACTCAATGCGGCGGCAGACGCCTTAAACGGTTGGGACCCGACCTACGGCTGTCTCTACTACTACAACCCTGCCGTTGCGACGAGCAGCTGGATTTTCGGCAGGCAGACGGTTACCACTATAGGTAAGCACGTCTTTGCAATTTAAGGCGAGGAGGATAAGTTATGGCAGAAAAAAAGAACGTTTCCAGCGGAGCTGAGAAGAGCGAAAAGCTGGCTAATAAATCTAAGACGGTTAAAAATTCCGAGCAGAAGGAGCTTGAAAACCTTGCCGACAATAGAGAGGGTGTGACCAAAAACAGCACAGCGGCAAAGCCTAAAAAGGCAACTTCAAAAAAGGACAGCGCTAAAGCAAATACTAAGCGCCAGACCTCCCGCTCCTCTTCCAAACGTGCGGACAAGACCGACAAGAAGAAAAAGACAGAGCTAAAGAGGCAGGAAAGGATAAAGGCAAGGCAGGAAAAAAAGCTTGAAAGGGCAAGGCTTAAAGCCGAGAAAAAGGAAAAGAGGTTGGAGCGCAAGCTCGCCCATAGGGAAAAGGTCGAAGCGCACAAGGCAGAATTGAAGAAGCGCAGGGACAAGATTAAGGCTGAAAGGCAGAAGCGCAGAGAGCTTATAAAAAGCGAGAGCAAGGAAAAGAGGGCAAAGCGCATTGCCGAAGAAAGGCAGGCTAAACGCCTCGCCGCAAAAGAGAGGCGTGAAAAGAGGTCAGAGGAAAAGCGCTTAAAGAGAGAACAGCGCATAAAGGCTAAACAGCAAAAGCGCAACCAGAAGCAGAAGCAGCGTTCGCAGAAAGAGAGAGAGCGTACTCCAGGCTTCGGCGGTTGGCTTGCAGCGGTAATCTCGCTCGGGGTAACCACCCTCGCCCTCGCCACAATCGTCACGTTCGGCTGGATGACGATGGGCGATATGCAGGCGAGCATGGCTGGCGGTTACACACAGTCGCTGTATGAGCTCAACGCAATCGTAGACGAGCTGGATACCAATCTTGCCCGTGCAAAGGCTTCCTCCTCCACCTCCGACAGGGTGAGGGTATTTGCCGACCTCGCCGCCGAAAGTCAGAACGCCGAACTCATTTTGGAGAGGTTCCCCCTCGAAATGCAGACGACGGAGAAATTAACCGCCTTCATCAACGATATGAGCAGGGAAACCAAGGGTATGCTCTACACCGTGGCGAGCGGCGGCGAACTCTCTGAAAAGCAGATTAAGGATTTAGAATATTTCTACAACACCAACGCCAAGGTCAAGACGCAGATAAACAAACTCATCGAAACGACCTGCGAAAAGGATATGCTCACCGCAATGCGTGGCGGCGACTGCGAACTTATCAAGGGCTTTACGCAGATACAGAATAACGTATTTGAGGAAATGCCCGAAAGACACTTAAAACCCCACGCACCCGCCTATCTTGAGGGCTTGGAGGAGATTACCCCCTCCCAGGCTGAGAGCATTGCAAAAAATCTCTTCTCCGACTATAAGGTGACGGGCGCTAAGTGCGAGGGCGAGGCGCTGGGCAGAATAGCTATGTACAACGTCAACCTGACGACGCCCGACGGCGAAATGTTAGTGCAGATAAGCAAGGCAGGCGGTAAGGTGGTAGGCTTTGACAGCTTTAAGGAGTGCAAGGACAACAACTTCTCCGTAGACAACTGTTTAAGCATTGCCGAAGACTTTATTCAAAAAATGGGTTATACAGGGTTAAAGGCAGTCTGGGCGAGCCAGAACGGCACCACCTGCAACCTGCATTTTGCAACCGAGCAGGACGGCGTAATAATCTACTCCGACCTCGTCAAAATCAAGGTGTGCGAACAGAGGGGCATTGTAACCGGTATGGACGCAAGCGGATATATCTTGAGGCACAGGGACAGGCAGATTGAAGAGGCGAGCATCTCCGCCGAACAGGCAAAGAGTGCAATAAACGGAAATATCGACGTCTCCTCCACCCGTTTAGCGTTAATTCCCGTTGAAGGTCACGACACGCTGTGCTACGAATTCTTCGGCGAAATGGGCGGTGTGGAATACTACGTCTACGTCGACGCCGCAACGGGCGAAGAGTTGGAAGTAAGGACGGTAATCAACACAAAGCAAGGTAAGCTGATAAGATAGTGTTTAACTAACCCGAATACCCGAAAAAGGTTATAGTTAAGACAGTAATCAAGGAGAAAATTAAGATAGCCACGGCGACTAAAGTCGCCGTGGCTATCCCGTATATCATACCCGAATTATCACAGATAAATTCAAGCCTGTTGACCAAAGGTATCCGCTGCTGCGCCACACTCAAAGAGCGCCCACACAACCCAGTGCCCCTCCCCACCCTCTCGTTTGACGGGCGTGGAGTTGGTCTACAAATCAAGTAATTAAGAAACTCCGCCGTAGTCGCACCACCGCTTGACCTGTGTTGAGTTGGTCAAGTACTAAAGCAATTAAGAGACCTTGCTGTAGTCACACTACCGCCGTGGTCGCACTACCGCCGTGGGGCGTCCCCACCCCTTGTTTGACGGGCGTTGAGTTGGTTTACAAACCAAGCAATTAAGACACTAAGTCAAGGGGAACCCTTGTAGTCGCACTACCGCCGTGGGGCGTCTCCACCCCTTGTTTGATGAGCGTGGAGTTGGTCAAGTACTAAAGCAATTAAGATACTTAGTCAAGGGGAACCCTTGTCGCACCACTTTATTAACACCGACTTATGCACATTGTCGACAACGTTGTGCATAACTTTTTGCGTTATTTTGTAGAAAAGTGTGCGCAAAACAAAATAATCGACTAAGCCGAGGGTGGTTTTGTTGATAACCGTAAAATAAGTGTGACCAAACTAAAGCCCCCCTCGCAAAGATTTGCGAGGGGGGCTGACATTTTATAAAAAATTATTGCTTATCGATAATGTCTAAAATTTCTGAAATTCTGTCCAAATCGTCACGGGAGTAGTAGTCGATATAAATTCTGCCCTTCTGGTCGTTGCCGATTAAACTTACCTTAGTGCGGAAAGCAAACCTCATTCTCTCGACTAAATTTTTAAGCTCCACCGAGGCAAGAGCACGCTTTTTCTTCTTTTTCTCCTCTAAAAGCTCGGGCGAGATATTGTATGCCCTGACCTTCTTTTCAAGCTCTCTGACCGACATACCGCTCTTTACCGCATCGGTTGCAAACTGCACCTGGTCCTCGGAGGCAAGGGGTACTAAAGTCCTTGCGTGTCCGGCAGACAGCTTGCCCTCTGCGACGAGCTGCATAACCTCGGGCGTAAGCGACAAAAGCCTCAGCGTGTTGGCGATTGCAGGGCGTGATTTGCCGATACGTTCCGCCAACTCGTCCTGCGTTAACTTGTACTCCACCATAAGCTGCTTCATAGCCGCAGCCGCCTCTATAGGGTTTAAGTCCTCCCTCTGCAGGTTTTCGATTAAGGAAATCTCTTTAATCTCCCTCTCCGAATAACTTCTTATTACTACGGGAATGGTTTTAAGCCCTGCAATCTTGGAAGCTCTGTATCTCCTTTCGCCGGCGATAATCATGTACTTGCCGTGACCGTCTGCGTTGACGACGATGGGCATAATCACGCCGTGTTTTTTAATGGAATCGGCAAGCTCTTTCAAAGCCTGTTCGTCAAAGTTTTTTCTCGGCTGGTTGGGGTTGGCGTAAATATCCGTAAGGGGCATTTCCTCTGCGTTTTTACGTTCCTCTTCGGTGTATGTAAAGACGTCCCTGCCCTCGTAAATCTGCCCGAAGGCACTGCCGGTGTCCTCCATTAGCGATTCAAACGAACGCCCCAAGCCTCTCTCTTCTTTCTTTGCCATAATTAATTCTCCTTGTCTTTGCCTGCGTTAAGCCCTTAATCTCAAACGTATTAACCTACTTTTGCTTGGATAAAAACTCTTCGGTTAAAGCCTTATATGCCCTTGCACCTACGCATTTAGGGTCGTAGAGTAAAATGGGTTTACCGTGGCTGGGAGCCTCGGAAAGCCTTACGTTGCGAGGAATGATAATTTCGTATAACAGCTTTTTGAAAAATCTCTTGATTTCAGCCGCAATCTGGCGGGAAATAACCGCCCTGCCGTCGTACATGGTTATGACCACTCCCTCGATATGCAGGTTGGGGTTGAGGTGATTTTTAACCAGCGATATGGTGTTCATCAGCTGGCTGACGCCCTCCATTGCATAGTACTCCGACTGCAGGGGTATGATAACCGAGTCCGAAGCCACCCAGGCGTTAATGGTCAGCAGCCCGAGCGACGGGGGACAGTCGATAAATATGTAGTCGTACTTATCAAGTACGGGCTTTAAAGCATTTTTTAAAATCTGCTCTCTGCTGCGTTTGTAGACGAGGTCTACCTCCGCCCCCGTCAAGTCGACGTTAGCGGGCAGAATATCCAAAAGGGGAACCTCGGTGGGGAGGGTGTTCTGAGCGATTGCCTCCTCCTCGATGAGGACGCCGTACACCGATTTTTTGAGTGCACTCTTGGAAAAACCCAAGCCAGTCGTGGCGTTGCCCTGACTATCGAGGTCGATGAGCAATACCCTCTTGCCCAGGTCTGCGCAGTATGCAGCCATATTGACGACGGTCGTGGTCTTACCCACACCGCCCTTTTTGTTGGTAAACGAAATTACTTTTGCCATAAATACTCTCTGTTTTTCTGTTTGTCTGCTGACGGTTAAATTGTTTCCCGTGAAACATAGCGGAAGGATTAAAGGCTTAATCCAGGTTAAACACCCTTAATTAATCCTTGCGTCAAACCATAATTCAAGCTTAACCACTGAATAAAGTTTACCCTGCAAAGTTTAACTCCTTATCGAAGCAAACCCCAATCAAAGCTAAACCGCCCAGCTTAACGCCTGCCGCCGATAACTTATAAGCTTAGCCCGTTTAAAACCTTTGCGGTTTTAAACAGGCTTCAGCTCAACTAACTTTTACTCGTTTTCAAACCTTTTGAAGGGATTGTCGGAGAGCTTGTCGTGGGCGTCCATATACTCCATAACCTCGGTGTAGGACTTGCCCTCTAAGAGCATATCGACTTCCTCGGTGTAGATGGTCTCCCTCTCGATAAGCACTCTCGCCATATTGTCGAGAACAGAACGGTTTTCGGTGAGCAGTTTAATTGCCCTCTCGTGCTGGGTGGATACGATTTCCCTTACTTCGTCGTCGATGAGCCTTGCCGTCTCCTCGCTGTAGCTTGAGTGGGTCGCCATATCTCTGCCGATAAACATAGGCTGAGAATCGTCGCTGTAGCTGATAAGTCCGAGCTTTTCGCTCATACCCAGCTCTGCAACCATTAAACGTGCAAACTTGGTTGCCTGCTTAATGTCGCCTGAAGCACCCGAAGAAATATCGTGAATTACCAACTCTTCGGCAACTCTGCCGCCGAGGCACATACAAATCTCGTCAAGCATATAGCGGCGAGAGTAGTACGAACGGTCGTTCTCGGGTCTGGTCATAGTGAAACCGCCTGCATTGCCCCTGGGGATAATGGTTACCTCGTGGACGGGGTCGCAGTTCTCGCACAGCTTTGCCAAAATACAGTGACCCGATTCGTGGTATGCGGTTAAACGTTTATCCGACTCGGTTACCACCTTGCTCTTCTTTGCAGGACCCATGGTAACCTTATCAATACTTTCAAACAGCTCTGCATTGGTTATAAACTGCTTATCTGCTCTCGCTGCGAGTATTGCCGCCTCGTTCAAGAGGTTTGCAAGGTCTGCACCCGAGAAGCCTGCCGTAAGCCTTGCCACCGTCTTGAAGTTGACGTCGGGAGCCATTGGTTTATTACGTGCGTGTACCTTTAATATCTGCTCTCTGCCCTTGACGTCGGGAAGGTTGACGTAGACCTGCCTGTCAAATCTTCCGGGTCTGGTCAATGCAGGGTCGAGGATATCCGAACGGTTGGTTGCAGCAATAACTACTACGCCGTCCTTGCCCTCGAAGCCGTCCATCTCGACGAGAATCTGGTTTAAGGTCTGTTCTCTTTCGTCGTTACCGCCGCCGAGACCTGCACCTCTGTGCCTGCCCACTGCGTCTATTTCGTCAATAAAGATAATGCAGGGCTGGTTTTTCTTAGCTACTTCAAATAAATCTCTTACCCTCGAAGCACCGACGCCGACGTACATTTCAACGAAGTCGGAACCCGATACCGAGAAGAAGGGAACGCCAGCCTCGCCTGCAACGGCTTTGGCAAACAACGTCTTACCTGTACCCGGAGGGCCTATAAGCAGTACGCCCTTGGGAATTCTCGCACCCAAATCTGAGAACTTCTTGGGTTGTTTTAAAAACTCTACAACCTCTGCAAGCTCGACCTTTTCTTCCTCTGCGCCTGCAACGTCGTCAAAGCGAACCTTGACGTTGGTAGTGACACGTGCCTTTGTTTTTGCAAAGCTCATTCCCGCCTTGCCGCCGCCGTTCATTGCCGAACGCATTATAAAGAAGAATACGACGCACACGAGCACGAGGCCGCCGACAGACATCAACGACGACCAGATGCTGCCCGAGTTGGGGTCTGCAAATTCAGTTACAACGCCCATATCCTGCCACTTTAAAAGGAGGTCGCCTTCCTGGGGCGCACTGTAAAACGAAGGGGAGTTACAGTAATAGGTGTTAATCAGTTTGCCGTCCTCTCTGAGTATAGCGCCTGTACATTTGTAAACGCCAAAGTAGACCGTCTTAATTACGGGTACGTTAACCCACTTTGTCGTTCCGTCGGATGCCTGCTCTTCCTTCTGGAGCAAGCCCTTGGAAGTGAAGCGGTAGCCCGTTACCCTCTCCTGCGAGCCTTGCTCGTTTGCCAAAGTCGCATACTTGTAAACGACAGTGCTACCATTAGTAGTTTCGCTGTATTCGTCGCCCTGCTTATACTCGTTATACTCAACGTACTCACAGAAGCTCTTAAAGGATATCTGAGTTCCCGTGTTACGAAGCGAGAAATAGAGTACAAGTCCGGTTGCGACCGCAAACAAAACTACTAAAACAATAATCAAAGTTCTGTTCTTCTTGTTCAATTTATACCTCGTTTTGTGCAGAAAGTCTGCACAAGAAATTTAATTTTACCTGATTTAACTTTTTTAAAATTAGGCTGTAAATAATAGAATATTATTTATCCTTTCGGCGTTTCCTGCCGTGTTTCCAGCCGTCGTGTGACGGATAAGCTACCCGACGCCCTCAACCGGGCCGTCTTGTGTATTCTATCATATAATTGCGCTCATTTCAAGTGTTTATTTGTAAAAAATTAAGCTTTCACCGTCTTTTTGTTAATTTTTCACTCAATTTTCTAATTACTTCAAAACGATTTCTCCACCTGCATAAAAGTTAATACTAACAAATCAATAAATATTTTTTAACTGCGCTTAGGCGAATTTACACGACAAAAAATGTTTCATGTGAAACACTCACACAAATTTTTTGGGTTAATTATTGTTTCACGTGAAACACATACCGCTAAAATTTCTAAATTTTATCCACAATCTGTTGATAACTACACCCGATTGTTGATAACTTTGTCACAAGTTATTGACAATTTTATTGCCCTGCTCTGCGCCAAATTTGATATGCGCCAAGCAAATTAAAGGGGCGCAAGCTCCAAATAACGGGCATAAAACGGGCATGAATTGTGGAATAAATCGTCAATTTCGTGCAACAAAGAGCCAATTTAATAACAGTATGGGCAATTTGAGCATATTAATAAATTACGCCGCTACCTTTTAAAAATGTACTCTCTGAGGGATAATTGACGGGCAAATTGTCAATAAAATGGCTGAAAATAATCGGCTGTTGCCAAAAGTCAAGGAACTCCGCTTCGGCTTTATTCTGGGGCGGAACATGGTTAATTATGGAATTTTCTTTTAATTTATATAACTCGCTTGCGCCCGACGGCGTGTTTACCGTATTAAAAAAAGCCGTAACCGACAGGGAAAAGGTCCCCGTAATCGTCTGCGTGGGCAGCGACCTCTCGGTCGGGGACTCGCTCGGACCCGTCACGGGTACGAAACTTTGTGAAAAGCTCAAAGGTCAGAACGTCTACGTCTACGGTACGCTTGCCAAGCCCATAACCGCACACGAGGTCAAGTATATGTCCTCATTTTTGAGCAATACTCACCCCGACAGCCCCGTCATAGCCATCGACGCCGCCGTGGGCGTTGCAGGCGATATCGGGCTTATCAAAGTTGCCAACCGCCCCTTAGCGCCCGGCAGCGGAGCCAACAAGCGCTTGAATAAAATAGGCGAGGTCTCAATTTTGGGAATTGTTGCGGAGAAGTCGTTATTCAATTATTCGCTCTTCTCCTCCACCCGTTTAAACGTCATCTACAAGATGGCGGAGATAATTGCCGAGGGGGTGTCTATGTATATTCAGGACTGTATTCAGTCTGTTTTGCTGCGAGAAAGGTCAGCGCTAAGCGCTTCACGGTAAAATGCAGTAAATCTTTTGGAGATTAACAACCTGCTCTCCGCCCCCATCGCAGGCGTTAAATTATGGGTAATACCCGCTTAAAACCCTGGCAGTTTGCTGGCTAAATTAAAAAAATTTGTGTAACAGCTTTAACTTACCGCTGCATACACTATATATTGAGTGTCCGACCGTCTGCAAATACAAGGCAATAAAATTTTTAAAAAAATAAAAAAATTTCATTAAAAATTGCTTGCGTTTTAAAAATAGATTTGTTATAGTATTTAAGCGTTCGGGAGCTTAGCTCAGTTGGGAGAGCAACTGCCCTACAAGCAGTGGGTCACAGGTTCGAGCCCTGTAGCTCCCACCAGAACAGTGCGGAAGTTAGTTTATGCGGGAATGGCTCAGTGGTAGAGCGTCACCTTGCCAAGGTGAATGTCGCGGGTTCGAATCTCGTTTCCCGCTCCAGAAACTATCCGCACTGTTTTTTTATGGCGCTATAGCCAAGTGGTAAGGCATGGGTCTGCAAAACCCTGATCCCCGGTTCAAATCCGGGTGGCGCCTCCAAAGAATAACCACCCTGCTTTGGGTGGTTATTTCTATTTACCGCCACCCGCTATCGGCGAAATGACGTGAGGACACCCCGTTACCGCCACCGTCAGCTATACCTCAGCTGCACTCAATTGTGTTTGTTAAGCCCCCGTATCGTCAGGATACGGGGGCTTAAATTTTATAATAAATTTTTTCACGAAAACCACTTGATTAATTGTCAATAAATGCTATAATATATAAAAGTTAAAATTTACAAACGTATTGACAGGATAATTGAAATGAAATATTTTGCATTTTCAGACGCTCACGGTGACTATAACGCCCTGATGGAAGCGGTGAAGGAATACGGGTACCAACCCGAAAATCCCGACCACACGTTAATTTCCTGCGGGGATAATTTCGGCAGGGCGGAGACGGGCGAGGGCAGCAGGGGGATATACGAATACCTCACTTCCCCAATTCATAAAAACCCACCCGTCTGCCTTATGGGCAACCACGAGTTAATTTTAATAAACATCTTGCTTAAAAGGAGCATCTCGGCAGTTGATATACAGAACGGTGAGCATAAAACCCTCTATTCCTTTCTTGATATGAACCCTGAAGAGGTGGAGCTCACCCCGTACGCCATAGACTGCGTTTCAAGAAGCAGCGTAACCGACTGGCTGCTTGACCGCCCTTTCTGGTTTGAAACGGCTAATTATATCTTTTTACACGGCTTTCTCCCCTTCGATTGGGAGCAAACGCAGTTTATCACCGAAAACCTTGCCTCCGTCAGCAGGGAGGTATGGGAGAATTCCTGCTGGGCACAGACCCCGACAATGATAGATGCGTTTAAAACGTTCTTCCCCGACGGGCTTAAAAAGTGGATAGTGTTCGGGCATTGGCACAACGTAGAATTGAGGAAGAAGTATGAACAAATCGTCAATTACGAGACGAGGCACAGCATCTGGAAAGACGGAAAATTAAAGCTTATCGGTCTTGACAACTGTACAATATTAAGCCATAAAATAGAGATGTTGGTCATCGATGATTAATAAAGCTCGACGGACAATCAAGGTTAATCGCATAGACGGGTACTTAACTGAGGTACCCGTTTTTTTTTATTGAAAACGACGTAAAAATTCGGTTATTACCGCTAATCGGTTAAAAATGTGCCGAAACGGTTACTTGACAATTATTGATTAAGGCAAAGCTTTGTGGTATAATTTTAACCGTAGACAACGGAGGCGGTAATGCAGGATTACGGAAAGGCTCTGCGGATACTTCGCAGGCACCACAACTTAACGCAGAAAGAGCTTGCGAAAAAACTCAACGTAACTTCGCAGACGGTCAGCAAGTGGGAGAACGGCGTCAATCAGATAGATATCACTTATCTGCGGGATATTACCGCACTTTTTGCAATATCTATAGACGACTTTTTACTCCTTGCAGACGGTCAACCGCTGGAGTTGGTGTTAAACGGCTCAACTATCGTGACCGAGTCTGACGCCCAAACGGTTGAAACAACCCCGTCGCTTCAGACAAACTCGTCTCCTGACCAGGCTGTAACGTCTCCTGACCAGGCTGTAACGTCTCCTGACCAGGCTGTAACGTTGGTCAACGCAGGCGTCGTACCTGCGACGGAGAACTCCGGCAGTTCGACCGTTAATTCAGCCGTTAACCCCCACATATCCCTTGGCGAACGGGCTAAAACGTTTATAAAGGGCAATCTCCCCGGCGTCGTGTCGGCGATAGTAATGTTTTTTATAGTAGTCGCACTGATAATAACGGCAATCTGCGTGACCAACCCCACGCTTTCAGCCAACCAGATTTATGAAAAGGTCAACCCTTCGGTGTTCTATATAGAGGTAGATACCGCCGAGGGCAAGCAGGCGGGTTCGGGGTTCTTTATAGATAATAAGGGTACGGCGGTGACTAACTACCACGTCGTCAAGGGCGGAGTAAATGCAAAGGTAACCCTGCCAGACGGCAACACGTACGACGTTGAAAGCATAATCGGCTGTGACAGCGTCAGAGATTTAGTGCTTTTAAAGGTCGGTATAGACCGTTCCGTACCCGTTCAGCAGGGCAACAGCGACAGCCTTAAAACGGGCGACAAGGTGTACGCCATAGGCTACCCCGAATCTTTTATTCTGGGTTCGCAGGACAGCACCTTTACAGACGGCATTATCTCCAAACCGTCCTATAATATAGACGGTGTAAACTACATACAGACCACCGTAGACGTAACCCACGGCAACAGCGGCGGCGTGCTGATAAACTCCGAGGGCAAGGTGGTGGGTATCACCACGGCCAAGATAGATATAGACGGCGTTTCGTATATGAACCTCGCCCTGCCCGTAAACAATATCGGCAAGATAGGCAGCGACGTAAACCTGCCTTTGCAGGATTTTTCCAACATATATAGGGACGTAACCGTCACATATATGGCAGGTGACGACGTCCATTCCCAAAAGACGGTTGCAAACGGTACTCCTGCCCCCGAGGAGAGCGGTGAACGCTACGGCTATACGTTCGAGGGCTGGTTTAAAGACAGTGAGCTGACTACCCCCTTCGACTTCGACGCCCCCGTCGACGGCGATACGACCATATACGGTAAATGGACGGAGTTACCCTATTACACCGTCACATATGCCTTTGGTAACGAGGTTTACACCACGGCTAAACTCTACGAAGGCGAAAAAGTGAGCAAGATAAATTATTCTCTTTCAGGCCACACTTTCGAAGGCTGGTACTCCGACCCCGAGCTCACTACCCCCTTTGATTTCAGTCGGGATATTAACGGTGATATTACTCTCTACGGCAAGCTGAAGGTCAATACCTACTATATCGAATTTATGGCGGACGGCGGCAGCGGTGAAATGGTACGGTTGGTGGCGGAATATGGCCAAAGTATTAAACTCCCTGCCAACCAATTTGAAAGGACGGGTTACAAGTTTAAATATTGGAATTATAATGACTGGCTATATATTTACGATGGCGACAGTGTGAAAAATCTCACCACCAAAGACGGAAAGACCGTCTGTCTTACTGCGGTCTGGGAGATAATAAGTTGCCGTGTTGAATATATAGTGGAGGGTTATACAAATAAAATTAAATATGTCAATTGGGGCGAAGACGTGCCGCAATATGAGGCAACTAAGAGCGGTTATCACGTAGAGAAATGGTATGGCGACGAGGCTTGCACCATACCGTACGTCTTTGGCAAGGCAGAGCAGGAAGCAATAACTCTATACGCAAACTGGACGGCTAACACCTATTATATTGAGTTTAACGCCAACGGCGGCAGCGGTCAGATGGAAAGGCAGACGGTAAAATATGATGAGTTTGATTACCTTGACGCCAATAAATATACCCAAAAGGGCTATAAATTCAAGTATTGGACGTATAACGACAATATTTATAACGACCAGAATAGCATATATTGTCTGGCTGATGAGCAGGGGGCTGTCGTAACCATGACTGCGGTATGGGAACCGATTAAGTATAAAGTTGAATACAACGGTTACACCGGCGGATATTATTGGGTTGACCTCATAGAATATTCATACGAGGACACGGTAACTTTCATAGACAATGAAATAACGACCGCTACGGCATACTTCTTGGGTTGGGAGTATAATGGAAACGTCTACCCTGCAGGGTATAAGACTTCAAAGTTGACCTCTGTGGACGGGGAAATTCTTGAGGTTGAGGCGGCTGTGCGTAAGGTTAAGTTCCAGGATCCTGCCGGGGAATCTCACTATTCCTCTTCCACCACAAGCATATCTTTTACCGCAGACAGCGTCAGTTATTCCATCACCGCACCCACTCTGGGCAGCAACACCTTCCTCGGTTGGAAGTATAAGGATACGATGTATTTATGCACTGATACGATTACGGGGTTGACGACTGACGATAGAGACGTAACTTTAGTTTCGCAGTGGAGCGTGATGAGCCATACCAATTATTTTATTGAAACGCTGTCGAGCGGAGAGCAGGTTACAACCTATACACTTATCAACGGGTTCTGCGGAGATATTAAATTACCTACCCCCAAATATGAAAGAGAGGGCTACACTTTTGTCGGTTGGAAATCACGTACGGGGACTACGGTTTATTCGCCGGGAACGACGTTGACGTCTTTTATGATCGGCTCTGTATCCGAGTTTTACTATGAAGCCGTTTACGAGAGTACTACAAGCACTTTAAGCTCGGTTGACGAGGGGACGAGTACGGCTGACGTTACGGTATTCAGCGAGGGCGTTTCAGGGTCGGAGTATGCGCAATTAAACACCGCTTATTTTGCGGTTAGTGCGGACATATGTGCCGACGAATGTGTTTTAACCACCCGTAAATCGTATGCGGAGGGGACGGTATGAAGATTGAATTGACGGTTGAAGGGAAGCCCTTAACTTACGAAGAGAGCTTCTGGACGGGTAAAAGAAGGTTAACCTGGTGCGGAAAGGAGCTGAAGAGGGTCAATAACAGACAATTCGTGCTTGAACCCCAAAGCGAGGGCGAAGAGGCGGTGGAATTTGCCGTTAACGGCAATATATTCAAGGGTGTAACCATTTCTTCTGCGGCTTTTTCAGGGGCGGTTACGGTCAGAAAACCCCTCACCTGGGTGGAGTACGTGCTGGTTATTCTGCCCATAATACCCTCCGTATTGTTCGGCGCAATCGGCGGAGCGATAGGCGGACTTTTTGCCGCAGCTTCGCTGTACCTTTTGCCCAAGATAAAGCCCGTCTGGCTTAAAATAGTAGTGGGAATCGAGATGTGTGCGGTGGCAGGTTTAACCGCCTTTCTCGTCGCATATGCCTTTGCGCTTGCCATTCTGGTTTAGTTGAAGCGTTACAGGCTTAAGAGCATTTAATTATTTTTTTCTCAGAGTGGAGGCGCAGCGGTAATGCATTACCGCTGCGCCTCTGAACGATTTAACGGCTGCTATGGTTGTTAAGATAGGTTTAACCGATTGCCGTTCCTCCCCAGGACGGCTGTCACTTCGGCGCTGAAGCGAGTAGTTATAAAAAATATTCCAAAAATGCTTGACTAAACATAGCCGATTTACTATAATAATTAAGCTTAGCCTGCAAAGAATGGGCAAAGTCAAAAGTTAATTTGCTCGCCGCTGTGGTGGAATAGGCAGACGCTCGTCGAAGCAAACTCCGCTTAAAGCAATTTACCTGTCGGCAAATTGCCACGTCGCTTAAGTTGCTTCTCCTCTTCCCACAAAATCTTTGCTTTTGGCAAATCTTTTGCGGGAGCCCTAAGGGTAAAGTCCCTTGCTTATTTTACCCCAAGCGAAACAAAAATAAAACAAAAACTTAATAACACGCCGCTGTGGTGGAATAGGCAGACGCAAGGGACTTAAAATCCCTCGGGGGAGACTCCGTATCGGTTCAAGTCCGATCAGCGGCACCATGTTATGGTGACAAAAAAGCTGTCACTGAATAAAACGACCGATTTTATACAAATCTGGTCGTTTTATTCATTTTATTATGAATATTCAAAAAGATTATGAATAATTATTCAAACAAAAAGTTGGGCAAAAAGGTTAAGAATTTGAGCTGTCATTTTGGGGTTTTTGGCATTCTATTGGACTTGAACCGATACAGGCAATTTTTGGTGAAATTTTTTTATCGATTTATTCTTACCTATCAAGCCTCTCTTCCGAGAATAAAATCAACTGTACAATTAAAGTATTTTGCAAGCCTAATCAGACTTTCTACCGTAGGTTGAGTTTTGCCATTGTGCCAACGATTAACGGTTTTTTCGGAAAGCCCCGTCTGTTTCTCTAAACGATATTTGCTTATTTTGAAATGTTCCAAAAGAAAAGTAAGCTGTTCAGGGAAGGGTGGTCTTTGTTTAAACTCTGCATTATCCAGACAGTCAGTCAGCCCCAATAAATAATCTGTTGAACATTTGAAATAATCGGCTAACGTAACAAGGGTCTCAACATAAGGAAGTCCGTCACCACGGAGTAAGGTCAAAATGGTTGACGAGTCTATACCCGTAGCTTTAGCAAGTGCAGGAGCTTTTATTTCAGCCTCTTCCATCAGGTCTTTCAGGTTCTCAGGCAAGTTCGACATAATTCCTCCAAAGTAGTGCTTTTTCCCTAAAATATTATCGGTCAAACTCCCCTGATTTTGTTGATTTAGGGGAGTTGGAACGGTATAATATAAGTACACAATCGGTGCGCACGAACGTGAAAAAAATATTGGAGTACTTATTATGAAAAACTTATCTTTAAATTATACCGAAGATGAAACAGCAAAAAAAGAACCGCCGATTACTGCCAGCGACCTGCTTGCCGAACTTATTCCTCTACTAAAAGACTATTTTATTGGTCAATTCACCTTTGACGGAGACAGCATTACATACGACCTGTTAAACGGTCAGAAGTTTACAATTACCGCTACTGAAGTGGCTTAACTAAGAACATTCTTATACAAATGAAAAACCGTCGATTACTTTCGACGGTTAGAACAAGCTGTTTAATTATAAATCTACTCAACATCGGCGGCAAAAATTTTTTTGTCGCCGATGTCATATGGATAATATAAGTTTAAACTCTGTAATTGCATTTCTGACATTGTTTGAGCGGAAGTTCGCTTTCTTCGTTATAGTAAATACCAGACCATTTACAAATACTTTGTAAGATAGGAACAATAGATTTCCCTTTTTCGGTTAAAGAATATTCAACTCTCGGTGGTATTTCGACAAATTGATTACGTTCCACAATATCGTCGGTTATCAATTCTTTTAACGTGGCGGCAAGAACAGCGTCCGTTATATTAGCCATTTCGGAACGTAGCTCACTGTAACGCATAGTACCTATTTCCGATAACACGCAAATAATTCTTGATTTCCACTTGCCGCCGAACAGTTCCATTCCGTATTCCAACGGACAGCGTATATCTTTTTCTAATTTTGGTTTATACATTGTAATTCCTCCGTTTATTATCTCTATTTTAACATATTGCTCTATATGTTGCAAGTAGCTATTAAAATTATTAGCTACTAATAAATTTGCTTATATCTTGCGGGTTTTTAGTTGTAAAGTTATAATATGGCTATGCTTTAAGCCAAGCAAAAAAATTTTTCGGAGGATTTAAAAATGAAAGTTAAGGCTTATTTGGAAATCACAATGAAGATTGACGAGCAAAATCGCCCCGCTGCGGCAAAGGTTTACAACGACTATCGCGGACCTTTCCTGAAAGAGATTAAAGGTGCGTTGACGAAAGACCTTTTAATCCGCAATGAAGACGTGCAGGTTTTACACGGTTTTGACAGCGCAGAACACGCCGCCGCTTATCTTGAAAGCGAAATGTTCAAGAACGACGTGTTCGTCGGACTTAAACCTCTTTGGTCGGCAGATCCCGAAGTTAAAATATACACAGTTGCATAAGAATAAAAGAGAAAAGGCGGCAAACAATGCCGCCTTTTCGGTATGGAGTATATATAAAACATAATGATATTGTTGGAGGAACGACGGGAAATTACGAAAACTGAAAGATACACCTGCAGATGCGGACGCAGTTATCGTGGGCGTGGGTGCGGGACTTTCTTCTTCCACAGGGTATAATTTCAACGGAGAGTGGCTACAAAAACATTTAGGTGCTTTTGTGTGGCAAATGACGGATTCACAGTCCACGTTTGTGGACAGTGGAGCCTTGACAAGTTGAAAAAGATATGCTAAAATAAGAATACAATTACAAACATGTCTTTTAAATGTTGCAATTATTGCGGAACGGCAATTCAAATAAGGAGGTAACGACTATGAAATATGTATGCGACGTGTGCGGTTACGTCTACGACGAAGAGACGGGCGATCCCGACAACGGAATTGCTCCCGGCACAAAGTGGGAAGATTTGCCCGAAGACTTTGCGTGTCCCTTGTGCGCAGTAGGTAAAGACCAATTCAGCAAAGCAGAATAAAAAATTTAAGCGTTAAGTTCCGTAACGAGCTTAACGCTTTTATTTTTAGATGTCTAATAGTATTTAACATCCCTTTTCAAACCGCTTTTTTAATACTCGATAGTGGTTTTCATTAGACTTATCTCCGCCGTTATTGGGGAAAAGACAGTACGGCAAACTATCCGTCGTGCGGTGTTTGATAACACAGGCGCAACACCTGCCGTGGTTTGGGCAAGTCGTTTTAGGACACATACATTCTTTAACGTTTGAACATTCCATTCTTAAACCTCCTTATCCTGCAAATGCACTGTAAAACAGATAGGCGGAAAACGCCATCAGCATAATACCCATTATTATTTTAATTATTTTGCTTGCTTTGTCAAATTTCTCGGAATGGGAAATTTCGTTTGCAAAACCTACGAACGTTCCTGCAATGACTATAAGCACACTATGACCGAGAGAATACAATAAAAGCATTAAGATACCCATAACAATCGACTGCCCTGTTGAAACTACAGCCATTATCGCAATCAGAACAGGCGTTGAACAAGGCGAGGCAAATATAGCGCCTACCATACCCATAACATATGCACCTATTGCACCTTTCGTCTTACTATTTGCACCAAAACTGCACTTCTGCGGAAAGATATGAATTATTCCCCAAGTCTGCAACGCCATTACAAACATAAGTATTCCGAGTATGATATACCAATACATTTGAATACCGAGAAACAGTCTGCCGACCAGAGCCGAAACAACGCCGAGAGCAGTAAACACGATAGCCATACCTATACAGAACATAAGCGAATAGAAAAACGCTCTTTTCTTATTGTCGGTATAACCGCCGACGTAGCCAATAATTAAAGGAACGCTCGAAAGTGAACAGGGAGTAAAGGAAGTCAAAAGTCCTGCCGCAAGCGATATAAGCAAGCCTATCCATAAGTTTTGACTCAACACTTCGCTTAACGTTTGCAACCAAGCGTCTATCATTCTATCCACCCCAACTCATTAAAAACGCTCTCTATCTGCTCTTTTGTCTTAAACCCAACAATTCGCTTAACTTCTGTTCCGCTTTTATTAACAAATATCAGGGTAGGCATTACGCTGACTTTATAGCCGTTAGCCATCTCAGAACCTTCAGAAGTACCCGTAATATCGAAGAAAACAATATCGATTTTATCACCGTATTCTTCCCTTAATTCAGCCAAGACGGGTTGCAGTTTTTTGCACGGTTCGCAGTTGGTACTACCCAAGTCCAACAACGCATATTCGCCCGTGGGAGTATAACGTTTACCCTCGATTGTGTTGCTATTTGACGAGATTATCCAACCGAACAGCGCAATACCGCCCACGACTAAAAGAGTAATACCCGTTATAATTAGTATAAATTGATGCTTAACAAGCCATTTTTTCATAAACTTTTACATTCTGTCTTTGATAAGTTTTTCAATCTGCTCAACCGATAACGTTCTACCCGTAGCGACAACTTTTCCGTCAATGACAATTGCAGGCGTTGCCATTACGCCGTACTTCATAATTTCCATTGTATCGCCGATATTGACAGGTTCGTCAACACCGCAATTCTTTGCCGCAATCACGGCGTTTTCGTGATTGAGCTTTGACTTTTTACAACAGTTTCCTAACGTGATGATTTTCATAAAATATATACCTCCAAAATTTATACGAACAAGAAATTTAATGCGTTAAAGATATATCCGATAGCGATAATACCCAAAACGACTATTGCTATAAACCAAAATAAGAGCTTTGGTTTAACGGCTTTCGACAGCATAATCATAGACGGCAGAGAAAGTGCGGTTACGCTCATCATAAACGAAAGAATCGTACCCACGCCAACGCCTTTTGCAAATAACGCCTCGGCAATAGGTATCGTGCCGAAAATATCTGCATACATAGGTACACCAACAACACTTGCAACGAGAACGGAATACCACTTATCTTCACCGAGTACGGTCTGTATCCATTCCACGGGAATAAAGTTATGGATAGTAGCACCTATACCAACGCCTACAAGAATGTATATCCAAACCTTTTTAAGCGTTCCGAGCATTTGGTCTTTTGCATAAATCAGCCTGTCTTTTCTCGTAAGCTCTACGCCCTCGACTTCAGCTATTTCGCCGTCTAAAATAAATTCTCTGACGTGCTTTCCAACACCCGTCTTTTCAATCAAAGTACCGCCTATTACTGCAAGAATTAAACCCACCACAACGTACACGATAGCAATAGGGAAACCGAAAACGCTTGCAAGCAGAATAAACGCCCCCAAGTCAACTAACGGACTTGAAATGAGAAAGCTGAACGTAACACCGCTTGAAATTCCTGCACGGGTAAAGCCCATAAAAATAGGTATTGAAGAACAAGAGCAGAAAGGAGTAACCGTTCCGAGTAACGCACCTAAAACGTTAGCACCTATACCGTGAAATTTGCCGAGTATTTTTTTTGTTCTTTCAGGCGGAAAGTAGCTTTGAATATATGATATAAGAAAAATTAAAAGGCACAAAAGCAACATTATTTTTATCGTATCATATACGAAAAACTGAATTGCACCGCCCCAATGGGTTGACATAAACTCTTCACCGAACATACCCATAAACGTCATTCCTATAAGCATATTCAGCCATTTCATACCGAGTATCTGGTTGGTGACAAAATCGCCCAAAGCTTTAATTCCGTTTACCCCGTCTACGATAGCGGCTATGCCTATTGCAAGAGCTATTGCAAGAATAACGCTAATAAGAATAATAAGTTTTTTATGTCGAATAAAAAATTTAGGTTTCTTTTCGTTCATAATAATCTCCCATTACATTGATAATTATCTATATGATAAGGCAAAAAAATAAAAGCGATTACTCGCAATTATTTTTACATTTGCAGGTATTGTCTGCGTGGCATTTCGTATCACCTAAATATGCTAAAAGTTCGTCTAACTTTGCGCAATTTAAGGAATAGTAAGTCCATTTCCAATCTTTCTCTGCAATAACAATTCCGCAATCGCATAATAGTTTCATATGGTGGGAAAGAGTAGGTTGAGTTATGTTGAACTTTTCCAAAATTTTACAGGCGCATAACTTACCGCCTCGCAACATCTCAAAAATGCGTATGCGAGTTTCTTCCCCCAATGCTTTTAAAATTTTAACGCTTTCGCTTGCGTCCATTTTACCGCCTCTCATATTGCTTTTGACTATATTATAACTATCGCATAGATATTTGTCAATATAATCTTCATAATATATTTATTAGTCTTTTTCAAGTTTAGTTATTCGTATCAGATAAGGCTTATTTGAAAGTGTTTGGGGTTTCGATTAAGACTATTTTTTACTGAAAAAACAACCTGCTTTGCCGAAGATTATCGGAATAAGCAGGTTGTCAAAGCCAATTATTAACGCTCAAATCAGTCGGCAAGGAGTTCCTTAGCCAATAATGATATTTTCTCTTCACTCTTCTCGTCAAGTGCGGAAAGAATGGTAACGTTGTTTTCCGCATATGTAATGTTTCTGCAATTAGCAAAGAAGTTTTTCATTACCTTTGCGGCATTCGGCGCCCAAGAGCCGTTTTCGATGAAAGCAATAGTTCTGTTTTGATAATTCCTGTCTACAAGATGCTCGATAAACTGTTTCATCTTGGGGAACACGTCGTTATTGTAGGTGGTTGATGCCAATACCAACTTACCGTAGCGGAAAGCGTCCTCAATGCTTTCGTGCAAGTCCTCTCGGATTAAATCGATAAGCACAACCTTCTTACATCCGCCGTCCTTTAAGTATTTCGCCAAAAGCTCAGCCGCCTTTTCAGTATTGCCGTAAACCGAAGTGTATGCAATAACAACTCCTTCCGATTCAACCTGATAACCTGACCATATATTGTATGCAGTCAAATAGGGGGTAACGTCGCCGTCAAGTACGGGACCGTGAAGTGAACAGATTATATCTATATCAAGAGCTGATACCTTTTTCAATACGTTTTGAACCTGAATACCGTATTTTCCGACAATTCCGAAGTAATATCTTCTTGCCTCGCAAGCCCAGCCTTCGGGGTCAACTGCGTCGTTTGCGCCGAACTTACCGAACGCATCGGCAGAGAACAACACTTTGTCGCAATCGTCGTAAGTCATAATCACCTCCGGCCAATGTACCATTGGTGCGGAGATAAAATGCAGGGTGTGGTTACCAAGAGACAGGGTGTCGCCTTCCTTGACAATGACGCAATTTGCGCAACCCTCTTTGTAGAAGTTTGTCATCATCTTAAACGCCTTATCTGATGAGACAACCGTTGTTTCGGGGTGTGCTTGTAAAAAGCTGAATATGCTCGAAGAGTGGTCGGGTTCCATATGCTGAATAACGAGGTAATCGACAGGTCTGCTACCGACAACCTTACTTACATTGTCAAGCCATTCATTGCTGAAACGGTGTTCAACGCTATCTATTACCGCAATCTTGTCATCAAGAATAACGTAGGAGTTGTATGCCATTCCCAAAGGCACGTCAAACTGTCCCTCAAACAAATCTATTTCGTGGTCGTTTACACCAACGTATTTTATATCCTCAGTAATATACATAAATAAACTCCTTTTTTCTTTAGTGGATAGTCCGGCGGTGCTGATTAGCAACAAGACCACCTGCATACATCTATTTCCAATTATTTAAAATTATAGCACTTCTATACAAATTAGAAAAGCATATTTATCTATAAATCAATATCTTTTCCTTATAAAAGAAAACCCACCAGCTCTGCTGATGGGAAAACTCTTTAATCAGGTTTATTTACAGTGATGCGCCGAAGTCGCTTACTACTATCTGACCGTTAAGAGCCTTGCTCTCGTCGGATGCAAAGAAGGCGATTATGTTGGCAACGTCTTCTGCCATACAGGGTTTAATTTTAAGGTCTGCGTGTTTGCTCATTGCACCCATCATACGCATATCAAGCTCTTCGGGCTTCATATTCATAGTCATAGGGGTAACGATTGTTCCGGGGCAGACTGCATTACAACGGATATAGTTGGTTGCGTTTAAAAGTGCCGTGTGCTTTGTAATACCGATTATCGCCGCCTTTGAAGAAACGTAAGCAGCACCGCCGCCACCGTTTACACCTGCAACCGACGCTACGTTTACGATAGACGCACCGCTTTTCATTACGGCAAGGCAAGCACGAATCATCTGCATAGTACCGACCTGATTTATAGCGATAATCTTCTGTATCTCATTGTCGTCGAATTTATCAACGGGAGCAAGACCTGTATCCACAACACCGGCGTTGTTTACGAGAATATCTACCGAACCGAACTTTTCAACTGCGGCGGCAACTAATGCCTTACAGTCGTCGTCTTTGGAAATATCGGCTGAAACGGCAAGAACGTTACCGCCCGCAGACGTAATCTTTTGCGCTACTTCTTCCAATGCAGTTTTGCGCCTTGCGCTTATAACAACGTTAGCACCTTCTGCCGCAAAAAGGCAAGCGGTTGCAGCACCTACACCCGAATTACCGCCCGTAATTATGGCTGTTTTACCTTGAAGTCTATTCATAATTTTCTCCTATAAAAACATTTTATAAATATATTATATCACAAAACTCATTATTGTGCAATATCACTTTGTAATATTGCTCAACTAAAATTTATGATTTATTATTGACATATGCCAGAAACTATTGTATAATAATACCGAGGTGAAGATATGGCAAGACCGATAAAGGAGAGAAGAGTTTGTAACTTCCCCAAAGTGAGCAGGTTTGTTCCTGATGGAGATAACGAAGTACAGACAATCATATTGACGGTTGACGAATATGAAACTATCCGCTTAATAGATATAGAGGAACTATCTCAAGAAGAGTGTGCTGTCCAACTTGGAGTAAGCAGAGCGACGGTGCAGAACATTTACGACATCGCAAGAAAGAAGATTGCAACAGCGTTAGTTGTAGGCTGTCTGATTAAAATCGAGGGCGGCAATTACAGCCTTTGCAACGGGAATACTAATTATTGTTATAAAAAGAACTGTGTAAAAAGGAAAAATCAAGGTAATTTAAAATTGGAAAAAGGAGACACTATAATGAGAATTGCAGTAACTTATGAAAATGGGGAAATCTTTCAGCATTTTGGACACACGCAGAATTTTAAGGTATACGAGATTGAGGACGGAAAAATCACTAAAACGGAGATAATCGATACTAACGGTACAGGGCACGGAGCTTTGGCAAATTTGCTTGCTGATTTAAAAGTAGAAGTAGTTTTATGCGGAGGAATAGGTGGCGGTGCGCAAGCGGCATTAAGTCAGGCAGGAATAAAACTATACGGCGGGGTTAGCGGTAATGCGGACGAGGCGGTAGAGGCATTTATATCGGGAAAGCTCGAATATAACCCTGACGTGCATTGCGACCATCATCACCACCATCACCACGACCACCACGGCGAGGGACATCACCACGGAGAGAAACATTGCCACGGAAAACACGGTGAAAAACATTTCCACGACGGAGACGACAGCGAAGAACATCCCTACGAAGAACACGACAAAAAACGTTCCTGTGCAGAATGTAGTATTGTACAGTCCTGCAAAGGACAAGGTTGGTGCCGTGGCAAGAAGGGAAATAAGTAATGTAATTTCATCACGGAACGGGGAATATCAATATGCTATATTAGAGAAGAAGAAGGCTTAAAATAAAGGGAGATAGAGTGTTATACCAATATGCCTTTGCCTTACTTGACTTAATGATACATCAAATGCTATAATACTTTTAGGATTTGAACAGTAAATCATAATATAAAGGAGAATTACATTATGGAAACTAAATTTTATATTTGTAACCACTGCGGGAACATTGTTATTAAGATTAAAGACGTCAAAGTACCCGTTGTATGTTGTGGTGAAAAAATGACGGCTCTCGTGCCTAACACTTCTGAAGGCGCAGGCGAAAAGCACTTACCTTTCGTTACGGTAGAGGAAGGTGCCGTTCATGTAAACGTAGGCGAGGTTACTCATCCTATGACGGCTGAACACTATATTCAGTGGATTTATTTAGAGACTGAAAACGGCGGACAGTACAGAACGTTAAAGCCTTCTGACGCACCCGAAGTTACGTTTGCAGTTTGCGATGACAAGCCCGTTGCCGTCTATGCTTATTGCAATCTGCACGGTCTTTGGAAAACTGAAATTAAATAAGAGGTACTCTTATAAAGAGTAAAAGTACCAATAGGCAAAGGCAAATTCAATAAAGAAGAATAAAAGTAGAGCGTTAAGTAATAAATGAACTTAACGCTTTTATTTTATGGCACAAATAATTTTGTAACCCGATTACAGTCTAATTTTATTCATTCCCCATTTATTTTCTATCATTATTTAGTTGATCTTTCCCGCCATAATTGAGTTGCCGACTTGCAAATTATCTTGTTCCAAACTGAAAATAACGGCATTCATTTTCGGACTGTAAATGCCTTTACAGTTATATACGTTTTTAATATCAAGGTCATATTTTAAAACCAAGTTAAACATAAATTGTTTGCTGTGGATACGAAAAACACAATGATGATCAGTCAACAGTTTTTCAGGTACTTTAAAAGACATAACGTCATCAGGCTCGCAAGGGATAATTGCGAACGAGTTGGTCGTTTCATTTATTCGCAGACATATGTGTGTTGGAAAACCGAGACATTTCACAACATCTTTGCTGATGGTTAGTCCGTTTTGATATGGTTGTATTAGTATGTATGGACTTAACGCCTTTGTACTATTATTTTTTTCGTTATTACTCATTATTTTCTCCATTATTAGTGGGGATAGAACTACTTTCTGTTGTTTCCGTGTAATCGTTTAAATTTTCAAATAAACTTTGCTGATGATAAGCGACATAATCATTATATGATTTACCGATTTTATATTTGTATTCGTCAGGATAATATTTAACCTGACGTTTCTTTTTCAGTCCGGTTGCTTTATCAACGTATTCAATAGGAGTAGGTGCAAACATAATAGCCTCGGTAAAATCAAAGACTAATACAAGACCACGTTCGGTTTTTGCCAATCTGCCAAGAATTTTATATCGACAAGTCCTATCCCAATTCATTAACTCAAATATTTTTTCAACAAAGTCTATTGCTGTAATAGTTTTAGAGACATAAACTTCCTTTTTCAATCTTGACCATTCGACAGATGCGCTTTCTTCTTCCGAACAGGGTACAGCCGCTAATCTTTTTTTATTGCGATTGACAATAGGGAGAATTTGTGTAACACCTGCAAATAGACGAACAGCGGAACAGTTAAACTCCATTTTAGAAATTTTGAAAGTCAAAGCAGGTTTTTTGAGCATAGAGAATTGAGTCCTTGGCGGTACTTCATAACCGTCAAGACTTTCAAATGGTAAGTCTTGTTTTCGTTCTCTTCTGATTTCAACGAGTTGACTAATAAGTTCTTGTTCTTTCCGAGTAAATGATTCGCCTTGGGTTTGAGGGGTTTCCGTAATGTTTTCCATAAATACTCCTTTACATTGCATCTATTAAAGTTTGTAATTCTAAAATAATATCTTCTTTATCAGGCAAAGTGCCAATAAGCGGGTTATCCACAAAAACGCCTGTGGTTTGAATATCCTGTTCCGAAACAGAGTGGACTATCCAATCACGCTTTTTGCTAAGTTGCAGACTTATTCCAAAATTAGATTGACTTGACCAAAATTCCGATACAACCATTTTTCGCTTGGCAACTATTGATTCAGTACTATCTTCCTGCTTAATATCTAAATATTGTTCATTATTTAGTGGTTTCTTCTTTAACGACCTCTTACTCGGTATAATCTGTGGTTCATCGAGATAGAATATGATAAGTTTCGCCTTTCCACGAACACGAGATATACCTCTGAATTTGAAACTATATTCGTGTTTCCAGCCGATTCTGTCATAAACCGATTTAGAAAAAGCCTGAGCATTAAGAGCGAACTTATTATTTCCTTTATCGTCAACCCAACGTAGAGCATATGGATTGTCTTTTGTTGTTTCCCTTACTGCAATCATTTTAAGAATAGGGTGATAAAGTATTTCAATATATTCACAGTTATCCAAACGTAAGTGTGCTGATTTATTGAAACGTATCATTTTATAGGATATAGTCAATGACGGGGTACTTTGATTCATAAAGAACACACCATATGGAACTTCATATCCTGAAAAACTCATTGACAGAACTTTACTTTGTTCTTCACCGCTACCGATTTTAGAAATAGATTCTAATTCTTCATATTCTTCGTCGGAATAAACGTTACGAGCGACAAGCTGAAGGGATGCGTCGTCAATCCCTTTCCACGATGGAGCAATACTTATAAAGCCTTTTAGAGCGCCTTGTTCGATTATAGAAGTATTCGGTACGGAGTTTATGGACTTTCCGCTTGATGCAAGTAAATGTGCCGCTTTGGCTATTGCAGGAGTAACAATTCCCTCGTGGTGGTTCGGAATATATGCGCCGTCTCTGATTGCCTTGTTTTTGACTATTTTGCGGTCTTTATAATCTATACAGACGGTTTTGCGAGCGTCCAAATCGCCCCAACGTCGTTCGTTGTACATAATATTTTTTACCATTGCTTCATTCCACTCTGTTCGTCCTGTCAGAGTGGTTCTTTTTTTCTCTGTAAGAATTTCTGCAATGGACTTAAACGAATAACCTGCAATGTAGGCAAGGAAAATAAATCGGACTGTTTTCGCCTCTTCCGGCTGTATGATTAAATCGCCATCTTCGGTATGTCTATATCCCAACAAGTCAACGACAGGGTATTGTCCCGTACAAATACGTTGGTCGTAGGAAAGAATCATACGCCTGCTCTTGTTTCTTGATTCCCAAGCTGAGAACATAGCGTGCATTTCCAAGCGTTCGGAAACGTTCGGATCAAGAGTATATATATCTTCCGTTTCAAAATAAACTCCGACAGGGTGAGACGGGTTTGCTGTTTTCAGTAATCTAACGTGTTCAATACAGTCAGAGACGTCTCTTGCAAAACGAGAAACGCTTGCGCAAAGAATCAAATCCATTTTCTTTTCTTGCGCATCTGCCATCATACGCTGAAAATCTTTCCTGCGGCGAGTAGAGGTACCTGAAATGCCTTCGTCTTTATAAATGTCTTGCATTTCCCAATTAGGAGTCTTTTCTATTTTTTCCGTGTAATATTTAGTCTGATTCTCAATAGAAGATACTTGTTCTGTACTTTTTGTGCTTACACGAGCGTAAACAGCAACTCTTTTCTTTCCCGTATCGTTGATAGTGGGTGCAGGCTTGGCTGGCTTAAAAATAGCATTAGCAGGAACAGTAGCATTACGCACTCTTTTTCGAGTGGACATCTTTATATATTCTCTATCTGCATCCTGCGGTCTCCATTGCTGTTTTTGAATTTGCGACGGGGTTTCTTCCGTCTGCGTATTTTCTCCTTCGGGAGTTTCTTCCTTAATTTCACTATCCATTTATGACGTCTCCTAAATGTCTAAACTGTTTATACTTTTTACTAACTCATTCAGCCACTCTTGGAAGTCAGGAGGGTTCAGGTCAATGAAATCGTCAGCCATTTTTAGTAATGCCTCACGCTGACCATCTTCGTTCGTTATAGTGTTGATGTTGTATGCGTCATCTTCCGTTATAATATCTATCCTGTGGTTCATAGAAAAAAGAAATTTTAGGAGATAACAGAATTCTCCTGTGTTTGCCGCCAGATATGCTTTTGTTTGCGTAAAGATGATGTCTACACGCCCAAATTGACAGTCTTTGAGCAGACGTACCATTTCCATACGTTTATAAATTTCCTTTTTCCCCGTGATGTCTATATAAACGTCATATAGTTTATAAATAGGTTGGTCGGCAAATTTGTTTTCATAGTAGTTATGATGATATGCGATCGCTGACTCTTCACTTCTTTCCCATAGTTTTGCAAGTTTTACATATCCAACAACATTATATACTTTGTCCATTCTACTATCCTGATAATTTTTTTCTGAGCATACTAACTTACATTATAATTATAGCGTGTGAGAGAGAATATCCGTGTACGCAACTGTCGCTAAATTTGTTCGCAGTTGTATAAAAAATTATCATAGTTAGTGCGTAATAGTAAAAAATCCCTTAAAATGGTTATTCCAAGCCCAAAAAATCATTCAAGGAGTATTAAAGAGATGACGAACAAAAAAAATCAGGAATGGACTTCTGTAACCATTTACAACAGGATATTGTCGTTATGCGAAGAGAAAGGATGGACAATATCAAGACTGACGGAGTTGTCGAACGTATCGCAATCAACGTTCTTTGCTTTCCGATACCGCAAATCAATGCCGTCGATAGACACATTAGTATCAATTTGTGAGGCTTTCGGAATTACGCTATCAAAGTTCTTTTTGATTGAAGATAGCGACACAAATGAGCTATATATTATGCTGAATAATTTGTCGCCGGAAAGCAGGAAATTATTAAAGGAGGTCGCAAAGA
>JBJFGI010000054.1:0-2584 GCA_051892535.1 Candidatus Coproplasma sp. | reverse complement strand
TCGGCGGTGCGGTGCCCAAGCAGTACATACCTGCGGTTGAAAAGGGCTTGAGAGAGTGCCTCTCCCGTGGCGTGCTGGCAGGTTACCCCGTCGTCGGCGTAAGGGCAGTTTTATACGACGGAAGCTATCACGACGTAGACTCCTCCGAAATGGCGTTCAAGGCGGCTGCCGCCCTTGCCTTTAAAGAGGGCATGAAGAATGCCGACCCCATACTCTTGGAGCCTGTAGTCAGGTTAAAGGCTCAGGTTTCGGGCGAGTACTTAGGTGCGGTTATGGGCGATATATCCAAGCGTAGGGGCAGAATTTCGGACAGCTCCACCGAGGGAGATATAACCACCGTCGTTGCCGAAGTACCCCTTGCCGAGACTGCAAAATATGCAACCGACTTAAGGAGTATGACGAGAGGTCAGGGCAAGTTCTCCACCGAGTTCTTGCGCTACGAGGAGCTCCCCCCTCAGATTGCAATCAAGGTCATTGCAGAGGCAAACAAGGAATAAATAATATTTAAAACTTATCAACATAGAGCGCCCCGACTGCTTACAGTCGGGGCATTTATACGGGAGGAATAATGGAATATCTATCTATAGCACTTTCAGCTGTGAGCTTACTGCTTATTTTAGTAACCCTCGTTTTACAGCTTAAGGGCGGTAAGAAGGTCGAGCTTACCCCCAGCGATAAAAAGGACTTAATAGAGGGTTTTAACGGCAATATCGACTTGATAACCAGGACTTTGACGGACGCACAGAGGGCTTCGGGACAGACGACGACGGAGTTTTTAAGCACCTTCCAGTCCAATATGCTGAAGAGCCAACAGGCGCTTGAAGCGAGGGTTATGGAGCTCGTCCGCCAGACCGACGCAAGGCTTGCCGAGATGAGCAAGGCGACAGAGACAAAGCTTGAACAGATGAGGGTTACCACCGAAACGCAGATTAAGGCTATGCAGGCGGACAACGCCGCACAGCTCGACAAACTGCGCTCGACTGTAGACGAAAGGCTTTCAAAGACGATTAACGAGAGGTTTGAACAGAGCTTTAAGGTCTTAAGCACACAGCTTGAAAGCGTGTACAAATCCCTCGGCGAAATGCAGAACGTTGCGAGCAACGTAAACAACTTAACCAAGGTATTGACCAACGTAAAGACGACGGGTATCTTCGGCGAAATTCAGCTCGGGGCTATCTTAGATCAGATTTTAACCCCCGAACAGTACGAGACCAACTTCGTCACGGGTTCGGGCAGGGAGCCCGTGGAATACGCCGTTAAACTCCCCGGTCAGGACGACAGCGGTTGCGTATACCTACCCATCGACTCCAAATTCCCCCTGACGGTCTACACCGACTTATACAACGCCTACGAGAATAACCAGTTTGAGTTGGTTAAACTCAAGCGTGAACAGCTTAAAAATACCATTCGTTCTATGGCGAAGGACATTAAGACCAAGTACGTCAATCCCCCTAAGACCACCAATTTTGCCGTGATGTTTTTACCCATCGAGGGGCTGTATGCCGAGGTCGCCAAGCTTGGGTTGATTGAGGAGCTTCAGCAGAGCTATAACGTCACCATTGCAGGTCCCACCACTATGAGCGCCCTGCTCAACAGCTTTCAGATGGGCTTCAGGACGCTTGCCATTCAAAAGAAGTCGGGCGAGGTGTGGAGAATACTCGGTGCGGTCAAGGCGGAGTTTGCCAAGTATAACGAGCTCGTTTCAAAGATACAAGCCAAGCTTGAGAGCACCAGCCGTGACTTCGACACCCTCGTCGGCACCCGCAGCCGTATGATTGAAAGCAAGTTAAAGACGGTCGACGTGCTTACGGGCGAGGACAGCGCAAAAATGCTTGATTTGCCTAAAACTGAAGAATGATTATTTATGGTAAAATGATACCGCCCAAGCCGAATTAATTCGGCTTGGGCGGTTTTAATTAAACACTTAAATCAATAATAGGTTGCGACGACTTCGTCTTCGGGGAGGGGCTCCGCCCTCTCTATTTTTATCGCCGACAGGACGGGGCCTTGAGAGCGGTAGACGGCGTTGTACTCCATACCTATCTTCGCCGTAACGTCCAGCCAGTCCTTGGTGGCTATGCCGCCGAGCAGCCTGTTGACCTTTAAGGCAAACCCGTCGTAGGCGATGTCCACCTCGCAGCAGGTCATAATAAACCTGCCGATAACTATCTGCCCTGCAGGCACCTTTTTAGATACCGCCGCCATACCCTTGAAGTGTACGGTCTTGCCGATATACTGCTCCGTATTCTCGGACAGGTCACGGTAGAACCAGGCAAAATCCCTGTCCGCAATCTCGATAACGGGGGCGTTGACATCGAAGGGCATGGGGTCGACTATTTCGTCAAAGACGGCTTTACCCCCGATATATTCGTAGACAATGTCGGGTCTGCGTGAAATACCCCTTACAACCTTGTGGAATTCGTCCTGCGAATACTCGCCCTTGAAGCGGTTAAACACAACCATCTGCGTCATGTTGATTTTATCGAATACGAGCTGACGCATATTCTTGTTGTAGTTGATAAAGGTCGCTGCGTCGAAGAAGGTCATCATCTGGTTGATAACCCAGTTTTCGGGCATCGCCTCG
>JBJFGI010000053.1:0-42775 GCA_051892535.1 Candidatus Coproplasma sp. | reverse complement strand
TACGGCGAAAAGGCGGTTGAATACCTCTTCCGCAACACGGGCGAAAAGGGCAAAAAGATTTCCGTACTCGTCTTTAAAATTATATACCTGCTGCTCGTAGTAGTTGCGGCGATTATCAACGGCGAGCTTGCCTGGGCAATCTCCGACACGTTTAACGGCTTAATGGCCCTGCCCAACCTCATAGGTCTTGTGATTATGAGCGGGCTTGTGGTTAAGATAAGTAAGAACTATTTCCAGCGCAAGAAGGGCGAGGACGTAGAGCCCATGCTCTCGGCATATCCCGAGCAGAACGCACAGTTTATCGAGGACGAAAGGCAGGCAAACCTCCCCGATGCGGAGGAGAGTGCCGAAGAGGACAACGGACAGGCAAACCTCCCCGATGCGGAGGAGAGTGCCGAAGCCGAGGACAAAGAAGAGGCAACGCCTGCTGAAGCCCAATCGGACGCACAGGCTGACGGACAGGTTGACGAAAAATCCTTGTCTGCTGAAGACAATAGGGACGGCACCGACGGTTAACCCGTTTTAAACGGAATACAGGGCGTACGGCAGTCAAGCCGTACGCCCCTTTTAATACGTTTTTTTACAATAACTACGAAACCGTCATAATATAATTACATCGGCGCAAAGCAAACGCTTTGCGCCGACGTTTTCAGCTTGTTTCAATCTGAAACTGACTTATTGATTTTTTTTGCCGACGCCTGAAGTTACGCCTTCTCCCATACGACGATTTCGCCGTCTACGTAGTGCCAGAAGTTGCCGTCGTACGCCGTACCCTCTTCGTTGAGTACAGGTTCGGTTTCGGAATAATAGTATTTCGTTGCGCTTGTAAGGTAAGTATTATAAGAACCAATCGTAATACTTTCCCATTGTTCCGCAGTACCGCCGTAATATACGCTCGCCAACTTTGAGCAACCTATGAACGCACTATCATTAATACTTGTTACGCTTGAGGGAATGGTTATACTCGTCAGAGCGCTGCAACCGTCGAACATAGAATTACCGATACTTGTTACGCCTTCGGAAATGGTGACGCTTTTCAGTTTCATACAATTACGGAACACAACATAACCGATACTTGTTACGCCGCTGCCGATTGATACGCTCGTCAAATTTATGCAACCATAGAACGCATAAGAGCTGATGCTTTCTACACTGTCGGGAATTGCAATACTCGTCAGACCGTCACAACCGTAGAACGCATACTCACCAATACTCGTTACACCTAAGGGAATGGTGACACCGGTTAAACTGTCGCAATCATAGAACGCATAATTACCGATACTCGTTACACTGGAGGGAATGGTGACGCTAGCTAAATTGTCGCAATCATAGAACGCATAAGTGCCGATACTTGTTACGCCTGAGGGAATGGTGACGCTGGTTAAACTGTCGCAATTTTCGAACACTAAATTACCGATACTCGTTACACTGGAGGGAATGGTAATGCTCATCAGACCGCTACAATCACGGAACGTACCGTTACCGATACTCGTTACACCTTCGGGAATGGTAATGCTCGTCAGACCGCTACAACCACGGAACGTACCATCACCGATACTCGTTACACTGTTGGGAATGGTTACACTCGTCAGACTGCTGCAACCGACAAACACGTAATCACCAAGACTCGTTACGCCTTCGGGGATTGTCAATTCGGTTACAAGGACGTTGTTCAGATATAAGTTGTGCGCATAATACAAAGGATTTGAACTTGAATCGGTAAACGATATGCTGTACCATGCCGCCAGATCCGTAATATATACGCCCTCTAAAGCGTTACAATTTTTGAACGCAGAAGTGGCAACACTTGTCAGGCTTGAGGGAATGGTGATACTCGTCAGACCGCTGCATTCCTCGAACGCATTCTCACCAATAGTTGTTACACCTTCGGGAATGGTTATACTCGTCACCTCAGCGCACTTATGGAACGCATATTTGCCGATACTTGTTACACCTTCGGGAATGGTTACACTCATCACCCCAGTGCACTTATAGAACGCATAATCGCCGATACTTGTTACGCCTTCGGGAATGGTAATGCTCGTCAGGCAGGTGCAATTACAGAATGTGTAATTACCTATACTCTTTACGCCATCGGGAATGGTTAATTCGGTTACGAGTTGGTTATTCACATATAAATTATGTGCGTAATACAACGGATTTGAATAATAGCCGTTAACGTTTATTTGGCACCAAGCCGCCAGATCCGTAATATATACGCTCTCCAGAGCTGTATCATTAGCGAAAATATTAACACCAACTTCTTCAAGGCCGCTGCCGATAGTTACACTCTTCAGACCGCTACAACCACTGAAGGCACTAAAATAGATGTTCTTTACGCTATCGGGAATAACGACGCTGCTCAGCTCGGTACAAGAATAGAATGCCTTACCGCCGATACTTTCTACGCCTTCGGGAATAGTTATACTTGTCAAACTGCTGCAATTCTGGAACGCATAAGCGCCGATACTTGTTACGCTGGAGGGAATGGTGGCACTGGTTAAACTGCTGCAACTACAGAAGGCATACTCACCGATAGTTGTTACACCTTCGGGAATGTTTACATTCTCCAGACCGCTGCAACCACAGAACGCATATTTGCCGATACTCGTTACGTTATCGTGAAGCGTTACACTCTTGAGACATTTAGCACCGTAAAACAAATAATCAGGAATGCTTGTCACGCTTTCGGGAATTGTCACTTCGGTCACAAGGCCGTCGTTCAGATATAAGTTGTGCGCATAATACAACGGATTTGAATTTGAACTGGTAAACGGCAGGCTGTACCATACCGCCATATCCGTAATATATACGCCCTCTAAAGCGGAACAGTTATAAAATGCTAAACTTCCTAAATTTGTCAGGCTTGTGGGAATGTTGACTTTAGTCAGAGCGGTGCAACCATAGAACGCCGAACCGCCGATAGTCGTCAAGCCTTCAGGAAGGCTTATGCTCGTAATAGAAGTATTGTTTTTAAATGCATTATCGTTGATTTTAACTACAGGCAAACCGTTATAGGTTGAAGGTATTACTATATCGGTATCCGTACAAGTGCCAATACCCTTAACCAAATAAGTGTCTGAGGATCTATACATATTCAAGCCCTTGCTGCCACCTGCGTCGTATTCACATGCGGTGCAAACGTTGTCACTCCAAGTGTGGTGCTTTGCAATAGGCACGACGTTTGTGTCGGTGTAGGTCTTTCCGTCCAAGGTTACCGTTGCAGTATACGTCCTTTCACCGTCCTCCGTACAGGTTTCAGCTTTGGTTACTTTGTTCGTCATAGTCGCCGTTTTGATTTCAACGTGTTCGCTATCCGTTTTACAGGTGAACGTTGCCTTTGCTTGTGTACTACTCGTCCACGTCCAGACGGGTTCACCGTAGTCGTGACTGAGCTTACTGCCCTCGTCGGCTATGGTGTCGGTTTCGTTACAACCGTCGTGGTCGCAGGTTGCCGTCTTGGTACCGTCCGCCGCACAGGTTGCGTCGCCGTTCGACACGTAGTTAGTAAAGCTGTGACCAAGCTTCGTACCCTCGTCGGTTATAGTGTCAGTTTCGTTACAGCCGTCGTGGTCGCAGGTTGCCGTCTTGGTGCCGTCTGCCACACAGGTTGCGTCGCCGTTCGACACGTAGTTAGTAAAGCTGTGACCAAGCTTCGTACCCTCGTCGGTTATGGTGTCGGTTACGCTGCAACCCTCGTGGTCGCAGGTTGCCGTCTTGGTGCCGTCCGCCGTGCAGGTTGCGTCGCCGTTCGACACGTAGTCAGTAAAGCTGTGACCAAGCTTCGTACCCTCGTCGGTTATAGTGTCAGTTTCGTTACAACCCTCGTGATCGCAGGTTGCCGTCTTGGTGCCGTCCGCCGTGCAGGTTGCGTTGCCGTTCGACACGTAGTTAGTAAAGCTGTGACCGAGTGCCTGTTCATAAGTATCCGTGTAGCTGTGTTGACAGATTGTACAGGTATGTACCGTATAGCCCAACTCCGTACAGGTGGGAGCAACTACGGTCGTTTCATATGTATGCTCGTGCTCGCCCCCGTTCTCCTCGGTGCTGGCGCAGGCGGTCAGCCCTAAGCCGAGCGAGCAACAGGATAATACGGCTAAGATAGCCAATAGTATTTTTTTCCTCATTTACGTCCTCCAAATTAGACTTAAGTTTATAAATTCAAAAACTATCCATTTTAATCTTTAATATTATGCTCTTTGACACAAAATAATGTCAAACAGTTTTCTCAAAAAAACATTAAAACGGTACTAAAAGACATATAAACGGTACGAAACGACATTTTATGAAGTTTTCTGCGCCATTAAATAAACCGCACACTGTGACAGTAGTGTACGGTTTATAACATATATTGTAACTTTTGTTCAAAACGGCATATCTGAAAAATTATGACTTATTTAAATAATATTGTACTGCATTTTTTGCAACGTCGCTGTTCTGGGTGAAACGTATGTCTTTTATGTCGAAGAGTATGCAGCCGCAGTGCCCTTTAAACGTGGGGAAGCAGATAACCTTTATATATTTATCTATTTCAGGGCTATAGTCTATCGTCTCCAACGTTTCGCCGTAGAGCACGACCCGCTCGTAACAGCGCAACCACTTGGAGTCCATGTTGGAGAACACGCTGCCGAACGTGTTGCCGATAAGCCCCTCCAGCTCCGTATTTTCAAGCTTAGCGAGGGCGGCGTTGCCATAGCGGAATATCCAGTCCACCGCACGCCTCTCCTCGTTGAACACCATCTCGATATCCGTAAACGCAAAGGGCATATTGTCAAAACTTGCGTAGTGGCTTTTGTACTCCTCTTCGGTCAATGCGACGGTGTCGCTGAAAATACCGTTTAAAATCATCTGCTGTTTCTTTTGCATTTCGGCAACAATCTGCTTTTTCTTCCTTACGGTATAGTCAAGGCTCTCGCCGCTAATCAGCTCGATTTTTTTGGTGATTTTATGTATCGCCATAACCGAGACGACGCACCCCCTGCACACGGTTAAAAACCGCTCGTCAAGCTGTGGAAGCAGCTCGGCAAAGGTCGTCCTCGTTTCAAACACGTTGCCGCCCGACACGTGTATTTCGGCAACCTTCCTGTTCATTAAAATGTAGAGAATGGAGCTTACGTTTATCTCCACCCTTTTTCTGTTGGCAATCACCGTGATTGTTTTACCGTCCTGCACCGCCGTCACCCCGATTTTTTAATAATATTATACCGATAATTTTATTATTTGTAAACAAAACCCGCTTGATTTTTGTTTACTTGCCCTTTATCCCCCTCAGCTTTAATAAAACGTACGGCGCAGCAGTTACCTGCTGCGCCGCCTGTCTTAATTGGGTTTAATGCCTATGCAATTGTTAAGAGTTTCCTCCGTTTTTATTTAAGGATTCTAAAATTTCCTGCATACGCCTTCTGTCTTTAATTGCAAGAACGGTTATTACCGTTGCCGCCGCTACTGCCAGAGCCGCTACGCAAGAGACGACAATCGCAGTAATCGATGCGCCGTCAAGCGATACGGTCTGCACGTCGGAGGGCTTTATACCCAGAGTCTCCCAGCTTGCGCCGTCGTCGCTTGAAACTTCCCATTCCTTGGTTTCGGTGTTTACACGCAGCTGAGAAACCGTTCCTTCAGGTGCTGCGGCATAGATACCCGAGTCTACGGAGCCTACCCACCAGTTACCGTTGTCGCCTATGAACGGCGTACTGTCATACTTGCCGTCCGCACCGTTGGTCACTAAGAAGGTTGTGCTTGTGCCGTCCGTGTAGGTGATGGTATAGACGTCGATAAGTCCGTCCGTACACGTCTTTTCAACGCTGACAATGCCTCTGCCGTCTGCACCGCTATCGCCTTTATCACCCTTGTCGCCCTTTTCGCCGATAGCTCTTACCCCGAGGCTTTCCCAGGTTGCGCCGTCGTCGTAGGAAACTTCCCATTCGTAAGTTTGGTCGTTGATGCGGAGCTTAGGCGTCTTGCCGTCCACGCCGTTCGTACCGTCTGCGCCCGTAGCCTTAACGCCTGTGGGAATCCATTCGGTGTCACCCTCGTATCTGTACTCCCACTCGTTGGTTTCAGGGTTAATCTGCATTTCAAGCTTTTTGCCGTCGGCGCCGTCGTTGCCGTTATTGCCCGTTGCCTTAACGCCGAGCGAAGTCCAGGTTGCGCCGTCGTCGTAGGAGACGTACCAGTAATCATCATCGCCGATTTTAAGCTGAGGAGTCTTACCGTCTTCACCGTCTTTACCGTCGGCACCTGCGGCACCGTCTGCACCGACTGCCTTAACGCCCGTGTCGGTAGTTCCTATATACCAGTTGCCGTTTTCGCCGATATGAGGGGTTATGCCATCTGCACCGTCTGCACCGTCCTCGCCGCCGTTCTGTCCGTTGGTTACGGTGAACGTCGAGGTCGTGTCGTCCGTATAGTAGATAGTATAGGTATCAACTCGTCCGTCGGTGGAGGTCTTTTCGATCTTTACTATTCCTCTGCCGTCTTCGCCGTCATCACCCTTTTCACCCTTTTCGCCTGTGGCAACTACGCCGAGCGAAGTCCATCCTTCGTCGCCCTCGTATTTGTACTCCCATTCATTGGTTACGGGGTTGATTCTTATGACGATTTCTCTGCCGTCTGCACCGTCCTCACCGTCTGCACCTGCGGCACCGTCTGAACCGACTGCCTTAACGCCAGTGTCGCTATCTCCTATATACCAGTTGCCGTTTTCGCCGATATGAGGGGTGATACCGTTCTCACCGTCCGCACCGTCCTCGCCGCCGTTTTGCCCGTTGGTTACGGTGAACGTCGAGGTCGTGTCGTCCGTATAGTAGATAGTATAGGTATCAACTCGTCCGTCGGTGGAGGTCTTTTCAATCTTTACTATACCTCTGCCGTCTTCACCGTCCTTACCGTCGGCACCTGCTGCACCCGTTGAACCCGTTGCCTTAACGCCGAGAGACGTCCATTCTTCGTCGCCCTCGTACTGGTATTCCCAATAATTTGTATCAGGATTGATTCGGATTATAATCTTCTTGCCGTCGGCACCTGCAGCGCCGTCAGCACCGTCCTCACCCGTAGCCTTAACGCCCGTGTCGCTGTCTCCTAAATACCAGTTGCCGTTTTCGCCAATATGAGGGGTGATACCGTTCTCACCGTCCGCACCGTCCTCGCCGCCGTTCTGTCCGTTGGTTACGGTAAACGTCGAGGTCGTGTCGTCCGTATAGTAGATAGTATAGGTATCAACTCGTCCGTCGGTGGAGGTCTTTTCAATCTTCACTATACCTCTGCCGTCTTCACCGTCTTTACCGTCTTCACCGTCGGCACCCGTTGCCTTAACGCCGAGAGACGTCCATTCTTCGTCGCCCTCATACTGGTATTCCCAATAATTTGTTTCGGGGTTGATTCTTATGACGATTTCTCTGCCATCTTCGCCGTCTTTACCGTCTTCACCGGCAGCACCTGTTGCACCCGTGGTACCGACCGCCTTAACGCCCGTGTCGCTGTCTCCTATATACCAGTTGCCGTTATCACCGATATGAGGGGTGACGCCGTTCGCTCCGCCGTTCTGTCCGTTGGTTACGGTGAACGTCGAGGTCGTGTCGTCGGTATAGTAGATAGTATAGGTATCTACAAGTCCGTCAGTAGAAGTCTTTTCAATCTTTACTATTCCTCTTCCGTCTTCGCCGTCTTCGCCATTGTCACCTGTTGCCTTAACATTGAGCGAAGTCCATCCTTCATCGCCTTCGTACTGATATTCCCAATAATTGGTATCGGGATTGATACGGACTATAATCTTCTTGCCGTCGGCACCTGCAGCGCCGTCAGCACCGTCCTCACCCGTAGCCTTTACGCCTGTGGAAGTCCATTCGGCGTCACCCTCGTATCTGTATTCCCATTCGTTTGTCTCTGCATTAATCTGCATTTCCAACTTTTTGCCGTTAGCGCCGTCTGAACCTGCTGCGCCGTCCGTGCCGTTAGTTACCGTGAAGACAAACGTAGTTGAATCGGTAAAGGTAATCGTGTAAGTATCCACGTTACCCTCTGTCTTGGTAAGTTCAATCTTTTCTATTCCGTTACCTGTCGCACCCGTTGCGCCTGTTGCCTTAACGCCTGTAGAAGTCCAGTCCTCTTCATCTTCGTACTTGTACTCCCATTCGTTTGTCACTGCATTAATCTGCATTTCCAGCTTTTTGCCGTCAGAACCTGCTGCGCCGTCTGAGCCGTTAGTTACCGTGAAGTCGAACGTGGTTGAATCGGTAAAGGTAATTGTGTAGGTATCTACGTTACCCTCTGTATTGGTAAGTTCAATCTTCTCTATTCCGTTACCGTCCTCGCCGCCGCCAGAACCGCCGCTCGTGCCGTTGGTTACGGTAAACTCATACGTCGTTTCATCGGTGTAGTAAATTGTATAGGTATCTACAAGCCCCGACGTAGTCTTTTCAATACTCTCTATCGTCTTACCTACGACTACGTAGTTTGCATAAATAGTGGTATCTGCGGTAAATACTGTGTCGAGCGTAACCTCTTCACCGCCGCCGTTCTTCTCGGTATACCAGCTAAAGAACAGGTGAGAAGAATCGTATTTAGGGTTGGGAAGGGTAGTCAGCTTGCCGTCCTTGGTTACAAGGTAGGCAGGAGATACCGTACCGCCCTGTGCGTCAAGCGTAATCTTATAGTTTAAAGTCCAATGAGCATAGATAGTGATATCTTCCGAAAGGGTCTGGTCGGTGACCTCTTCGCCGCCCTCCGCCTCGGTGAACCAGCCGACGAAGGTGTGCAATTCGTCCCATTCGGGGATGGGAAGGTCTTTAACTACAAGCTTGTGGAGCTGGGTTTTTGCAACCGTATCGTCCTCATCGTCGCCCGTGTTTGCCTTTAAGTTTATGTTGAATTCAAGCAGTCCCGTTACCGCCTTTAAATTCATATCGTAGCTTGCGGTAATTTGCGAAAGCGAAGTTGCGGTAAGCTGCGTTTCGGTAACATTCCTTTCGCTTAAAGCCGCTTTCTTTTCGGTTGACGTGCTTAAGCCGAGCTGACCTGCAGCGTTGGAGCCGCATAAGTAGAGCGAACCGTCTTTCTTGAGTGCGACGATGTGGCTTCCGCCGACCGCCCACTTGGAGTAGTTATCCATACTCTGCGCAACCTGAGTAAGTACGGAAACGCTGGAATTAGCACTGTTTAAACCCAGCTGACCATTCTCGTTATTTCCGCACACCCAAACCGAGCCGTCGACCTTTAAAACGACGACGAAATCCTTGCCGACGTATATGTCGGAAATGCCCGAAACCATATTATTGGTTGTATCACGCATGGGCGTAAAACTGTAAAAATACGTATCTCCATAGTATCCGCACTGCCCTGAGGAGTTGTCGCCCATCGCTACCACGTATAAATTAGAAGCCGCCTTAGCGAACGCAATTACAAAACCGTCGCCGAAACGGAATTGAACGGGATAATCATAGGTATAATCACAAAATTTTGTCGGGGAAGAATAGTCAACGACATTGCCTGTATCAATCTGTAAATTAATTTCTGTGCCCCAGGATTCCCCAGTGCAGTAAAAATATCCGCTTAACGTACGAAGGAAGGAGTTGTTACCCGCCATATAATACCAGAACTCGGAACTTATCGAATTTGAAACGTTAAAAAGGGTAAAGTCCTCGCCGCACACAATATCAATGTAGTATGAAATTTCCATACCGTCACTACTGGTATCAATGGTAAATTTGGTTAACGTGTTCTTCTGGTTTCCGGTGGAGCCTATGCCAAGCTGTCCGTGGTCGTTGTTGCCGCAGGAATACAGCTCGTATTTGCCGAGTGCCGAAGCGTAATTGACAATGACGGTATGGTTACCGCCCATATAAACGGCTGATACGTTTGTAAGTTTATTGCCCTCGCTGTCCACCATAGGCATAAAGTAGTTGACCGTCGTCTGTTCGCTGTTTACGCCGAGCTGACCGTAAGTGTTGTCGCCGCAAGCCATAGTGGAATTATCCTGCATCAATGCGACAACCATATGTCCCTTGGCGTATACTTTTTTAACGCCCGTAATCGGACCGCTTTCGGTCTGCATAGGCACGAAAGAATAAGAGCTTTCGTAAGATTTATTGCCGAGCTGACCGTAAGTATTGTCGCCGCAAGCCCAGAGAGAGCCGTCGCTTAAAAGTATAACCGTAAAGTCGTCGCCTGCGGCAATGCCCGTAACAATAGCCTGATAGATAAACTCCTTAGCCTCGTAACCGACGTCGGGTACGAATTCAAGCCCCGCCTCTTCAAGCGTCAGACCCTGAAGCGCACCATAATCCGTAATACCGCTTTCGGAGCCGTCGGAGAACGAGCCGTGTTCGTCCGAAGAGAGGTTGATTGTCATAGAAGGCTTAACGATTACGTAGCCTTCCCTCTCCTCGTCGCTGACTGCCGTATAGCCTTTATTTACAAATTTAATTTTGTTAACAGGCATATTGTGGCAGAGCACTTCACCCTCTTTTACTGCGCCGTTAACTGCGGACATAACGCTTATCGTACCTCCGGTGTAACCGTAGGCGTCAAAGTCGAGGTCCGAGTTTTGCTCGTTTGAAATGTTGCCGGTGATTACGCTGTCGCCGCTGATTCTGATATTGTGCGGTGGAAATATGTTTACGTCGCCAGCGGCATACTCATTATTAGTGAAAGCGTATAACGCCGCTACGAAATATAGAGAATAATTTGTATATTGAATTTTGAGCTCACCGTCGAACATATTGAACGTAGAAGCCCCGTAAGTATACGTTGTGATTGTGTTTTCGTATTCATCCGTTGTATACGTCCTGGTATATGCGAAAGAAGTTGCCATTCGCACAGCGCAGAAATAGCTTGAAATGGTACCGCCGAACATATTGACAGTGCCGCCCATTATATTCAGTACGGAAGCCTGGTCAATTACTCCGCTATAATAGCTCGATTCACTATCAGATTTATAAACAATCTTACCTTCTCCCGTGTCGTCGTAAATATTAAACGTGGCGTTCGGATAAATGCTTATGCCGAGATCACTGCCACCACCATATCCATACAGCGTGAGAGTGTGACCGTTGAGATACAAGTCCACCGTGATGTATTCGATGCACCCTTCGCTATAATAGTAGGAATCGTTGCTGCCGATACCGCCTTGCGTATACATCATAACATCCTCTGCAAGATAGAGGCGCTTCGAGCTTTGTACCCTGAAGTTGTAGATGCAATTGGCTTCATAATAAAGACCGTTCTCACCTGTATACTCGCCGTTTGAAGTGTAAGCACCTTCCTGCGTAATAGCCGTGTCAAATACGACGCCGTCGCAAACCACGTCGCCCGCATCAGGTTCGGTTGCGGCAACGGTTGCGGTAATGTTAGTATTGCCGTACCAGTTGTTGCTGTTGACGTACATAGAGCTGCCGCTGCTCGTTAACGTTAAGCCCTGATAGCCGTACGCCCATATGAGAGGGTCTGATTCTATCTGTTCTTCAAAACATTCGGGCATAACGTAACCGTCTTTTACCCTGACTATCAGTTGCTTAAACTGTGAATCGCCTGCCTTAAACGTCTGCTTGATATTATAGCCGTTGAATTCGTTCTCGGCAATAGTCACGTTCGGATCTGCCTTGATTAATGAAGTTTCGTAATATCTGTCGTCAAGCTCGGCGTTCTTTAATACGATAGTATAAGTTACGTTGGCGGTAACAATTACGTTGCCTTCGCTCTCTTCCATAAAGTAGCCGTCGGCATTAATCATATTGATTTTGTCTTTGGCAATATTTTTGAACGTGGAGACTCCGCCGGGCAGAATATTTATACTGCCCGTATAGCCGTTTCCGTCTATCGTGCCACGTCCGCCCAGATATCCGATTTCTGCGCTTTCGGAAAGAACGAGATTGCCTGAAAGAGATATGGCAATTCCCTTGTCTCTGGTGGGCGCCTCTTCCTCGCCTAACGAGCTGTTAAGAATTTTACCGCCGTCATATACGCCGACGTTACCGTTGGCATAGACCGTTAAATTATGTGACGAATTAATAGTACTGCCCACCACGTTGAGCGTGCTGTCGGACACTATGATGAAGTCGCTGTACCCTGTATCTCCGGGCCCCGCACTGCTTACCGTACCGCTGTCGAAAATATTTAACACGCTGCCGTCAAGCACCTGAATATTCTTACCCTCAACGAAATTCAGCTTATTTCCGTTCAGGCAGATATTTACGACTGCCTCGTTTGAGATGCTGATATTATATTCCATCGTATAGTCTCCGTCTAAAACGTAATTATACGTGCCGTAACTCAAGTACATATCACCGGATACGCTGGAGTTAAAAGGGAGAAAACTAACAGGGCGTTCGGGTGCTGCAATGGTTGCGCTCGCCTTGGTTGCAGGCTTAATAAAGCTCAACCCAAACGCCAGGCATACCGCACATATCAGTGCAAGCACTGTACAGATAAACATCTTACTCTGTTTTTTCATTTGATTAAACATAAAACTTTCTCCTCACAAAAGTTTTTTCGGTCGCCAATATTATATTTTGTAATGGACGACGAAAGGACGACGCACCCTTTAAAAAAGAAAAAAGCAGAAAATTACTTCTGCTTTTCGTCTTTTATAACTATACAATTTTTTATTATCTTCTGCCGTTAATTTCCCGTAGTTTTCTCTCCTTAATTCTGTCGAAAGTACCTATGGAAAACTCCGCCCACTCATAGCCGTACATATATTCCCCGAAATAGGCGTTTACGGCAAGCATATCGCCGTTCATAAAATCGTAGGCGTCGCACTTGATTTTATCGGGGTTGATTGACAGTTGATTCCACGATTTAACGAGCACGTCCTCTATCCCCGCCGCCTTTAAGTCCGCCCTTAAAAAGGAGACTATTCTCGTAACCGAGTTCTTGAGCGCAGTGCTGTAATTCTGTTCGGCAAACAAAATAGCCGCTATACGCTCCGTAGAGACCCCCGCCCCTCTTCTGTCCACGAGGTAAGCGAACAGCTCTTTGGACTTAGCCCTGCCGAAGCGGACGGGGTTGCCGTCCACAAAGACTTCGAAGTCGCCGAAGGTTCGCACACGGATATCCTTTTTAAGCTCCGTCTTCTCGCTCTGCCAGTCGTCGACCATTTCGTCGAGCACTTCTATTATGTCCTGCGCCCTGACAGGCTTAAGCAGATACCCCTTTGCCCTCAGCCCGAAGGCGTCTATGGCGTAATCGCTGTACGCCGTGCAAAAGAAGAGCTTAACTTTAGGGAAATACCCCTTTAACATTTTTGCAAGCTCTAACCCGTTTATCTGCGGGATATTGATATCGCAGAACGCATAGTCGAGATTTTCTTTATTCTCTTTAAGTCTCTCGGCAAAGGCTATCACCTCATCGGCACCTCTGCAACAGATTATCGTTTCATCGGGGAACACCGACTCCAGCTCCCTTTTCAACGAGGCGAGAGCAAGCCTTTCGTCGTCTAACGCTAAAACGTTCATAGTCTGTACTCCTTAAGTCAACGCCCTTTCTGCGTTGATTTCCACGGTAACGACCGTACCCTTATCCCTTTCGCTTTTAAGCGAGAGCGTAGCCTGAGGCATCATCATTTCAAGTCGTGTCCGTATATTGCGTATACCGATATGCGATTTGCCGTCGTCCTTTTCCTCCGCCTGTCCGTCGAAGCCCACGCCGTCGTCGCTGACGGTTATTATTATCTTATCGCCCTCACGCCGTGTGGAAAGAGTTACGGTACCGCCCTCGGGCTTGGCGGATATGCCGTGCTTGACGGCGTTCTCCACCAACGGCTGAATGGTCAGCGGGGGGAGGAAAAAGTTCTGCTCTGCGATATCGTAGACGACGTTAAGCCTGTCGCCGAACCGCATCTTCTCCAGGTTGAGGTAGGTCTCCACGTGCTTTAATTCGTTTGAAAAATGTACGCACTCCTCCGTGTCGATAAAGTCCATATTGCCACGCAGATACGCCGAAAAATCCATCAGTGCGTCCCTTGCACGTGCGGGGTCGATTAAACACAATTCGCTTATCGAACTCAACGAGTTATATAAAAAGTGGGGTTTAATCTGCGACATCATCGTGTTTACACGGCTTTGATACAACTCTTTTTCCTGCTCGGCAAGCCGTGTTCCCTTTTCCCCGTAGTCCTTAATTAGTATCATTCCTGCAAACACGGCGTAGAGGATAAACGCCCCGAGCGTAAAGACAAGCCCTGACGAATTTGCCGTCACGTAGTAGTCGACGATATCTATAATCGCACCTACTATACAGATTAACGGCAGGAAATCTACGGCATGCTTAAACGCCTTTTCCCTCTTTATAATTCTGTCATAGACGGCGTTGCCGATAATTAAGACTACGCCCGATATTATAATGACGTGCGTTATGAACAGAATTTCCCTTATGTCGAATACGCCGCACACCTGTAGAATAAGCTGACAAAGACCGACTACCGCCACGACAATGCAACACCAATCGAAAATCTTCTGGCTCAACGGATTGTACCTCGGGCGTATTGAACGGACGAAGGGAATAATGCACAACAACAGCATAAATATCGAAAAATAATACACAAAAATGGGGTTTGACGAGAATACAAACGCAGTAAACCGCATATCCAGCAGTCGCCATATACCCACCATTACCGCAAACAGCCCCAGCATTGCAAGGTCGTCGGCACTCCTCTTTTTTATCATCCACCATATTCCTAAAGCTATGAATACCGTACCGATAAATATTGCAAGGGCACTGAACACAAGCTGCGGCAAGTCTTGTCTTAATTGAGAGGTATATATCGCAAGGTCGCTGCCGATGAGGAATTCCACCTCTCTATCGATAAAGTCTTTATAGGACGGAATTACTCTTACAACTACTTCCTTGCCCTCGTCCGATATAGACAGCGGTATCATCACCCAGTTGCTCCCCGGGGTTTTTACGTTACCCCCTTCAACCGTAACGCTGTACACGCTTTCCCCGCCGATGAAGGTTTCGCTGCACTGATGAGTAGTATAGAACGCAAGATGCGTACCCTCCCCTTCAGTATCGCCGATTGTAAAGCGGTATTCTTTGACCACGCCTGCGGGAGCGCTTTCGTCGGTAATCGTCGTACAGGTCAAATCCGTGACCGTTATAAAACCGTTATCCGTCCGCCCGACGTCTATTTTGACGCCGTTTAAGACGGAAATAATAATCAGACACGCCAGAAACGCACACCCGATGACGACACAAAATATTATGCTGAGTTTTGAAACCGACGCCGTCTTTTTCATTTTACCGCCCTTTGCTGTCTTTTTTCCTTTCAATTATAGCATAAGCATTTTATTTTATCAAGTCCAAAGGGTTTTTCCTCTTCGACGTTTTATCACTCAGCCGCAACAAACCCCGAACCCCGTTTATTCTGAACGAAAAAACCTTGGCAGGCATTACTTATTTACCGTACTGCTGTTCCCACTTCGGGCAGGTACTCATTGCACTCCTGTCCGTCCTGTCGAAAGCACCGCCGCAGCACTTGCCCCTGCTCTGGTGGTCGAATTCAACCCGTGAATATATGGGCGGGACGGGCTTTCTCGCTCCGCCCCACTTAGCGCACGTTGCGCATATTTTTAAATGTGAAGGTAACTGCTGTATCATAATAATCTCCTCTGCAAATCAATATTGCGTAAGCGCCTCACGCAACTTTTGTATAAATTCGTCCTTAACGCTCTGCGGTTCGAGAATTTTTATATACTCCCCGAACGAGGCAACCCAGCCGTAAAACACGTCGCTGACGTTTATCTTCTCGGTTAAAGTAAAGTGTTCCCTGTCGTACGGACAGATAACTATATCCCTGCCGAATTTATCGTACATCTCTTCGATATATCTATTGTGGACGAGCAGCTTGACCTTTTTGGGTTCCTTGTTCCACATGCCGAAAGCGGTCAACCGGTCCTTGATTTTCCCCACGTATATCTGCCCGTCGACGTCGGTATGCTTGATAAACTTCTCTTCAATCTGCAGCTCGCATATGCGGTCGACACGGTATATTTTAAAATCGCTTATCTCCTCGTTATAGCACACCAGATAGTATTTGCCGTCGTTAAACACAAGGCTGAGCGGATTTTCCACGTATCTTTCGCCGTTGTTGCCGTATTCACGCCCGCCGAACCTGACGTGAAAATATCTGAAGGAGATCTTGCAATCGAGCTCCACTGCGTGATTTATTTTCCTGATGGTGTCCAGAACTTCGTTGTTGCCGTGTTTGACCTTATTGAAGTATATTACCTGATCACGCACCAACTCTGCCTTATGCTCGCCTGCAAGCTCTTCAAGGGCAGTACATATCTGTTCGGTCTGGTTCTCCGTCAGAAATTCCGCCGACTGCGTTGCGTCGAACAAAAATCTGAGATGCTCGATTTTCAAGCTCTTGTCGGCGACGTAATACTTGTAACCCTTGTTTATTATTTTATAGCCGTACTCCTTCAGCGCATCGATATCGGCATAGATAGATTTGCGTTCGCAGTCTATCCCCTGCTCTTGGAGAAATTTTATTATCTCGCTCACGGTGCGGGGGTGATCTATATCGCTCTGATATTTCAGGTACTCGTAAATTTTTAACGCTTTAAGTCTCTGGTTTTTACCTTTAGCCATTCCCTGTTCTCCTTACGACACGGCTTTTCTCAATTATACCATTAAATTAATAAATTACAATACTCAACTGTCCAATAAACGGGCAGTTGAGTATTGTTTATGCCTTTTACGATTAAATTTTATTATGAATTAACAGGTTATTTAAGGGACTTCAAAGCTTTAAATTCCGTATTTGTTATAGCCGTTATGCGTTATCCGCCGAGGGGTAATAGACCATTCCCGCCGACTCCTTTTTTTTGTCGAGAATGCGCAGGAAGGCTTCAACCATCGCAGGGTCGAACTGTGTACCGCTGTTTTTAATAAGCTGCTGCACCGCCTGCTCCTCCGTCATCTCGGGGCGGTATACACGGGTGGAGGTCATTGCGTCGTATGCGTCTGCAATACTTATAATTCTTGCAATCTCGGGTATGTTTTCGCCCTTCAGCCCCTCGGTATAGCCCGTACCGTCGTACCGTTCGTGATGGTACTTGGCACCCTTTGCCAAATCTTTTATTGCGGTATTGTCCTTTAAAATACGGTTGCCGATGTCGACGTGCTGTTTCATAACGTTATACTCCTCGTCCGTAAGGCGCCCCGTCTTTTTGAGGACGGAGTCGGGAATACCTATCTTGCCGATGTCGTGCAAAAGAGCTATATAGCGTATATTTTCCACCTCTTCGTCCGAATAGCCCAGTTGCTTTGCAAGCTCGGTAGCGTATTCCGACACACGCTGAGAATGACCTTGAGTATATTCATCCTTGGCATCGATAATGTTTGCTATGGTGGAGATAGCCTCCAGCGTTACGCTCTGTATCGCTTTAGTCTTATCTTCAATCTCTTTAAGGTACTCGTTATTCTTCCTCTGAATATTGTCGTACATTCTCGATGCGACGTATAAAGAGCCGAAACACAGTATAATCAACGCCAGCTGAATCTCTATATCCCTGCTGGTTTCCAGGGTGACCGCACCTTCCATAAACAGCTTTACGTCATATGCGACGTTCGCCAGAAGTGAAACAATACCCATTATCAGCACGAGCTTGGGCTGGTGGTAGAGCACGATAAGCGTTAACAGCGGGAAAATGTAGGTGAACACCATACTCGTGTTGCCGGTCAGCAGCACAAACACGTACATTATGCTATAGCCGATAACGATAAAATAACGCAGAAAATGACTTGATTTATTCTTAAAATAGAGACACAGACAGACTAATAAAGGGACAACTGTCACGAGAGAAAATATAAGCATGTACGTACCGGTACGGGTACCCTTGATATACTCACCAAAGTAGGCGACAATCAATATAACCGTAATGATACTCCACCCGATCATCATGCTTTTATTTATTTTCTTGTCATGCTTTTCCATGCGATACTCTTTCCCTTCTCGTTTATTGTACCTAATTTTACCATTTTTTTTGTCAATATGCAATAATTTTCAGTACGCAGGACAAAACAATATGATTACTATTTTAACTTATCTTCCGTCTTTCTTCCCTTCCCCCTCCGCAGGGGTTACACTAACCTTTTGCAACCCTGCCTTTACGCTCTGCTTATGCGGATAACAGACCTTAATACCGCCATCCGCTCAAACTTAAAAATTTGCCGTTAACCCCTCTTCCAGCAGTACTTGCAACAGGTCGACGTAAGACAGGTTGCGGCGGCGGCAGGGTCTTCAAGCGAAGAGCTTGGTATACTCCTTATGTCCTCGCCATAGCCATTCGAAAACGCCCAGGGGCTGTTATCGATATACGGCGCTCTCGTCAGACTGCTGTAGTCCTCTGCATACGACCAACCGCCCGTATTCTTAAACGTTACGCTTTTAAGACTGCTGCAACCGTTAAACGCCTTGTTCATAATCACGGTTACGCTGTCGGGTATCGTCAGGCTTTCAAGATTTACACAATTCCCGAACGCCGCCTCGCAAATCTGGGTTACGCCTTCGGGTATTAATATACTTTTAAGACCTTCGCAACCTGCAAACGAGCTTTCGCCTATGCTCGTTACGCTGCTTGCTATATCTACGTTTTCAAGATTTATGCAACCTTTGAATACCTCTTTGCCGATGCTTATCACGCCGTCGGGTACGGTTATACTCTTAAGGCATTTACAACCAATGAACGTTCTCGTGCCGATTTCCGTTATGCCTTTGGGGATAGCTATACTTTCAAGGCTTTCACAATATGCAAACGCTCCGTTGTCCATAAAGGTAACCTCTTCGGGCATGGTTACGGTTTTCAGATTTTTACAACAATGGAACGCCGCAGCGCCGATACTCGTCACGCTGTGCGGAATGATTACGCTTACAATGCTCTGACAGTAACTGAAGGCGGAATAGCAAATTTTCGTTACCCCGTCGGGGATTATCAGCCTTTCGACAAGTCGGTTGTTCAGATATAAATTGCCTGATAATTCTATCGGGTTCGAGCAATAACCCTCAAACGTTATCTTACACCACGCCGCTAAATCCGTGATATGCACTTCCGTTAAGCTTTTACACTCGCAAAAGGCATTTTCGTCTATTTCCGTCACGCTTTTGGGTATGGTTATGCTTGCAAGGCTTTTGCAATTCGAGAACGTGTATTTACTTATCTTATTTAAACCTTCAGGCACGTTCACACTTTCAAGACTTTTGCACCCGTCGAAGGCATAACCTCCGATCCCCGTCACGCTATCGGGTATAGTTATTTTTTTAAGACTGCCGCAACCGCTGAACGCATAATCGTTGACGGTTTTTAAACCCTGAGGCAGGGTTACGCTTTCAAGCCTTTTACAATCGGCAAAGGCTCCGTTATATACGACTTTCGTACCGTCACGGACTACGCACTCTGTAACCTCTTTATCGCTGGATACCAAGACTACAAAGGGGTTGTTGTCATTCCCCAGATAACGGGCACCGTCGACAATTATATATTTTAAATTCTTACAGTCTGCAAATACGCCTGAGTCTATTTTAGTCAAACTGTCGGGTATGGATACACTTTTAAGACCGCTGAAGCCCTTAAACGCATATGCTCTGATTTCGGTTACCCCGTCGGGAATTACCAGCCTTTCTGCAAGTCGGTCGTTCACGTATAAACGGGTTGCAAAGCTCAGCGGATTTGCGTCCGTCCTGTCAAAGGTTATTGCGCACCACGCCGCCACGTCGGAAATGTATACGTTCTTCAGGCTCTTACACTCGCTGAACGCCTTAAAATCTATGCTTTTTACGCTGCCCGGTATGCCTATACTTTCAAGATTTATGCACCCGTCAAAGGCACTCTGACCAATGCTTGTCACGCCTTCAGGCAGGGTTATACTTTTAAGACTTTCACAACCGGCGAAGGCATACTCGCCAAGGCACGTTAACCCTTCTGATAGGGTTATATCCGTAAGCTTTACGCAGCCGGAGAACGCTCCTTTTCCAAGGCTGGTCACGCCTTCAGGCAGCACTATGCTTTCAAGACTTTCACAACCGACGAAGGCATACTCGCCAATGCTGTTTACTCCCTCGGATACGGTTAAACTTGTAAGAGAGGAACAATTACTCAATGCCTGATTACCTATTTTCGTTACGCTGCCGGGTATGAATACACTATTTAGACCGCTGAAACCACTAAACGCATAAGGACTGATTCCAGTCACTCCGTCGGGAATTACCAGCCTTTCTACAAGTCGGTTGTTCACGTATAAACTGGTTGCAAAGCTAAGCGGATTTGCATCGCCGTCCACAAACGAAATTGTGCACCATGCCGCCAGATCGGTTATATATACGTCCTTCAGCCCGTCACAGCAATCGAAGGCTGCGCTTCCGATTGAGGTCAGACTGTCAGGTATTGTTACGCTTTCAAGACCGCTACAACCGTAGAACGCCTTGTAACCGACCTTTGTCACCCCCTCGGGGATGGTTAAGCTTGTAACGTTTTTACAATTTCTGAACGCCAGGTTGTTAATGGTCGTTACCCCTTCGGGGATAACCACGTCCCCTCCGTTACCTACGTATGATTTAAGCACACCGTTTTCAATCACAAAATCTTTATCGCTCATCTTCTCTCCTGGCCAAAATATTTTGACATAAAGGTATTATATTACATAATCTACCGTATTCAATTGACATAATTTCAACGGCGGTCGTAAATCAACTTACGTTTATGTCCGTCGGCAGGGGGCAGCACTCCGTAGTCGTAAAGCTGCACTTTAACGCTTAAACCAAGCGTTCCCCGCAGAGCTTCTGCAATGCGGTTTTCTAAGTTTTCCTCAGAGGTCCCCCTCTTTAATTCGGCGTTGAACGTAAGCTCGTCGCAATCGTGATTTTTAGTAATGACAAGGCAATAGTTATCGGTAAGACAATCAAACCCCTTAACCGCATTTTCCAACATAGAGGGAAAAACCTTACAGCCCTTAACCGTTACCATATCGTCGATACGCCCTAAAATTTTGCTCAGCCGTCTGCCCGTCCTTCCGCAGGGACAGGGCGAATCGTAGACGATAGCGACGTCGTGAGTGCGGTAACGGATTATGGGCTGCCCCGTCTTTTGCAGCGTGGTAACTACCAACTCGCCCGCCTGACCTGCCGGCAAGGGGTTACCTTCGTTGTCCAATATTTCCACGTAAATCATATCCTCGGGAATATGTTTACCCGTATCGTATTTACAGGGAGCAAACACGTTGGTCATCTCGGCATTTCCGTATACGTCGAAAACGTCTACGCCTAATTTTTCCCTGATAAAATTGTACTGCTCTTCTTTGAGTCCTTCGCCTGCGACTAAACACGATTCCAAGGCAAAGTCGTCCTTACTGTACCCCTCTTCCTCCATTATTTCGGCAATATGCATAGCGTAAGACGGCGTGCAGGATAAATTATCCGCCTGTAAATCTTTTAACAGCTGTAGCTGTCTTTTGGTGTTTCCCGTCGAAGTAGGGAGCATAATACCGCCAAGCTTTTCCACGGCGTTTTGCGCACCCATACCCCCGATAAACAGACTATAACTGAATGCATTCTGCACCATAAATCCCGGCTGACAGCCAATCATTGCATACGTTCGGCAGATGCTCTCCGTCAGCAAATCGACGTCCTTTTGCGTACAGGGTACGATGGTCATCTTATCCGTCGTGCCTGACGTGGCGTTAATCCTTATTATCTGCTCACGGGGTACCGCCAGCATTCCAAAAGGATAATTGTTCCTTAAATCGTCCTTATCGGTAAAGGGTAATTTAACGACGTCGGTTACGTCCTTGATATCTGCAGGGGTAATACCTGCCTCCTGCATTTTTTGTCTGTACGGCGGTTGGTTCTCCCATACGTAATTCACCTGTCGGCGAAGGAGTTCGCTTTGCAGCGCAAGCATTTCGCCTTTCGGCATGCATTCCATCTTCGGATTATAAATATAGTCTTTCATATTCGGTTAAATTCCGTGTAGCTTTGCAAATCGTTCTTTGGTAACTGAAAACAAAACGAGGTCGAAAACCTTCCCCTTGTCGTTTACCGCAGCTTCGGGGAGGTACCCCTCCTGCTCAAACCCCAGCTTGTCGTTTATCCTGAGTGATGCCGTGTTCTCCGAGAACACACGTGAGGTCAACCTGTTCACGCCCTCGTCAGCAAACAGGTGCCGCATAAGGGCAATACCCGCCTCGGTCATATATCCCTGAGCCCCATAGTCCTCTACTATCCATGCAGCCAACTCCAGCGAGTTTACTTTATAGCGCAAAAAATCTTCCTTAACGTATATACAACCTATTATTTTCCCCGTATCCTTCAACGTAAGCAGGACGGTATCTATATGCGTGATTTCATATATAATATCGTCTATCGTTGCCAAAGGATAGAGGTTATACTTCAGTACGAACGGTGAGTTCCTTCCTTCAATCATTTGCCGTGCGTCTTCTTCAGTCGCAGTGCGTAAAATCAGACGTTCTGTTTGCAATAATCTGTTCATAAATCTTTATAAAAACTTCGGACGTAAACCTCACGAGTTCACGCCCGATAAATCCTAATCTATTTTCTGGTTAATAAGCAATGCGGATTTTAATATTGCCGCTACGTCGGCTTTAGGCATATCGTTCAAACGGTTCAATCTGAACAGCTCGGATGCGAAATAGGCAAGGGCTTTAAACTGAATTTTAAACATCTTGCACATATTCGTATCTCTTAAATGAATATTGCCCGTAGAAGAATAGTTTTCGCCGTAACAGGTGGGACAGACGTTCCTTATAACACATTCTCTGCATTCCCTCGTCAACTCGCTGTCCTCAAGCTCGTAGGAGGAGAAATCTATGTTCAAAGAATTTTCCGCCATATCTTTGCCGATACTCAACGGGAGAAAATGCTGACAGGGATAGAATTTTCCGTCGTAGTCGTATGCACGCATTGCATATCCTGCGCCACAATATCTCACGTTCTTGTCGGACAGGTAACTCATACTCTTAATGCGGTTGATATCCAACATTGCGCAGGGCTTTACGTCAGGATTAGCTATATAATACTGCATAAGCTTCATAAGCTGTTCTTCAAACGTAGCTTTATTTTCCGCCGACGACCAGTCTATTCCGTAGGCAAGGTTGCACGATACGTCAAACCCCTTTTCGTGACAGAAGATAACCCCTTCCGCTAAATCGGGTAAGGTCTTATCCGAAATCGTCATCTTAACCAACTGATCGGGATATACTCTGCGGAAAAACTCTAAATCTATCTTGTCGAAGGAATTGCACCTGTTTAAATTATGCATTTCTCTCGTCCCGTCAAGACTGAGCCCCATCTGAAGATACTGAGTATTGGCGGCAAGCCAGGCTTTACGCTCTTCGTCCAACAGTATTCCGTTAGTCGTAATAAAGAATATGTAGTCTTTGGGATATTTACGGGTCTTAGTATATTCTATCAGTTGCTTTATCGTTTCGAACTCAAGCAGGGGTTCGCCGCCGAAAAGGTCAATCTCCGCTTCGGGGATACCGTCGTCCGCATTAAGCTCTTTATCGACGATTTGTTTTGCAAGCTCTAAGGGCATCGTCAAATCGTCTTTGTGCTTTTCATAACAATAAGTGCAACGCAAATTACATTGGTGCGTAAGCACCAATGTAATGCTTTTTGTCTGAATTAAATTTTCTTGTGCCAAAACAGAAATTACCTTTTGCTTGCCTTGCACTTAGCAGCGCAGTTTTCTGCACAGCTGTTAGAACAGTCCATACATCCGCCCATATAGGTCACGTTGCTGCCTGCCATTGCGGGAGCGTATTCCTTCTGAACGAATAATTCCATTAACTTTGCAATTTCTTCTTTTAAATTGAACATAATTTACCTCCAATTAAATTAATGTTAGTATTATTATAAGTCCATTTTAACATTTTGTCAATACCTTTTTTTTAATTCTTACGACAGCTATGCAGGTTCATTGGTCGTATGAAACAAGAAATGTTTTATCCATAATATACCTGCACTCTAAAAATTTTTTTCCACCACCCCAACAGTATGATAATCAGGGATTTATTGGACTATTGATTTCGCCCATTCTTCACATTCTAATGATTCCTTCAAGCCTAACTCTTGCCAAATACCTGAATAATATATTCCATCAGCAGTTTTAGAAGAGTTTTTTCGGTTACCGATAACGCAATCCACATCGTAAACGGAGCGTTTTACCCACGTTGCTTTATTGAAGTTTTTAGCGGTCAACACTCTATCTTCTCTAAACGTTAACACCCCTGCTCCAGGCATATTTCCATTAAAAGATAACGTCTCGCTTGCAACAAACATAACGTTGGAATAGTTCTCTTTAGCTCTATATTTATCAGACGAATGGGGATGCCAACTATATTTCTTTTGTTCCTCGGGCTCTTTAATGATTTTTCCAACCTGCATATATCCCCATATAAGCTGCAAGTCGTTATCGCTATAGAAATCACCGGTTTTCTTTACGTATTGATATTTTCCATTAACACACCTAACCTTATGGTAGTTGCCGAAGAAAAGAAACAAGTCACCTACCTCAACATTCACCTTTTCCAAAAGATAGACGGCTGAAGAATTGACTTGTCCGAAAACAGGATGCCAGCCGTCAATCTTGTTTCTTCTTCTATCCATATTCAAATCCGGATCAAGGTGACAGTTATGATATTTTGGATGTTCTTTGTAGTTTAAGTCCTGCAAGATTTTAATATATGATTGACCGGCATAGATTAAATCTTCATAATTATCTTTATCATCGGACGGAATTGGAAATGATATCAATGTTCCATCTTCCATGATCGGGCTGACGATACCACCATTGGCAGAATCAAAACCTTTTCTACTTAAAATAATCTTCATATTGTCACCAGCAAATTCTTATTCATTAAATTCAAATGGATGAATTTATGGCAAATCACCCGACATATTCGAAGAGTGTTTTCACTTCGCACCCCTTGTCTGCATCTACGCTATGAATTTCCCTTGCCTATGTTACGACTTCATAAGCCGTATACTCACGGTCAAATTCATAACCGAGCTTTTCTGCCAGACGAACCGAATTCATATTCTGAGCGTCCCAGCTCGGATACGGTCCTTCTTTCAAGCATTCTTCAATCAACGCCGCCCACTCTTCGTTTGGCGGAGTCAATATTACAAACCCGTCAGGCTTATTGACAACCAGCTCTCTATTCGGCTTTCCGGCAAAGAACCCGAAAGAGCCTACAAACGCAAATGCTGACTCAGGTCGTTCCAAATCGGTAACGAAAATCTTACCCATAACGTTCTGCAGGCAGGAATAAATCAAAGTCTACTGCCAACCCGCAAATAACGCTTTTACCCTGGATTTGTCTTTTAATTCATATATCAACGTCGTCACCCTCTTATCACAGTTATAATACCATAATCCCCACATAAAATCAAGGGAGAAGCTATTTTACCGCATAGCCTCTCCCTTCTTTGTTGCTTTACTTGATTATGGTTTTATTTAATGCCGTTCAACGTCTGTAAAAGACGTTGTATTCCCTGTCGGAATAACAGTAGATATAGCAGATTTCAAGACTTTCTGCATTGAATGATAGAATTGCGTCAATAGCGATTTTTCGGCTAATTTTTAAGGAGAAAGAAACTGTCAAATCAAAGCAAAGACTTGTAGAGTGCTATTATATCTTCCTTGGTGGGGTCTTTGGGGTTGCCGGGGCGGCATGCGTCGTCCATTGCGGACTGTGCGAGGAAGTCGATATCCTCTTCCTTTACTATACCCTTTAAGTCCTGAGGGATTCCTACATCCTTTGAAAGCTGTGCAACCGCATCGCAAGCTGCCTCCCTTGCCTGTTCAAGCGTCATTGCGTCAACTCCCTCTACGCCCATTGCCTTGGCTATATCACGGTACTTTTCGCCCGTTGCCTCTGCATTATAGCGCATTACGGTGGGTAAAAGTATTGCGTTGCCTACGCCGTGGGGCGTATCGTAAACGGCACCGAGTGCGTGAGCCATAGAATGAACTATGCCCAAGCCAACGTTTGAAAAGCCCATACCTGCGATATACTGTCCGAGAGCCATTCCCTCTCTGCCTGCCTTTTCGTTATTAACTGCACCACGGAGGGATTTAGCAATGATTTCTATTGCCTTTAAGTGGAACATATCGGTCATCTCCCATGCACCCTTGGTGATATAACCCTCGATTGCGTGGGTGAGTGCGTCCATACCCGTTGCGGCGGTCAAGCCTTTAGGCATTGTACTCATCATATCGCTGTCTACGATTGCCACTACGGGAATGTCGTGTACGTCTACGCAGACGAACTTTCTCTTCTTTTCAACGTCGGTGATTACATAATTAATAGTTACTTCCGCAGCCGTACCTGCCGTGGTGGGAACTGCGATAATGGGAACGCTGGGGTTCTTAGTAGGTGCTACGCCCTCTAAAGAGCGAACGTCGGCAAACTCGGGGTTGTTGATAATGATGCCTATTGCCTTGGCTGTATCCATTGACGAGCCGCCGCCGATTGCGATTATGTAGTCGGCACCGCTTGCCTTGTAAGCCTCTACGCCCGTCTGCACGTTTTCAATCGTGGGGTTGGGCTTGATGTTGCTGTACAGCTCGTATGAAAGGTTTGCACCCTTTAACACGTCCAAAACCTTATCCGTAACCTTGAACTTTACGAGGTCGGGATCGGAGCAGACGAAAGCCTTTGTAAGCCCCCTTCTTGCTACTTCGCCTACAATCTCTTTAATTGCGCCTGCGCCGTGGTAACTCGTTTCGTTTAAAACTATTCTGTTTGCCATTTTATTTTACCTCTTATTTAATATTCAAAAAATCTTCACGGTATTTAACGCCGAAAAGCTTTACAAGCTGTAACATCTCTTCGTCCTTAATCGTATTAACTCTGGGCAGATGCGCAGTGAGCATATATATCTGTGCTGCCTTTTCAACCGTTTCAATAAGCCCGAAGGTCTCGTCCATAGTCTTACCTGCGCCATATATGCCGTGCATTGCCCATACGACAAGGCGGAATTCCTCCATTTTTTTAGCGGTCGCCCTGCCTATCTCGTCCGTGCCGCACAGCATCCAGGGCAGTATTCCCACGCCGTCGGGGAATACCACAATACACTCCGTACACATTTCCCAAAGGGTGTGGGTGAACTTCTTTTCGTCCAGCTCGTGAACGAAGTTCATTGCAAGCGTGTTGGTGGGGTGAGAGTGCATAACCACTCTGTTTTCGGGGTCTACCTTTAACCTTGCCATATGGCTCATAAGGTGTGCGGGGAATTCGCTGGTGGGTCTGCCGCCGTCTGCAAAGCCCCATAAAAGCTCTACGCCCTTTCCGTCCTTGGCTATCCTTACGATGCCGAGGTTGGTTTCGGGGTCGCCCTCTACGTTTTTAAAGTATTTGCCCGTACCCGTTACGATAAAGATTTTACCGATTAACGGCGTTACGTCAAAGTCTGCCGCATTGACGCCCATCAAGGGTATGGTGCGGATAACGTTGTCCAAATCAAGATACTCTGCAACCTGCTCCTCTTCAAGCATATAGCTTATGTTTCCGCCGTTTCTCTCATCCCAGCCGAGGCGGTACATATTAGCCGTTGTCTTGCACATTTCAACCACGAATGGTGCTGTTTTTATATCTTTTAGCGACCTTGAAAGGTCTTTGCCAACCTTCTTTATCTCGTCCATAAGTCCCATATTAAAACCTCTCCTTTAATACTTCTTTTTCGTATCTCTTGATTTCGGTAAGGTAATCTTCCGAAAGATTTTCACGTTTTAAATACTCCTTCCACACTGCGCCGAAGGGCAAGTCCTTGACCTCTTCCTGCAGTACCATTAAATCGGTAAATGCCGCACTATCCTGCAACGAACGCATTTTCTCGTTGGGTAAAAGCAGGGCGTATAATAACGCTTTCTGCATTGCCCTCTGCCCTGTAACCCATGCGGAAAGGCGATTTATACTTGCGTCGAAATAGTCAAGCCCTATCATAACCTTGTCGGTTGCGTCGTTTCTCACAATCTCCTTTGCAATCTCTTTTAATTCGTCCTCGAATAATACTACGTGGTCGCTATCCCACCTTACTCCCCTTGTAACGTGCAGGGCGATTTTATCATAGAAGGCAAGCAGGGCAGGGATTTTATCGCTTACAACCTCGGTGGGGTGATAGTGTCCGTTATCTAAAAGGCAGCAGATATCGTTCTTTGCCGCATAGTTCTGGTAGAACTCGTTACTGCCTACCGTATAGCTCTCGACGCCTATGCCGAACACCTTGCTCTCAACAGCCACAATAACTTTATTTTTATCATATCCGCAGGCGAGAATTTTGTCAAGACTGTCCTTCAATCTCAATCTCGGCGAAAGTCTGTCCGCAGGCACGTCCTTGAAGCCGTCGGGTATCCATATATTCATAAGGCAGGGTTTGCCGAACTCGTCTGCAAGATACTCCGAAATTTTAAGACAAGCTATGCAATGGTCTACCCAAAACTGCCTTATCTTTTCGTCGGGTGAGGAGAGCGTTAACCCGTCTTTAACCTTTTTATGGGAGAACATAGTGGGGTTGAAGTCAATGCCGTCCAGCCCTATCTCCTTTGCAAACTCCACCCAAGGAGCGAAGTGTTTGGGCTCGTATTTATCCCTGTCCACCCCTGCGTCCACTGCGTAGCTTGCGTGGAGGTTCAACCTCTTCTTGCCGGGCATAAGGGCGAAAGCCTTTTTAATATCAGCTTTCAACTCCTCGAAATTCCTCGCCCTGCCGGGGTAGTTGCCCGTCGTCTGAATTCCGCCCGAAGCTGCTCCGCCGCCGTCGAGACCTACGACGTCGTCTCCCTGCCAACAGTGAATTGACACGGGGATATTCGCCAACGAATTAATCGCCGCCTCGGTATCTATACCGTATTTTTCATACTCTTTTTTTGCAAGATTGTACATATCAATTCCTCGCTATTTGTATTTTTAAGTTCCCTATGGCAGTTGCCTCTATGGGGAGTGCTTTAACTTTTATATTGCAAATCTTTTCCGTAAGCTCGTTAAGCAACGTATTTTTTGCACCGCCGCCCACTATGTAGAGTGTGTCGAAGTCTTTACCGCTGTTTCTCTTAAGCTCGGTCAATGCCGTTTTATAGCTATGCGCAAGGCTTAAAAATGCACAGCGGAAATAATCCCCGTCGGTTTTAGGTCTTTCGTCAACGAAAAAGTGCGAGTCGAACGCCTCTTTCATACTGTCGGGGGCGAGAAAGACACTTTCGTTTACGTCTACAAAACCGGCAAACTCACTTTGCCTTGCCTCTTCAACAATTTGAGGAAAGGGTTTTTCGGGGCAAATCTCGGCTTTAAGCCTGTTTACTACCCACATTCCCATTATATTTTTTTGGTAGCGGATATAGCCCACGCCGCCCTCGTTGGAATAGTTGGCGCTGCAGCTGTTTGTATCGGTTATAGCCTTTGGAACTTTAAGCCCCAACAGCGACCACGTTCCAGACGAAATATACGGGCTGTCGCCTTCTATAGGAATACCCTCTACCGCACTTGCCGTGTCGTGAGTGGCACATAGTACCACCTCTATCTGTCCGCCTACCTCTTGGGCAATCTCGCTTTTTAATTTACCCACCACTGTACCCGGTTGATAGGTTTTAGTGAAAAGCCCTTCAGGTAAGTCCAGCTTTGATATTATTTCTCTATCGTATTCACCCGTTACCGCATTGACCAAACCCATAGTCGTGGCGTTGGTGTACTCGTGCTTTTTAACGCCCGTGAGCAGATAGCTTAAATATTCGGGCATCATTAAAAAGTCGGTGGCTTTATCCAGCCTTCCCTGCATTTTATCACAATAGAGCTGATAGATTGTGTTGAAGGGTTGAAACTGTATTCCCGTGCGAGAATACAACTTTTCAAAAGCAATGATTTTATGTACTTCATCAATGGCTTTTTCCGTCCTGCCATCACGATAAGCGTAGCAGGGAAGTATTGGTTTATCACCGTTTAAAAGTACGTAGTCTACGCCCCACGTATCAATGGCGAGCGAAGCTATTTCAGGGTATTTATCTAAAGCAACTTTTATGCCCTGCTTAACGTTGTTAAACAGATCCTCCGTATCCCACACGAGGTGATTGTTCTCAGTCTTTACGCTGTTGGGGAAACGGTAGACCTCTTCTGCCTTTATCTCTCCGTCCTCAAGCCAGCCGACGATATGCCGTCCGCTCGAAGCACCTATATCTATTGCTAAATAGTAGTTCATATTATAATGTTTAAATTGATTTATCTAAAATTACTCCGTAAAAAATTCGTAGGCCTTTTGCAAAAATAATTTGTCGTATTTGGTGTTTTCAAAACCGTGCCCTGCACCCTCTATAGTATATAGTTCGCAACCGTACATTTCTGCGGCTTTGACCGAACTTTCATATGGTACGAGTTTATCCGCAGTGCCGTGAATAATCAGCGTTTCACCTTGATATTCGGAAACTTTTTCGTAAATGTCATAATCCATTGCAAAAACGTCGGCATAATATATTTTTCCGATTGTCATACCCAAGCGTTTTACCGTTTGCGGAACGGCATCGATTGACGAATAATCGCTTTTTAACTCCTCTATTGCGGAAAATGCGGGATATACGAGAAGGAGTTTAGCAATGTCGTCCCTTTCGCTTGCTACAAGCCCCCCAACAATACCGCCCTGGCTGTAACCCATTACGGTAATTTTATCGGTATCGACAAAATCCCAGGTTTTAACCTCGTCGATAACGGCGTTTAAATCTTTCGCTTCGGTAAGAATAGACATATCCGTGGTTTTACCATCGCTCTCGGAATGAGGTGCTCCCCCTCGATAATCGAAAGAAAAACACGTTATTCCCGACTTTGCAAGAGATTTGCAAGCATACATGTTTGACTTTGAAATAGAGGCGTAACCGTGAGAAACGATTACTATTTCCTGCTTATCGTAGCCATTGTCCGACAAATACAGCGTACCTTTTATCTTCTGCCCGTCGCACATAATCGTCTTTTCTTCCATTGTGTAGGAATACTCTTTTTCCGATAAAACATACTGTTTGATATTATTCCATTTCAAGTCCTGAAACGGTCCCCAACCGATAGCCGCACCCGTTGCTATTAAACCTATAAGACAAGCAAGCGCAACTGCCGCAACCGAACTCCCTATTATAATCCACATCTTTTTAGCCCTCGAAAGTTTTTTCATGTTATTTAATCCTAAAGCGTATATTCGTACTTTCCTGCGCCTACGGTTTGTTTATTGCCGTCGGGCAAGATTATTTCAGCAGTACAGTTGCAGGGGATATTAACGGTAAATATCGTTTTGCCGTCTTTTCGTTCCCAACCGCTTTCAACATTGCCGTAAACGCTTTGATAACTTGCTTGGGCGTACGCCAGCGTACCGCCAACTATAGGCTTAATTGCAAACTTGTTTTCGCCTGCAACTTTTATTCCGCACATAGAGCCAATAAGCCACTCGCACAAGGCACCTTTGGAATAATGGTTGAGCGACGCTATTCCTCTATCGCTCGTCAAATTGCCTTCCCACGACTCCCAAATGGTCGTAGCGCCGTTCTTAGGCATAAACAACCAACCTGGACACTCTTCGTTTTCTAACAGTTTATAGGCGTATTCGACGTTTAAACCTGAAAGCACTTCAAGTATGAACGGAGTGGATAAAAAGCCCGTACCGAGTCGCCAGCCGTAATTTTCCATTGCCTGTATAAGCCGCTTTTTTGCAAACTCTTCCTGCTCTTTATTGAGCAAACCCATATACAGCGGACGGACTAACTTTGCCTGTCTGTCGGTATCGAGGGTAAAATTCTTTTTGGTCACAAGCTCCTGATAAGCCCGTTTTGCGCCCTCGCTATACTCCTTTATTTTTGCAAGCTCTCTATCCTGCGGTTTGCCTAAAATTTCGGCTACCTTTAAAACATGGTTTAACGTAAAGTAAGTGTACGCTGTGCTCTCCTCGGGGTGGGGTGCGGCAAAATCATACCACTTGAACGCCATAACGTCGTTAGGTTCTGCCCATTCGCCGTAGGACTGACCTGCGTTTACCGCATACTTCCTGTTTTTATGCGAAAGGTGCATAGGTCTGGCATACGGCCCGCCCCACTTGCCTGCACGCTTAATCATAAAGTTGGCATATTTTAACATACCCTCGTAATTTTCTTCTAAGATACGCCTATCGCCATACTTTTTATAGAAATAATAGGGTATGTATACGCCTGCGCACGCCCAACCTACCGAGCCGTTCATAACCCACATAAACCAGTCCTCGTTGGCGAAGGGGGCAATCTGGGGGAGTCTGCCGTTCTTCCACTGCCTGTCGTAAATATCCCTGACGTGCTTTCTTGCAAAGGCGGCGTAGTCGGCAAGGTAGGAAGCCGTGTTGAAGAACAACTGACTGTCGCCCGTCCAGCCCATTCTCTCACGGGTGGGGCAGTCGGAGGGCAGGTCGGTTGAATTACTCTTAAGCGACCATAAGGTGTTTTTATAGAACTGATTTATTAAGGGGTGCGAACACTCAAACGACGAAGTCTCTTCAAACGCACTGTAGACGGCGATAGCGCAAAAATCGTCTTTGTTAAAGGATATGTCCGCATCAATCTGTGCATACTGGAAGCCGCCGTAGAAGTATTTAGGCTTGTATTCGTTCAATCCCTCTTTGCAGATATAGGTAAATTCCTGCAAGGGTGTGCGCTTGCCCTTATGAATGCACTGCACGTTTTCAAGGGTAAGTTCGCCGTTCTTGTCCAGCATCTCGCCGAGGACGATATGAATTGTATCTCCCTTTTTAGCATTGACTTTAAAGGAGATATATCCCGAAAGGTTTTGAGGGAATTTTAAAACCTTTTTGCCCGACGGCGTTATTATCAGCTCTTCGGGAGTAAAGACTTCACGTTCTTTTACTTGTATATTGTTAGAGGCTGTAAGATTAGCTTTAAACTTAACCTCTTTCGCCTTACCGCTATACGAGGGGGGGTTATTTGCGTTAACTTTTTCACCGTCCTTTAAGTCGGCAAATTCAATTGCACCGTCGTTGCTCCACGCCCACGTTCCGTCCGTATATATTACGGTAATTTCTCCGTTATCGCCTGCAAGCTCTAACTGTGCTATAAATTTGGTCTGCTTTCCGTAGGTGTTCGTCCTGCCCTTGGCTCCGCTTGAACCACGGTACCAGCCGTCGGCAAGCTCTACCGTTAAATCGTTAGCTCCGCCATTAATCAAATGAGTTACGTCGTAAACCTGATACTGTATTCGCCCTGACAACATTTTCCCCTTTTCCATAGTTTATTTATCCTCCTTATCTTTCGGCAGTTTAGATGCTTTTACTTTAGTGCAGAAGCATTTAATTCCTTTTAACAGGTGTCCGTTAGCAAAGTTGATGAACCCCTGTGCGAAATTATACGGGCAGCTCTGCGCCGCCGACATCGTCATTGTGATAATCGAATTACTTTCAAGTATGCGCTTCATAAACATTGCGCCCTTGATTTTATTGTCACGCTCTGCGCCTTCGGGAAGTTTTTTAGCCTTTTTCATATCCCTTTTAGCAACGCCAAGCACGGCGCTGTAAAGGATTTTACCCATCAGCGAAGCCGTGCGTAAATCCGAAAAACGGCTTTCCATATGTATAGGCTTTTGAGGCGGAATTGCCGGGATTTTCAGTTCCGACATTTGCTCGAAGAGCGAATCGCTCATTTTATCGAAAGCTACCGCACTATAGAGAGCGTTTACTTCGTTTGAATAGGGGCTTTCAATGCCATCGCCTTTAAGCGTAACCGTATGACTTAATCTCACGGTCTGGCAGTCCGAACAGATTTGCAGTTCGTACTCCCCACCCTCTAACACCCAATTGTTTTCCTTAACGTTGAAGTATCGCAAATCGTCTTTCTTTATTACAATTTCCGCACGTTTGCTTTCGCCTGCTTTAAGGTAAACTTTCGTAAACCCTTTTAATTCCTTAACAGGCTTGAACACGCCCTGAGGAGCTTTGACGTACAATTGTACCACCTCCGCACCGTCATATTTGCCGTTGTTTACGATTTCGCAGGATACTCTATACTCGGTTTCGCTTTCTTCAACCTGCATATCCAAATAATCGAATTTTGTATAAGATAGTCCGTAGCCGAACGGGTAGCGCACTTCTTTGTTTGCGGTCAGATAGTATCTGTAACCTACGAATACGCTCTCCTTGTACACTTCGTTTACGCCCTTTGAGAAGTCTTTTCCGAACGGCACGTCGGAATAATCTTTAACCCACGTCTCCGCAAGTTTTCCGCAGGGCGATTTAACACCGAAAAGCAAGTTGTAAGTTGCCGTACCGCCGTTCTGCCCGGGCAGATACATATTGAGTATTGCGCTTACCTTATCCGCAAACGGTAGCTCCATAGGCGAACCGCCGTAGAGTACTATGATTATCTTTTTGCCCGTCTTAATCATTGCGTCGATTAATGCAAGCTGATTTTCGGGCAGACGCATATTCTCCCTGTCGCAACCCTCGCTTTCAACGTAGTCCGTAAGCCCTGCAAAAACTAAAACCGTGTCGTAATCTTTTGCATACGCAACCGCCTCTTGAATTAGTTTTTCGTCGGGTTCAAGTTTATTCTCCGCATAACCACGGCAGAATTTGTAATCAACCTTATTACTATCAAACGCTGTTTTAGGGGTTGTGAGGCAGGTGGGGTTAATCATCGAACTGCCTGCACCCTGATAGCGCATTCTTTCAAATAGGTCGCCTACTATCAGCAGTTTACCGCTGTTTGCAAGCGGTAACGCTCCGTCGTTTTTCAAAAGTACAGCACAGTCTTCTGCTATCTCTGCGGCGAGGGCGTTATGCGCCTGCCAATCGACGTCCACACCCTTGGGATTGTTTTCGTATCTTTGTGCAAGGCGTAAAATATTTTCCACCGCCTTGTTCAAATCTTGCTCGTTAAGCGTTCCGTCCCCTGCTGCGTCTGTTATCCACTTACGGCAGATTGCCGTATCACCGGGCATCTCCAAATCAAGCCCCGAAGCTACGCCTTTCACCCTGTCGTGAGTTGCGCCCCAGTCGGACATAACCGCACCGTCGAAGCCCCATTCGCCTCTTAAAACGTCGGTCAAAAGCCATTTGTTTTCACAGCAGTATTCGCCGTTGATTTTATTGTAGGCGCACATCATCGTGTGCGGTTTGCTCTCTTTTACGATTATCTCAAAGACCTTTAAGTAGATTTCCCTTATGGCACGCATATCGCAGATGCTATCGCCCATAAAGCGGAAATTTTCGGCGTTGTTTAAGGCAAAGTGTTTTACAGAAACGCCCACACCTTTGCTTTGAACGCCGTTGACTTCCGCCGCACCTATCTTTCCTGCAAGATAGGGGTCCTCCGAAAAATACTCAAAGTTACGTCCACACAAGGGATTGCGCTTTATGCACGCCCCGGGACCGAGCAGCACGTTTATTCCGTAGTGCAACGCCTCCTCGCCTATTGCTTGACCCATTCTATACGTATTTTCGGGATTCCAGCCCGAAGCGGTACTTACCGCAGTAGGGAAACAGGTTGCAGGCTCGCTGCCGGTAACGCCGTTATCGCCCGCCTCCTTCTGCACTCTCAGTCCGTGAGGCCCGTCGGACATTCTGACGGAATTTATGCCAAGCCTCGGCACGGGGTTGGTGTACATAAAATCGGTCCCTGCAAGCAGAGCCGCTTTCTCTTCAACTGTCAATTCCTTTATAAGCTCTTCTATATTCAAAGACGTAATCCCTCCCTATAATCTTACACTATGATTATACCATTAAAAGTAAAGTATTTCTTGCATATTTGTTTTAATTCAGGAATATCTGTTTCATATTTCGATTTATTTTTAAATCATTTGTTGTTAATTCACAATTAATCAAAATAATTATTTGTAGTCTTGTTTTATAAATGATATAATTGTTTTATGGAAAATTTAGACGTAAAATACATCTGCACGGTCATAGGCAATCTTTCAGGCATTCCCATACGCCTTTATTTTGGCGGCGAACAGGTTTTTTATCACTCTATCGTCAGCCTGCCCAAAGACCCGATGGAGTTGTATAAAGATGAGATTTTTAACGTTAACACCCATTTAGGTTACTACATAACGCCCTCATTCGATTATTACGGTGTTGTGAATTTTAACGATTACAAAATGGTAATCGGTCCGACAAGACAAATTCCGGCAAGCGAAAAAGACTTGAGAGAGCTTGCCTTTAAAATGGATTTGTTGCAGGAAAGCGCAGACAGCTTCGTGAGGGCGATGCAGAGCATAATAACCATGCCTTTAGACAGCATTATGCAGATGCTGTGCGTTGTAAACCACGTATTCAACGGGGAAAAGCTTGGGCTTGAAGATATAAAAATTTACGACTTTGACCAACTTGAATTAAGGCAGGAAATTGAGGATGAACGGACGGAAAAGAGTTTTGACGCATTAAATGAAATACAGCAGCAACAGACTATGCACAATACCATCTCCGTTGAACAGACTTTAATGAATATGGTACAAAAAGGGGATACTGCGGCGCTCAGGGAGTGGCTGAATAACGCACCTGCTGTCAGAGGAGGAATACTTGCAAGTAACGAATGCCAAAAAGCTTTAGAAAACAATTTAGATGCAATGGGTTGACGGCTCACGTTCACAGGCGCAGAAGCGGAAAAAATAATTGGAACTATGAAATCCGCTGTCAGATAAATCATCAAAAGGTTAACGTGTCGTCAAACAACCTTGCAGAAGCAAGAGAAAAGTTTATTAAACGACTTAAGGAAGTGGAATCGGGTGTAACCGAACAAAAAAACAACGGTATCCCCACCACCTTCGACGGATTTGCCAATTACTTCTTTGAAAACTTTTATAAAAGGAAAGTAGTTGCAAGTACACTCAGGATTGCCTTAAATCAATATAAAAATCATATCCAGCCCCATTTCGGAGATATGCAGATTAAAAGCGTAACACCCGTTAAATGTCAGGCTCTGATAGATAGATTAGATTCAGAAGGCAAAGGCAAGACGGCAGATGACGTAAGCTCGATTTTAAATATGATATTTAAAGCGGCTGTCAAACACTGTATTTTACCGAACAATCCTATGGATATGGTATTCCATAAACAGCACGAACGTGAACACGGTACGGCTTTAACCAAAGAAGAAGAAAAACTATTACTTACTTCTATGGCTGGCACACCGCAACTTACAATGTTTGCGATTGCGCTGTATACTGGTATGCGACCTAACGAATACGAAACTGCAAAGTTAGACGGAAAATTCATTGTAGCCGTAAACAGTAAACGTAAAGACGGAAAGGTCGAATATAAAAAGATACCTATAACGCCTATGCTTAAACCGTACCTTGAAGGTGTCGAAAAAATTAAATTCTGTTCTCTACGAGTATTGAGAGAAAAATTTAATAAAATTTTCCCTACACACCGTTTATACGATTTAAGAACGACTTTCTATACAAGATGCCAGGAATGTGGAATATCAACCGTCGCAAGAGATAAGTTTGTAGGACACTCTTTAGGTGCGCTTGGAAACACCTACACAGATTTAAGTGATGAGTTCTTATTAAAGGAAGGCGAGAAGTTTAAATACTGATTTTATGCTCAACTTTATGCTCAACTTTATGCTCAACTTTTGAAAATAAAAGTGTTCCTTATGCTAAATTTAACGATTTTTTAACAATCGAAAAAATGGCTAAGGAACACTGTAAAACGAAGTAATTTTAACACAAAAATACAATTCAGCACGGGTAAAAACGACATTTTACTCTAAATATAAAAAAGCGAAAAACGAACGAAAAAAGCCTGTTTTTCGATGAAAAACAGGCTTTTTTGATTGAAATCCGGCAACTTTCTATCCTCCCAACACGTGATGTGTAAGTACTTTCGACGTAAACGAGCTTAACTTCTGTGTTCGGAATGGGAACAGGTGGATCCTCGTTGCTATCGTCACCGGAATGGCTCCGCTTGTTGGACTTGAAGGTATTGAATACTCCCCCCAACAGGCTATTTTAGCCCAAATTTAAGCATTTTTGCCCTGTTTTTGCCAATTCACAACATCGTGTACCAACGTGTACCAAATCCACCAACAAGTGATTCCGACCTTAAAAGCTCTCTGAAAGACACCTTTCATAGAGCTTTTACATTTTTTAAGTTAACCGCCTGTATCGCTTCCGCATCTTTACCGATTTTATTGATAGCAGCAAAAACCTTATTTTTAACTTAAGACAGGGTGCCGCATCCTATTTCAATATTTTGGTAAGTTCTGCGTTGTTTTTAATTGCTTCCAACGCCTTGGTTGCACATTCAATACTTTTAAGTTTATCGTATATTTGCTGCAAAAACTCCGTAGAGAGTTGAGAGGCAAACATATCCATAAACGACACGGCAACGTTGCAATCCTTTGAAGTTGGTTTATTGGATAAAACGCCAAGTATTACCTTACCAAACTCCTCAGGATTTCTAATACATTTTTTGTAATAAGGCGTCAATATAACTCTTTATAAGATTTAATTACATATTTATCACCAGTTGCATATTCATACCGAATCACAACAAAAGCTAACTTTTAGTGCCACAGTCATAAATAAAGTTGTATTTATTATCGCATAAAGAACCGATATAAAATAATCCTTGTCCAATTCCCCAGAAATGCAAAATATTCATTTTTAGATTTTCGTCTAAGTATTTTAATAAAATTAATCTTAAGTAACCTATTAATAATATAATTTCAAACCATTGGCGGATACTAGAGCATTACTTCTATAATAATATATCTTTGAATCAATCAATTCGTTTACCTCAAATTAAATAGTTTATTATAATAAATAAAAAAGAGAGGCGTTTTAACACCTCTCTTTCTCTCATGATCACAGCATTAATTACCTTGAAATTTTCATCTGCAGATTTTCAAACAAATATTCAATGTATGATCAATACATTCAATATTTCCTCGTAAAATAACACTGATTTAAATTAAGTTATGAAGTATCACTTGTATAAAATCTTTTTTCTCCGCTTAATCGCTTCATCCGAGTTGTCGGTAAATTGATACACTATTCCATAAGAAAATTCAAAACTCTTTTCTTCGGAAAGTTCCCACTCATTCACCTCTATACACTCTGTCTTTACGCAGTTATAAGGGGTTTCTTTTCCCAACCAAAGGTTGATAATCATAAAAACATCGCTATTTTTAAGTCGTCTTTTAGCAAATTGTTTCAGCCATTTGAGTTCATCCAAAGCATTTTTTGCAAACGATTCAGATAATTGCTTTTTATATTTTGGATCATAACAGAATTGAAAATCTGTATGTATCGCATACACCTTAAAATCTTGAAAAATATTACCCACTGCTTCATGCTCGGCCTCGGTTAGCTTATCAGAAAATAAGATTTTGTCATTATAAAACATATCACTATCCGTTATAGTCGGCAATATGAGTTTATACAGATATTCTGTTTTTTGCAATGGCTGGTCAACAGCCAAAAAGCATCTCATTGACATAAAATTTTACCTCACACAACAGGAAGTCCGTAAAAAGCATGAGATTTACAAACTGAATGTGTTTCTCCTCTAATTGATAAATTACCTAAATGATAATGATTAAAATAACCGCTCTGATGTCTATATTCCCATATGGGAGACATAAAATTGCTCGCTTCCTGAGCAATTCCTCGCGCTGAGGTATCTTTATAGGTATAAATGCTTACTACTGTATTAGCTCTCATAACTGCTACAGCTAAAGATCTCGCGATTGGTGTAGCGCAAAATACCATTTTCCCATCAGATGCAGCTATCGCCAAGTAATATGTCGTAGTTGGTAGCTTTTTAATTTTTTTATCCGTCAATTCTTCCGCATCATAATTTACCCCATTATAGGTAATTTTATCTATTTGATCCGCAGCGACATAAACGCCAGCAGCGATTGCGGCAGTAATAGTAGCATACCCTGCGATTGTTACCGCTGTTCCGACAACCGTTGAAGCAACAGCTACACCTGCCCCCACAACGGCAGGCGCAGCCGCACCAGCTGTTACAACTACTGCCGCTACCGCTACTGCTGCCACCGCAACCACGACAATCGCTTTAGCAACCGCTTTAATAAGGTTTGAAAACCAACCGCAGTTTTCTATCATCCCGGCATCGCGCATTTCGCTGAGCAAAACGCCTTCGCCGTCAATATTCATTACAGCATCGATTTCATTCTTCTCATTTATAAAGCCAACGCCGCTAATCTCATCAATTTCTATGCTACCATCGGGCAATGTTGCCGATGCCGCAATCGTTACGATGTTGGATTCATAGTCGTATGAGAAGTTATACTTTACAGTACATTCGGAAAGAGTTTCGTAGTCTATATCACTTATATAGTCTAACTCACTCAAAGCATTAATGTCAAGCGGTTTAAATCCTTCAAAATATGTAGTTGTCCCTTCTGTTGTCAATGTTGCATCATCAAATTCATCTAATATGCTTTGAGCATCAATAGACGACTCTGTCAATGCAACTGTACGCGTCGGCGTATCCGCAACAACTGTCTTACCGGTATTATTGCTTACCGCTACTGCAATAAACAACAATACTGCGCTGAGTATCAATGCTATGATACTCGTAAATACTTTTGTTCGAGTTTTCATAAAATTTCTCCTTTCGTTTTATTAATTGACATATTCCAAAACCGTGTTTATCGGTATACTGTAGACTATACCGTATATCACGTTCCCAGAATTGTCCCTAGTCCTGAATGTAGTTAATCCTATCAGTTCACCCTTGTCATTGAGCAAGGCTCCACCACTATTGCCTGCCGCAATCGTCAGGTCACACTGAATTACTGCGCGCGTTACGCCGTCTGCTTCGATATTTAAAAGCGGTATGCTGACAATCCCCTCAAAAATGCCTATCCCGTAATTCGCGGCGTTTCCTACCCCATACACTTTATCGCCTGCCGAAACCGCTTCCGAATCTGCGGTTTTGATAGGAGTTAGTGCCAAACCGGTCGTATCGGAAATTTTAAGCACGGCGATATCTTTATCGCTGTCGTATTTTATAAGTTCTGCAGCACGGTATTCGTCTTCATATGAGAAGCGGAACGAATATTCCTTGAAGGTATTTACTGCACCGAGCCGCGTGTATGTAACGACATGAGCATTGGTTACCATTGTTCCGTCATCAAAAATAATCTCTGCCGTACCAAAACTGTCGCCAACCTCTTCACTTGAAGCCCTTATCTCTACCACATTTTCGATACATGCCTGATAAATCTCGTTTGCCGACATTTGCTTATCAGACATAATAAACGGCAATAGAATAGAGATTATTGAAAGAATTAAGCTTACAACTACTCCAATCCCAATTAAAAATAATTGTTGTCTATTTGATTTTGTTTGTCCACATTCTTTATCTTTGTTGTGCATTTGTTATTCTTTAATGTCCTTAAAAAATTCTACATTAATAGGAAAATATTTTCCCGTCAATTGTTTCCGTCCTTGTTTCAATAACTGCATCATAGGTATTTGCCGCGTTGTAATTGTCGTCGGTATTAGAAACAGCGCTCGCAAACTGCGTTCCAGTAGTAAATATAGGAATTAGAATAATACTTAGTAAAAGTATTATTATTAAGCCTATAGCAATAATGTTTGATTGTCTTTTACTTGCTTTGTTTTTTGTCATATTTATTCTCCAGTATCTTTGAAAACAACAAATAAGGAGGACAAATTTTATCAGTTATCAAGTATTAAGAATTGAAAAATTCACGGAGTCGAGCTTGAGCGGTATAGGCAGAGAGACCGAACGAACCGCCAGACACCACCGCAACGAGGACATTGACGAGGAGAGAACACCACTTAACCATTATTATAAGAAGTCGGAGGGCGGTCTGCACAGACAATGGAAAAGCATTATGGAAGATATGCACGTCAGCTTTCAGGGCAAGAAGGACGCCGTCGCTTTCGAGGGTATGATTATCACGAGCGACTGCGCATTCTTTGAAAAGCTGGGCTACGTTCCCGGCGAAAAGCCGCCGCCCGAAGTGATTGATTTCTTTAACAGGGCATATCAGTTTGCTCTGTCGGAAATCGGCTACCACGGAACGGACGAGAATATCCTCTCCGCCGTAGTCCACTTAGACGAAACCACTCCCCACCTGCAACTATACTACATACCGCTTGTAGATACGGCAAAGAAAAAGGTCTACGCCAAGGGTTCTGACGGAAAGGTTTTAAGAAACGAGAAGGGTTCTCCCGTTCAGGCGAGGGACGAGAACGGAAAGAGCATTTACGAATACGTAAAGTTAGATGCACCCAAGTTGTGCAGTTCGGACTTCTGGGCGGAGCGAGGCGGACAGCTTTCTTACGGAAATCTGCAAGACGACTTTTATGAACGTGTGAGTTGCCGTTACGGTCTGGAACGAGGCGAAATCGGCTCTAATAAAAAGCACACGACAAAGTATCAATGGCAACAGCAACAACAGCAAGCCAGGCTTGACGAGCTGACCGAGCTGACGTCCACGCTAGATGAACGAGCAAATTCTACCATAGCTATGGTGGATAAGGCGTTGACCGAGCTTTCAGACATTGAAAAGCGCAAGGACGAGGCGAGCGAAGAGTTTAAGTCCATTCAGGAGTATTTAGACGCCTTCCACGAGGCTGAAAAGGAAAACCTGCCCCTATCTCCCACAAAGCTAAGGAAGATGGTTGTAGGGCTTATGACCGAGTACAAACGGTTGGAGAGTGAAAAGGCTATCAGTGATAAGGATAAGCAAGATGTTTTCAACGAACTGCGAAAAACTCAAAGGCGCATACCCGAACTTGAAAG
>JBJFGI010000052.1:0-2780 GCA_051892535.1 Candidatus Coproplasma sp. | reverse complement strand
GAGGCAACCAACTGGACGGCGCAGGTGGACTATATGTGCGGCTTTGCACCCAAGGGAACGTTCGCAGTCGGCTCTACGCTCCCTGAGCTCAATTCGGAAGGCTACGAGCTTACTTGGTATTCGGATAAGGACTGCACGGAGGCGGTTACGGAAGTTACGGACGAGAACGCAGAGTATTACTGCAAGGCAGGAGATGAAAAGGTTGCATACGGCATTATGGGCGTTAATGCAATGGACTGCACCATCTCGATTACAGACGAAGAAGGCAACAGCTACGTTGCAGGTGGTGGTGTAAGGACGGGTACCGTGCTGACGATTACCGCAACACCCACTACTGAGGGCTACGTTCCGTATATGTTCAAAGTCAACGGTGAGGCGTTTGAAAGCGGTAGCACTATAACCGTTGATAGCGATATAACGGTTGTTGCTATCTATTGGGATGGCGAGAACCTGCCTATCAACCCTACATTTGCCGACAACTCTTGGACTATTATCAGGGAAGTTTTCAAAGCTGGTACCGCATTGCAATTCTGGAAGAATGGTGATGAAAAAGAGTTTACTTCAAAGAGCGGCTTAACATATTTAGCACGTCTTGTCGATGCAAGAGAAGGAAGATACAATTATTCTGACGGGAGCGGAACCTCTAAATGTGTTATCCAGCTTGTAGAATGTTACAACCTAAACGGGACAACAAGCTTCTATATGAACAGCACAAACACAAACAGCGGTGGATACGGCGGTTCGTATATGAACAAAACAACACTTCAAAATATCCTTGCTGACCTTCCGGACGATTTAGTAGCTATCATTAGCGAAGTTGACGTTCTTAGCGGCACGGGTGGCGGTTCAACAAGTGGCACTCAAACAACTGCTTGTAAGCTCTTCTTGCCTGCCGAAATGGAGATATTCGATGCTCAGCATTATTCAATAGGCTCTGCGGAGTGTCCTCTTGGTCAATTCGATTATTACAAAGAAAACAATACCAACGCAGCCCGTATTAAATATACGGTTGGCACAACCAACGCACGTTGGTGGTGGCTGCGTTCGCCTCTTTCGGGCGCCAGCTCCGGTTTCTGCAGTGTTAACAGTAGTGGTAGTTACGACTGGTATTATGCCAACGACACCGGCGGCGTTTCCCCCTGCTTTGCAATTTAATCACTAAATCAATTTCTATCGCCGTGCGATAAAGCACGGCATAATTAAAACATTATGTCAGTACCCACATACAACCGAAACGAGAGTAAAGTACAGTTTATCGACACGGCAAGGGAGCTTGTAGAACATACGTTAAAGTACGTTCACAAACTCCCCAAACGTGCAACGTTCTATCTATCAATACGAATATTCGATTATAGCGCAAAGGTCTATGAAAGCGTTGTAAGTGCAAATGAGTATTACCCCACAACCAACTTAGATATCGAGCAAAGAAAGATACTGTTCAAGCAAGCGCAAGGGTATTTAAGTTCCCTTGATTACTTTTTAGGTTTAGCCAAGGACAGCTACGGCGGTCTTAAAAACGAGAAGGGAAACCCCATTATAAGCGAGTATGGTTGGGTTCACTGGGGTGAGTTGATTAAGAAAGAAAAAAGTTTAATCAAATCGGTATTATCAAGCGATAGTAAAATCGTCTTGTAATATAGGTTATGTGCTGTTTATATCCGCCGTGCGTTCGCCTAATTCGGGCAACAGCAACAATTTCTGCAATGTTAACAGTAGTGGTAGTTACGACTGGAATAATGCCAACAACACCAACGGCGTTTCCCCCTGATTTGCTAAGTTCAGACAAAGTAACCCTTTAGGGTGAAATCAGTATATTTGCAAAGGAGTGCATAACCTTTCACGGCAACAACCGAGAATTTCTCGGCAGTTCCGTGACAATAACGGTGCGGTTTCGGCGGTCGGATGACGCTTCTTGCATTGCGGAGTATTGATGGCAGAATACCCGTTTAATGACCGTCCGAACGGTAGCCAACCCTGCCCCTACAAACGCTACACGCAACGTGCTTTTTTTATTGAATAATGACGAGTAAGGAAAGGAAGCAGCGAAGATTTGAACGAAGGAGAGCCAAGCGCAAACAAAGGCTAATTGAGTTTAGAAAACAATATGACAATTTCGACCTTGTATTTACCTTTGACAATCTTTGGAAATCGTCTAAAAAGTGTTTTAAAGGCGTTGGTTGGAAAGCAAGCACGCAAAAATTCAGGAACAGTTCCATATCCAACTTAGCCGAAATTTATCTCAAACTCAAAAAGGGCAAGTATAAAAGTAAAGGCTTTTACTGTTTTAAGATTATCGAACGTGGCAAACTGCGTGAGATTAAAAGCGTTCATATTTCCGAAAGGGTTGTGCAGCGGTGCTTATGCGATTATGCTTTGGTACCTATGTTCGCCCGTACCCTTATTTATGACAACGGTGCATCCATTAAAGGAAAGGGTATAGACTTTTCTAAAAATCGAATCGTACACCACATAAAGCGGTACTACCGCCGTAATGGTAGCAATGAGGGTTACGCTCTTATAGCTGACTTTTCAAGCTATTTTGACAGCATACTGCACGAGCGATTAGAGGTTGACGTTCGTAAACTTTTCACGGACGAGCGAATTATTAAACTCTATCTGCATTTTGTACAAATGTTCGGTCAACGTGGCTTGGGGTTGGGTAGTCAAATCTCGCAAATTAGTGCTATCCAGTATTCAAATTTGCTTGATTATGCGGTTAAATATCGCTTTCGTATTGAGGGTTATTCTCGCTACAATGACGATTTTTATTTAATTCACGA
>JBJFGI010000051.1:0-2815 GCA_051892535.1 Candidatus Coproplasma sp. | reverse complement strand
TTATCCCCGGACATATGCACCTTGATATGATTGCAAAGGCTGCGGCAGAGGGCGTTATAGCTGCAGGCGGTAAGCCCGTCATCCTCCCCTCGATTGGCGTTTGCGACGGCATAGCTATGGGGCATACGGGTATGAAGTACTCCCTCCCCTCCCGTGAGATAATTGCCGACAGTGCGGAGATATTACTCCGTGCTCACGGCTTCCAGGCTGCGGTGTTTATCGGCAACTGCGACAAGATTATTCCCGGTATGCTTATGGCTGCTGCAAGGGTCAATATCCCCTCTGTCTTCGTTTCTGGCGGACCTATGCTGGCAGGCAGGGTACACGGCAAAAAGACCTCCCTTTCGACTATGTTCGAGGAAGTCGGTGCATACAACGCAGGTAAGATAGACAGCGAGGAGTTAAAGGAATTTGAATGTAACGCCTGCCCTACATGCGGTTCGTGCAGCGGTATGTTTACGGCTAACAGCTTAAACTGCCTGTGCGAAGCTTTGGGTATGGCGCTGCCCGGCAACGGCACGTTGCCCATGGTATACAGCCAGAGGCTTGCGCTCGCAAAGAACGCAGGCGAGGCGGTTATGAACCTGTTGAATAACAATATCCGCCCCTCCGACATTATGACTCCTGCGGCATTCAAGAACGCAGAGACGGTGGATATGGCTATAGGTGCTTCCACCAACACAGTGCTTCACCTCATCGCCATTGCGAGAGAGGCGGGTTTAACTAAAGAACAGCTTTCGGTCGACTCGCTCAACGAGATAAGCGAAAAGACCCCCAACCTTTGCAGACTTGCCCCCGCAGGCGAACACTATATAGAGGAGTTGCACGAGGCAGGCGGTATCTCCGCAGTTATGAAAGAGCTGTACGACGCAGGACTTTTAAACGGCGAGGTTATGACGGTCAGCGGTAAGCCCTTAAAAGAGGTTATCGCAAACGCACGCAACCGCAACAGCGAGGTTCTGCGCACAATCGAAAACGCCTACTCCAAGCAGGGCGGCTTGACCGTGCTTAAGGGCAACCTTGCAAAAGAGGGCTGCGTAGTCAAGAAGTCGGCAGTCGACCCCAAGATGCTCTGCCACAGCGGTCCCGCAAGATGCTTTGACAGCGAAGAAGAGGCAATGGCGGCTATCTCCGGCGGCAAGATTAAAGCAGGCGACGTAGTCGTCATCCGCTACGAAGGTCCCCTCGGCGGTCCCGGTATGAGGGAGATGCTCACCCCCACCTCCGCAATTGTCGGCGCAGGTCTCGGCGACAGCGTTGCGTTAATTACGGACGGCAGGTTCTCCGGCGCAACGAGAGGCGCTGCAATAGGTCACGTCTGCCCCGAGGCTGCGGCAGGCGGCATAATCGGCATAGTGCAGGACGGAGATATTATCGAAATAGACATACCCTCCTGCTCCCTTTCGGTAAAACTTTCGGACGAGGAGATTGAAAAGAGGTTTGCCTCGTTTACCCCCGTCGTAAAGCCCGTAAACGGCTACCTTGCCAGATATCGTGCAAGCGTAACCTCCGCCTCCGAGGGCGCAATATTTAAAAAATCTTAAATTTTCTACCGCCCTGAAAGCTTTTGGGGCGGTATTGCCAAATAATGAATAATTAAAAAAATAATCTTTTATTATGAAAACTAAAATCTTTAAACTTGAAGCAACAGCCGAAATAAACGAGATTTGTTGCAATTTATACGACGCTACGCTGAATATAACCGTATCGGAGGATAAACAATTAAAGGTTACCTTACCCGACTGCAGGAACGTCAACGTTGCCGTGGGAGAAAAGACTTTAATTATTAATCAGGCAAAGAAGCTTTTAAACTTTAAAAAGCAGGTTATCACAATCAGCGTACCTACTCACGTCGTCCCTTCCCTTAACGTTACGGGCAACCGTGCCTCGGTTACCGTTGACGGCGGAATATATTCCGACCTCAATCTTAACGGCGTATGCGGTGAATTAAACCTTACAAACTGTGCTTTCGCCTCCGTTCAGGCTTCAAGCAGTCAATCGAATATCAACTGCATCGAAACGACGGTCAAACAAAACCTGCTTTTGCAGATTGAAAAGGGTCAGATTGTCTCCGAAAACTGCTTTGCTTTGATTGCCGACTGTCGGTTAAAATCCGGCAATATGGGACTTATTAACTTAAGCGGAAGCGACGCAACCTTTGAAACGGAGAGCGGAAATATAACCTTAACTCTTGCAGGCTGCGAGGAGGAGTACAACACCTTAATAAGGGTTAAAAACGGTACTTCCAACAGACCGAGCACCCAGAACGTAAGTGCGCAAAAGTCGGTTAAAGCCTTTACGGACAGCGGTAACATTTTAATCGACTTCGTAGGCGAAAACGTTGTCTGCGAAGCGGCGACCGCCGACGATACACAAAACCAAAACGACGCTGAAAGCGCCGAGGAGAATACTTTATGAACAGCTGCAAAAAGGTCGGCATGACCGCATCACAAAAGATACTCGCTGCCCACGCAGGGCTTGACCACGTAGTGGCAGGACAGCTTATTTCGGCAAAGCTCGATTTAGTGCTTGCCAACGACATAACCGGTCCCGTAGCGATAAAAGAATTCAAAAAGACGGGGGCGACAGCCGTTGCAGATAAAAAGTCCATTGCTCTGGTTATGGACCACTTCGCACCCAACAAGGACATAAAAAGCGCTGAACAGTGCAAAACCTGCAGGGTATTTGCCAAGGAACAGGGAATCGAACACTTCTACGACGTCGGCAAAATGGGCATTGAACACGCTCTGTTGCCCGAGCTCGGCTTGGTCGGCGCAGGCGATTTAGTAATCGGCGCAGACAGCCACACCTGCAC
>JBJFGI010000050.1:0-2825 GCA_051892535.1 Candidatus Coproplasma sp. | reverse complement strand
TGGGCGCCCTTCGGCGAGGGCAGGGGGGATATGTTCACCAACCCCGTAATTGCCGGTATAGGCAAAAAATATGACAAGACTGTTGCGCAGACAATCCTGCGTTGGGAGCTGCAGAGGGGAATAGTAATCATTCCCAAGTCCACCCATATCGAGAGAATGGAGGAGAATTTCAACATATTCGACTTTGAACTCACTGCCGAGGATATGGCTGTTATGGCGAGCCTTGACAAAAATCAAAGCTCGTTTTTCTCCCACGCCGACCCCGCTATGGTGGAATGGTTCGTTAAGATGGTAGAGGAACGTAAGAGAAACAACGACCATAAAAAGGAAAAGAAGAGTTGGTGAGGTAATTCCACCATAGCGGAAAACAGGGCTCCCGCAAAAGATTTGCTTGTCAAAGATTTTGTGGGAAGAGGAGCGGCGACGGCGAAAATGCCCTTCGGTGAAATCGAAGGGCAAAAAGCAAAGTCCGCCGTGACGAGGTGGAATGGTTCGTTAAGATGGTAGAGGAACGTAAGAGAAACAACGACCATAAAAAGGAAAAGAAGAGCTGGTAAGTTTGCGCTGTCTTGTGTTTAGCATAAATCAATTTGCTTAAATCCAGAACGAGCATAAGAGGGCGAGAACCGCCGTTACCGCAACGGGAACGCTGACGGTGTCGTTTCCGTTATGGGAATACAGTTCCGCCACGGCTGAAAATGGAGCGGCTAATAAAGAAAACAGTAAGCATTTCCACCAGACGAGGGGACTTATCAGAAGCAGGACCGCCGCACCCGTTACAAAGGAGGCAATCGCCATAGCTGCCGAGCCCTCCCAGGTCTTTTTGGGATCGGCGAAGCGGAGGTTGATATGGTGTTTGCCAAACCGCTTCCCGACCAGTGCCGCCACCGTATCCGCTATGCCCCAGACGAGTATGGCGGTTACCGCAATATACGGTTTATCCAGCAGGCCGCAACAAATCAGGACGAGCGCAATATGCGTACCGAACAGCAGGAACAGACTCTTTTTGACCTCCCCGGGTTTGCGTTCTATGAACAGATTAGTATAGCCTTTCCATTTTTCCAGCAGGCAGAGGGCGGGGTAAACCATAAGGCAGAAGACAGCTGCGCACAAGACTGCCGCCTCCCAGGTCTCCGCCACGTACAGCATAAAAATAACCGAAGCCATTGCAGGGAATTGCAGCAGCTTTCTCGCCACTTCGCTGGGCATCTTAAAGCATAAGCGCAGAACTACGACCACAACGACTATGCCGAGAATAAACAGCAGATACCAACCCATACAGATCAACGCCTGCAGGGGTACGCCTGAGGTGGTAAGCCATTCACGGTAATTTATGCACAGCATAACAATGCCGAGTACGGTTAATATGACGCCCGTCACAATACCGACGGTCTTGGGCTTTACTTTGTTTGCAAACTGAGCGGAGACGATTGACGCTACCGTTTCGGTTACGACGCAGACCAAGAGCAACTGCCAGTTGTCGAAAATGATGGCAGGTTCGATTAATGTATGGCTTACGAATGCGATGAGCGCCGTAAAAGTCATAATAAAGGTGCTGGTACCTACTGCCGATTTCCTGTCCATACCGAGGAACGCAGTAAAGACAACAAGCATCATCATTCCTCCGCCCGAGCCTACAAAACCCGTGCCGAAACCTATGGTCAGACCGAAGAACAGGGAGACGACTATTGATTTCCAGTCAAGTTTTTCACCCTTGGCGACGGAGACCTCTCTCTGCGTGTCGGGCTTTAAAAGAAAGCGTATACCTATTCCAACGCACAGTATGAGGGAGAAGCTGCCCAGTACGACGTTACCTGCAAGATAGGCGACGTAACTGCCGACTATGCACATAGCGATTATGCAAGCCATCATTATCCAGCCACGTTTTAAGTCTATATTTTTGTGACGGATATAGATAGCCGTAGTAAAGGCAGAGCCGAGTATATCCGACGCCAGCGCAATGGCTGTAGCCTGATAAACCCCTGCCGTCCCCGCAAAGCTGGGGCATAAAACAATCAGAATGGGCACCATAACCGTAGCAGCGGACAACCCTGCAAGTCCCGTACCTATTCCTGCGCCGAGTGCAGAAATAAAGCACCAAAAATATTCCATAACCGTCTCCTTGACAATAGAGCAATTTATATATAAAATTATAATCGACACGTGTCGAAATTGCAACCGACAAATTATTCGGAAGTGTTGAATTTAAAGTGTCAGGGAGGTCGTTTGATAATAAATGAAGCCAAATCAGAGGATAGCAAATACCAAACAACTGATATACGGTGCCCTGCTTTCGCTTTTAAAAAAGAAGGACATACACCACATTTTTATCAGGGAACTGTGCGAAAAGGCGGGGATTAACCGCTCGACGTTTTACAATCATTACGGCAGTCAGTACGACGTTCTTTCGGAGATGGAGGACGTCTATCTCGGTGAAATTGCCAAGGCTATGGAACATGCAGACGTCACAAGCAAGGACAGCGTTCACAGCAGGGTAACCCTCGTGCTTGAGTTTATTTTAGACAATCTTGAGCTCTCGTCTTTACTTATCAACAATAACGTCGAAGCAAGTTTTGCCGAACGGCTGTTTTCGCTGCCCAAAATCGGGGATATGCTAAACGTTGCTCTGTCGGGTATTGAGGACGAAAAGAGCAAAAAAGCTACAATTTCGTTTGCAATTTACGGCAGCTACAGGGTTTTACAGGAATGGCTTAATAACCCTCAACGCATCAGCCCCGTCGAAGAGACGGAGTTAATGCTCGGTCTTGCAAGAAAGGTTTGCAGTTAGTTAGGATAAAATTATTTTAAAGACTTAAGCGAGTATA
>JBJFGI010000049.1:0-11539 GCA_051892535.1 Candidatus Coproplasma sp. | reverse complement strand
TTTCAAAGGGCAAGAATACGCCTTTCAACGGCTATGAAGTATACGGCAAAGTATGCGCAACAATCGTTGACGGCGAAATAAAATACGAAGCATAAATAATAATTAATCAACAGATTTAAAGTGAGGGAAATGAAATGGTTGACCATTTGTTAGACAAAATTATCGAAATGCAAAATCCTACCTGCGTAGGGCTTGATACGGACTTTTCCTATCTCCCCGAAGAAATGCGTGACGGTATGGCTACCTTTGAGGGCGTGGTAGAGCAGATTATCGAATACAATATGAACATTATCGATAAAGTTTGCGATATCGTTCCTGCGGTAAAGGTGCAGGTTGCCTACTACGAGCAGTACGGCTTTGAAGGCTTGAGGGCGTTCAACTACACCGTCAATTACGCAAGGGGCAGGGATATGATAGTTATTGCAGACTGTAAGCGTAACGACATTGGCTCCACCGCAAAGTGTTACTCGACTGCTTATCTTGGTCAGACCGACGTTAACGGAAAGAAGATTTCAGCTTTTCAGGCTGATATGCTGACGGTTAACGGTTACCTCGGTACGGACGGCATTGCTCCTTTTATAGAGGATATCAAGGCTAACGACAAGGGTATTTTCGTACTCGTAAAAACCTCCAACCCCTCAAGCGGAGAACTGCAGAACTTAAAGCTTGATAGCGGTGAATACCTCTACGAGCGTATGGGCGCTCTCGTTGAAGAGTGGGGTAAAGACTGTATCGGCAAATACGGCTACTCCGACGTCGGCGCAGTCGTAGGCGCAACCCATCCCGAAGAGGCTGCAAGGTTGAGAGAACAGTTAAAGCATACCTTCTTCCTTATCCCCGGCTACGGTGCGCAGGGCGCAAACGCCGAGATGCTCAAGTGCTGTTTCGATAATAACGGCTTGGGCGGTATCGTAAACAACTCCAGGGGTATTTTAACGGCTTACAAAAAGCCCCGTTACTCCGGTATGAGCTATGCAGAAGCAGCAAGGGCTGCGTGCATAGACATGCAGGCAGATTTATCGAAGACTATAGGTAAAATGGGCAGATGAAAGAAGTACTTTCAACCGTAAAAAAATGCGAGTGCATTGCCGATAACGTCTACTCCTTGACCGTCACTCTGCCCGAAAGCGCAGGCGAGATAAAGGGAGGACAGTTTTTAAACATAGCTACGGGCGACAACTCAAGGCTGTTAAAACGTCCTTTCGGTATCGTTAAGGCGGAGGGGTTGGACGTAACCGTCTGTTTTCAGGTAAAGGGCGAGGGTACTGTCGCCCTTGCCAATGCTAAAAAGGGCGACAAGCTTGCCGTTCTGCTCCCCTTGGGTAACGGCTTCAACCTGCCTGAAAACGCTAAAAATATAGTAGTTTTAGGCGGTGGCGTAGGCATTTTCCCTTTAATCCCTGTTATCGCAACCAATCCCGATAAAAATTTCTATTCGTATATCGGTTTCCGCAACAAGAATTGCGTCTGTCTTTTGGACGAATTTAACGCAAGCAAGGCGTTAACCGTGGTTACAGACGACGGCAGCTACGGTGAAAAGGACAATGCCGTTAACGCATATTTTAAGGATAAGCAAAACGTCAGGGCTGATATGATTATAGCCTGCGGTCCCCCCGTGATGTTAAGGGCTTTAAAGAATAAGCTCAAAGAGGAAGGGGATACCACGCCTTGTCTTGTATCTTTGGAAGAGCGTATGGGCTGCGGTATCGGTGCATGTCTTGTGTGCGTATGCAAAAAGGCTGACGGAGGCAATGCAAGGGTCTGCAAGGACGGACCTGTGTTCGATATTAACGAGGTGGAACTTTAATGGCAAACTTAAGCGTAAACATCTGCGGCGTAACCTTTAAAAACCCCGTTATTGCGGCAAGCGGAACGTACGGCTTCGGCAGAGAATTCAATGAAATTTACGACATAAGCTGTATAGGCGGTATATCGACAAAGGGTATGACCAATCTGCCCCGCCTTGGAAACAAGGTTCCCAGAATTGCAGAGGGCAACAGCGTTATTTTAAACGCAGTCGGTCTGCAAAACCCCGGCGTGGAACACTTTATCAGATACGATTTACCCTTTTTAAAGGAAAAAGGAATTGTAATAATAGCCAACGTTGCAGGCAGTACGCTTGAAGATTACGGCAAAATCTGCGCAACGCTTGACGGGCTTGTGGATATGGTTGAACTCAACATCTCCTGCCCTAACGTCAGGGCGGGCGGAATGGCGCTGGGAATTAAGCCTGCCAATATCGAGGAAGTAACTTCTCTCGCAAAAAATAACCTTAAAAAGACACCGTTAATCGTAAAACTCTCTCCCAACGTGGAGAGTATTACAATCAACGCACAGGCGGCAGAGAGGGGCGGTGCGGACTGCGTTTCGCTCGTAAATACCTTTACGGGTATGGTCATCGACCTTGAAAGAAGAAAACCCGTAATCGCAAACAACACTGGCGGTGTTTCGGGTGCAGGAATTAAGCCCATTGCGCTGAAAATGGTATACGAGGCGGCACACGCCGTAAAGATCCCCGTAATCGGCATGGGCGGCATAATGACGGGCAGGGACGCACTGGAGTTTATGTGCGCAGGCGCAAAGGCTGTGCAGGTCGGTACGGCAAACTTTGCAGACGTAAACGCTATGCCCAGAATTATTAAGGAAATGGACGAGTGGCTCAACGCTCACAATATAAAAGACGTCAACGAGATAGTTGATACTTTGCAGTTAAACTAACGGGAGAATATAAAATGGCATTAACGTACAAACAGCAGTTTATTAAATTTATGGTGGAGAGTGGAGTGCTCCGTTTCGGTGAATTCACGCTTAAAAGCGGAAGAAAAGCCCCTTACTTTATCAACACGGGCAACTACAAGAAGGGTGCACAGCTTGCAAGGCTTGGCAAATACTATGCCGCTTGCATTCAGGAAAACGGCTTAAAGGCTGAAACTTTAGTCGGACCTGCTTACAAAGGAATACCTCTTGCCGTAACCACGGCGGTTGCTCTTGCTGAAGAGTACAACGTTGATTTAAACTACTGCTTTGACCGTAAAGAGGCTAAAGACCACGGCGAAGGCGGTCTGTTTGTAGGTAAACAGCTCGTCGACGGAGAAAAGGTCATTTTAATCGAGGATGTTATGACCTCTGGCAAGGCGTTGAGGGAAATGCTTCCCAAGCTTGCCGCTACCGCAAAGGTTGAAATCGCAGGTATGATTATCTCCGTAGACAGAATGGAAAAGGGCTTGGAGAGCAATAAATCTGCCGTTCAGGAAGTGTACGAGGAGTTCGGTGTTAAAGTATACTCAATAGTCACCATGGCGGATATTATCGAGGCTATCGAGGACGGAATAATCGAAGGCAGGGAATACCTTGAGAAGATGAAGGAGTACCGTGCAACCTACGGTGTTCAGTAATGGAAGTTATTGAATACTTTTCCCGCAAAGACGGGAAAGAATATTTAAAGCAAATAGAAGGGTGTGAGTGGGAGTCTGCCCAATTTTTAGCAGAGCTGTTGATAAACGATGAGCTACAGGACCTGACTGGCGGTTGGTGTAAGCTGTTTATGCTGACTGAAGGAGAAAGGCTTGTTTCGTTTATTACTTTCTCCGCCCGTGACGATATCTTCGATACGGAGTTAACTCCCTGGCTTGGCTTTTTCCATACCTCGCCCGAATTTCGTGGCAAGGGCTATGGGCAACAGCTTTTAAATTACGCCTGCAACTTTGCCAAACAAAGCGGATATGATGCCGTGTACGTTTCAACAAACCTCATCGGCTTATATGAAAAATTCGGCTTTACCTTTCAAGGCATTGCCGAGGACTTTCGAGGCAACCCCAGCAGGGTCTATAAAAAAGATTTATAAGAATAAAAAAACGGAAGCTTTAACGGGCTTCCGCTTTTGTTATATAAGGTAAATTAATCAATCTGCAATACGAAGAACTTCAGATAATTCGTCTCCTCGGCACAGAGGAGAGAGGGGTGGTCGGGTGCCTGGGTTTTAACCTCAACGCTGCGAACCGTTCTGCCGCTCTCTCTCGCCGCCTCGATGAGCATTTTCTCAAACAGCGGCATTGTCATATAGTGGGAGCAGGAGCAGGTTATTAAAAAGCCACCGCTTTTTACAATCTTCATTGCCGTGAGGTTTATATCCTTGTAACCACGGTATGCGTCTTTAACTTCGTCAGCCGTCTTGCAGAAAGCAGGGGGATCTAAAACAACTGTATCGAACTGTCTCTTTTCACGCCTGAAATTACGCAGTACCTCGAACACGTCGCCCTGCAATGTGGTTACGTTTTTAAAGCCGTTAAGGGAGGCGTTGTCGGCAACGTTCTTTAAAGCAAGGGCGGAGATGTCGCAGGATATAACCTGCTTTGCAACGGTTGCGGCGTTCAACGAGAAACCGCCACTGTTGCAGAAACAGTCTAAAACCTCTGCGTCACGGCAGTATCTTCTGACGGCAAATCTGTTCTCCTTCTGGTCTAAAAAGTACCCCGTTTTCTGTCCGTTTTTGACGTCAACGAGCATCTTTATGCCGTTTTCTACAATCTCGCAGTAGTCGGGAACCTCTCCGTATAAAAGACCTTTAACCTCTTCTAAGCCCTCTTTTTTTCTTACTGCAACGTCGCTGCGTTCGTAAATACCTTTAGGGTTAAACAGCTTTACAAGACAGTCAACGATAAGCTGTTTTCTCCTGTCAATTCCGAGTGACAAACACTGCATAACGAGGTAATCGCCGTACCTGTCAATAATTAAAGCAGGGAGGTTGTCAGCCTCTGCAAACACCATTCTGTAGCAGTTGTCGTAGCCAAGCTTAACACGGTAATCGTTCGCCTTTTTTATTGCATTGAGGTAGTATTCCTCGTTGTCCTCGGCATTGTTTCTGATGAAGATACGCACTAAGATTTTGGAGGCGTGGTTGATATAGCCTTTGCCTATAAATCTGCCGTCGTGCGCAAACACCGAGGCGAGGGAACCGTTTTTATCTTTGCCCTCGATTTTAGCAACCTCGTTGGCATAAACCCAGCTATGCCCAGCAATAATTCTCTTTTCTTCGCCTTTTTTTAAGTAAATTTCGTAAGCCATACAATTATTTTAGCAGTAAATATCAATAAATGCAAATAAGTAGGGTTACAGGTTTGATTTTTATTTTTAACTTTGCTATAATTTTACAGTATGAAAGATTTGCTTAAGTATTTAAAACGGTATACCGTTCAAAGTATTCTTGCTCCGCTGTTTAAGCTGTTAGAGGCAAGCTTTGAGCTGTTGATACCTATAATCGTTGCGGCTATCGTAGACAAGATAAACGTAGTCAATGCAGGCGGTGCGACGACTGCGGATGGAACAAGATACGTGGTTATTGCCTGCATACTTTTAGTTGTGCTCGGCGTGGTGGGTTTAATCAGTGCCGTGTCGGCGCAGTACTTTGCCGCAAAGGCTGCCGTCGGTTTTTCAAAGGAACTGCGCAGCGATCTTTTTAAAAAAATACAAAATCTTTCCTATTACGAAATCGACGGGCTGGGAACTTCTAAATTGATCACCCGAATGACCAGCGACGTCAATCAGGTGCAGACGGGCGTTAACCTCGTATTGCGTCTGTTTATGCGTTCCCCGTTTATCGTTTTCGGCGCTATGATTATGGCGTTTTTAATCAACGTTACGGCAGGTATAGTTTTCGCCGTAACTATCGCCGTACTCTTTGTCATTGTGTTTGCAATAATGCTTATCACAATCCCTATGTACAAAAAGACGCAGGGCGATCTGGACAGCGTTACGGCTGCCACGAGGGAGACGTTGGTAGGCTCGAGGGTAGTAAGGGCTTTCTGCAAAGAGGACAGCGAGATAGAAGAGTTTAAAAAACGTAACGACAAACTGACCTCGTCGCAGAAGTTCGTGGGCAAAATATCTGCACTTATGAACCCTTTGACCTACGCCGTAATCAACGTGGGCATAATTGTACTTATATACACGGGTGCAATTCAGGTTGACGGCGGAGTGCTTACGCAGGGACAGGTAATCGCCCTTTACAACTATATGGCGCAGATACTTGTGGAGCTTATCAAGCTTGCAAACCTTATAATCACCGTGACAAAGTGCTTTGCGTGTGCCGGCAGGGTTAACGAAGTGTTGAAGATGTCACCCGTCTTAAAGCATGGCGAGGTGGTGCCCTGCGAAAGCCGTGAAGGCGTTCCCTTTATCGAATACAAAGACGTTGCTATGCGCTACGGCGGTGGCGGTTCGGACGCATTAAGCGAAATATCGTTTACGGTAAACGCCGGAGAGACGGTAGGCGTAATCGGCGGTACGGGTTCGGGTAAGAGTACTTTAATTAATTTAATTCCACACTTTTACGATGCAACCCAAGGGGAAATACTTATAAACGGCGTCAACGTCAACTCGGTCGGCGACGAGACTTTGCGCAATATGTGCGGTATTGTTCCGCAGAAAGCAGTTCTTTTCAAGGGTACTATCCGTGATAACATCAGGTGGGGTAACGAGAACGCTACCGACGAGGAGATTAATTCCGCAGTAGAGCTCGCCTGTGCTGCCGACGTCGTCTCGGCTAAAGACGACGGGCTGGACGAAGAGGTGGAGCAAGGCGGTAAAAACTTCTCAGGCGGTCAACGCCAGAGGTTAACCATAGCCCGAGCCCTCGTCAAAAGACCGCAGGTGCTTATTCTGGACGACAGCGCCTCCGCACTCGACTACGCAACAGACGCAAAGCTCAGAAAGAATTTGCGTTCGCTTGATTATAACCCCACGGTGTTTATCGTGTCGCAACGCACGAGCTCGGTTCGCTTTGCAGATAAGATTTTGGTTCTGGACAACGGAAAATTAGTAGGCTGCGGAACTCACGAGGAGCTTTTAAAGGGCTGTGAAGTCTATAGAGAAATACACTCGTCTCAGTACGGAAACGGGGAGGGGGTGTAATATGAAAAAGACTAATAGATCCGGTCAGGGAAAGACAATGAAGAGGGTGCTTAAGCAGCTTAAAAAGTACACTCCGCTCATAGTTTTGTCGATACTGCTTGCCGTTGTAACCGTTGCCGGCAACCTCATTCCCCCGATAATATTCGGTAATGCTATCGATTGCATAATAAAACAGGGCAACGTGGACTTCGCAATGATTACGACCTATACGGTAATTATTGCGGTAATAATCGGGGTAACAGCCGTTGTTCAGTGGCTTATGTCGGTTATCAACAACAGAATTGTCTACGGCGTAATAAACGATATCCGTAGCGAGGCGTTCACCCATTTGCAGAACGTTCCTTTAAAGTATATCGACTGTCACTCCTACGGTGACACCGTATCCCGCTGTATAGCCGACGTCGACCAGTTTGCAGACGGACTGTTAATGGGCTTTACGCAGCTATTTACGGGCGTAATAACCATTGTGGTAACGCTGGTTATAATGTTTGTTTACAACTGGATAATTGCCCTTGCGGTATTTGTAATTACTCCGCTTTCGCTCTTCGTTGCAAAATTCATTGCTACGCATACCTATTCGATGTTCGTCAAAACCTCCAAGATAAGGGGTGAACAGACGGCGTTTATCGAGGAGATGACTGGTAATTTAAAGGTTGTTCAGGCGTTCGGCAGAGAGGATGAAAATCAGGAGAAGTTCGACGAGATTAACGACAGGTTAACAAAGGCGTCGCTCTCTTCTATTTTCTACTCTTCATTAACCAACCCTTGCACGAGATTTGTCAACGCAATAGTTTATGCAGCCGTTGCGCTTGCAGGTGCGTTAACGCTTATATATCCGTCGGTGTTGCCCGTAGCGTTCGGCGTGGGTAAGCTGACGACGTTGTTGAGCTATTCAAACCAATACACCAAACCGTTCAATGAAATTTCAGGCGTGGTAACCGAATTCCAGAACGCAATCGCCTGCGCAGAGAGGATTTACGAATTAATCGACGAGCCTGCTCAGGTTCCCGACAGCGAGGACGCCGCAGAGCTTAAAGACGTGAAGGGCAGTGTTGAGTTCAAGGACGTAAGCTTCTCGTACGAAGAGGATAAACCTCTGATAGAAAATCTTTCCGTCTCGGCAAAGGCAGGTCAGAGAATTGCAATCGTAGGCCCCACGGGGTGCGGTAAAACTACGTTAATAAACCTGCTTATGCGTTTCTACGACGTCAACGACGGCGGCATTTACGTCGACGGAAAGGAGACGAGAGAGGTTACGAGGAAGTCGCTCAGAAAGAATTACGGCATGGTATTGCAGGATACGTGGCTTAAGAGCGGTACAATTAAAGACAATATAAAAATTGGTAAGCCCGACGCCACCGACGAAGAGGTTATAGCTGCTGCAAAGGCAACCCATTCACATTCGTTCATTATGCAGATGGCAAACGGCTACGACACGGTAATAGGAGAGGACGGCGGCAGTCTTTCTCAGGGACAGAAACAGCTTTTGTGCATAACGAGGATTATGCTCGCCCTGCCGCCTATGCTCATCTTAGACGAGGCAACTTCGTCGATAGATACCCGTACCGAGATGAAGATACAAAATGCCTTTGCAAAGCTTATGCAGGGCAGAACGAGTTTTATAGTTGCTCACAGACTTTCAACCATAAAGGAAGCCGACCTCATCTTAGTTATGAAGGACGGCAATATAATAGAACAGGGCACCCATACTCAGCTTATGGAGCAGGGTGGTTTCTACAGTAATTTATATAACAGTCAATTCGCAATTTAACGGAGGAAATAATGTTACAGGTTAATAACGTTTCGTTACAATACGGCAGTAAAAAGCTCTTTGAGGACGTAAATTTAAAGTTTACGAAGGGCAATTGCTACGGAATAATTGGCGCTAACGGTGCAGGAAAATCAACCTTTTTAAAGGTTTTAAGCGGAGAAATCGAACCCAACAAGGGTGACGTAACCTTAGATAAAACAGAGAGAATGTCAGTGCTTATGCAGAACCAGAGCGCCTTCGACGGCGTTACCGTTCTTCGTGCCGTTATGCTCGGACACAAGCGTTTAGTGCAGATTATGGACGAGAAAGACGCACTCTACGCAAAAGAAGACTTCACCGAGGCGGACGGCGTTCGTGCAAGCGAGTTAGAGGCAGAGTTTGCAGAGCTCGGCGGCTGGGATGCGGAATACGAAGCCCAGACACTCTTAAACGCTCTTGACATCGGTGAAGAATTCTACGATATGTTAATGGCAGACGTGGACGCAAAGAGAAAGGTTAAAATCCTTCTTGCCCAGGCACTCTTCGGCAATCCCGACGTCCTTTTATTGGACGAGCCCACCAACAATCTCGACATTAAGACGGTACGTTGGCTTGAAAACTACCTTTTAGACTTTGAGAATACCATTATAATCGTATCGCATAACCGTCACTTTTTAAACAAGGTCTGCACCCATATCTGCGACGTGGACTACGGCAAGATCAATATGATGCTCGGCAACTACGACTTCTGGTATGAAACAAGCCAGCTGCTTGCACGTCAACAGCGTGATATGAACAAGAAGAACGAGCAGAGGGCAAAAGAATTACAGGAGTTCATAGCCCGTTTTGCCGCTAACGCATCCAAGTCAAGGCAGGCAACTTCCCGTAAAAAGGAGTTGGAAAAGTTAACCATTGCAGACTTCAAACCCTCGCTCCGCAAATACCCTTATATCGACTTCAAGTTTGAAAAGGATATCGGCAACGACATTTTAATGGTGGAGGGCTTGACCAAGGAAGGTTATTTCGAAGACGTTTCCTTCACCGTTCAGCACGACGAAAAGATTGGCATAGTCAGCGATAAGTCGACGACAATTTCAATGCTGTATGACATTTTAACAGGCAAGGTTCAGCCCGACGCAGGCACTATCCGTTGGGGTAAAACCATCTCCGTTTCCTATTTCCCCGAAAACAACAACGAGTATTTCCAGGGTTGTAATTTAACCTTGGTTGAGTGGCTAAGCCAGTACTCATCCGACCACTACGAGGAGTATTTAAGGGGATGGCTGGGCAGAATGTTATTCTCGGGCGAAGAGGCGTTAAAAGAGGCAAAGGTGCTTTCAGGCGGCGAAAAGGTAAGGTGTATGCTCGCAAAGATGATGCTTGAGGGCAGTAATTTCTTAATCTTCGACGAGCCCACCAACCACCTTGACCTTGAGTCCATAACCTCGCTCAACAACGGTATGAAGAACTTCAAGGGCTGTATGCTCTTCACCTCTCACGACCAGGAGCTTATGAATACCGTTGCAAACAGGATAATTGAGATTAACGGCACCAAGAGGTTTGATAAAAACGTAACCTACGACGAGTATATCGATCTGATAACCGAGTAAGGATAAAACTATGATAGAAGAAGAGAATAAGGAAGAAGTTTCAGAAGAGGTGGGGCAAGACGGACAGAAAAAGGAGATGTCCCCTAAGCTTAAGCAGTTTATACAGATATTAAAGTTTACGGGTTTTTCCATATCCGCAGGAGTAATACAGCTGTTATCGTTTGCGGTTTTGTATGATATGACGCATTTGCTGCCTTGGTGGCCTGCGTACCTTATCAGCTTAACGCTTTCGGTGCTGTGGAACTTTACGTTTAACCGTAAGTTTACGTTTAAATCTGCCGCAAACGTACCCCTTGCAATGGGGGTGGTCGTAATCTATTACTGTATGTTTACGCCCGTTTCGGTCTTCGGCGGCGACGCAATGACGGCGGCAATCGGCGAAGAGCTCGGTATCGTTACCACCGTGGTTATGATGCTTATAAACTTTGCAACCGAGTTTGTATGGGATAAATTTATCGTGTTTAACGATAATGTTATAGGCAGAATAGAGGGTATTTTCAAACGCAAAAAGGGCGGTAGCGCTCCTGCGGTTATATTAGAAGGGGGAGAGCCTTCGGACGGAGAGAAGGCCCCTGCAGCTGAGGAGGAAGTTCCCACCGAAGAAACGGTTGCAACCGATACTTTGTTATTGAAATAAATTTAAAAGCGGTAGAAGATTTTAAAAACCTTTTACCGCTTTTTAAGTATTAAAGTATTGTTAAAAACTTGTTATTAGTCCATTCTGAAGTATTTGCCGTCGGAATATACGCATGCCCTTACAATAGGGGAAAATCTGTAGTTGTGTCCATCGCCTAAATTATGGTCGTGAAAATAATTGATAGCACCGTTACAAGTCATAAATTTTTCTGAATTCTGAGGTGTGTCGGTAGTCATTACGTGATCACCGTCTTTATGCATAAAAAAGCCTTTCATGCCGTCTTCAAATTCAATATAAATAAAGTATTTGCCAAATAAAAGTCCCATAATTCTCTCCTTTTGATTTGTTATTAAACATATTTTATCACATAGTTTAGGTTATGTCAAGATTAACATTAAAAATAATAAAGCAATTAAGAGAAATAAAAAAGCTATGAGCCAAAGCCCACAGCATTTTTTATGGTGCGGATGACAGGAGTTGTTGCTGTGGCGCAGACGCACCGCCAAACAACCGGAGCAACGGTTGTTTGCTCCGCAGTAGAGCCTGCGGAGTTCGCTCCTATTTCAACTCCTGCATATCCTTACCGAGAAAAAATACGGAGAATAGCAAAAGCAATTCTCCGTATTTTGGTGC
>JBJFGI010000048.1:0-11579 GCA_051892535.1 Candidatus Coproplasma sp. | reverse complement strand
AGAGAGCAAACGGGCGACGCAGATGTCGATTACGTTAGTGATAGCCGATGGTATGTAAATGCAGTCAGTTCGGTATTCGGTTGGGTTGGAGTTTGAATAAAGAAAAGGAGAATAAAGGTGAAAAGAATGACAAAAGAAGTTCTTATAGAACTTGTATCCCGTCTGAGCGTAAGTCAGACGGGAAAATTATTTAAGGCGCTCGCCGCCTATTTGGACGGCGAAAACTACAACCAATACTTGAACGAGAACATATACCCTACGTTCATCTTATTGGCAAACTATTTCAATTAAAAAACAATTTTGGAGGAAAAGGAAAATGAAAGTAAAGAGTTTTAAGGTAAGAGCAATCGACGGCGAAGTGGTGAAGAATCTCACCGACAAGCAGGCAGGAGAATTGTACAAAGCAATCTGTGCCTACAACTTCAATAACGAGGAATACAAGGGCAGAGACGAGCTTGTAAGGACGGTATTCGCCCTTATGAAAGACGAGTTCGACAGGGACAGATTTTTCAGAGAGACGGGCAAAATCGGCGGCATTAAGAGTGCCGCTATGAAACGTGAATCGGAATGTCCCGAAGGCAAAATGATACGGGCAATCATCAGCACGGAAATGGTCAGCGGAATGTTGCAGGGCATCATAAATGACCTTGAAAACCCCGAAAATCCCTGTAAGGGCGGAGGCTCGGAAAGTGCAACAAATTCGGAAAAGAGGTAAGCAGGTAAAGGGTTTTGCCACAGCTCACGCTTTGAGCCAAAACCGACACACGCCCGTCGGCGTGAGAAGAATCGGGAAACCCGATTTTCTTAGGGAGGCATAATGGGCAGAACAAGCACTACAACCGACAGGAGAGCAAGACGTTATATCCGCATAACCGACGAGCTGAAGTGGGAATACATCGACCGCATAATGCAGAGAGGCGAGTATAAAAAAAGTTTCAACAAGGTTATCAACGACGCTCTCGATTACGGTCTGCCTCAGCTACTGAAAGTTGCATACGGTGAGATTGAGGAGGACGGATTGCCCACAGACGAGCTGCAGGAATATCCACACACAACTCCACAGCGGATAGTTGTAGAGACAATAGAGGACAGAGTAATTGCTGAGATTATAGATTTGCTTGAAGAGATTGTTTTGAACACAACCATTAGCAAGTCGTTGATTGCGTCGCTGTTCAACGAGCGAGCGAAAAACTTATACGGCTATTCGGTTCGTCCCGAACTGTTTGAAAACGGTGATTTGCGTGACACTCCTGACTACCTTGCCGAACACGAAAGAATGGTATTGAAGAGAATCAATGCTTCGAGGAAGAAAAGGCAATGAACAATCAGCCGATAATTTTCGACTTGAAGTACACGCCGTTCAGACCGCCAAGCAACGCAACGAAAGAAGAGATTGCCCTGCACTCCGAGAACAGGACTTACTACAATATGACCGGTCAGGAGAACATCTATAAGTACATAATGACCGAGGGTAAGCGAGCAGGCAAGAGAACGCTGTTGCAGTACTTGGAGAAGAACACAGGCGTGTTCAATCAGCACGGTATGATTCCGACAGAAGAAGTAAAGGCAATGCAGGAGAGGGCGAGAGCGAACGAGGGATATATCTGGCACGGATTCATTTCTTTGAATAAGCACGATTCCGTAAAAATCAATACTCCCGAAAAGTGCATCGACCTTGTAAAGAGAACCTTTCCGACTTTTTTCAGGGAATGTCGAATGTCGGAAAAGAATATCGACCTGATGTGCGCTCTGCACGTTGATAAGCCCGAACACTTCCACATACATTTTGTATTTTGGGAAAAGGAGCCGAGATACAAAGGAAAGTCAGGCGAGAAAGAATACCGTGCGAAAGGCAATATGCCCAAGCAAGCGATAGACAATATGTTTGTTCGCTTAGGGTTGTTTGTCGGCGAAGATAAGGGGACTTTGCCAAAGGCGAGAGACAATGCCTTGCAAAGACTGAGGGATATGACTGCATTTAACGAGGCTGTCGCAAAGGACGAAAGTATACGCAGAGAAATCATTGCGCTGTCCAAAGTAATTCCACAGAAAGGAAGGACAGGTTACGATACTCCTGAAATGCAACCATACAGAGGGCGGGTAGATAAAATTGTCAAAATGATACTTGACTACGATAAGGTTTCAAGGCAGGCAAATATGAAGTTTTATATGGAGCTTGACAAGAAGAGAAAGGAAATCGCAAATATCTGCGGTAAGCCGTATGCGCTCACGACGGGGAAGAACCCCGACGATGTACCCGTCTATCATCACAAGATAGACGAGGGCAATATAAAGATAGTCGAAACAATCGAGGAAGATTATAAGCGCAGGCAGGGCAATCTCATTATCAATCTTGCAAGAGCAATCAAGCCTGAATATTACGAACGAAACAAGAACGTCAGGTATAAGGCAAACGACAATCGCTTAAAGCGAAAGTTGGCTATGTCGAGTTATAAACTTTCCCGAAAAATCAAGAGTTTTTTTAAGTCCTTCGGTCAGGAACACAGAGTGATGGAACGAGACTTTTCGAGACGTTTGCAGGAAATCGAGGAAGAAATGAAAGCCGAGAAAAAGCGACAAGAGCAAGAAACGGCAAAGAACAATTATAAAGGAGCGAATTATAAAGATTGAGAAAGCAAGCTATAAAACACAAAAAGCGTAAGTCTCATAAATTCGGGATATTGCTATGGACAATCATCTTCGCATTGATATTTGTCGGAGTAATGTGTCTGTTTGCATATTTCGGATACGAGAGTGTAGGCAAAATTTTAGGAGAGAAAAACTTTTGGCTGATAAACGGCGTTGTTGACGGAATGATAATTGTAGCATATCTGCTTATGTACCGTGTCGATGCGCAGAATATCGCAATGGGCGAGAACGACTTGGAGGATACCGAGTGGTTGTCTGTGAAAAAGCTGAAGAAGATGGACGAGTTTAAGGTCTATGACTTTAAGTCGGCAGATAAGAAAGCGGACGGGATCGTAATCGGTGCGGAGAAAAAAGGACGAGACGTGGAAATCATTACTACAAGTCAACTTCACGCATTGATTGTGGGTACGACGGGTAGCGGTAAGACAACGGGTTTTGTTGACCAGAATATTTCCGTTTTAGGAAAGAGTAGCGGCAAGCCGAGTTTGGTAATATCCGACCCGAAGAAAGAGCTGTATGAAAAACACGCTCTGAACCTTGAACAGGAAGGCTATACAATTTCCGTTCTCGATTTGCGTGAACCGTATTCTTCGGCGAGATGGAATCCTATGAACGTGCTGATAAGACGAATCCGACTTGTCAAAGAACTGCAAGACAACTGCGAGTTTAAGGACGGAAAGTATTACGGCGCAGGCGAGGAGTTCCTTTCTTATCGGGATGCGAGGACGAGAGTACAAGAACTCAAAGACGAAATCTTCGAGAACGCTATGGACTTGGTATATACCCTGTGTCCCGTGCAGAACAGAGACCAACCTACTTGGGAAGAAGGTGCAAGAAATCTAATCTTCGGATTCGTGCTTGCTATGTGCGAGGACTGTATTAAGGGCAAGATAGACGAACGGCAGTTATTGCTGTTCAATATCTACCACAACATAACGAAATACTGCTCGGAAGATACGAGCAAACTTCGGGAATACCTGCTTGAAGGTAGGGACGAGTTCTCCAAGGTGCGTGGGCTTGTTAATACGGTACTCATCACAAGCGATAAAACGTTGACATCGTACTTATCGGAAGTAAACAGCTATATGCAACAGTTATCAGACGACGGCATTTTGTCGTTGACGAGCGAAAACGATTTGGACATCGTAAATATGGACGAACAGCCGAACGCCGTATTCATAATCGTACCGGACGAAAGGTTCACAAGACACCGCTTTGTAACTCTGTTCATTACGCAGATGTACAAAGAGTTAGTCGAAAAGGCGAACCTGAATCTGCGCCGCAAACAAAAGGATACGGCAATACTCAAACGCAATACCTACTTTATCCTTGACGAGTTCGGCAATCTGCCGAAGTTTGAAAATATCGAGGGTATGGTTACGGTTGCACGTTCAAGAGGTATCAGGTTCCTGTTCGTATTGCAAAGTTTTTCGCAACTCACGGCAAAGTACGGACGGGATATAGGCGACATTATCAAGACCAACTGTAACGTTAAAATCTTTATCGGTTCGGACGATAGCGAAACACGAAAAGAGTTTTCGGAATTGTGCGGACAGAAGAAAATCAAAAACTTTTCGGTCAATACGAACTCTGATAATCCTGCATCGAGCAATACGGGCGCAAGCAATCAACCGCTTATAACAGTCGGAATGTTGGAAAGACTGAACGGCGACGAGAAAGGCGATGCGATTGTATCGGTTCGAGGTTATGAGCCGATTTGGACAAGATTCACCCCGTCCTACGAATTAAAGAAGATTTACTTCAAAAACGGCAAGGCGGATATATCCAAAAGAGAGGCGGTATTGTTCAACAAGGACGAGTATGTGTTCGACATTGACGGAAAGGGACAGAGTATCGAGGACAAACTCCTTGATGAAATCGAAGAAGAGGACAATATGGAGTCCAAGTATCAGGCGGAACGTGAAATGCGGTTAGCTGAGTTAGACAGTAAGTGGCTCGAAGTAAATAGTGAAATTCACAAAAAACTTACAGAGTTTGTAAGCGTTCTGACCGGACGGGATTGCAAAAGAGTTTTGGAACTTGCGCTTGAAAATAAGGCGGTGTTCCTCTATTCGATAATGGGCGATTACAGCCAAAACGTCGCCCTTCAAATAAGAGATATGGCTGATTTTATTTCAAAAAAGACGACCGAGCTTGCAGAGTTACAGTCAAGTGCGGTCAAATAAAAAACGGAGGAATTAAATGAAAAAAACTAAAAACAAACTGCTCATAACCGCAGGCATACTTGCCTGTTCGGTTGCAGGTTGTATAGCTCTTATGGGCAATACAAGCGGTGCGCAGGTGTTTGCCGCAGAGGTGAACGAACCCTGCGCCCACGAATACGAAACGTTGGAAGTTGCGCCGACCTGTACGGAGAAAGGATATACGGTCTATACCTGTACGATTTGTGGCGACGTCCATACCGACAACTTCGTCAATGAGACGGGACATACCTTTACCGACGTTGCGGTTGAGCCTACTTGTACCCACAAGGGATATACGGCACATTTCTGTACCGACTGCGGCTATGAATACACGGACAATTACGTTGAGGCGTTGGGGCATACCTATGACGACGTAATTGTCGAGCCGACCTGTACCGAGCAGGGCTACACCACACATACCTGTACGGTATGCGGACATTTCTATGTGGATAGCGTTGTGGCGGCAAACGGACACGATTATTTGGAAGAGGTAACGGAGGCAACCTGTACCGAGGGCGGATATACGACCTATACCTGTCAGACCTGTGGGTATACCTATCAGGACAACTTGGTAGAGGCAACGGGACATAATCATCAGGTGAGCGTGGTTGCGCCTACCTGCGTTTCTTACGGGTTTACAGTCCATCTCTGTGCCGACTGCGGCGACAGATATGTGAGCGATTATGTAAAGCCTTTGGGACATACCTTTGAGGATACCGTAGTCGAGGCAACGGAAGATAGTATCGGCTATACCAAGCATCAATGCACGGTCTGCGATTACAGTTATTTATCGGATTATGTAACAAGCGGCGATAACGGCTACACACAGCTCCCCGAAGAGCCTGTTGAGCCTGAAACGCCCGACACGCCCGAAGAACCTGAACAGCCTACCGAGCCTGAAATGCCCGAAGTGCCTGACGAACCTGAACAGCCTACCGAGCCTGAAATGCCCGAAGTGCCTGACGAACCTGAACAGCCTACTGAACCTGAAAACCCTGACAATACGGGGGACGAAGAAGAGGCACACGAATATGTGTTCAGTCCCCTGTTCGATAGCGAAACCAAGCTCCTGACGATTACATACGACTGTGAGTGCGGTGAGAGCTATTCGGGTACTATTCAGTTGTTTATCACGGACAGCGCAGAGAATACGACGGTAGAAGTGATTAACGGTAATACGAGCATTGACTTTACCGAAAGGCAGGACGACTATTCGATAGTCGCTATCGACGAGAACGGTAACGTGGTCGGCGTATTCGAGGTCAACAATAAGGCGGACGAGCCTGTTGAACCCGTAGAGCCTATCGAGCCTGACGAACCGACTGAACCCGAAGAACCCAATGAACCCGAACAGCCCGATAATACGGACGAAGAGAATAAAGAAGTAAACGGCGGTAACGCTCTGTTGCCTGTCCTTATGACGGTATTCTTCTTACTTGCTATCGTCGGCGTCGGAGTGTTCATTCTTATTAAAAAAGCAAAAAACAAAAATAAAAAAATAAAGGAGACAAATAATTTATGAATAACTTTTTGGCAACTACGCTCAACGACAGCTTGAGCGGTATCATCACTAAACTCAACGAACTTATGGATTCGTTCTGGATTTACATCGTTCTTGCAATGGCGGCAGTCGTCGTTGTATGGGGCGCATACGTCGGCATCAAAATTGCCATTGCGCACAAGAACGAAGAGAAAATCAACGCAAGAGATATGGTTAAAAGCCTTATCATCGGTATTGTGATTATGTTCGTCATTGCGATGGGCGCACCCTTACTCATCAATGGTCTTGCCGCTTGGGTAGGTTAATAAATTCAAGGAGGATAGAGAAATATGACTAATCTTTTAGCAACTACGCTGAACGAGAGTTTGGCGGAAATCGTGGCGAATCTCAACACGCTTATGGATTCGTTTTGGATCTACATAGTACTTGCGCTTGCGGCAGTCGTTGTCGTTTGGGGTGCATATGTAGGTATCAGAATTGCCATTGCACACAAAAACGAAGAGAAAATCAATGCAAGAGATATGATAAAAAATCTTATTATCGGCATCATCATCATTTTCGTCATTGCGATGGGCGCACCTTTACTTATCGAAGGCTTGTCGGCGTGGGTTGGTATCGGCGGTTAATCGGCGAGACCTGATTGAGAGGCGGCAAGTTTTTTCTTGCCGCCTTTTAACTTAATAAACTAAAAAAGAGGGTTAAAATGCTTATATTTTTTGAAGAACTTATAATGCTCCTCTTCCTATGGTTTTTGCGTTTAATAGACGGAATAATGGAAATATTCTCTGCCATTGCAGGAATTACAGACGTAACTGTGAGCGGCGAAAGAGTGAATATAATCGAATACCTTGTAGGAGATTCGACGGTAGGAACGATCTTTTGGTGTGTTCTCATATTGGCGGTTGGATTAACGTGCATTTTCGGCATAGTGGGCATCGTCAAGAATATGATTGCCAACAACAGAAACATCTCGTCGATAATCGGCAAAATCGGTTTGGCGTTGCTCGGTACTATGGCAATGCTTACGGTCGTAATTTTGGGTATTCTCATATCCAACTCTGTTCTTGCTCTTGTGGCAAGGATATTCCAAATTGGAAATACTACAAAACTATCAAACGCACTATTTAATGCTTGCGTAGGCGAATGGCTGAATGGATATTCGATGTCGGAAGTAGATATAACGAGTTGTAACGTTTCCTCGATATTGGGCGACTACAACGCCACGGCGTTTGGTATATGGCCCATATCTTGGAAAGGAAACGGAATGATAAATCCCGACACTTTTATGTATCTGCCCGCAATGGTTTCGTCTATTGCCCTAATGATTGCAATGATTATCGCAATTATAAATCTTGCAAAGCGAGTGTATGAAATTGTGCTGATGTATATCGTAATGCCCGTATCTATGTCCACGTTGCCGCTTGATGACGGGGCGAGGTTCAAGATATGGAGAGAAACGTTTATAACCAAGATTATTCTTGCATATGGCACGGTATTCTCGGTAAACATTTTCGTGTTGTTGCTTCCACTTATTACCAAAATGCACGTTGATAATGTGGACGGTTTCGGCAATGCAATGTTCCTGATATTTATGATAATCGGCGGTGCAATGGTAATTCCGGCAGGACAGGCATTATTTGCAAGGTTATTCGGTCAGGCAGACGATATGCACGTTGGCGGTGGTTTCTTGCACAGTGCTTTCTACGGAGGACGAATTGCAAGTGCATTGACTTTCGGCGCAGCATTCAAGCTCATCAAGGGCGGCTTTAAGATGGGAAGAGGAATCGCAGGAAAAATAAAAGGAGTAAAGGATAAAAAGAGTGCAGGAGCCAACTCGGACAAATTCTCGGAAGAGGGAAGTTCGGGCACGGAAGGAGGCAGTGAATAGAACAAAAACGGAGTGGCGATAGTAAATCGGCAAGAAAAAATCTCTGCGCTTGGCAGAGATTTTAACTTTAATTTTCTTCCGATATGATTTTCAAAAATTCGCTCGGCGAATAGACCTTAACGGTTGAGTGCGTATAATCCGAGCCGTTTCTCGTAACGATACAATCGACTTCACTACGGAGTGCGGTTTCAATCATAACCGCATCTTCAAAATCGCTTGTTTGAGAGGCGATAGCACGTTGACAATCTATCCCTGCCGTATCGAGAACATCGAACAGGGTGAATAGCTTGTTAAGAACTTCCCGTGAAGACTTATCGCTGTGAGTATGGCGGTGCATCAGGTAATAGATGTCAGTAGTGGCTTTTGCGGATATATAGCCGTTGAAAAGATTGTTTGCGGCGGCTAAAAATAAGTTTTTAGCGTCGTCGTAGAACGGTTCTCTTGATTGCAAAGCGTCGAGAACGACGCAAGTATCTAAAAGCGCTCTCATAACTTGTTAAGTCTCTCTTCCCGTGCTTCTTCCAAGGTTATATCGGCAGGCAAAACACCGAAAAGTGACTTGGCTACGTCAACCCGTTGCTGGAACGGATTGGTTAATTTGGAAATGACTTTACCGTTGCGGGTGATATAAATATCTTCCGTAGCGGAAAGAAGTAAATATTTACTTAAATTGGCTTTCAATTCAGTTGCAGTAATTGACATTGTCCCACCTCCTATATCTTATCGTACTATTATTATACTTAAATCGTACGATTTTGTCAAGAGGAACGGACAAAAAAATAATATGAAAAATTGTGAGGAAATAATAAATGAGGATTATACCTAAGAAAATCAAGGTAAAGAATACGGTGTGGAAATGCTATTCAATGCCTGATATAATCGTCGCTCTCGTCGTGTTCGCCATCATATTCATTGCGATAACGGCAGGGAATTGGGCAATAGCTATCATAATGGGTATAGCGGCGGTCATTATGTTTATGCCCACGAGCGACGGAATTTTTTATACCTGTATTTTGGAGAATATAAAATTTATAGTCTCGAAGAAGAAATACACCAAAGACGCCGCAAAAGAAAAAGAGCGTATCGACACTCTAATAGGTTTGAAAGAGATTAAGGACAACGGCTTGATTGAGTACAACAGCGGCTATTTCGGGCGTGTGGTCAAAGTCGGACAAAAGAACTTCGGTATAGAGGATGAAGTTCAACAGGATATTGACATTGGCTATCTTGCAAATGCGTTTAAGTTTCTTGACGGAACGCAGATGGCAGACATCGTAAAGATAGACCGTCCCGTAAATCTCGACGAGTTTTCGGGCGAGGCGTTCGACAGACTTTCGGCGGCAAAAAACGGTTTCGATAGCGCAGAGATAAAGAAGATTAAAACAAATCTCTTGCAGGAAAGGATCGACAAAATCGACAAAATGAACAATATCCGTAAGCAGTACATATCCGATTATTACTTGGTTGTTTACGGCAGAAATGAGATTGACCTTGAAAACGTTACGGTCAATATCGCAAGTGAAATCAACAAGTGCGGTTTGGAAACAAGAATATTAGGCAGGAGAGATACGGCAATCTTCTTAAAGTACAGCTATTCCCGTAATTTCGACGAGAGACAGGCAAAAGAGGTAAAGGACGAAGATTTGCTTGATTGGGTAAAGCCGAACGAGGTGGAATTTAAGTCCAACCGTTACATAGTGGACGGTACGGAGGCATCTGTTTTAGCGGTTGCCGATTACCCTTTGAGAGTAAGAAACGCTTGGGGCGCAGACTTGTTCAATATCCCGAATACGAAAGTCGTTATGCACATAAAACCCGTAGATAAGTTTAAGGCAATCAAGCGAATAGACAAGTGTATAGGCGAGATGGAGACAAAGCAGATTTTATCCGAAAAAGCGAGCGAGGCTAACAGCGCAGAAACGCATAGAGAGACTATGCACACGCTTTTGGATAGCTTGCAGACGGAGAACGAATCGCTTTTAGACGTTACGCTCACGATAACAGCCTATAACTACTTGGACGACGCAAATTATAAGAAGAAAGTGCGCCGTTCAATGCTGACGGGCAATTTCAAGCCGTCAATGCTGTACGGGTTACAAATGGAGGGGTTCAAGAGTGCGAATATCTTTCCCGTATCCACGCTCGGTAATTATGAGCGAGGAATAAACAGCTCGTCTCTTGCCGCAGTGTTCCCGTTCGTCAGAACGTTCGTAATGGATAAGGGTGGATATATGCTGGGTGAGAACAAAAGCAATCATTATCCGTTTATCTTCAACCTTTGGAAGAGAGGTAATCTGTATCAGAACTCAAACGGGTTTGTAATCGGTAAATCGGGTTCAGGTAAGTCTTACTTTCTAAAAAATCTGATTGTCAACGAGTGGGCGAACGACACGAGAATAATCGTGTTAGACCCAGAGGCGGAGTACCTGAACGTAACCCGTTCTCTTTCGGGAAACATTATCGACGTTGGTAATGCAAAAGAGGGAAGAATAAACCCGTTCCACATATATAAAGTGTTGACCGAGGACGGCAATACAGCCGACCCTGTCGTAACCTTTAACACACACTTGAAAATGCTTGAATCGTTTTTCAAAATCGTGTTTGTGGGTGCGTCGCCGGACGTAATCGAACTCATCAATAACTTAGCGGTGGAAACGTATGAGAGAAAAGGGATAACAGAAACGACAGACTGCGCGGACTTTGCGCCCGAACAGTTCCCTATCTTCTCGGATATGCTCGAAACGCTACAAGCGAAAGACAAGGAGAGTATGGATTCCTTAACTCTTCGTGATATGCGCACGGCAGAGTTATATCTGCAAAAATTTGTAAAGGGCAGATATTCGGATATTTGGAACGCACCGAGTACGTTACAAGTGGACGCAGACCTGATCGACTTCAACTTTCAGTCGCTGTTTGCGAATAAGAACAATACCGTGGCAAATGCGCAGATGCTTTTGGTATTCAGATTTATCGAGCAGGAAGTTATAAACGCAAGAGAACTCAATAAAAACGGAAAGAATTTGCACACAATGATTGTCTGCGACGAGGCGCACTTGTTTATCGACGCCAAGTTCCCGATAGCGTTGGATTTCTTTTTCTCAATGAGTAAGAGAATAAGAAAGTATGGCGGTAGTTTCATTCCGGCAACGCAGAATATAGCCGATTGGAACGCTAACGAGGAATTGAGGGGAAAGACAAGCGCAATCATCAAAAACAGTCAGTACACGTTTATCTTCAAATTAAGCGCACCCGATATGAAAGACGTCTTGGACGTATACAAGGTCGGGGAAAGTTTTAACGACGATGAGCAGAGAATGATTATCTCGGCGGTAACGGG
>JBJFGI010000047.1:0-2955 GCA_051892535.1 Candidatus Coproplasma sp. | reverse complement strand
TTCGTAGGCATACTTTAATTCTATGCACGTCTTTTTGACCATAAATATGCCTAAACCGCCAATCTCCCGCCCCTCCGAGGACAGGGATACGTCGGGTTCGGGTGCCTCCAAGGGGTTGAAGGGCTTGCCGTTATCAATAAAGGTCAGCGTGACCTTCCCCTCGCCTGAACTGATTGCCATTGTCGCCTTTGTCGCTCCGCTGTAGTAGACGATGTTGGAGTAAATCTCGTCTATAGCTATATACAGCTTATTGGCAACCGCAGGGGGGACGGCGTTCTCCTCTATAAACTTTTCGGCAAAGCTTCGTGCGGTTTCTATTGAGGAGCGGTCGGGACACATCTCTATCCCCTCTCCGTTTTTGCGGTACATATATTTTAATGACAACATAGTTATATCATCCGATTGAGGCGCTCCGTCGGCATAAGCCACGATAGATTTAAGCGTTTGCTTGCATATACCCTCGCAGCTCTCTCCACTGCAGGAGTTGAGAACCTGCCGTAATCTCTCCTCGCCGTAGAGCTTGCCCTCGTTATTCATAGCCTCGGTCACGCCGTCGGTGTATACGAACAGGCTGTCGCCGGGGTTTAAAGTTACGGTGTTTCTGCGGTACCTTACCCCCTCCATACCTGCAAGTATAAAGTTGGGCTTGACCCTTAAATATTCATACTGCCCGTCTGCACGTTTGATTAACGGGGGATTGTGCCCTGCATTGACAAAGGCAAGTTCGCCGCTGGTCAGGTTGAGCACGCCGAACCATGCCGTTAAAAACATTCCCGCCGAATTGTTTTCGCACAGGGCTTCGTTAGTGCGGAAGAAGGCTTCGTCAATGGGTTTTCCGCTCTCGACAAAGCTCTTGATTAAGGTCTTTGACCTCATCATAAACATTGCCGCAGGAATACCCTTGCCAGAGACGTCGGCGACGGTTATGGCGAGGTGGTCTTTGCCCAGCAGATAGAAGTCGTAGAAATCTCCTCCGACCTCCTTTGCGGCGTCCATAGAGGCGTAAATCTCAAATTCCTTGCGGTTGGGATAAGGGGGAAACTCCGACGGCAACAATGAAGTCTGTATCTTCGCCGCCACGTCCAGCTCTGCCCCGATTCTCTCTTTCTCTGCAGTTATGGTCTTAAGCTTTGAAATATATTCGCCAATCTCCCGATACATTTCGGTAAAGCATTCCGCAAGGTCACGAATCTCATCGTCCTTCTTTATAACTATTTCGGGCGACGTCCCGTCCTCGAGGTGTTCAACCATATTCAGCGAGGCTTCGTTTAACTGCCTTATGGGCATGACGATACGTTTCCTCATATATATAACCCAGACAATTCCGCTTAAGATGGCAATTGCCGCCTCAATCAGCAGGACCTGAATGATATAGTTTCTCTTTGCCGTGTTTAAAAGGGTCATATCCTTAACTACACCGACGACTGCAATCACCTCTCCTCCGCTGTCTTTAACGGGGTAAACGCTGGTGGTGTAGCCCTTTTTGGAGTACATAATGTTCTGAACACCCGACTGTCCGCTTAAAAGGGAGTTGTATGCAGTTAAAATTTCCTCGCTGGCGCTATCCCTGTACCCGATTTCGTAGGGGGAGTAACCGCTCGCCTCGCTTACGACGTCAAATATGTACTCCCTCTCCTTTGTGTCGGTATGTACTTTTGCAACGTAGATAACCTTGCAGTCCTCGGCGTCTGCGGTGTGCTGCAACAGTTCGCAGACGGCGGTGTAATCATCGTCGGGAGTTTTGCTCTCCAAATACCCGTCAAGCCTGGAGGCATCGACTTCAAGGGCGACGTATTGTGCAATACCGTTCGCCATCTCGGCATACTGCTCTTTTAGTGCAGTCGAGAATTCCAAAAAGCCAACCGTCCCGATTGCGCAGGACAAAAGCATAATAAGCCCTATTAATGCGTTAAAAATAGGGCGTATCATTGAACGGGTAAATTTTCTCTTTTCTTTTTTAACCATATATTATTCCACTGTCAGGATATCGGAAAAACCCGTAATCTCAAACACTTCCATGACTCCGCCGTTGACATTGATAAGGCGCATACCGCCCTGTTTGTTCATTATTTTCTGCGCCTGCAAAAGCACCCTCAACCCTGCGGAAGATATGTACTCTATCCCCTTGAAGTCAAGCGTCAGCTGCTTTACGCCATTAATGCAGGAGGACAGCTCCGCCTCCAGCTGAGGGGAGGTGTTGGTATCCAACCTGCCGCAGAGCTCTAAAGTTATTGCGTCCCCGTTTAAAACTTTTGTTATCGTCATGATTTCTTTCCTTTATTTTTATGTTAGTCAGATTAACGGCAAAAACGATTTTTCAATTAAGAAAAACCGTTTTACTGTAAGTCAAAATATTCTCCGTATTAAAGCTCGGCAACGGTTGCGCCCGTTAAAGCTACTATTTTATCGGGAACCGTGTTCGCCTCGTCGACGAAATAGACCTTATACGTCTTGCCGCTTACCGTAATTTTTACAATGCCGTAGCCGCCGCCAAAGAGGTGAATAAACAGCGTTTCGGGCATAGCAAAGACGAACTGCACCTCGGACAGCGCCGCCTTCCTCTCCTTTTTGGAGTGGAAATAGAGGTACTCCCCGTCCGTCCATATAAGCCTTTCAGGCGATTTTTTGTAGACGGCAAAGCGGTCGACAAGCCACCAACCGCCGAACAGCGCAAACAGATAGAACACCGCAAGTACTACTATGCCCACGGCTTCAAGTTCTGCCAGACCGCTCGTAACCGCAAAATAGATTAAAGCCCCTGTGACCGCCGCAACAAGCAGATAGCACAAAATTCCGAACGCTAACTCTATGTAGATTATGATTTTAAAATTTGTCTTTTTAGCTATGTCTTGCATAATATTCTCCCTTTATTTATTTTATAACCTGTCGGTATATAAATCAAATTTAATCTTCCGTAACGCTTACACTATATAGTAGTCAAGATCGTATTTAACC
>JBJFGI010000046.1:0-12244 GCA_051892535.1 Candidatus Coproplasma sp. | reverse complement strand
ACGCCGCACCGATAGCCGCACCCATGCCGTAGCCCATAGTGCCGAGACCGCCGCTCGAGCAGAATTTTCTGGGCTTATGAACGGGGTATTCCTGCGCCGTCCACATCTGGTGCTGACCGACGTCGGTAATTAAAGGGCTGTCTGCGGGAGCGATAGCCGCCGCAGTGCGCAGTATCTCATACGCCCTGCAATTGCCGTCAACCCTTTCGCTCTTATACGAAATCGTGGTCTTAAGCCACTCGTCGCTCTTGCCTTCAAGCAGGGGTAAAAGCTTTTCGGAGCAGAGCGCAACGTCACCTAAAACGGTGGTGGTCACCTGAACGTTTTTATTGAATTCAGCGTTATCGATATCTATCTGAATGACCTTCTTGCCGTCGGCGAACAGGTTTCTGTTGAGTGCAACCCTGTCCGAAAAACGGGTGCCTAACGCAATTATGCAGTCGCTCTCGATGACAGCCTTTGCGGCTGCCTTCGTGCCGTGCATACCCATCATGCCGAGGTTGTATTCCGCACTGTCGTCGATGACGCCCTTGCCCATAAGCGTATAGGCAACGGGGGCGTTGAGCTTTTTGGCAATAGCTGCAATCTCGTCCGATGCGTCGGAGGAGGTTGCGCCGCCGCCCACCATAATCAAGGGACGGGCTGAGGCGTTGATTATCTCTGCCGCAGTCTTAAGCTTTGTCTCGTCGACCGCAACCTTTTTAATGGCGACGGGCTTGACGGGTTCGTAGTCGTACTCCGCAATCTGTACGTTCTTCAATACGTCGATAAGTACGGGACCTTTACGTCCGGAGTTCGCAATGTAGAACGCCTGGCGAACGGTGTCTGCCAAATCCTTAACGTCTTTGACGATATAGTTGTGTTTGGTTATAGGCATAGTAATGCCTGCGATGTCGACCTCCTGGAAGGAATCCCTGCCGAGGTTGTTCAGCGCCACGTTGCCGGTTATTGCAACCATGGGGATACTGTCCATATATGCGGTAGCGATACCCGTGACGAGGTTGGTGGCACCGGGGCCGCTCGTCGCAATGCAGACGCCCACCTTGCCGGTAACCCTTGCATAGCCGTCAGCCGCATGGGAAGCACCCTGTTCGTGTGCAGTCAGAATGTGGTTGAGTTTGCCGTTGCGATAGAGTGCGTCGTAGATATCTAAAACCGTACCGCCGGGGTAACCGAAAACGGTCTCAACACCCTGTTCGAGGAGGCAGTTTATTAAAATGTCAGCTCCTTTCATTTTCATAGCCGTTTCTCCGTTTAATGTATAATAAAAAATTATAAAAATTATTATCGGCTATAATACCATAATTAAAGCCGTTTGTCAACCTGAGTAAGGGTATAAATGAATATGAATTCGTATATTTAATTTATAAAACCTTATCTGGCTGTATAAAAATACAAAAGCTTTAAGCGGTGCGGACTGCAAAAATGAAAGGTGTTTTCAATTGTTTGTGAAAAATAATCATTCCGTCTTGACAATTCAAAAAGTCGATACTATAATATTATAGATTATATAATGAGCTATTATTATAGTAACGTGCGTGCGCATATGCGTGATGCGTGCGCATATGCGTAGAAATCAGACAAAGGAGGTAAGGCAACGTGAAAAGGGCTTCGAAAAAGCTTATAAATGCAATAATTGCGCTTGTTGTAAGCGTAATTTTGTGCATAGGCGTCTGCCTTGCCTGGTTTTCAATGAACAGCGACGTCAGCGGCAACGGCTTGCAGACGCAGGTCAAGAGCGGGGATATCGTTGATTTTAAAGTAACTGCATATTACCTCGATTATGATACTAATGCCTATTCTGTCGCAAAGGGCAATTTTACGTTAAACGGCACTACTATAACCGTTGACTATAATGATGACAAAATAATTAATACCTTATCCTCGGAAAGTGACGGTACAAAAAAGGACGTTATGCGCCCCTATTCGGTTAGCGGTGGTTATACAACCGCCGTGCTGTTTAAGATTGATTACGAGATTGTTGACGGCTCAACCAAAAAATTCAGAATTTTTGCCGAGTGTGATAAAGACTCCAGGCTTAAGGTAACCGATGAGGATAAGGACGATAATTTTATAAGCTATCTTTCAAACACCGTAACCTTTATATCGGCTACCCAATCGGCAACGGCAAGCGGCACTAGCACATTTGCAGAAGGTACCGACACTACGCCCGACTACACCTACACTTACACCGAAAATGCAGACGCCACCGCCTTTGTAGGTGGTGTTGGCTTGCGTGAAAAGGACTTCAACATCGGGTTAAAGGAAGGGATAGAAGATACAGACAAAACAGACGGTACAAACTTCAGCGGTACCGAGTATTTTATAATGGACTATGAAAAGGAGAGGTTTACGTACATCTCCTCGCTTTTGCTTGAAAGCGGCGGCGGACTCAATTCTGGTTTAACGCTTACAGGTGATATCTCTATCGGCATTGAAGAGTATACCGACGATGAAACTGCCACCCCTACTTCGATTGTGGTTGACAAGCTTGCCTACAATTATGGTACTGCCTATAAGCAATCAATGGGCGCTGCAAACGTAATGAAGCCCAACTGGCAGTTTGTGGTAACCTACTCCGACGGCACCCAAAAGGTTATAGTCGGCACCAATTCGAATTTGGAAATTACAGGCGTAACTACCACCACAGTCGGCACAGGCTCTGCAACGGCAACCTATACCGAAACTTACAACGAAACGGATTATTCCGTATCTTGTTCAGTTCCCTATACCATAGGTCTTGCAATCACAGGCGGTTCGGGCGTTGCAATAGAGGGTGAGTTACAGCTTAGCGCTACAGGTCTCGGCGACGGCGTAACCGTTACCTGGTCGTCCTTTGATGAAAGTATTGCAACCGTTGACGAGACTACCGGCCTTGTAAAAGGCGTTGCTACAGGTACGACTACCATAACCGCAAAGGCTTCAACCTATGTAGACGATGCTTCTACGCCTCATCTCATAGCAAAATATACAATCGTAGTAACCGAATCTAATATTCCCGTAACGGGCGTAACGCTCAATACAACTACGCTTACCTTGGGCGTAGGTGACGTATATAATCTTTTGGCAACCGTTGCGCCTACCAATGCAACAAACAAGGCTGTAACCTGGACGTCAAGCGATTCAACCGTTGCAACCGTAGTCGACGGCGTAGTCACTGCGCTTAAAGCGAGTGAATCCGCCATAACTATAACCGTCACCACGCAGGGCAAGGACAAAGACGGCAACACTTGCTCTGCAACCTGTTCAGTCACCGTTTCGGAGAACATACCCGTTACAAGCGTAACCGTAACGAGCAGCAGCAGTGTAACTGAAATGGCGAAAGGTGACACAACCACGCTCACTGCAACCGTCAAGCCTGACAACGCAACAAATAAAACTGTCAGCTGGTGGTCTTCCGACCAGAACATTGCAACCGTAAATAGCAAGACCGGTCAGGTTACGGCTGTTTCCGCAGGTATCGTCACTATTTATGCAGAGGCAGGGGATAAAACGGGTAGCTATACTTTAATGGTTAAGGGCGTTAAGATTAGCTCGACGAGTGAAACGTTAACCTATGGCGTAGACGAAAGCGTTGCGTTGACTGCAACCGTATATCCTACGACAGTTGACCAAACTATAACTTGGACTACTTCTGACGATACAGTTGCAACCGTTTCGGGTGGCGTTGTTACGGTAGTTGGCAAGGGTACTGCAACCATAACGGCAACCGCTACCGACGGTTCAACGGCAACGTGTACCATAACTGTAGAGGCACAGACCTTCACGGTAACGTTTAATATGAACGGACACGGAACCAATACTCAAGCTTATGTCAAGGACGGAGATAAAGTAACAAAGCCCTCTGACCCTACGATATCGGGTTACACGTTTGTCGGTTGGTATACTGACGAAGCATGCTCGGACGGAAATGCATTTGATTTCGACACCGCAATAACAAGCGATAAAACTCTCTACGCCAAGTGGAAGGAAAAGACTAAGTACACCGTAACCTTCAATATAAACGGTAATGGTTCTTCCGTTATCGATTCGCAGCAAGTCTACGACGGCGAATATGCAAGCGAGCCTGACGAACCTACGGCAACGGGTTACACGTTCGGCGGCTGGTATAAGGAAGCGGGCTGCACAAACAAGTTTGATTTTGCCTCCATGACAATAACGGGCGATATCACCCTCTACGCAAAGTGGACGGCTGAAAGCGGCACAATAAGTGAGGCGGTTACGTTCATTCCCAAGAGTGATACCGACAGCAGATTTACTGTAGCCGGATCGGCTAAATCGCACGATCCAATCACAGTTGGTGGTATATCTATTCCTTCGAATGGTGCATTAAAGCTCGACTCAAACGGTAGTGTTACCTTTACCACTGCTGTAGAAATGACTATGACGTTATATCTCTACAACAGTAATACTATAAAAGTTAACAACAAACCGCAGAGTGTTACCCAAGTGGGTACCTACTACGTATATACCGCTACCATAGAGGCAGGAACCTACACGATATCTAGGGATAGCTCTGAAAACTCACTCTACGCTATCGTCCTCACCCCTACAAGTGGCGAAACTACAAGCTACACAGTAACGTTTAAGAATGGCGACGAAACCCTTCAAACGGGTTCAGTAGCAGAAGGCAATAAACCTACGTATACCGGTGAAATGCCTACAAAGGCTTCAACCGCAGAGTATACTTACACGTTCAGCGGTTGGTCGTCTGATGGTGGTTCAACGGTATATACGACAGAAAATCTTCCCGAAGTAACGGCTGAAGTAACTTACGTTGCACAGTTCGACCAGGCAACAAGAAAGTATACCGTAACGTTTAATATGAACGGTCACGGTGATTCAATCACTGAGCAGGAAATCGAATATAACAAGACGGCTACCGAACCTACCGAACCTACGGCAACGGGCTACACGTTCGGCGGTTGGTATACGGATGCGGCTTGCTCGGACGGTAATGCGTTCTCGTTCACTACCGCAATAACGGAAAATATCACACTCTACGCCAAGTGGACGGCTGAAAGCGGCTATACAGTAACGTTTAAAAATTATGACGGCAGCACTTTAGAAACAGATACTGACGTGCTTAGCGGCGCAACGCCTTCGTATGACGGCTCAACGCCTGAAAAGGCAGGGGATACTTATAACACATATTCGTTCAGCGGTTGGTCAAACGGCACGCAAACCTATGCGTCAACGTTGCCTGCCGTAACGGGTGACGTTACCTACGTTGCGCAGTTTACGGCAACGCCTAAGAGTGAAGGTACGGTTACTTATATGTACACCTACGGCGGAACCAATGGTTCTGAATGGGTAACGACAGGGCTGAGTGCCGCTGCCGTTGCAACTAACCAAACCTCCGTTATAGGTTTAAAGGTTGGAACAACTGATACTTTCAGTCTTACGGCAAGCGGTAAAAAAGCAGTCATTACTATGACGGGTTACTCTAATGGTTCAAGTAGCTCTCAATCCTATGTAACAGTATCGTTTAATAATGGTAGTACCTCGCTTGGAACGCTTACGGGAACTACACCTGCAGGTAAGGTGCTTGGTAACTATACGTTTACTTCCGACGGCGTATTTGAAAATGCTTCTGGATTTACTTCTATTGAATTCACTTGCAATGCTACGGATAATACTAAGAGCTATGCTATTACTTCAGTTACAATAATTATAATTGAAGAACAAGGTGCTACTACGGTTGACGTAACAGGCGTAACGCTTGACTATTCAACTGCAACCTTGCAGGTTGGCGGAACTCAAACCCTGACCGCAATCATAACACCTTCTAATGCAACCAACACGGCTGTAACTTGGGAGTCTTCCAATACTTCAGTTGCAACCGTAGATGAAAACGGCGTTGTTACGGCAGTTGCGGCAGGTACTGCAAACATAACCGTAACCACCGAGGACGGTGGCAAGACTGCAACCTGCACCGTAACGGTTGAAGCGGCAAGCAGTGGCGGTGGCGAAACTACGACAGTTGATGATACATTGGCTTCAGCAATTGCTTCAATAACAGATAAAGTAGATGCTCTTAATTTAACGAGTAACGAGGGTTACTTTAAAATAACTAGTTCAGGCGGTAGCTTTACTCCAACAGATATTCCATCTCTTGGTGGTACATATCTATTAGCAAATGGTGGTAGTAGAGTCATAACAGTTACTTGTAATAATACTGCTAAAAATATTACTGTAACGGTTGGGCTTGGACTTGCAACAGGTTCGGATTTTGCAACAGCTGGAACTGCAGTTGTGAAATATCCTGATGGTACTACCGAAGAAATTAGTGGTCTTTCAGGTGAATACACATTTGAACTTGCGGCTGGTGAGTCTGTAGTAATTACTCCAGCTAAACGAATTGCGCTAATTTCGGCAACAGCGGTTGTTACCCCTGCAACCACATCGTAAACTAAAAACCCAACGAGGCGAGGCGTAAACCTCGCCTCGTTGGGAACAAATTCTACCTCACTGAGCAAATCAAAACAGGCAAAAAAAATGAAAGCAAAGGCATTTAAGATTATCAACTTAATATTAGCCGTACTGGTTCTCGTGTTTGCGTTGAGCCAGGCTTTCGCTTGGTTTGCCGAGGATATGCGCAAGTCGGAAGATAAATTCGACGGTTCCTCCAGCTCGCCCTATTTTGCGGACGGTGACGGCACTGAAGGGGATCCGTTTTCCCTAACCAGCCCTAACCATTTATACAACCTCGCCTGGCTGCAAAATACAGGTAATTTAAACGACCAGTATTATTATTTCAAGCTTGATGCCGATATTGATATGTCGGACTATTGGCTTCCCCCTATCGGCACGGACGACTATCCTTTCCAAGGTTATTTCAACGGAAATAATAAGAAGATTAGCAACCTTAAAATAACCACGGACAGCTCCAAATTGACAAGTGCGGTCAGCGGAGCTTCGGTTAAGTACTCCCATGCGGTGGGTATGTTCGGCATGACAGCAGCCCAGGTAGGTGTAACGGATCCTAAAATTTACAACTTCAACCTTATTAACCCCATAGTTGAGGTTGCATCGAATAATGCTACATATAATTCTGCAAGTTCAGAAAAAAAGAACGTGGGCATTGTAATAGGCTACGCCAACTGCGGTGTGGAAAATATCGGTGTTTATAACGGCAAGCTCGCCGTTCAAAATACCAGTTACTCCAGCAAAAACAGCTTAGTCGGCGACTACGATAACACAAAAGTTAACGGCGATGACATTGACTCGGACATTGGCAGCGGCGGCGATACCGGTCAATTTATCCCCGACGTATTTGCGACTAATTACAGTAAGTTGACAAATATAATGAGTAGTGCAACGTCTTTTATAACAAGTACTTGGCTACTTCCTAAAACCGATTCCGGCACAGCGGGTATAGGTTTGGGTTCATTCTCAATGATTGTAGGTTCGAAAACTACTATAGAAGATGCGTCGGTAAGCAGCTTCACATATTACACTACTAAAACGAGCGATACCATTCCAACGTATAATTCTACGGGCGGTACGTTGAGTGTTGATTTGTCGGAAAGCAATAGCAATACTGAGGCGGCAGAAGCAATACGTAAAAAGGTTTTAAACGGTGAAACACAGATAACGTCTTTCAGTAAAAGACTCTATTTCGAAAATTCTCCTGTTAAGGTGGTAGGTGGGTTGAGTGCTTATTATGAAACCAACGTTGCATATTCCGGTACCCACAGTTCAACCGTACAAACAAACTGTATTAAAGTAAGGGTTAAGAAAAGCACTACTAAAATATTTGTTATAGCCTCAAGCAGAAGCGGGAGTAACACAAGATATCTCGGTGTATACAAAGTATCGGATAGTGTAACCGATTTCGATACAAGGGTAAGCGATTCAAGCTACAAAGAAGAAACCTTCGTTAAAGAATCGCCGATAATGCAGTTGGAATTGCCGGGCGGTCAAATAGTCGCCTGCGAATTCGACTTGACAGGTAGCAATGCAGGTGCAGGAACTTACCAAATAAACAGTACCAACAGTGGTATAAATATTTACTACGTTTCAGTTACGGGTACTTCGGACGGTGATAGCGGTTCTACCGTCACCGACCCTAAGCTTAATAATATCGACTTTATCTATGACGACGGTTCAGGCAACGTTGTATTGATTGACAATGCAAGTTTTCTTGCAACTAACGTTATTGTTAAGTTTACTACTTCGCAACTAACCTATCTGTATTTCTATCGTCCTTCAAACGGTGAGGATAGCAGTGGCTATACCCTCGACGTTGAATATAGCGGAACGGCACCTACAGCAAAGACGAGCTCGGGTGGAAGCTGTACTATGTCTTCAAAATCGTGGTCTAACTTAGAGGTGTTTGTAGCTTATAGCCACACCACTTCCTGAATGGCATAAACAATCTATAAAAAATCGGCGTTTGCTAACGCCGATTTTTTTATGCACTAAAAATAATATGCATTTATAATAATATGTAACTTAATCTGCCCCACGGCGCATATGCTTTATTATTGCGGTATTTTTGCGGCATATGCCGCATAGCGCAACTTGAGGGGGTGCATATGTGCGGAATTGCAGGCGTGGCAATTAAAAGCGGTAATGCGGCAGGCGAAGTCTATTCGGGGTTGCAGCGGTTGGAGTACAGGGGGTACGACTCGGCGGGCATTGCCGTGCTGTGCGGAGGCAAGCTAAAAGCAGTCAAGCGCAAGGGCAGGGTTGCCGAGCTGGAGTTTGCCTTGGGCGGTCTGGACGGCAAGGTTGCAATCGGGCACACCCGTTGGGCGACTCACGGCGTCCCCTGCGAGCGGAACGCTCACCCCCACGTGTGCGGTAAAATCGCCATTGTCCACAATGGAATTATCGAAAACTACAGGGAGCTTAAGAGGGAGCTTGAAGGGTTAAATGAAACCTTTTCCTCCGATACCGACAGCGAGGTCATTGCTAAGCTTATCGACCGTTATTACTCGGCGAGCGGAGCAAACTGCGCAGACAGACTGCTTAGCGCCGTGGCGGAGGCGGTTAAAAGATTAAAGGGCTCCTTTGCCATCGCCGTACTCTGCGAGGATTTCGAGGGCATAATCGCCGCAAAATACAAGAGCAACGCCGTCGTGGGGCTGGACTCTTTCGGCGCATATCTCTCAAGCGATATTCCCGCCCTGCCTGCGGGGGTAGACAGCGTCACCGTCTTGCAGGACGGCGACATTGCCAAAATTACCGCCGAGAGGGTTGATTATTATGACTTTAACCTTGAAAGAGCGGAGCGGACGGCAAAGCATATCTCACCAATCCAGATAAACGCAGGAACGGGCGGTTATCCCCACTATATGCTTAAGGAAATATATGAAGCTGAACGCACCGTTACAGATACGGCGGAGGCGTTTTTCAATTTAAATCTCCCCCTTTTGCGGGAAATGATAGGCAATGCGGATAAAATCGTTTTGACGGGGTGCGGAACCGCATACCACGCTACCCTCTCCGCCGTACAGTACTTTGAAGAGCGGTGCAACGTATTTTGTTATGCCGAGGTAGCTAGCGAGCTGAGGTATAAAAAATGCAGAGTTACCCCCGACACGTTGCTGTTAGTCGTCACCCAGAGCGGCGAGACGGCTGACGTTGTAGGCGTGGCGGAGGAGTTTAAACGGCTCGGCGCAAAGGTCGTGGCGGTGACTAACTGCGGTTACTCTGCAATAACCTTAGTTGCCGATACCGTAATACCCGTCTGCGCAGGTCCCGAAATCTGCGTTGCGGCGACCAAGAGCTATTTAGGTCAGCTTGCCGCTCTCTATCTCATCGCCGCTCTCGCCGAGGGGGTGGAGGCGGTGCGTTTAGCTTGTACGGAGTTAAAGGAGGTGGCTTCGCACTTTTGCGAGGTGTTTAAAAACGACTTGAGCGGTGAGCTTGCAAGGGAATGTGCAAAGAGCAGGGCGGTCTTCTTCCTCGGCAGGGGGTATGATACGGCTACGGCGGTGGAGGCTTCACTCAAGCTCAAGGAGGTGAGCTACATCTTCAGCGACAGCTACCCTGCAGGGGAGTTAAAACACGGAAGCCTTGCCTTAGTGGACGGCGAGACGTTAAGCGTTCTGGTGGTGGGCGACGGGCGGTTTGCCGATAAGAGCGAGAGTACTGTGGAACAGATTATCTCCCGTGGGGGCAGGGTAATTGTGTTAACCTGCAGTAAGGCGGCAGCCAAATCGCTTTCGGGCAGGGCAAAGGTGTGGCTTTTGCCGGAGAGTAAACCGGCACTGTTCATTATGCTGTCCGCCTCGGCGTTGCAGCTGGTTGCGTACCGCTCGGCACTTTTATTAGGGCGCAACCCCGACAAACCGAGAAATCTCGCCAAATCTGTAACGGTCGAATGAAATAGACGGTCGAATATAATAAAAACAGCCCTGCGGCGTTTTACGTTAAAACGCCGCAGGGCTTAAAATCTATACCATATAAAGGGCTTTAAATCTATACCATATAATATATAATATTAATAATAAATAATATTACTCAAGATATTTGGCTTTCATTCTCTCGATATCTTCGTCGGTAACGCTGAGCTCCTGTTTGCAGTACTCAACCACGCTGCCGTACTTTTCCTTAATCTCGTTAACTGTGTCCATTAAAAACCGAGGCTTTGCCGCCATCATAACGAGCAGAATTCTTTTAAACCTCAACGTCGCAGGAATGGTGTGAATTGCCAACCTGTTCCAGAAGAACCTCTTGCGCTGGAAGTGGGCGGATGCCATAAAGTCATCGATAATAACCTCTTCGGAGACGCCGAGAAGGCTTTCAACCAGCATTGCCACAATGCCGGCTCTGTCCTTGCCGCCGCTGCAGTGCCATAGAATGCAGTGCTCGTTTTCGATTATCTCCCTTAAAACTGCGGCTAAATGGCGTCTGGGCTCTTCGCTCATAAGTATGGAGCGGTAGGTTGCAGCCATATAGTTATCGGCGGTTCCGAACTCGGACTTAATTCGCCTTGCCTCTTTAGCCATAGTAATACGCATACTCTTTTCCCTCGTAATTCCCGCAGTTGCAGTGCATACAAGGGGTTGATGAACGTACTTTACGCCCTCCCATAACGTGTCGGGCGCCTCCTCAATCTCGGTAAAAATACGCAAATCGACAACGGTAGTCACGTCCAAAGCTTTAAGTGCCTCTATCGTTTCGGGCGGAATTTTATTCAGCTTACCGCTTCTAATGAGTTTACCTTTTTTAATTTTTCTGCCGTCTTCCGTTACAAAACCGCCTAAATCTCTCGTATTGAACAGCTTTTTTAACGGCAGGCGTTCAATGTGTGTATGCATACTTATATTATAAAATATGTTACCCTATTCCGTCAAGTATTATGCAAAAAATACCCGACAAGCCCGATTAACAAAAATAAAATAAAAAAATATGATTAAAATGTTTAATCGGTTTAAACTCGTTTTATATTAATACTGTAGTAAAACGTGAAAGGAATACGAAATGACGGATAACGAGAACATTACAGGCGAGGCTGTAGAAGAGGACGCAGCCGAGCAGGCGGCAGGCGAAAATACCGAAACCGCCGAAAATCAGACGGCAGAAGATAGTCAACCTGCCGAGCCGTCGCCCCTTGAAAAGGCGCTGGAGGCGGCTGAGGACTATAAAAGAAAATGGTACACCGTTTCAGCCGAATACGACAACTACCGTAAGCGCACTAAAGAGGCTGTGGCAAACGCCTTTGCGGACGGCAAGGCTGAGGCAATTATAAAACTGTTGCCCGTTGCAGATACTTTCGGCTATGCATACGACAGTGCTTCGGACGAAAAGACTAAGGCGGGAATTGACAAGATTGTCAAGAACTTCAACGCAATACTCCTTTCAATGGGGGTTGAGGAGATAGAAGTAAAGGCAGGCGATGCCTTTGACGAGACCTCAATGGAGGCGATAATGAACATCCCCTGTGAAGAGGGCGAGAGCGCAGGCGTTGTAAAGTACGTTCTTAAAAAGGGTTACAGGCGAGAGGGAAAGGTAATAAGGTTTGCCCAAGTCTCCGTAACAGTTTAACTTCTCTTCATATATGTGTCGCAATAGTTCGTCGCCTTTGCGTTTTGCCTCGGTCATTTACTTCATTGTAAACTCCCGTCGGCAAATCCGCAGGCTCCTGCTCTTGCTCGCATCTCTGAAGAAAGACGGCTATTAAGCTTTTTAACAAATCAAGTAAAAAATATAAAGATAAATATACGAGGTAAAAAATATGGGAAAGGTAATAGGAATTGACTTAGGTACTACCAACTCTTGCGTGGCGGTT
>JBJFGI010000045.1:0-3018 GCA_051892535.1 Candidatus Coproplasma sp. | reverse complement strand
GATGTCGAGGGTGGTGGCAAGGGAGTACCCTGCCGCAAACTTCTATAAATTCCTCGTGTTGGACGCTACCACGGGCAACAACGCCTACAATCAGGCGGAGGTGTTCGACGGTGCCGTCGAGCTTGACGGAATTGTCTTAACCAAGCTTGACGGTTCTGCAAAGGGCGGTTTCGTTGTTTCGCTGTGCGGAGAGCTGGGTATTCCCGTCGTGTTTGCAGGCGTCGGCGAAAAGATAGACGATCTCGAGCTGTTCGACCCCGAGGACTTCATAGATAATATTTTCTAACGCAATAACGGTAATAAAATACCCGTCGGGCTTTAACGCCTGACGGGTGTTTTTTTGTCTGCTGCTTAACTTTCTAATTTTTGTTCGGCGGGCACGTCAATTTTCGCATTGTCCAAAGGGGTGGACAAATCGGTTGAAGGTTCGGAGTACAGAGGCGGTACCCGATTGAGCGCAACTGCGCCGATGGTATCGATAATATCCATAATTATTTTTTCGTTGAAGATGACGGAGGTTATTACGACCGTCTGCGAGTCGTTATTACCTGCGGACTTGCCTATCGTGATAGGGGTACCCTCCTGACCGTGAGTTTTAATAACCAGCGAAAACGAGGCGGAGGTCAACACTGTTTTCCCCTTGTTCGAACGGACTAACACTACTATCGCTATAATTACTAATATAATACCTAAAACAAACATCACGGGGCCTTGAATGGCAGACAGTCCCATCATAACACAGCCGAGTATCAGCAGTATTATTCCTATTGCAACCATTCCTCCGTTGGACTGCGTCTGGCTGGTCTTTTTGGAAGAGTAGGAAGAGGAGATTGATTTTATACTGCTGAGCAGTATCTCCGTACGGTTAACGGAATCGGGCGAAGTACTCGTCGCTATCAACCTCTTGTCGGTGACGATAATTCTGTCCTCCTTTCTGCCTGCGGAGGTATCGTCGCTTGCGTAATTCCAATCACGTATAAGTTTCTCCCCTTTGCTCAATTGTACCGGCATAAATTCTCTCCTTTTGTGTAACCGCTGAACTGTTAGTCGGACGTGTCGCCGTTCAGCGTGTTGTCGGTCGACGTGCCGTCGCCGTTTTTCTGCTTTTCTTCTTCATCTTCCTGAAAACGTTTAAATAAAACGGTAAGGGCAAAAAACGTACCTGCCCCAACCAGGGTGCAGATGCCCCAGACTATTCCTGCGTAGATAAAGACGAATACGCAGGCGGCGCAACATAAAGCTGAAATAATACAGCTGATAATTCTCAAAATTTTAAACATACTTTAATTATATACCGCAAATTCAAAAAAGGCAATAGTTTTGTAAAAATACGTCGGCAAGCCCTATTGCAAGCCGACAGGCGAAAGAACGACGGCAATCTCACGATTAAAGCCGATGCGCATTACATAATAATATAATAATATACGCACATACGCACACGCACGCACGTGCGCACGCGTAAAGGCAAAAGGGCGTGTGAATATATGCAAAGCTGTGAATATTTCACAAAATGTTAGATTAATTAACTTTAAAAAACTTTTTAAAAATAATTGCGACAAGAATTGACTTTATTCGCAAGGCTTGATATTATATACAAGCTGTCACGTGAGTGGCGAACAAAACTAAAGGCAGGGCTGCTTCGGCAGCAAAAAGCCGAAATAAGAATTTAAAAAATTCTTAAAAAAGTTTTGAAAAATGCTTGACAAGGGAATAACGATTGTGTTAAACTAATCAAGCTGTCGCCTGAAGATAGCCTGGCTAAAGCTCATAGGTCGGTTCAAAGCTTATAACTCAGAGGGCAACCTACTGAAAAGAAATTCAAAAATTTCTTAAAAAAGTTTTGAAAAATGCTTGACAAAGTCTTAATAAGTATGTTAAGATAGAAAAGCTCTCGCAAATGAGCACCGAGCTGAAGTTCGGTTAACGCAGTTTAAAAATTGAATAGAAGGAAACGATTTTAATTATCGAATTTGATAATAAGTTTCTGTCAATAACTTTGAAGTACATTAGTACCACAAAGCAAAGTCAGCAAAGATAATAGACTTAAATAGTCGAGATAGAGCCATAAACTTTAAATAGTTTGTGTTTTATACAAATTAAACTTAAGAGTTTGATTCTGGCTCAGGATGAACGCTGGCGGCGTGCTTAACACATGCAAGTCGAATGTAGTTTACTACATGGCGGACGGGTGAGTAACGCGTGAGTAATCTGCCCATATCTGGGGGATAACCGTTGGAAACGACGGATAATACCGCATAATATCAGTTGAAGGCATCTTCTTTTGATCAAAGATTTATCGGATATGGATGAGCTCGCGTCTGATTAGGTAGTTGGTGAGGTAACGGCCCACCAAGCCGACGATCAGTAGCCGACCTGAGAGGGTGATCGGCCACATTGGGACTGAGACACGGCCCAAACTCCTACGGGAGGCAGCAGTGGGGAATATTGGTCAATGGAGGAAACTCTGAACCAGCAACGCCGCGTGAATGATGAAGGTCTTCGGATTGTAAAGTTCTTTTCTAAGGGAAGAAGAAAGTGACGGTACCTTAGGAATAAGCCTCGGCTAACTACGTGCCAGCAGCCGCGGTAATACGTAGGAGGCAAGCGTTATCCGGAATGACTGGGCGTAAAGGGTGCGTAGGTGGTTTGGCAAGTTGGTAGCGTAACCCCGGGGCTCAACCTCGGAACTACTACCAAAACTGTTGGACTCGAGTGCAGGAGGGGCAATTGGAATTCCTAGTGTAGCGGTGGAATGCGTAGATATTAGGAGGAACACCAGAGGCGAAGGCGAATTGCTGGACTGTAACTGACACTGAGGCACGAAAGCGTGGGGAGCAAACAGGATTAGATACCCTGGTAGTCCACGCCGTAAACGATGAATACTAGGTGTAGGGGTTGTCATGACCTCTGTGCCGCCGCTAACGCATTAAGTATTCCGCCTGGGGAGTACGGTCGCAAGATTAAAACTCAAAGGAATTGACGGGGACCCGCACAAGCAGCGGAGCATGTGGTTTAATT
>JBJFGI010000044.1:0-12372 GCA_051892535.1 Candidatus Coproplasma sp. | reverse complement strand
GCAATCGCCCTCGCCTGCAACCCCAAGCTTATCATTGCGGACGAACCCACCACGGCGTTGGACGTTACCATTCAGGCGCAGATACTCGACCTTTTAAGGGAGATTAAGGGCAAGATTAACGGTTCGATAATGTTAATTACCCACGACCTCGGCGTCGTTGCCGAGATGGCGGACTACGTCGTCGTAATGTACGCAGGCAAGGTCATAGAGATGGGTACGGCGGAGGATATATTCGACAGACCTATGCACCCCTACACGATAGGCTTGCAGAAGAGTAAACCCACCGTTGACGGCGAGGTGGACAAGCTGTACAACATTCCCGGCTTCGTGCCCAACCCCATAGATATGCCCAACTACTGCTATTTCAGGGACAGGTGCGAGATGTGCAGAGCCGAATGTGCAGGCGATTACCCCGACTACGTTCAGGTATCCCCCACTCACAAAGTGGCATGCTATTTATACAGAGATATAAAGGAGAATAAATAATGGAAAAATATACACCCGAAAACGAAGTTCTCCTTGAAGTCAGAAACTTGAAGAAATATTTCACCGCAGAGACCAACTTTTTCGGCAAACCCGTTAAGTTTTTAAAGGCAGTAGACGGCGTTTCGTTCACCTTAAGAAGAGGTAAAACGCTGGGTATAGTCGGCGAGTCGGGTTGCGGTAAATCGACTATGGGCAGATCGCTTCTCCGCCTTTACGACGGCGTTGAGGGCGAAGCTTACTTCAAAGGGCAGGATATATTAAAGCTCACCAACAAGGAATTCAATAAACTCCGCCCCCAGATTCAGATGATTTTCCAGGACCCCTATGCAAGTCTTTCGCCCCGTATTACGGTTGGTGAAATAATAGGCGAGTCCGCCCGTCAGCACAAGATTGTCGGCAAAGAGGGTTATCACCAGTACGTCCTCGACGTGATGGAGATGTGCGGTCTTCAGCCCCACTACTTCGAAAGGTACCCCCACGAATTCTCAGGCGGTCAGCGTCAGCGTATCTGTATTGCAAGGGCGCTTGCGTTAAAGCCCGAGCTCGTTGTATGCGACGAGCCCGTCTCCGCACTCGACGTGTCCATTCAGGCACAGGTTATAAATATGCTTATCGACTTGAGGGAGAGGTTGGGCTTGACCTACATATTCATCTCTCACGACCTGTCGGTAGTAAAGCATATCTCCGACGACGTCGGCGTAATGTACCTGGGCAATCTGGTGGAGTACGGCAGCAAGAAGGCTATATTCGGAAACACGTTGCACCCCTACACCAAGGCGTTGTTCTCTGCGGTACCCGTACCCAACGTACACGTCAAGATGAACAGGATTGCGCTTAAAGGCGATATCCCTTCGCCCGTCAATCCCCCTGCAGGCTGTAAGTTCCACACCCGTTGCGACCAATGTATGGATATCTGTACGAGGATTGCACCCGAATACAAGGAGATAGAGGAGGGGCATTTCTGCGCCTGCCACTTGTATAACAGTGCGGAAGACACCGAGAGGTTGGAGGCAGAGGAGGCAAAACGCCTTGAGGCAGAGGCTCTCGCTGCTCAGAAAAAGAAGGGGAAGAAGGGACAGGCTGTTCCACCCGCAGAGGGACAGGCGGTTCCCCCTGCAGAGGAAACGGTAACCGAAAATAATCCACAAACGGAAACTGATAATGGCTAAAAAAGAAAAGAAACAAGACGATCTGGACACCGAGACTACGTTCGCCGATATGAACGTAGAGGGGTTCAGGTGGTATGACCCTAACCGCAAGAAAAACGGCGGTAAGAAGACAAACAATAACAAGGTATCCCGAAAGGAATACTGGGCAATGGTGCGTGCGGCGTTCGTTGCGTACATTCCCGTCTTTGTGATAGTTATCGCCGTTTTCGGCATAGTAGCCTGCATTGCCTGGCTATGGGTAGGGTGATTGAGTAAAATTGTAAATAAACGGGCGGAGTACCGATACTTTCGGTACTCCGCCCGTTGCGTTTTATTCAAGTTGGTCGGCATATATTACGCCACGAACAGGTTATTTGTTCTCCCTCAGCATCAATTTGATGATTTCCTCGTCGGTACCCCTCATACCCACACGGGCGAGGTCGGACACGTTGTCGATGGTGTTTTCGACGCCACGTAAGATTATGCCGTCGCCGCCGTAGAACTGGCTGCCGTGTCTGTACATTTCATAGCCTAAAATTCCTGCGTCCACCGCCGAAGCGATTTTAGCCGCACAGCTCGACTTAGCTCCGTCGCAGATTAAGCCGGAGGTGATGGCGAGCGCATTGACTATGGTATGGGCAATCTCTTCAAATCCGCCGCCGTGAAGATAGGCGATGCCCGCCCCTGCGCCTGCCCCTGCCGATACTGCGCCGCAGTAGGCGGAAAGCCTGCCTATACCCGTCTTAAGATGTATGGTTATAAGGTCTGAAAGGGCGACGGCACGTAAAAGCTTTTCTCTGCCTGAGCCCAGTTTTTCTGCGTATACCTTGACGGGCAGGGAGGCGGTCATACCCTGATTACCGCTGCCCGAAACTATAACGACGGGGAGGGAGCAGCCGTTCATTCTCGCATCGCTTCCCGCTGCGGCGGTTGCCTTTGCAAGGTTATGCACGTCGTCTTTGCCGAAGCTGTCCAGAAGAATTTTGCCTATTCTTGCGCCGTAGTCGTTCTTTAAACCCTCTTCGGCGATTGCTCCGTTGTACTCCAACTGACGGGAAATAAGCTCGTCGATATCGGCAAGGTCACAGGTATCCGCAAACTCGATAATGCCCTTGACGGTTAGTTTACTCCTGTCGGTCAAGCCCTCGTCGGCGTTGTCCATAACGGCTTTATCTACAATCTTTTTGCCGTTTTTGCTTATCTCTACAACGTTGGTGTGGTGCCCTGCGATTCTCGCAAACGCCTCGTCCTCACCTTTAAAAACCCTTACGCCTATGTCGAAGATACAGCCGCTGTCGCTGTGCCTTACGATGAATTTTGCGCTCTCGGAAAAGGCTTTGATTTTTTCGTGGTCGGCGGGGGTAATGACGGAGAGCACTTCCAGCTTTTTTGCTGGGTCGCCTGCGGCAATACCTGCGGCTGCGGCGGAGGCAACGCCCCTCAGTCCCCCCGTGGAGGGCACGACAACGCTTTTAACGTTCTTGAGTATGTTGCCCGAAACGCAGATTTCCACCACCTCGGGCAGACAGCCCAGCGTCTCTTTAGCGAGGGCGGCGGCGTAAGCCACTGCGATAGGCTCGGTACAGCCCATGGCGGGTAAAAGCTCTTCTTTTAAGATGTTAATGTAGTCGTCGTAGATTTCTTTTTCCATAGTAAACTTTCCGCTTAACCGTTGTAATTAATAAAAATTATAAGGTTAATATCCCTGTTTGTCAAGTTATTAATTCTTGACATTACATTCGTGTGCTATTATAATAAAACTATGAATATTCGCAAGGCAAGCAAATCCGTAAGACTGTTTTACGGCATATTTTTAGGCGTGTTCACCGTAGTGGTGGGTGCGTTGTTTGCATGGCAGGTGCTGTCCATCTTAAATTCAAGTGCCGAGCCCATACTCGAGCGCAAGCCGTTTTCAAGGGAGATAGTGCTCGCCGCCCTGTCAAAGATAGATTTATTCTTCTGGCTCTGGGTAGGTGCGGTAGTCGTGGGTTTCGTGTTGTGGGAGGTCTTCCCCTTGACCGAAAAGGCGAGAAAGATTCACCCCGACTTACAGTATGCAAGGCTTATCGACAGGCTCCCCGCCACGGCACCCGAGGGATTGGAGGCGGAGTATGCCTCGGTTAAGGATAGCCAGAGGCTTGCCTTTGCCGTTAAAATTGCAGGCTACGTCTTAGCCGCAATAGCCGTACTTACCACTATAATATATCTGTGCATTCCCTCCAACTTCAACAACAAGGAAGTGACGTTGGAGATTTTGGATATGGCAAAGGTGGTCGTACCCGTGTTCGTTGCCTCCGCCCTGCTGTATTCAATCGGCGCAACGCTGGTTAAGTACAGCGTTAAGAACACCCTGCCCGCCCTGCAAAAGGTTACGAGGGGTGTTAAACAGGGTGAGAACGCAGGCACTTTGACGCTCTGCGGTAAGGTTGAAAGCTTTTTCGATAACAAGACCGTGTTGCTTGTTATCAGAATATCGTTGGCTGTTATAGGCGTTGCCCTCGTAATATGGGGCAGCTTAAACGGCAACATGCAAGCCGTGTTTATCAAGGCAATAAATATCTGCACTGAGTGCATAGGGTTGGGCTGATATGGGTAAATTTTTCACTAAGGTAAAAGATTGGTTTATCGCACATAAGCCCACCAAGCGCAGACTCATTCAACTCTACGCCGCCCTCCTGTATAATGCAAATATCAAGGGGTTTGTGACGGGCAAGATATACACAGGCGACACCAAAAAGCTGTGCGTACCCGGACTAAATTGCTACAGCTGTCCGGGTGCGGTCGGCGCATGCCCTCTTGGCGCCCTGCAGGATTCGCTTGCAGGCAGTAAGACCACCGCTCCCGCCTACATATTCGGCATCTTAATACTGTTCGGCTTGCTCTTAGGCAGGGTTATCTGCGGATTTTTATGCCCCTTCGGTCTTATACAGGAATTGCTGTATAAAATCAAAACCCCCAAACTGCGCAAGAGCAGATTTACCCGAATTGCATCGTACTTTAAGTATATTCTGCTGATAATAGTGATAGCAATTCCCCTTATATATTCGGGTATACCCGTATTCTGCAAGTATATCTGCCCTGCAGGAACGCTGGAGGGAGCAGTCAGTCTGCTTGCAAATATAGAGAATTCAGGCTTCTACGGAATGCTCGGCTATCTGTTCAGCTGGAAGTTCTGCGTACTGTTAGTCGTCGTAGTGGCAAGCGTATTCATCTACCGCTTTTTGTGCAGATTTATCTGCCCGTTGGGCGCAATATATTCGCTGTTCTGCAAGATATCGCTGCTCGGCGTAAAGCTTGATAAGGACAAGTGTATCAACTGCGGACTGTGTATTCAGGGCTGCAAAATGGATATCAAGCACGTGGGCGACCACGAGTGCATACAGTGCGGCGAATGTATTTCGGTCTGCCCCGTACAGGCAATCAGCTGGAAGGGCAGTAAGCTGTTTATCAGAAGTACCGCCCCCGAAGACCAGCCCGTGGCAGAGGTGGGCAAGGTAGATCTGCTCGCCCTGTCAAAGACCAACGCAGGCGAGGCTCTCGCACCCGTTCAGGCTCAGGGCGACCAAGCCCAGAGTGCAACGCCCGAAAAATGCCTATCACTTGACCAGACCCCGTCAGCACAGGCGGTGGAGGCAGCGGAAGAGGGGCAGCCGTCCCCGGCGGAAGAGGCTGTTTCAACCGAGGCGCAGGGCAAAGAGGTTCAGGGCGAAGATGCCCAGACGGAAGAGGCGCAGGGTGCAAGCGGTAAAAAGGCTAAAAAATCCTGCAAAGTATGGTCAAGTATCAAGGCGGCGTTTAAAAAGCCACGCTTCGTCGTGGAGTTCGTCGCATGGGTTGTAGCCCTTGCCGTACTCATAACCGCACTTGTCTGCTACAACCTGCCCGACAAGAAAAAGGTATTAAAAGAGACCACCGTCTCCACCTACGAGGGCGGCGTGCTCACCCCCGAGGGATATACTACCGCCTCTGCGGAAAAGAGGGTAAGGGTGCTCTACTTCTGGCGTACGGATATGGAAGAGAGCATACAGGCATTGCAGACGCTCGACGAGTATGTCGCAGAGACTAAAATTATCTGTGACGTCGTGGCGGTACACTCAATCTACAAGGACGACAGGGACGTCGGCAAGTATATTACGGACAACGGATTAGAGGGTTATAGCAATATAATCTTTGCTCAGGACGATAAGAATACGAATCTGTACTCCTTCTTCGGCGGAGACATCTCCGTGCCCAAGCCTATAACGGCTGTCGTTGCGGCAGACGGCGCAGTAATTTACGAGAAGGTCGGCGAAATAACCAAGGAAGAGCTTGAGCAGTACGTTATTACGGCACAGAGCTCGGTCGTTTACGAAGTGGGTGAGGCAGCTCCCTGGTTCAGTTTAAACACCTACACCTCGGCAGGCGGTCAGGCAGGAACGTTCAACCTTGACGATTGCATAGGCAAGGTTACGGTGCTCAACTTCTGGTATACCGACTGCGATCCCTGCAAGGCAGAGCTGCCCGAATTCAACGTGGTTTATAAAGAGCTTAGCAGTGAGATAAATATGTATGCGGTTCACAATTCGTCGCAGCCCAAGGGCGGCGTGCAGAATTGGCTTGACACAAAGAAAGACAAGAACGGTTTACCCTGGTGCGATTACGATTTAAGGTTTGCACACGACACAGAGCAGGTCAATTTATATAATATGTTAGGCGGCAGGGGTTCCTATCCCATGACGGTATTGCTCAGTGCGGAGGGCAAAATCACGCAGGTAGTACACGGCAAGTGTTCGGAAGAGGCACTCCGCCAGGCTATTGCCAATGCGCAGAAAGCTTAATTAAAATAATTTTCCCGTTATCGTAAATCGGTATCGGGAAATTTTTTAATTTTGCTAACAATAATTAAAACTTAATTGTTTATTAATAAATAATTATAGGATAAAAAAAACCAATTTTTAATTATTCAACAATAATCGCTTGCAAGTAATTTACAAAATGTGTATAATATCACACATAAAAAACAAAAAAATCCATACAATTGGAGGCAAAAAAAGGAAATGAACAAATTTACTAAACTGCTTTCTGTTTTCGTTATTGCAGGTGCGGTAAGTTGTGGCGTAGCCGGTTTGGCAGGCTGCGGTTCTAACGGAGAAACCCACACCCATAACGGAACATATCACGAAGCTGTTGCTGCAACCTGTACAGAAGCAGGCAACGTCGCATATTACACCTGCGACGACGCTGGCTGCGCAGGTAAGTACTTCTCCGATGAAGCTTGCACGCAGGAAATCACCAATATCGTAATTGCTGCAACCGGCCACACCGAAGTGTACACCGACAAGGGTAACGGTACCCACGGCATTACGTGCGAACACGACGACTTGACCGAAACTACGGAAGCTCACTCCGATGAAGATCACGACGGTAAGTGTGACGATTGTAATGTAAAGATTATTGAATTCGGCAAGTACTATGAATTGAGCGGTTCCGTTACTTTCCAGATGGAACTCAAGGCTGGCTATAAGCTTGTCTATAACGGCACAGAATACAATGCTTCAAGCCTTCTTACGTCGAATACCGTAGTTATTAATGACAACGGTGTTGAACATACCATAACTAAGACTGAGTATGGCTATTCAGACAAATATACAACAAACGGCAATAGCGCTGTTTTATATTGGAATAAATTAAATGAAGAAATTGCAACCGATATTGAAGAATTCGTCGGTGTGTATGAAGGTGAATATAACTACGTTTTACAGAGTGCTACTTACAAAGTAACCAAGTTTGTTATAACCTCAACCGGTATGATTCAGTTTACAGATGCTCAGGTATATACTGAAAACGGTGAAGAGAAGACAAAACCCGCTATCGTTTCACTTAAGGACGGTACTAATGGCTCTATAAATTACAATGACTTCCAGGTTGACAACTGGCACTTCATTGCCACCAAGGCAGAAGGCGGTCAGGTAACGGAAATTCTTCTTACCATTGACGGTATCGGTGCGGCTAAGTTTGTCAAGACGAACGAAACTGTCAGCGAAGTACCTTCATCCTTGGGCTTGGAAGAAAAGACCATCTACAGCGGTACCGACACTGAAGACCAGACGTATACGTTTGTTTCAAACGCAAGCACTGCAAATTATAAGTATACGCTTAACGACATAGAGGTTAAATTAATCAGCGGTAACGCAACGGACGGTTACCTTATTATTAGCTTTGGCGTAAACTACGTTATAAAGATTAACGGCACTACCGTGGAATTATATGCTGCAGACGGCACAAAGATAGCAGACTTGACGAAGGTTAACACTTCTATCCCCGTCATTACCGAGGCTAAAGCTGACGGCGAGACGGTGTTAACCGAAGGTAATCAAAATCCTTTCTGCGGCTATAGCAATTACTATTATCAGGTTGCGACTGCAGGTTACTACACCTTTAGCGCAAATTCAAGCTCAGTTACGATTTATACGGAAGTCGACAGTGAAACTTTTGCACCTACAGCTTCCGGCGCAACAGTCTTGAATATTGCAAGCGGTGAAAAACAATACGTTCATTTGGAGGCAGGTTCTTATATCGCATTGGATGAAGCTTCCAACACGGCTGGTTTCAAGGTGCTTTACAGCGCAACCGAACCCGAACCTGATTATGAATCCTTAACAGACGGCGTATACACAATCAACTCTTTCAACGGCAATAATACCTATTACGTAAAGGCTGCGGTTGAAACTGCAGGTAAGTACTACGTATCCGTTGCCTGGACAGCGATATTTGATGATAATAATAAGGGTGCTTACTTCGAAATCGGCGATACCAAGTACGGTTATACATATAATTCAAATACCTGGGCAGTAGCTGACAGCGGACTTACTTACTCAGCTACGTTAGCTGCTGAAGACGAAGTAAAAATAAAGATTGGTTGTGATAACCAATACCTTCTTAACGGATACAAAGTAGTCGTTTACTTCGAAACTGAAACTGAATACAACGCAAGGCTTGCAGACGAGACGGCTACTCCTACCTTCAGCGGCACTCAGCTCGGCAAATATGAAGATGACGGAAACGTCTATGAAGTAACTGCAACAGGCATAACTTTAACTGATGAATATGGTACTAAAACCCTTACGTTTGTATGCAAGAAGGTCGGTGCTTACTATTATTCGTTAAATGGTAACTATTACGCTTTCAACTTCAATGAAAACGGCACCCTTGATGTTACGGTATCTGGCTATACTTCAACCTTATATAAGCTTGTTGAAGTAACGTTCACCGAAGAACAGCAGGGTACTTACCTTGGCGTGTATAAGTATGAAAGCGGTTACACAAATACTTTTAAATACGTTATTGATGAATCTACCGTGACGTGCAATGGCTATAAACTTTCTTGCATAGCTAATAACGATGGTGTTTATACCTATAAGTACGGTTCATATTTCGTAACCTTCAACTTTGTAAACGGCAATATGAACGTAACTTCAGATGATTGGCACTTTGTTGATGCGACTGCATACGTTGCATCAAAACTTCCTACTGTAAGCTTCGACGAAGATCAGCAGGGTCAGTATGCTTACGCTGTCACAGCAAAAGGAGGTGGCACAAGCTATATAATTTATACCATCGGTAAAGATTCTTTGAAGACAAGTGGTTACACGCTTACTTGCTTGAGCATTAAGGACGGCGTTTATACCTTTATTAATAGTTCCGGTAATGAATTAGTCTTCAGTTTTGCAGACGGCAAAATGTCAATAACTACCGATGATATTAACAACATGACGGATGCTTTCGAAGCATCAAAGCTGCCTACCGCAAGCTTTGACGAAGGTCAGCAAGGTACTTACGCTTACGTTAGTGATAGCGACGCTATAATCTATATCGTTGGTGCAAATACCGTATCTACATCCGGATATTATGGCGAAGCGCTCACTTGCTTGAGCATTAATGAAGGTGTTTATACCTTTATCGACAGTTACGGCTATACAATTACGTTCAAATTTGAAGCCGGCAATATGGTTGTAACCGAAGATAATATAGCTGGTACAAGCGAAGGTTACACCGCATCAAAGTTGCCTACCGCAAGCTTCACCGAAGATCAGCAGGGTACTTACAATTACACTTATTTTAACTTTGATTTTGAGTACGTTATTACTGCTGATTCTGTAACCTATAGTTATGGATATGGTGCATTAGAGTGTACGCTCTTATCTATTAACGATGACGTTTACACGTTTGATTGTAACGGTAAACAGTTGCAGTTCAAATTTGTAAATGGTGATCTGTACGTAATTAGTGACCCTATGGGTGCAACAGGATACACTGCGGTTAAAGCAGGTAGCTCTACCGGAACGGTTAACAAAGTAGAAAACGGTGGCAACCTTGCACTTGGCGACAACGAAGTAACGACTTATGATGGATATTCGGCAACCGTATATCTTACTGCAAGCGAAACACTTCCTGCAGGTACGTATACTCTTACTTTTACAGAGCTCTATTCAATGTCGTTATACATTAACGATACTATGGTTTTGAAAGATGGAACTAATATTTCAGTAGACGTAACCTTAGGCTCTGAACCTGTTAAAATAGCTTTCGCATATAACGACAGTAACACAACCATCAACGTAGCAGCTAAGGTTAACGAAGTAGAAAACGGTGGTTCTCTTGCACTTGGTGACAACGAAGTAACGACTTATGATGGATATTCGGCAACCGTATACCTTACCGCAAGCGAAACACTTCCTGCAGGTACCTATACTCTTACTTTTACAGAGCTCTATTCAATGTCGTTATACATTAACGATACTATGGTTTTGAAAGATGGAACTAATATTTCAGTAGACGTAACCTTAGGCTCTGAACCTGTTAAAATAGCTTTCGCATATAACGACAGTAACACAACCATCAACGTAGCAGCTAAGGTTAACGAAGTAGAAAACGGTGGTTCTCTTGCACTTGGTGACAACGAAGTAACGACTTATGATGGATATTCGGCAACCGTATATCTTACCGCAAGCGAAACACTTCCTGCAGGTACCTATACTCTTACGATTTCAAATATCTGGTCAGGGTCGTTATACGTCGGTGGTGTTTCTACAGCAGATGACGGAAAAGGAAATGCCACAGTTGAAGTTACGTTAGGTGATACACCTATAGCTATAAAGTTGGACCAGCCTAATAGTGGTAATGCAAGCATTGTTGTAGCAACCAAGGCATAACAACCAAAGCGTAAGCTTTAAACTCAATTAAAAATTTCGGAGTGCGTAGCAATACGTACTCCGTTATTTTTTACACGTTTTTTTCACTGTTTTTTTAAAAATAACGCCCTTGACAAGTCAATTTGTCCGTGATAGAATAATGTATAAGGAGAATTTATTATGTATTGGTGGATTTTTACTATTGTAGGTATTGTCGTTTTAATTATATTGGCAGTAGCTCTGGCATTAGTTATCAGAAGCAATAAGAAGGATAAAACCGCAAAAGCTGAGCAGACCGAAGACGCCGCTCAACCCGTCGGGCAGGAAGAGGAGGAGAATCAATCCACAGAGGAAGAAGTTGCCGCTGCACAGCAGCACGTTGAAGAGCAGCCCGTTGAAGAAACCGCCCCCGCTCAGCAGCCTGTTGAGGAAGAACCCGTAGAAGAATCCACCCCCGTTCAGCAGCCCGTCGAGGAAGAGGTTGCTCCCGTTGAGCAGCCCGTAGAAGAATCTGCCCCCGTGGAGGATAAACCCAAGACCGATAAGCCTGCCCGTAAGCGCACCACAACAAAGAAGACTACCGAAAAGAAAGACCCCCCTCCCGCTACGGAAGAGGCGGAGGAAGAAGAGGAGATTGAAGTCGAGTCGACCGATAAGGCTAAAAAGACTACCAAGTCCTACCACATCTCTTTGAGAAAGTCGGACGGCATGTGGCAGATAAAGCTTGCAGGTGGCAAGAAGGCTATAAAGCTCTTCCGCACTCAGCAGGAGGCGATAGACTACTGCAAGGTGCTGGCTGAAAAGCAGGAGGCTAACCTCACCGTACACAAAAAGGACGGTTCCTTCCGTAAGCGTAATTATTAATAAAACATTAACGCCGTCTGCTCAGATGGCGTTTTTATTTGCCGACACGTTTTAAACGGCGAAAAAGAGTTTATAAAAAAGTGTGAGTAAAACATTTTGTGAGGTTATTTTTTAGTTATGACAAAGATTGACGTATTTTCAGGATTTTTAGGCGCCGGTAAGACCACGCTTATAAAGAAGCTTATCAAGGAGGCGTACACGGGCGAAAAGCTCGTTTTAATCGAAAACGAGTTCGGCGAGATAGGCGTCGACGGCGGATTTATGAAGGAGGCAGGTATTCAGATTAACGAGCTCAACTCGGGTTGTATCTGCTGTTCGCTTGTCGGCGACTTCGCTAAAGCCTTAAAGCAGGTTAAAGAGCAGTATAATCCCGACCGTATTTTAATCGAACCCTCGGGCGTGGGCAAGCTCTCCGATATCGTCAAGGCGGTGGAGAGGGCTAACCTTTCCGACTGCCAAATCAACTCCCTCACCACGGTGGTTGACGCAAACAAGTGCAAAATTTATATGAAGAATTTCGGCGAGTTCTTCAACGACCAGATTGAACACGCCGCCTGCATAGTGTTCAGCCATGCGGACGTCGCCTCGGCAGACAAGCTCGAAAAGGCGGTGGAGCTGGTCAGGGAACACAACGCAAACGCAACAATCGTCGCCTCCGACTGGAAGAATTTAACGGGTGCGCAGATACTCTCTGCAATGGAGCA
>JBJFGI010000043.1:0-3120 GCA_051892535.1 Candidatus Coproplasma sp. | reverse complement strand
ATTCGGGCGCAAGCGCAAACCTTGCCGTGTTCTTTGCAATGCTTCAGCCCGGCGATACCGTTATGGGTATGAACCTCGCCCACGGCGGACACCTCTCCCACGGCTCGCCCGTAAATATTTCGGGTAAATACTTCAATATCGTTCCCTACGGCGTAAGCAAGGATGACCAGAGAATAGACTACGACGAGATGGAAAAAATCGCCTTAGAGTGCAAGCCCAAGCTCATAGTGTCTGGCGCCAGCGCATACCCCAGGGTTATCGACTTCAAGCGTATCCGTGAGATCTGCGACAAGGTCGGTGCGTATATGATGGTTGATATCGCACACATCGCAGGTCTGGTTGCGGCAGGGCTTCACCCCTCGCCCGTACCCTATGCCGACTTTGTAACGACGACTACCCACAAGACCTTAAGGGGTCCCAGAGGCGGTGTAATTATGTGCAAGGAGGAGTACGGCAAGGCAATTGACAAGGCTATATTCCCCGGCATACAGGGCGGTCCCTTAATGCACATTATCGCCGCAAAGGCAGTTGCGTTCAAGGAGGCGTTAACCCCTGAATTCAAGGAGTATCAGGCGCAGATAGTAAAGAACGCCGCCGCTATGGCGGACGAGTTCAACAAGCTCGGAATAAAGATGGTCTCGGGCGGAACGGACAACCACTTGATACTTTTGGATCTGACCGACAAGGGTATGACGGGCAAGGAGCTTGAGCATATGCTCGACGAAGTGCATATAACCGTCAACAAGAACGCCATTCCCTTCGATACGCAGAAGCCCTTCGTCACCAGCGGTATAAGAATAGGTACCCCTGCAATGACCACGAGGGGTATGAAGGAGGAAGAGGCCCGCAAGATTGCCGACCTCATCGCAGAGGTCATCGAGAAGAAGGAGGAGGCTTTCGAGTACGTTACCGCAGAGGTCGCAAAGCTCTGTGCGGCATTCCCCCTGTATGCGGATTGCGTAAAGTAATTTAAGGTTTAAACATTTGCGGACACGACTTACCGTCGTGTCCGCTTTTACGTTATAAGCCGAAAATAAGGGGGAGTCTATCGTGGATAGACTTATTCTACGGCGGAAAATTACCTTAAAGACCTCCGTGTGTTATAATAACTTGTGTAGGAGGACGAATATGACCAGATTACCGATTGGCGAATTTATCGCCAAAGCGAGGAAGGAAAAAGGGCTTACCCAGCGAGAGGTGGCTGATATCCTCGGCATATCAAACCGCACGGTTTCTGCGTGGGAGCAGGGAAGGGCTTACCCCGATATACTCTCGCTCTATCAGCTTGCGGAGATTTTAGGCGTAACTACCGACGAGATACTAAGGGGCGAAAAGGCTGAAAGCCCTCAACCCGAAAGGGGTAATATGCAGGCGGATGAGGCGTTAACCGACGAATATGCTCTACCGAACGGAGAAAAGATACCCCCTTCAACCCAAGAGGGGTCAGGCGTGAAAGCTGAGGGGTCAGGCGTGAAAGCTGATGGGGCAGGCGTTGCCGCCACGGATAATTACCGTGCCGCAGTCGACGACTTTGCCTTTCGCAGCAGGATATGTACAGCCGTTCAATGCTGCGGTTTGCTCTTTCTCTGCGGCGGTATAATAGCGTCTTTCTTTATATTGTGGTTGGGTATTCTTTTAGCTGTGCTCGGCGTGTGCGCTCTTGTCGTGGCGACGGTGGTTTTATGTGCCTTTTCGGACAGGGCGAAAAAGACCGTCGGACTGCGTTATCAAGGGGATATAGAGGGGTTAAACGCAATTCAAAGGCAGTGCCTGCTTGATATAGGGAATATCAACGCCCGTACGTTTTTAGTTTTGGGGTGCTGTTGGTTTGTTCTGACGCTGATTTTTATAGCTTTACACCGCCTTGCCTGGCTGATACCGTTAATTTTTGGCATAATATTTCTTGCGGTTGCGGCGTCAGTGAGGGCGGCTAATATTAAAAGGTACGGCAATATGTCTCAACTAACGGCGCTTAATCAGAACGGCAGACTGCTTTTAAAGTGCCTTGCGTTCACGGCTATACCCGTAGTTTTATCGGTTGGCGCAATCGTGTTTTTTGCCTTTTGGAGACAGGTTGACGTCAAGGTCGACTACAGCGGCGATATCGACGGTTTTGTCGATTATATGCATACCGCAACTCTTTCGCAGGAAAATTACAGCGGTAATCTGCCATATGGGGAATACGTCCTCGATTTATCCGCCGTGACGGAAGAGGTTAACGGTGAAGATAAAGGGTATAAATTGGTTCGTGTACACGATTATTTTTTCGCTGTGCGTAATGGTGACAACGTGGACTTATACGTTGCCGAACCCGACCTCTCCTTTCCGCAGGACGTGGACGCAATATTATCAGGATTTTATGCCTCGGTCAGGCAGGTCTCTTCAATCGGCGGAAAGGTGTATGACGTGCGTTACAGCAGCCGTGCGGTCGAATATACAAATTACGTCAACGTAGAGCGTACGTTTGATTACAAAGAGGAGAACGGCGTGGTTACGGTTACGAGGACGGAGCGTACAAGCTATTTTGCTGATATTCTGTTTGGCTGTATAATAATCTGCGCTTTTTCGCTTGCAGTCTGCGCCGCCGTCTATTATTCAAAACGCCAACCTATACCTACATTCACGCTTGACGAGTGACAGGTTGGTTAGGCTTAAAAGTAATTAAGATACCCTGCTACGGGTCACACCCGCTTGACGAGTGAAGAGTTGGTCAGATTTAAAAGCAAATAAGAAACTTGACTCAATGTCTAATTGGGCTCAATGCCCAATTGTTTGATTGGTCTATAGTTAGTTTTGTATAAAAGCAATTAAGAAACCCTGCTACGGGTCATACCCGTTTGACGAGTGAAAAGTTGGTCAGATTTAAAAGCAAATAAGAAACCTGGCTCAATGCCTAATTGGGCTCAATGCCCAATTGTTTGATTAGTCTATAGTTGGTTTTCGTCAAAAAGCAATTAAGAAACCCGGCTCAATGCCCAATTGCAACCTGTAGTTGCGCTAAAATAGTAAATTTGCACGCAAAAAGCGGTTGTTATTTTTCTTTTGCTACCGTATAATAGAGGTACAAAAAATAAAGGAGAACACATATGTCGTTTGCAGACAATTTACAGTATCTGCGTA
>JBJFGI010000042.1:0-3174 GCA_051892535.1 Candidatus Coproplasma sp. | reverse complement strand
TGGCTGTCGTACCAGATACGTGCAAAGATTTTGTCGGTCTTGGCAAGCCTGTCGAACTCCCATACGAAGTCCTTATACAGCGCATGTTCCCAATGCCCTGCACGGAGAACGGTGTAGGTATCTGCGGTGAACTTTTCGCCGTCGCACGTCTGCCATTCAAGCTTTTTATACATATCGCCGTCAAAGCAGAGGGGGGTCAGGCATTTACCGCCGTGAGCCTCGGCAACCGTCTTTAAGTCGTCGATAGTTATCTCGCTGTCGCTCTTTTCGATATCGTAGCCGTATGCCGCCATCTTCTCCTCGTAGCTTTGAGGGGTGGGTTCGGGTATCTCGGTGGGGAGGGTTAAGTCAGCCCAGGTCAATTTTGTGAGCTCGTTAAACTTATCCACGCCGCCGAAGTACGCAATAGCCCTCGCCTCGTCTCCCGTCTTTACCCAATGTGAGGGGGAGTTGGCGTCCTTGAGCAGGCGTTTAACGGCAAACTGAGCAATTATGGGTGAAGGTACCATCTTACCCATTTTGTAAATCTTGTGCTTAATCTCCATCTCCTTCCAGAAATCTGCGCTCGACTGTCCCCTGAACGAGAAGAGTTTTTCCAGCTCGTCGCTGTCGTAATACCACATACCGTGGAAGTTACGTGTTGCGTTATACCAGGGTTTAAAGAACTGCTGGAAGCTTCCGCCAATGATTTTAAAGCCTGCGTCGTAGGTGCCGTAGCCGTACTCACGGCAGGACTTTCCGCCGCCGATGTTGTAGACCTTCTTCCAGAACTCTTCGGGCAGGGTGCCGTCCTTGTACCTTTTAAGGAAGTTTAAAAGCAGTATTCCGCTGTCCTTTGCGGTAACCCACTCAAGCGGTGCGTCGAAACAGGTGTGGAACATCAATCCGTCGTGGAGGTTGTCCGAGAAGAGGTTGTAGTGGTAGATTGCAGTCTGCCTTAAAACCGCCCATTTCTCCACGTTTGATTGCAGTACGGCGTACTCGCCCAAAATTTTGGTGGAGGAGTACAGCTCGAAGGGACCGGAAACTAAGGGGTCGCCAACTCTGCCGTACTTATGCTCGCCCGTACGGTTGCCGTAGACGGCTACCGAAGAGATGTGAATAAGTTTAGGCTGGTTGTCCTTTATCTCCTCGATTGCAGCAATCAGGTTTTTAACGCCCGTAACGTTGCAGGCAATGGCGGCTTTGGGGTTGCCGTCCGAGGTGGGGGGAATGACCGCACCGAGGTTTAACACCACGTCGCAGCCGCTCACAAGGCTTTTGCATACGTTTAAATCGGACAGATCCCCGTAGACTATTTCAATCTTTTCCTTTATGGTCTCCAAAGGCTTTAACAGGGCTTTAGCCTTAGCCTTGCTTCTGCAAAGTATCTTTAATTTATCCGCAACGGCAGGGGCGTTGGCAAGTGCCGTCATAAGGCAGGCGCCCATGTTGCCCGTTGCACCCGTTATTGCAACTATCATTTTCATATTTCTCCTGAAGTAAACTTTTATAACATTATATCACTTCGGCGGATAATAAGCAATGATATTTTGAAATTTGTAATTTAAAGTTATTACTTATTTTACAGCGGTGTTTTACACGTACAAAAAAATAATTACCCCCGTAATATGCTTGAATTAACGCACGTTACGGGGGTATTGATTTTAAACTTATGCCTTAGGGGGATAGAAGCGTCTGCCAAATATTGCCGTGCCGAGCCTTATCATATTGCTTCCGCACTCAATGCAGATTTTCCAGTCTCCGCTCATACCCATCGAAAGGTATTTTACGTCGGGCAGAGAGGTTTTTAACCTATCAAACTCTTCACGCATTCTGGTGGCAAGACTTCTCAGCAACTCCTCGTCGTCGCTTTCGGGCAACATTGCCATAAGCCCTACGACCTTTAACCCTGCCATAGCGTCGACCGCCTTGCATACCTGCTGGGTCTGGCTTACGTCGAACCCCGACTTGGTCTCCTCGTTGCCTATATTAATCTGAACCAAAACGTTGGAGACTACGCCTGCCCTCTCGCTCCGTTTGGAGAGCTCTTCGGCGAGCTCCATTCTGTCGAGCGAGTGGTACAAGTCCACCTTGCCGATTAGATATTTAACCTTGTTGGTCTGCAGATGTCCGATAAAGTGGCGGACGGGGTTGCCCGTTATCTGTTCGAATTTGTCCTTAAATTCCTGAACGTGGTTGTCGCCGATATCGGTTACACCTGCATTTATCGCCCTGTTAATGTCCTCAGGCGTCTGCGTCTTGACGGCGGCAACTAACGTCACCTTTTCGCCAAACGGGTTGACGGCGGGGATTTCACCGAGCAGTTTTTTAACGTTTTCTTCAATCATATGCGTTCTGCGATAAGCTGAGCCATCTTCTTGCAGCCTACCTTTTCCATGCCCTCTTCCATAATGTCGCCCGTGCGTACACCGCTGTCTAAAACGGCTTGCACTGCGTTTTCGATTGCACTGTATTCCTCGCTTAAGCCAAAGCTGTCACGGAGCATCATTGCGGCTGCCAAAACGGTGGCGATGGGGTTGGCTATGTCTTTTCCTGCAATGTCGGGTGCCGAACCGTGTATGGGCTCGTACAGACCGCACTTTGTGTCGCCTAATGAGGAGGAGGCGAGCATACCGATAGAGCCGGTAACCTGTGCCGCCTCGTCGGATAATATGTCGCCGAAGAGGTTGGAGGTAACTACCACGTCGAACTGTGCAGGGTTTTTAACTATCTGCATTGCAGTGTTGTCGACGAGCATATCCTCGACGGTAATCTCGGGGTAGTTGTTAGCAACGTATTCGTGAACGGTCTTTCTCCAGAGTCTGCTGCTCTCAAGGACGTTTGCCTTGTCTACCGAGATAATCTTCCTGCTGCGTTTTAAGGCAAGCTCGCAGGCGATTTTAGTAATTCTCTCAATCTCCTTAACCGAATACTTCTCGGTATCCCAGGCGAAGTCGCCGCCCTCGGGAGTGTTGCCCTTACCCCTTTCGCCGAAGTATATTCCGCCCGTAAGCTCCCTTACGATGATTATTTCAACGCCGTCTTTAACCAGCTCGTACTTGAGGGGAGACGCCTTTGCAAGGCTCTTCCACAGCTTTGCGGGGCGAATGTTGGAATACAAGCCCATAGCCTTTCTGATGCCCAAAAGACCCTTTTCGGGGCGGATATCAACGGGCATATTGTCCCACTTGT
>JBJFGI010000041.1:0-133367 GCA_051892535.1 Candidatus Coproplasma sp. | reverse complement strand
TTGAGGGTTGTGTTCGACTGCAACGCCTTAAACGAAAACGAGCTTATTAAAGCCTGTCAGACGGCGGCGGACGCAGGGGTAAACTGCATAAGATTGAACGGGGGCGACAGTGAGCTGATAAACCTTATCAAGTCAAGGCTCAAGGGCAAGTGTTTACTCAAGGCGGACTCTGCGCAGGAAGTTTCGTCGTTCATAACGTTCTGCAACGTCGGCGCAGACAGCGTCGGCTGTCCTCGGGCTTTAGATATAGCCGCCTACCTAATAAACTCCGCCGAGGAGGATAATTAAATAAAGTTTTAACGTTGTTTACTCTTTCAGAAAATAAAAAACCGCCCACGCAGGGTTCACCCTGCGTGGGCGGTTTATATATTTACAATCAAACCAACAGCGTCAACAGCGGTACGGTTGCAATGCACAGCAAGGTGCTCAGCAATATACAGTTGGCGGAGAGCTCCGTCTCGCTGTGGTGTATTTCGGCAAGACCCGAGATAACCGAGGCACACGGCGTACCTGAAAGGATGAGTACGCTTGTTTTAAACGCCTGTTCAAAGGGGATGAAGTACACGCATAAATAGCAGAACAGCGGAAATATGACGAGCTTACACAGGCAGATAATATAGACCACGGGTCGGGCGAACAGCTTTTTAAAGGACACCGACGCAAGCCTTATGCCGAGGATAATCATACACACAGGCGTAGTCGCCTTGCCGAGCAGTGAAACGCCGTCGATAACCAGCTCGGGCAGCCAGTTTTTCGCCCCGAAGATAAAGAGGGGTAGAGCCACGAAAAAGGACAGCGTAGAGGGGTTGAGTATAATTGACTTAACCGACATAAATTTTTTATCGTTGGTTAGGCAGAATACCCCGACGGTAAAAACGATGATGTTCATTGCAACTACGTATACCGAGGAGTAGCACACGACTTCGGGGTATTCGGGCAGCAGTGCCTTGATTATAGGCAGACCGAAAAACCCCACGTTGCCGAGTACCGAGCCTATAGTTAAAATGCGGTACTTGCCGTCCTCGTATTTCTTTCTGAAAATGAGGAAGAGTATCAGCATAAATACGCCCTGCAAAACAAGGACGGTGACGAAGAACAACCCCATATTAATGAGGTTTTGCGTCGAATAATCGATTGATATAAACGACGAGATAATCATGCAGGGGGAGAGGATGTACACCAACACGGAAGAAAGCGTTGAAAGGTGTTCTGCCGCAGCCTTTTTAGCCTTGCAGATTATGTAACCGGGAATGATATATATAAGCGTTAGAAGAACGTTTGAAAAAGTAACCGTAAATCCCATTGTAAATACCTTAAATTAACCTTTTCACCTTATTAAAACAAGCTTCTCCTTTGCCCTCGTTATAGCGGTGTACAGCCAGCGGTTTTTGTCCTCTTTGAATGCGTAGCTCTCGTCGAACACGACCACCTTATCAAACTCCGACCCCTGAGCCTTGTGGCAGGAAATGCAGTAGCCGAACTCGAACCTGTTCAGCTGAAACACGCCTACGGGTTCGCCGTTCTCGTCAAACCTTGCAAAGCTGTCGCCGTGTTTATAGCGGTACTCCCCGTGTTCAAAAATGCCCGTGTCAAAGGGCAGGGCTTCGGGGCATAAATTGTCTAAAAAGTCGGGTTTAAACTGCATAAAGCCCATATAAGCTTGCGTGTCGTAAAAGGGGTCGTAGGCGGTGCCTATTATGCCGTTGACGAGGTTAAACCTCATCTCTTCGTCAATGTATTGCTCCCAGTTGTTATACACGCAGATGAGCTTTTCCCTGTTTTTAGGCAAGCCCTCGTAGCCGTAAATTGCCCTGACCTCGTCGTTAATTTTAGTCCTCGTCCTGTTGAGACCGCAGATAATCTGGTCGCAACGGGTTAAAAGCCCCTGCCGTTTATCCCCCGTAAAACTCCTCGAATACACTACCGAGGCATTCCCACCGAAATTGCCGAAGGGGATAGGCTTACCCTCTCTTGCAAGCGTGGCGAGCTTAATAATAGGGTTATCCTGTTGTTGTCTTACTATTTGCGTCAAGGTGTGGTCGGGAAACTTCAAAAAACTGTTAAACCCCTCCACGGGCGGAAGCTGTGCAGAGTCACCGCATAAAAGTACTTTAACGCCAAAGTTTAAAACGTCTGCAAGCACGTCGTCGGATACCATCGACGCCTCGTCTATTATAATGAGTTTAATGGCTTTGTCAATATTTTCTCTGCGTTTGAATATAAGTTTTTCGACCTTAATCTTCTTGCCGTTGACCTCGACTTCCTGTTCAATGGTCTGCGATTGATAGATAAGCCTGTGCAGGGTGCAGGCGGAGACGCCGTTCTTTAAAAGTACGGTTGCAGCCTTCCCCGTGGGCGTGACGAAGGCAGCGCTGTAGTTGTCGTCAAGCATCAGGGTCTCTGAAACGGTATGCTTAAGCAGGGCAGTCTTGCCCGTTCCGGCGTAGCCCGTCAGCACGAATACCTGCTTGGTACCGTTAAAAAACCAATCTTTAATTTTTGCGTCAGCAAGTCGCTGGTCGGAGTTTAAAATAATCATTCGTTCGCAAATAAGACTACCACTAAAATACAAAAAAGTCAATCTAATTGGATAAGGAGGTTGATAATTTGTTAACGGCTGAACGGTAAGCGGTTAATATCGGTTGAAATCAAAGGTTTTTCGCTAAAAAATCCCCTCTTTTTTTAAAAGGCATATTGACTAACTTAAAATGTTGTTATATAATTACAGTGCGTATTGGTACACAAATACAGTGCGTAAATGCAAAAAATTATGATAGTTCGGAGGAGTTAAATGGGCTACAAAACGAGAGAATGGCGCAACTCAATGCGTGTAACTGTTGATTACAACAATATGATGGCAAAGTTCCTTGGCGAAAGGGGTATTAAGGATTCCCAGCTGAGAGATATTAAGGGTAAGGCAGAAGAGGCGTTCAGATACGTTGCCGAGAACCGTGGCAGAGACGATTTGTATATGGGTTGGACGGAACTTCCCTACAACCAGGACGAAATCGTTGCAGATATCCTCGCCACCGCAAAGGAAGTAAGAAAGAAGTTCAAGTACTTCGTAGTACTCGGCATCGGCGGCAGTGCACTCGGTCCCATAATGGTCTACAACGCACTTTGCCACCTGCATTATAACGAGCTTCCCGCTTCCAAGCGTAAGGGTCCCAAGTTCTACGTAGAGGACAACGTTGACCCCGTCAGAATGGCAGCCCTGCTCGACGTTATCGAGCCTGAAAAGACCTGCTTCAACGTCATCTCCAAGTCGGGTGCAACCTCCGAGACGATGACTCAGTACTTAATCATTGCAGACATTTTGAGCAAAGCTGGCGTCAACATTGCAGACAACGTAATCTTCACGACCGATGCTGCAAGGGGTAACTTAAACAAAATCGACGCATCGCTCGGCGGTACGGTTAAGAAGTACGTACTTCCCGATGGCGTTGGCGGAAGGTTCTCTGAACTCTGCCCCGTAGGTCTGCTTCCCGCAGCAGTTTTAGGTATCGACATCAAGGGTCTTTTGGCTGGTGCCGCTTATATGGACAGCCTTTGCTCCAAGCCCTCCATCTCCAAGAACCCCGCATTGGCAACGGCAGCTCTGCAGTACATAACGATGAACGAGGGCAAGAATATCCACGTATTAATGCCCTACTCGGATAACTTAAAGCTCATGGCAGACTGGTATTGCCAGCTCTGGGCAGAGAGCCTCGGCAAGGCAAAAGATTACGACGGCAACGTTGTTAACGCAGGTTCAACCCCCGTCAAGAGCCTTGGCGTAACCGACCAGCACTCACAGGTTCAGCTGTATATCGAAGGACCTTACGATAAGGTTATAACCTTCATCTCCGTAGGTCAGTACGGCTGCACGATGCCCATACCTCACGGCTGCGAGGATATCCCCGACGTAGGCTTCCTCGGCGGTCACACCATGCAGGAGCTTATTCAGGCAGAGAACAAGGCTACGGCTTATGCACTTATGAAGGCAGGCAGAATGAACTACACCATCACCCTTCCCGAAGTAAACGCATTCACGTTAGGTCAGCTTATGTTCCTGTTCGAGATGCAGACGGCGTACACCGGCGCAATGCTCAACATCAACACCTTTAACCAGCCCGGCGTTGAAAACGGCAAGATCGCAACCTTCGCACTTCTCGGTAAGAAGGGTTACGAGGGACCTAAGGCAGAGATGGATGCAGCTCCCGAACTCGACGACAAGTACATTGTATAATAGGGTTTTAACTAAATAAAAGGAAAGGGGGCGGCTGTATGCCGCCCCAAATTAATAATAATGTTAGAAATTTGGCAAATTGCATTAATAGTTTTTGGCTGTATATTGGTTTTATTAGCCCTCATCTTAATTATGATGGGCGTCGTACTGAATAAGGTAGTGTTCGCCCGTCAGGACAAGAACCCCGAGTACAAGTACTTTACCGCAGAGGAATTTAAACTTAAAGCAGAGGATATAGACGTAGCATATAAAGGCGAAAAGCTGTATTCGAAAATCTACTCGGTAAAACCTGTTGAAGAGTGTGAAAAGGTGGTAATCTTCCAGCATGGCTTCGGCGCAGGCTCGTCGAGCTATATGACCGAGATTGCCGCTCTTGCCTCTTACGGCTATGCGGTAGTTGCGACCGACGCCTACGCCTGCAACAATTCCGCAGGTAAAAAGGTGGGCGGTTTTTACGCCGGTACGGAGGCGGTTATTGCCACATATATCGGGGTTAAACGCTGTGAAAAGCTCAAGGATAAAAAGATTGTTTTAGTCGGTCACAGCTGGGGTGCGTACTCGGTTTGCTGTGCAGCAAACAAGGTCAAGGTGGACGGAGTCGTCGCCATGTCAGGCTTCAACGCCCCTGCTCAGTGCATTTGCGACCAGCTTAAAATGATAACCTCTATGGGCAAATTGATGGCACCCGTATTGCACCCCGTATTCTTTTTAATCAACCTTTTCGGTTCTTCAAACGGCAACACTCATGCCGCAACTGCATTAAAAAAGAGCGGAGTCAAGGCATTGCTTATCCACGGCGAAAAGGACAGGGCGGTACCGCTTAAGCATTCCGCCGCCCAAAAGGCAGAGGGTGAAAACGTCACGAAATTAATACTTGCATATAAAAAGCATAACCCCTACAACACCGTTGAAGCCGAAGAATACCTTGCAAAACTACTCGCCTTTGACGGCAAGGACGAACAGTTTATTAAAAATTACGACTGGGCAAAGGCTACTCAAGAGGATAGCGTGGTTATGGCAAATATAGACAATTTTATCAAATCTATATAGGTAGTAAATACATATAAATACTTGCTTTTTCAGGGGGATATTACTATAATAGTAGTGTCTCCCTTATTTTATGGGGCAGTTTCAGTTTCGATTGCGGCGGGGGGACGATGTAAGCATACCAAAGGCTCGGCTTTGTAAAAACGGAACTTAAATTTAAATGCAGAATCTTCTGATTCAAAAGTAATGGCTTTCCCTGCTCGTCAGGCAAGCCTTGCTTACGCAGCTTAAATCAATAGCTGTTCGTCGCACCAACCATTCCGTTGGGTTGACTGCGGCGTTAATTTAAACGGATAATTCTTTAAAAATTCAACCGTGTTTTTAAAGAACATTCAGCGGTTTGCCCGCACATATAGCCCGTCTATCGGCGATACGTGCGGAAAGATGAGTAGGTAAACTAAGTATGTAGAAAGCTCGTTGAATCGTCGTAAGACCGGGGTGCAAGTCCCCGCTGCTCCACCACGTCGCAGCACTGCGCAGTGTGCGAGCGGTTGCATTTATGCAACCGCTACGCCTTTAACGCAGGCTGCTCCTTTTCCCAAAAATCTTTTGCTAAAGCAAAATCTTTTCGGGAGCCCTGAAATCTGTTGCATATATGCGGCGCAATACTGTGTCAAACTGCGCTTGCCTTGGGTCATTTACGCCTAAGTAAACTCCCCGTCGGCAATGCTCGTTTTTCTTGTCTTGCTTGCATCTCTGCAACAGAAAAGTTGTCTATCCTTTTCCCAAAAATCTTTTGCTAAAGCAAAATCTTTTCGGGAGCCCTGAAATCTGTTGCATATATGCGGCGCAATACTGTGTCAAACTGCGCTTGCCTTGGGTCATTTACGCCTAAGTAGCTCCCCGTCGGTAATGCTCGTTTTTCTTGTCTTGCTTGCATCTCTGCAACAGAAAAATTGTCTATCCTTTTCTCAAAAATCTTTTGCTAAAGCAAAATCTTTTCGGGAGCCCTTTTGTCATCGTGTGGAGACTTTAGCAAAGGTTGCTTTCAGGCAGCCTTTTGTGTTATTTTTAGTCAAAGTGAGAGATATGGACTTATCGAATACCTACGAATTAGAGAAAATTGCCAATCCCAAGACGTTGGACGTCATAAAAAAGTACTGCAATATTTCTCCAAAGGCGAAAATCAGCCTTGGCATATATAAGAATAAAGACGTAAAAATAACCGATGACCGTTTGTATTATATCGGTTCCATATCAAAGGTATTAACCTCGCTTCTGGTGCTAAAGACAATTTATAATCGCAAGATAGATATTCATACAGACGTCAACGTATTTTTAAAGCTTAAAGATGGAAATTACCCTACAATCTATGAATGTTTAACCCATACCTACAGTTCGTTTTTATCGGCTACCATCAAGCTTACCTTTTTTAATATTTTACACGGTTATTCTAAAAAGAATCCGTATGAAGACGTTAAAGAAGATGACGTATTGAAAATTCTGAGTAAATCGGGTTCAAAAAAAAGGAAGAAGGGGTATCATTATTCAGATTTAAACTATGCGATATTAGGAATGGTATTGGAGAGGATAGAAAACAAAAACATAAAAACCCTGCTTAACGACTTCATTGTAAACGACTTAAAATTAGAGAATACCTATGTCGGCGAATGTGGTCTAGCCGTGGAATCGGTTCGTAGAAACAGATATATCAAAAATTGGACCTGGTATGACGATAATCCGTTTATCTGCGCAGGCGGAATTATTTCGAACGTCGTCGACTTAATCAAACTATCGGACCTCGTCATAAACAGTGATTTAGAATACATCAAAAATGCCTCTGTAATATGTCCACAATCTAAAAGTCATAAAAAGAAGACCATGACTACTTATTCATTCCATACATACCAAAAATCTAATCAACTTTGGCATATCGGCAGTGTAGGCACGCACAGAGCAATGATAATAATCAATAAAAACAGAAAGCTTGCATCGGTTGTTCTGTGTAACATAAAAGGAAAAAGAAAAGGAAACGCCTGCTATATTTGCAAAATGCTGTATGGCGGACTAAAGAGAGGCAAACAATTATAGCCGCTGATTTATAAAAAAAGAGGGGATACTGATGACAAAAAGTAAAATAATTTTAATAATTCAAGCGGTGGTGATGTATTTAATACAATTACCGTTTTACATATGTTTAATACTTGCAAAAATCCCCTCTGTCGATTTCGAGGTTTGCGGGGTATTAATTCTTATCGGGCTGTGTTTAAACGTCTTGCTTATCCCCGTCGGAATTGTTGCGGTGGCGTTTGCAATCTTGAATTTAACTTCGGACGGCAAAAACCCTGCATGGGTAACCTTTATCGTAAAGCTCGTGTTAATTCCCTGGTACTGCTTGAATTTCCTCGTCTGTTTTATGCTTGTGGCAGGTTTTTTAAACCCCTTCCTTATGCTCGCCGTACCCCTGCTGATAGGCATCGAGGTGTGCATAACCTATTTATATATGCTCTGTTCAAGCCTGCAGATAATATCTTATACCGTAAGGCAGTTAATAACAAAACGCATACGGTTAACCCCGACGTTGATAGTGGCGATAGTATTCAGCTTTATATTTGTGTTGGACGTGGTTGGCAGCTATCTACTCCACGCTGAATTAAAAAAGTACTCGCTTTAATAAAAAAACAGACTCCGATGACGGGGTCTGTTTTGATTTTAAAAGATAAATTTAATTAAGATAAATATAAGCAATGCGGCATAGGCTATGCAGGCAAGGATGTTAATCGCCCAGAAGTACCAATGCCTTGTCTTGTGGCGGAAGGTAAGCATTGCAAAAATACCTCCGAGGCAACCGCCCAGAACCGAAAGGGTTAAAAGGGTGGCTTCGGGAATTCTCCATGCTCCTTTTATCGCCTTGCGCTTATCGACGCCGTAAACAATAAAGGTTATAAGTCCTGCAACAACAATCACACCGAGATAAATATATAAGTAAATCATAATAAAGTTATATCATTAATTATATCAAGAAAAATAGAGCGGGCTATTTAGATATGCTGTTATAAAACTAATGATTTTGTCGAAAAATTTGTTTATATGTGATAAAAAATTTTGGTATAAATTCCTAAAACCATTTGCGAAAATTTTTGAAAAATACTAAAATATAATAGTTGCGAAATTAGTATAACTTCTGTAACGTAAGTGAAATTAGTTTCCGCTTTGGTAGCAACGAAAATTATGTTGCAATCAAGGAGGACTTTTTTTATGCAACAAAATCAATATCTTTTGGAAGAGAAACCTCATAAACTGCTTTTGAGATTTGCTATTCCTTGTATTCTGTCGCTGGTAATTAGCGCGCTCTACAATATAGTTGACCAAATTTTTATAGGCAACTCAAACATTGGAACAATAGGAAATACCGCAACTTCTATCGTGTATCCGCTGATTTGTATAGCGTTGGCTTTCGGCTTATTATTGGGAGATGGAACAGCGGCGTATATGTCGCTTTGTATGGGCAGGAAAGAAAATGAAAAAATCTCAAAAACGGTAGGAACGAGCATAACGGTAGCTATTGTTATATGCGTTGTATTTTTAGCCGTTTGCTTTCCGTTGCTTAATCCGATTTTATCTTTATTAGGCGCAAAAACTGATGCTGCATTGACCGCCTCGCACGAATATGCTGTATGGATTTTAATCGGTATGCCGTTTTTTATTTTCCTGAATGTATTAAATCCTATTGTAAGAGCGGACGGTGCTCCTAAAATCGCTATGCTCTCGACTATGAGCGGTTGTATTTTGAATATAATTTTGGACGCAATTTTCATCTTTCCGTTAAATATGGGCTTAACGGGCGCGGCACTTGCAACGACTATCGGTATTATCGTTTCATTCTTAATAAGTTTTATATATTTGTTTAAGTCAAAAACTTTCAGATTAAAATTTATTGATTTGAAACCAAACTTCAAAATTTTGTGGCAAAACTGTAAACTTGGCTTTTCAAGTTTTTTAACGCAAATTTCAATAGTAATAATCACGATAACGTCAATGAATATGCTCGCAAAATATGGGTTGCAATCAAAATATGGCGCAAATGACCCGCAAGCGATTATCGGCGTAATTATGAAAGTCTTTTCGATTTTTGTTAATATTGCTGTGGGAATTGCTGCTGGTGCACAACCTATAATCGGTTGTAATTACGGAGCGAAAAAATATTCGCGCGTTAGAAAAGTTTTCAAATATGTAATTATATCGACTGTTTGCGTTGGAATTGTTGCTACGCTGTTATTTCAAATTATACCCGTACCGATAATTAAGATTTTCGGTTCAAATTCGGCAAACCCTGAATTGTATTTGGAATTTGGCGAAAAGGCGTTGAGAATATATTTAATGTTTATTATTTTTACGCTTATACAAAAGGCTTGTTCGATTTTCTTGCAATCAATAGATAATCCTGTAAAAGCAACTTTATTATCTTTAATTCGAGATGTTATCGCTTTTGTGCCGTTTACAGTTTTATTGCCGATTTCTATGGGATTGGACGGCGTTTTATGGGCTGCGCCTATTGCCGATGTATTTGGGTTAATATTTTCAATAATATTCGTAGTTTTGGCGTTTGTCAAAATGAAGAAAGACGAATAAATCTTTATTAAAAATAAAGAATTGAGTGTACGAAAGTAAAACGAAAAAATAACTTTCGGGAGCAGTAAATGGCGCACTCAATTCTTTTTTTATTTGACACCTCAATAAAAAACAGACTCCGATGACGGGGTCTGTTTTGATTTTAAAAGACAAATTTAATTAAGATAAATATAAGCAATGCGGCGTAGGCTAAGCAGGCAAGGATGTTAATCGCCCAGAAGTACCAATGCCTTGTCTTGTGGCGGAAGGTAAGCATTGCAAAAATACCTCCGAGGCAACCGCCCAGAACCGAAAGGGTTAAAAGGGTGGCTTCGGGAATTCTCCATGCTCCTTTTATCGCCTTGCGCTTATCGACGCCGTAAACAATAAAGGTTATAAGACCTACAACAACAATTACACCGAGATAAATATATAAGTAAATCATAACAAAGTTATATCATTTTATTTTAAAAAAGTAAAGTGTTTAATCTTGACATATAAGCCGACTGATATTAAAATTTATGTTATGAAAACTAATTGTTATTACATAGGTATAGACATAGGCGGTATGTCCGTTAAGGGCATTGTAATCGACTGCGATGGGCATATTATCTGCGATGGCACCGCTTCCACGGGTGAAAAGGACGGGGGAGCGTCGCTCACCTCAAACGTGTGCGAGCTTATCGCCAGCCTTATTGCAAAGAGCGGTAAAGCCACGGCTGAAATAGCAGGGGTAGGCATAGGTTGCCCCGGCGTAATAGACAGCAAGAACGGCGTCGTCGTCTTTGCAGGCAATCTCGCTCTCAAAAATTACCCCCTTGTCGAAAACGTGCAAAAGAGGGTTAACCTCCCCGTAAAAATTACCAACGACGCAAATGCTGCGGCGCTCGGCGAGGCTAAGTTCGGCGCAGGCAAAAACTACGACAACGTGGTGTTTATAACGCTCGGTACGGGCGTCGGCGGCGGCGTAATAATAGACGGCAAACTGTTCGAGGGCTACAAATCGGCAGGAACCGAGCTCGGTCATATCGTCATTCAGGAGGGCGGCAGAGAGTGTACCTGCGGCAGAAGAGGTTGCTTTGAGGCTTACTCTTCAGCGACGGCGTTAATCAGGTCTACCGCTCAGGCGATGGAGGAGAATAAGGACAGTGCTATGTGGCAGACCTACACCCCTCAGACGGTAAACGGCAGGACGGCGTTTGAGTATATGCACACCGACGATACGGCAAAGAGAGTGGTGGACGAATACGTCCGTTTCTTAGCTTGCGGACTTACAAACATAGCGAATATATTCCGTCCGCAGGTTATAATGATAGGCGGCGGCGTCAGCAATCAGGGCGAAAATCTGATAGCCCCCGTGCGCAAACTCGTGAGGGAGGAGATCTTCGGCGGTTGCGACTATGCCGATATAGAGATAGTTAAAGCAACCCTCGGCAACACGGCAGGTGCTCTCGGCGCCGCAAGTTTAGTAATGTAAACCTGTCAATATTTTCAATCATAAAAAATAAAGCGACTTCTTGCGAAGTCGCTTTTAAATTTAACTTAAAGCAATATTACTTGCTCATGCCTTCCTGAACGGCAACTGCAACTGCAACGGTTGCGCCGACCATAGGGTTGTTGCCCATACCGATCAAGCCCATCATTTCAACGTGAGCGGGAACGGAGGAGGAACCTGCGAACTGTGCGTCGGAGTGCATTCTGCCCATCGTATCGGTCATACCGTAGCTGGAAGGGCCTGCTGCCATGTTGTCGGGGTGAAGCGTTCTGCCCGTACCGCCGCCGGAAGCAACCGAGAAGTACTTAACGCCGTTTTCATTACACCACTTCTTGTAGGTACCTGCAACGGGGTGCTGGAAACGGGTGGGGTTGGTGGAGTTACCGGTAATGGAAACCGAAACCTTTTCCATCTTCATAATTGCAACGCCTTCGGGTACGTTATCTGCGCCGTAGCACTTAACCTTAGCCCTGGGGCCGTCGGAGAAGGGAACTTCGTCGGTAACGGTAACCGTCTCGGTGTAGGGATCGAACACGGTTTTAACGTAGGTGAAGCCGTTAATTCTGGAGATGATGTAAGCAGCGTCTTTGCCTAAGCCGTTGAGAATAACTCTTAAAGCCTTGCCCCTTACCTTGTTTGCGTTTTCAGCGATTTTGATTGCGCCTTCAGCGGCAGCAAAGCTCTCGTGACCTGCAAGGAAGCAGAAGCAATCGGTCTCATCGGATAAAAGCATTGCGCCGAGGTTACCGTGACCTAAGCCAACCTTTCTGTTTTCAGCAACCGAACCGGGGATGCAGAAGCTCTGCAAGCCGATACCGATAGCGGCAGCGGCGTCAGCAGCTTTAACGCAACCCTTCTTGATAGCGATTGCGGCGCCTACAGTGTAAGCCCAGACGGCGTTTTCAAAGCAGATGGGCTGGGTACCACGAACGATCTTGTCGCAGTCAACGCCCTTAGCAAGGCAGATGTCCCTGCACTCGTCGATGGAGCTGATGCCGTACTCTTTAAGTACGCCTAAAATCTTAGCCTCTCTTCTCTCGTATCCTTCAAAAGTAGCCATTAGTCGTTAACCTCCTTGTCCGTTCTGGGGTCAATGTGCTTAACCGCACCTTGTTCCTTGGAATATCTGCCGTAAGTGCCGATAGCCTTTTCGTAAGCTTCGTTGGGGGTAAGACCTTTTTTAATAAAGTCGGTCATCTTGCCGAGGGAAACGAACTTATAACCGCAGACCTCGTTGTTCTTGTCGAGAGCGATAGCGAGAACGTAACCTTCTGCCATTTCGAGATACCTTACGCCCTTTGCAGCGGTACCGTACATAGTACCGACCTGCGAACGGAGACCTTTACCTAAATCTTCAAGCCCTGCGCCGATGGTAAGACCGTCGTCGGAGAAAGCAGACTGGCTTCTGCCGTAAACTATCTGTAAGAATAATTCTCTCATTGCGGTGTTGATAGCGTCGCAGACGAGGTCGGTATTGAGAGCCTCCAAAATGGTCTTATGGGGTAAGATTTCAGCCGCCATAGCAGCGGAGTGGGTCATACCCGAGCAACCGATGGTTTCAACCAAAGCCTCCTGAATGATACCGTCTTTAACGTTAAGCGTAAGCTTGCAGGCGCCCTGCTGAGGTGCGCACCAGCCGATACCGTGGGTAAAGCCCTTGATGTCCTTGATTTCCTTTGCCTGAATCCACTGACCTTCTTCAGGAATGGGGGCGGGACCGTGTTCAAATTTACCGGAAACACCCTTGGCAACGCAAATCATATTTTCGACTTCTTTTGAATATTGCATTACTTGTCCTCCAAAATAATTATTGACGGATAAAGTATAGCATAGCCGTGTAAATTTTTCAATTATTTATAACAACATTTTACGCTATAATTTTTGAAAACTGTTTACAGTTTTAAAAAAAGTATTATAATATTATATGTAGTAGTATAACGTATCAAAGGAATTAATTCGGTTAATGCTCTGTCAGAACTGTAAACGCCGTGAGGCAACGCAAAACCATTTAGAAATAATCAACGGAAAGCCGTTCGAGTATCACCTCTGCGCTCACTGTGCGCAGGAGATATTCGGCAGCTTTGAGGACAGTTTTGCTAAGGGGTTAGCTAACGGTCTTTTCGACGAGCCGCACTCCTTCGACAGCGTCTGCCCTGCCTGCGGAACCTCCTTTTCCGAATTTCAGCGGACGGGACTTTTAGGCTGCCCCAGCTGTTACGACGTGTTCCGTGAAGAGCTTATGCCTTACGTGGCGAAAATGCACGGCAAGACGAGGCACGTCGGGAAGGGTGGCGGAGTCAATACGGCGGAGCACGAGACGAGGTTAGAGCTTTCAAGGCTTCAGAAGGCTATGGAGCAAGCTTTGGCGAGGGGTGATTATCTGTCGGCGGAAAAGATAAATAAACAGATGAATGCCTTACGCAAGAGGAACGGGGGTTAACGTATGGCAGACTATACTTCAGGCACCGTAATATCCTCCCGTATCCGCCTTGCGAGGAACATAAACGGCTATCCCTTCCCCGCAAAGCTGAAAAGCGACAGACAGGCAAAGGAGATAATCCGTTCAGTCTCTTCAGCCATAAACAAGGTCGACGAATTCGCCCTTAAATATATGGACGGAATAACCGAAGACGAAGCTTTAAACCTGGTTGAAAACAGGTTAATCAGCCCTGCACTTTTACAGACTCCTTCGCATTCAGCCGTACTCATCAACGAGGCGAAGGATATATCCATAATGATAAACGAAGAGGATCACCTCCGCCAGCAGTGCATAAGGAGCGGTATGGCTATCAGGGAGGCATATGCCGACTTATCCGAAAAGGATTCAAGGATTGCCCGTTCGCTTCCCTTTGCCTATGACGAGCAGTTAGGTTATTTAACCGCCTGTCCCTCCAATTTAGGCACGGGGTTAAGGGCGTCGGTTATGCTCTTTCTCCCTGCGATAAGTCTCGGCGGACTACTGCCCGACGTCGTCAGGAGTGCAAGGCGATTAGGGTTAACGGTGCGTGGTGCCTACGGCGAGGGCAGCGAGGCGACGGGGTACACCTATCAACTGAGTAACGAGGTGACCTTAGGCATAACCGAGGACACCGTTTTAGGACTTGTTGAGCAGGTAGTATCCAAGGTGGTTGAGGTCGAGGCGAGCGAGAGGGCAAGGCTGAAGGGCGGCTCTAACGGACTTGAGATAAAGGACAAATGTCTGAGGGCGTACGGAACGCTTACAAACTGTGCCTTAATGTCCCACGCAGAATTCGACAGTCTTTGTGCCGACTTAAAGCTTGCCGTGTGCCTCGGCTACGTTAAAATTAATGATATTTCGGCTATTGACGAGCTGATGATTAAGATGAAACCTTCCAACTTAAACGTGCTTGCAGGCAGAACGCTCTCTTCAAAAGAGCGTGACGAGTACCGTGCAACGTACGCCGCAAACCGCATCAAATCGCTTGTATATAAGGCGTAAGCGTAACCAAAAAGGAGTTAATATGGATCTTTCAAGAATTACACGCAACCTACAGGACGTTTTAAACGCCTCGAGGGAGATATCGGCGACGCTTGACGTTCCCTACGTAGGAAGCGAGCAAATCGTATACGCAATGCTTATGGTAGACGAAAGTACGGCGTACAAAATTCTGACGAGCTGCGGCGTGACCGCCGACGGGTTCAGGCGTTACTTGTATATGTCAATCGACCATAACTGCACCATAAGGGATTTTACCCCTCGCATCAAGAATATGCTCGAGCGTGCGCAGGACTTGGCTCTTGACTCAAACCCCGACGGTTTGACGGGTACCGAGCATCTTCTACGTGCCATTTTGCAGTCCCCCGACTGCCTTGCGGTCAGCATCTTTAAGGCGCTGGGCATCAATATGCCATCGCTCGTCGCAAAGGTGGAGATGGCTACCGACGGCAAGTGTAACTTTAACGATGACGACGATGACGACCTGTTTGACTCCTTCGGCAGCTCCTCGCAGATGAAAGACGAGCGCAAGGGCAGCGACAAGCGTTTAGACGAAAGCGTTATGCAGTACGGAACCGATTTAACCGCCAAGGCAAGGGACGGCAAGATTGACCCTGTAATCGGCAGAAAGAAGGAGATTGACAAGATTATTCAGGTTCTCTCCCGCCGTACTAAGAACAACCCAGTGTTAATCGGCGAGCCGGGCGTAGGCAAATCTGCGGTAGTAGAGGGGTTGGCGCAAGCCATAGTTAAAAACGAGGTGCCCGACCTGCTCAAGGGAAAGATAGTCTTTTCACTTGACCTTGCAAGTATGGTTGCAGGTGCTAAGTACAGGGGCGACTTCGAGGAGAGGTTAAAGAACGCCATACAGCAGATTAAAAATAACGGCAACGTCATACTCTTTATCGACGAAATTCACCTTCTCGTCGGGGCAGGTGCCTCCGCAGAGGGCAAGATGGACGCCGCCAACATCTTAAAACCCATGCTTGCAAGGGGAGAATTGCAGACTGTCGGCGCAACCACTCTCGACGAATACAGAAAGCATATCGAAAAGGATTCGGCACTCGAACGTCGTTTCACCCCCGTTCAGGTGGAGGAGCCTACCGTTGCCGACACCATTGAAATATTAAGGGGCTTAAGGGATAAGTACGAGGCTCACCATAAGGTGGTTATCTCCGACGAGGCGATTATCGCCGCCGCAACCCTTTCGGATAGGTATATTACCGACCGTTTCCTCCCCGACAAGGCGATAGACCTCATCGACGAGGCGGCTTCGAGGGCAAGGCTGGACAGCTACAACGCCCCTGCCGAGTTAAACGAGCTGGAGGAAAAGTGCAAACGTCTCGTTCAGGAAAAACTCAAGGCTGCAAGGGGTGAGGACTACGACAAGGCAAAACAGCTTGTCGCAGAGCTCAACGCCACGCAGGCAAAGATAGACGAGATTAAAAAGGAGTGGAAGGGCGGTCAGTCCACGCCGACAATCGGCAGCGACGAGATAGCGCACGTCGTCAGCGGCTGGACGGGCGTACCAGTCGTCAAGCTCACCGAGCAGGAGAGCGAAAAGCTCTTACACTTAGAGGAAAATCTGCATAAGCGTATCATAGGTCAGAACGAGGCTGTGTCGGCTGTAGCAAGGGCGATAAGAAGGGCAAGGGCTGGCTTGAACGAGAGCGGCAAACCCATAGGCTCCTTCATATTCGTCGGACCTACGGGCGTAGGTAAAACCGACCTCGCCAAGGCGTTGGCCGAGACTATGTTCGGCGACGAAAAACAGCTTATCAGGCTTGATATGTCGGAGTATATGGAAAAGCACTCCGTCTCCAAGCTCATAGGCGCTCCTCCGGGCTACGTCGGTTACGACGACAACGCAGGCGGTCAGCTGACCGAAAAGGTAAGGCGTAAGCCCTATTCGGTAGTGCTCTTCGACGAGGTGGAAAAAGCTCACCCCGACGTGTTCAATCTGCTTTTACAGATTTTAGACGACGGCAGACTTTCGGACAGTAAGGGCAGGGTAATCAACTTTAAAAACACCATTATAATTTTGACCTCCAACGTAGGCGCAGGCAAGATTAAGAGGATGTCTGGCTTAGGCTTCAGCACGTCCGACAGCGACGGCTATGACAATATGAAGGAGGCAATCGACGAGGCGTTAAAACAGCAATTCCGCCCTGAATTTTTAAACAGGTTAGACGACGTAATCGTGTTCAGGAAGCTCACCAAAGAGGAGGCGGGTCAGATCTGTTATAAGCTTATTGAAGGGTTGAAGAAGAGGTTGGAGCCTAAGAAAATTTCAATTTCAATCTCCCCCGAGGCTATGGAAAAGCTCATTGAAGAGGGCTATTCCGAGGAGTACGGCGCACGCCCTATGAAGAGGACGGTGCAGCGTCGTATCGAGGATAGACTGTCGGACGAGATTTTAGCAGGTCACGTCCTGCCCGGTGAAAAGGTAACGGTAGAGGTTGTCGACGACAATCTCTCCTTCCGCTCCGAAAAGTAGTGCGACTACAGCGAAGTATCTTAATTGCCTGAACGTTAGACCAACTCAACACCAATCAAACAAGGGTTCCCCTTGACAATTAGGCATTGAGCCGAGTATCTTAATTACCTGAATACTTGACAAACTATTCACTAATCAAAGTAGTGCGACTACAGCGAAGTATCTTAATTGCTTGAACGCCTGACAAACTCAACGCCCGTCAAGGTGGTGACGCACCGCGGCGGAGTTTCTTAATAACTTAATTGTTAGCCCAACTCATCACCAATCAAAGTGGTGCGACCACGGCGAGGTATCTTGTAAAACAAATGACACTATAATTAATAGAAAGTAACACCGCCGTAAAAGCACAATCCCAGAGAGACTAAAAGCGGGCGAAGATTTTTTAAAAATCTTCGCCCGCTTTGTTATTGATAAATTGAAATTTATTACTCTGTTCTCACCAAAATAAATGAACAGTTTCCACCAGTGCATTTACCTTCCGATTCGATTATGATATAAATTGTATTATTGCTTGCAGGCACCTTGAGGTTTCCTGTAGTAGAATCGTTGTTTTCAATTTCAAACAAATGCAGTTTATTGCCGTCATAGTCATAGTAAACTTGAAATTTTCCTTCTTTCAACGTTATATTGTAGGTTATAATCGCTTCGCTGTTACTTTTATTATTGAATTTCATTACATATGTTCCGCTAAAAGTGTCGAACGAAACGCAAGCTTCGTTTGCGGTGTTTGTCTTTACCATAAGCGTCGCACTGTAATTACTCGTGTATTTGTTTCCGCAAGCAGATGCCGTAAAACACATAATTAACATCATTGCTGCAATAAGCACTGCAAAAAATTTTTTCATATTATCCTCCGTTAAATTACAGTTAATCTTATCATAAGTAAATCACAACTAACTTTCAAAGTCAAATAAATAGCGCACTAACCTGCTTGTAAGGTACAGTGCGCTAAACTTTATTCTATTGAAATTTCCTGTATCAACCGCTGTAATTAGTCGGTCGTAAATAGTCGGTGGTTAATTTTCAAAACGTTTAGTACTAACCTAATCAGCACTCGATGTTGCTGTCACGCTTTTTACCCATAAAGAAGAGTGCAATCGTACCGGGTCCGATGTGGGCGCCCGTGCATAAGTCGTACATATTGATTATGACTTCCTTTGCGCCAGCCTCTTTAATCATCTCGGCGAGCTGTTCAGCCTCTTCTAAACAGTCTGCGTGAGCAATTGCTATATGCTGATTTTCGGGGTCGATAACCCTGTCCTTAAAGAGTTCGACAAGCTTGCTTATGGCTTTTTTGCGCCCTCTTACGTTGCATAAAACTTCAAGCTCGCCCCTGTGGCTGCCCCATACTACGGGGTTAATCTTTAACATAGTACCGATTAAAGCCTTTGCCGCATTAACTCTTCCCGTACGCTTTAAGTACTTAAGGCTGGATACGGTTACAAAGCTGTTCATATTTGCAACGTTGTCGCACGCCCACTTATAAACGCTTTCGATATCCTCGCCTTTGTCCCTCTTTTCAGCGGCGTAAACCGCCATAAGACCCTCGCCCAAAGAGGCGTTAAAGCTGTCGACCACCAACAGTTTTCTGTCGGGGAATTGCTCCTTAAGTCTTTCCTTTGCCGCAAGAGCCTGATTGTACGTGCCCGAAAGCTTGGTGGTTATAACGAACAGGAGGACGTCTTTCCCCTCCTGCATAACGGGAGTTATAGCGTCGATGAACTTATCTGCATTGATAAGAGTAGTCTTAGTTTCTGCGCCCTCTCTCATTGCATCGTAAAACTTCTTTGAAATCTCATCGAAGGGGACGTCCTTTTGGTAGCATTCCATCTCTTCGCCGTTAATCGAGCAGGTGTAGGGCACAACGGTTATGTTGTGCTTGGCAATCAGCTCGTCGGTTAAGTTAGCTGCTGAATCAACAAATATTTCAAAATTTTCCATAGGTAATAAACCTCGCTAAAAAGAAATTATTTTTCTGATTAATTATTTTTTATAAAAGCAATCGTCTGATACTAATTATAGACTTTGTTAAAATAATTTACAACTTAAAAGCATATTCATTTATTCTACACTTTAATTTTTTAGTAGAATTATTCGTTCAGCAATTCTACTGACAGAATAGCGCACTCTACTGTCGGTAGAGTTGGTTAAAATGCTTGATTTTTCTCAATTAATATGTTAAAATTTGGGTATGAGTGAAGAAAACGTACAGACAGAGGACTTAAAGGAAGTCATTGCTGCAAATCTTACGCATTTAAGGCAGGAGGCAGGGTTAACCCAACTTCAGCTGGCGGAAATGCTGAATTACTCGGATAAGGCAGTATCCAAGTGGGAGAGGGGAGAGTCTATTCCCGACTTAAGGGTACTTATCAAGCTTGCGGAAATTTACCATATTTCGCTTGACGACCTCGTGCGGTCAAAACCCGGCAAGCGGTTGAAGCCCAAGCTCAACCTCAAGAAAAAGCATGTGCTTATCACCCTGCTTTCGGTCGGGCTGGTCGGCGTTATCGCAACGGCAATTTTCATGATATTCTTCTATATTATGCCTTTAAAAAACTACGCCTACCTCGCCTTCGTATGCGCACCCGTAGTGGCGTCCATAGTATTTTTGGTATTCTCGGCGATGTGGTACAGGAGGATAACGATGGCAATTGCCGCCTCGCTTGTGCTCTGGTCGATTATTTTAATAATTCACGTATTTTTCTCGCTGTTCACGCAAATACCCGTATGGCCCTTCTATATTGTTGCGGCGGGTATGCAACTTTTGATTGCAGGCTGGTTCGTTCTGCGCAAGCTGTATAAACCCGATAAGAAGGCAGAATAGCGTTAAAGTCAAATATTTTAGCAGAACCCCACTGTAAGTGGGGTTTTATTCATTGACATAAAAATTTTTTATTGTATAATTAATTTGGTATGGCAAACGAAGAGTGTGTGATTGAAAACAATATTGTTAATTCGGAGAGCGAAAGAACCTATTTCGATAAGGTGCTCGCCGTGGCAATCGAGGTCGGCTGCGGACTTTTGTCCTGCGGTTGTCCCGTGGGCAGGGTGGAGCTTGCGGTGGAATACATCTGCAAGGCGTACGGCGCTGCGGCGGTAAGTGTTTCTACCTTCCCCTCAATGATAATAGCAGGGGTAAGGATAGCCGACGGAAGTCAGGTCTCCCAGCTTAAGAGGGTGTACTCCATATCCAACAACTTCGCAAAGATGGAGGCATACAACCAGATATCAAGGGATATATGCTCCAACAAATACCCCGTAGACGAGGCGACCGAGCTGGTTGAAAAACTCCGCTACAGCCATAACCAGAGCAAGTTAATTACCGCCCTATCCGCAGGAATAGGCGCAGGAGCGTTCACGGTGTTCTACGGCGGTTCGTTAATCGACGCAGTCCCCGGTGCGTTAATCGGCGGACTTATGGCGTATTTAAGCTGTATATTCGCTCGGCTTGCGTTTAACAGCTATGCCAGAACGTTTATGCTCTCGCTCATCGGCGGCGTACTCTCAACGTTGATGTGTTGGCTCATTTCGCTTACGGGCTTAACCTGCCACCTGTCGACGGTTATGATGGGTACGATAATGACGGTTATCCCGGGACTTTTGATGTGTAACGCCATACGAGATCTGTTTTCGGGCGATACCTATTCGGGCACGTCGGAGCTGCTGAACGCAATAATCACAACGCTGGCAATAGTTGCAGGCTACGGCATACCGATGCTCATCTCCTCAACGTTTATGGAGGACGTGGCAATAATTAAGAGGACGGGGCTGGAAGATTATCTGTACAGGACAATCTCCTGCTTTATAGGTACGATGGCGTTCACCATCTTTTTCGGCGGAGCGTATAAAAGGCTTATACCCTCTTCAATCAACGCCATGCTGACCTTCGGCGTCTATTTGATTATGGAGGCGTTTGTAAACGATACGCTGTTGAATATGTTGGTTGCAACGGCGTTTGCGGCAATTCTTTCGGAGATATTTGCCCGTACCATAAAAGCCCCTGCAATAATCTTTTTCGTCCCCGGCATAATACTCTTCGTCCCCGGGCGAACGCTGTATCTGACGGTCAGCTCGCTTATCAACAAGCAGTGGGACGCCGCAATGACCTACGGTGCCGAGATGGGTAAAACGCTCATCGGCATAGTTATCGGGCTTATTGTAATAACCGTACTTTTCAACCTTATCTCCCCTACGTTCCACAGCAAGTATATGCGCAAGAGGGTGGGGAGCGAAAAGCGAATTTTAACCGAGAAAGAGGTTATGCAGTCGCAGGAAAATAATAATCAACCTAACGCTTGCGTGGAGGAGAAAGACCTTAACTTGCCAAGCGAAGAAAACGGAACAACCCAAAGTCAGGAAAATTTAACCCAAAGTCAAGAAAATAATGATATAACAGGTGAATAAATATGGATTTGAAAAAATTAGCGTCAACATTAATACCCGACACCGACCTTCTGCCCTTGGAGGAGTACGAGAAGATGTACCCCGAAAGGCAGTTGAAAAAGGGAGCGGAGGTAACCCGTCTCGCCCCCTCGCCCACGGGTTTTATACACCTCGGCAACCTCTACTCGGCACTCGCCGACGAGCGTATTGCTCACACAACCGAGGGCATATTCTATCTGAGAATAGAGGACACCGACTTAAAGAGAAAGGTGGACGGTGCGGTTGAATCGGTTATACGTTCGTTGAACTACTTCGGTTTAAACTTCGACGAGGGTGCCGAGATTGATTCGCCGTTGAACAACTACGGTCCCTACTATCAGCGTCAGAGGGCGTCGATTTACCGTGCCTACGTCAAAGACCTGATTGAAAGGGGTCTTGCATATCCCTGCTTCTGCACCGAGGACGAGCTCAACGCCGTCCGTGCCGAGCAGACCGAGAGGAAGGAGATTACAGGCTATTACGGCAAATACGCCAAGTGCAGAAACCTGACCGAGGAGCAGATATACGCCAACCTTGCGGAGGGCAAACCCTACGTAATAAGGTTAAAATCTCAGGGCTGCACCGAAAACAAGCTCACCTTTAAGGACAGAATCAAGGGTGAAATTACCGTAACCGAAAACGATCAGGACGTGGTTATTTTAAAGTCCGACGGTATTCCCACCTATCACTTTGCCCACGCCATCGACGACCATTTTATGCACACAACGCTTGTTATCAGGGGCGAGGAGTGGCTGTCGAGCCTGCCTATACATCTGGAGCTGTTTAAGGTACTCGGCTTCAAGCTGCCCTCGTACGGTCACACCTGCAGCTTGATGAAGGTGGATAACGGGGTCAAGAGAAAGCTTTCAAAGAGGAAAGACCCCGAACTATCCCTTGACTATTACAGGCAGGCAGGCTATTACCCCAAGGCTGTGGTCAAGTATCTTATGACCATATTGAACTCCAACTTTGAGGAGTGGGAGCGCAAGAATCCCACCGCAGACTACAGGGATTTCAAGTTCTCCATCGACAAGATGGGCAGAAGCGGAGCGCTGTTCGACATAGATAAATTAAACGACGTCTCCAAGGCAGAGCTCGCCACCTTGACCGAGGACGAGACGTACGACTTCCTTAAAGGCTGGGTTGACGAATTCGGAAGCGAGCAGGATAAAGCTCACTTTGAGGACAGGGAGTATATCAAAAAGATTATCATTCTCATCTGCGGTATCGGCGGCAAGAAACGCCGTAAGGATATCGTCAGGGCGGAGACGGGCGTAAGACTGTTCGACTACTTCTTCGACGACGTATTCAACCCCGAATATAACTTCCGTTTCGGCAAAGAGGACGTAAACGCAGTGCTTGAAAAGTTTGCGGCGGTGTACGATGAGAACGACGACAACAATGCCTGGTTTGCAAAGGTAAAGGCGGTTGCCGCAGAGGTAGGCTTTGCCGCAGAGATGAGCGAGTACAAGCAAAACCCCGAGGCATATAAAGGCAGTGTTGCGGACGTCGCCGAAATTCTGCGTATAGCCGTAACGGGTATGTCCAACTCCCCCGACTTATGTACGGTTATGAAAATACTCGGCAGAGAACGTACCTTAAATAGATTGAACTCTGCGTTACAGGCTTAAGTGATAAAGACAGGTAATTGACCTGCAAACTCTACGATTATGACTACGTTATTGACCTTATGCTTTCTGTTCTTTGTAGGTAGCAGTATCGGGTGGTGTATAGAGGTGGTTTTCCGCCGTATCTTCACCGCAAAAAAATGGATAAACCCCGGGTTTTTAACGGGACCCTACCTGCCGCTGTACGGCTTCGGCGTGGTGGCAATGTATTTGCTCTGTCTTATCCCGATAGACACGGGCAAGTCGTGGCTTGACGCACTGATAACCATTGCAATCATCGGCGTTACAATGACTTTAATAGAGTACGTTGCAGGACTGATCTTCATCAAGGGTATGAGGGTCAAGCTGTGGGACTATTCCGACCGCTGGGGCAATATTCAGGGCATAATATGCCCTCTGTTCTCGCTTATCTGGCTTGCCGTCGGGGTATTGTATTACTTTGTAATCGACCCGTTTGTAATTCACTGGGTGGAGTGGTTCGTATCCAACATGCCCTTTGCGTTTGTAGTTGGCTATTTCTTCGGCGTGTTTACGATTGATTTCTGTCATTCAATTAACCTCACCGTAAAGATTCGCAAGTTTGCGACCGACCACGACGTCGTAGTAAAATACGAAAAAGTAAAAGAGAGCGTAAGGGAGAGTTGGGACAGGCTTAAGCATAACGTGCAGGACACTGCGCATAAGATACCCAGGGCTAAATTCTTCTCGCCGTTCAAGAGTGCGAATTCGTTAGAGCAGGCGTTGACCGAATACCTTGCCAAGGAAGACGCAGAAAAGGGAAAACCCCGCAGACGTTGGTTTAAACCTAAAAAACCTCAAAATAATTGTGAAAGCGGTGATAAAAAGTAAAAATTGTGTGAATTAACTTTCTCGGGCGCAGAGCTTAATTGACTTTGCGCCTTAAATAATATAATATATTATCACTTAATATTGGAAAAACGTTAGCACAAAAATCAGAGTAAGAAAGTATATTTTATTACCCGTATTCGGGTACAAGGCAGGCAAATTATGCTTCGTATTATAGACTTAAAAAAGGACTACGCCGTTGCTGACGGTGCGGTTCATGCACTAAAGGGCATTTCTGTCAACTTCAGAAAAAGCGAGTTCGTCTCTATCCTGGGTCCCTCGGGTTGCGGCAAAACCACCCTGTTAAACATCATTGGCGGTCTGGATAAGTATACTTCGGGCGACTTGCAGATTGAGGGTAAATCGACCAAGACCTATTCGGACAGAGATTGGGATACCTACCGCAATCACTCCATAGGCTTCATATTCCAAAGCTATCACCTTATCCCTCACCAGACCATTTTGCAGAACGTAGAGCTTGCCTTAATGATTGGCGGCATAAGCAAAAAGGAGAGGCGTCAAAGGGCAATTGAAGCACTCGACAAAGTTGGGCTTAAGGATAAGATAAACAACAAACCCAATCAGCTCTCCGGCGGTCAGGCGCAGAGGGTTGCGATAGCCCGTGCACTCATCAACGACCCTGAAATAGTCCTCGCCGACGAGCCCACCGGTGCGCTCGACTCGGTAACCAGCGTACAGATAATGGATCTGCTCAAGGAGATAGCCAAAGACAGGCTGGTTATTATGGTTACCCATAACCCCGAGCTTGCCGAGCAGTACTCAACCCGTATCGTCAGGTTAAAGGACGGTGAAGTCGTAGGCGACACTCACCCCTATTCCGACTATGAGGAAGAGGCGGAGAGGGACGAACAGCTTGAAATTAAAGGGTTGGACGCAGCCCTTTCGAAAAAGGATAAGAAAAAGAATAAACCCGCAAACGGCAAAAAGGTAAACAAGGGTAAAAAGCACTCCGCAATGTCGATAGGCATGGCGTTCGGCTTAAGCTTTAAAAACCTGCTGTCCAAGCGTAAGCGTACCACGATGGTCTCGTTTGCAGGTTCTATCGGCATTATCGGCGTATCTATGGTGCTTGCAATTTCTGCAGGCGTACACGGCTACATAGACAATATGGAAAACGATTTGCTCTCGGGCTACCCCGTTTCCGTAACGCAGTCGGCGTACGACTTCACCTCGCTTATGGAGCTGTCACAGCCCAAAGTAGACGTCAATTTAAAGGAGCTTGCAAGCGGTAATAAGGTGTACGTCAACTCCCTTTTAGACACGTTGGGCACCTTCTCGACGGGCTTCCAGAAGACCAACCACATTACGGAGGCGTATATCGATTACGTATCCAAGGTACCTGCAGAGCATCTCAATTTAATTCAGTACGACTACGGTTTTACCATAGCCAACAATATATATACCGACTTTACCGTAAGCGATAACCTTGCCGACCACCTTGAGGGCGGCGACGCAAGCGGATACACCAACGAATACAATATGTCGGTTACGGCAATAAGAGCTATGTACTCCAACGTATTGTCGAAGGTACCCGAATACAGCACGTGGGGCAGTATGATTTCCTCCGTGTCCACCTTTGCGGAGATGCCCGACAACTATGAGTACATCACCTCGCAATACGATATTATTGCTGCAGACAAGGACGGAAAGCCTGTAACGGAGGGGTTAACCGACGAGGAGCTTAAAGAGTTGTTTACATCAAAGGATACTCTTATAATGGTAGTATCTGGCTATCATATCGACGATTTAACCCTCGCTCAGTACGGATATTTCACCGAGGACGAATTCTTAGATTACGCCTATAAGGGCATTGACGAGACGGGAGAAAATCAGGATACCCACCTTATCGGCGAGGACGGCTTGCCTTACTCCTTCTTTATTGGGGATACGGCTAAGAAGTTCACCTATTACCCCAACGACTGCGTGTATACTCCCACGTCGTATATCCCCGATCCTCAGTATTCGGATACGACGCTACGTAGTGATAGGATTGCTAACTATCTTGGAATAGATTATAGTACATGGCTTGAATTAGCAAATGCTATTATATACGCCCGTAGCAACGATGGCGACGATGGGTTAAGGCGGTTGTACTCGTTCAGTCCTGAAATTCAGGAGATGGGTATAGGCGAGGAAGCATTTGTAGAAATGTTCCACCTTCCCACCGAAGAGAACAGGATTTGCGACGGCTATATTGCAAATGCTTATTCTACCGAATACACCTATGACAAAGGCACTCCTATCGACACTTCGGACGATATCAATCTTTCCGCCTTCTCAACCAAAGAGGGCTATGATAAGAAGGTAGATTTAGGCGTAAAGCTCATTTTGCAGAAGAAGGAGAGCGTCTCCTACGGCTGTTTAGATACGGGCTTCTACTATACTAAAGCATTAACCGACTATATTTTAGAGACCGAGAAGGACAGTGAAATCGTCGCCTCGATTAACGGCGGTGCAGAGCTTTCCGAGGTACCTATGTACGTAGATTACTACTACGTCAGCGGCGATTATTACGTCTTAGATACGGCTAAGAGCTCGATTGAGACGGGCGGTACGATGATGAGCCAGATGATAGGTCAGATGACGGGTACGTCCTCAACCGAGTATCTCACGGCAAACAACTTCGGCGGAAGCTCTCTTCCCGTGGGTATGTATATCTACCCTACCGACTTCAACAGCAAAAACTCGGTTTGTGCATACTTAGACGGTTGGAACGATATGTGTACCAAGGAGGGTACCGAGTATACCTATACCGATTTCAACGGAGAAGAGCAGACGGTAACGCTCTTTGAAAAGGACAGGATAGACTATAACGATACTGTAGGACTTATAATCAATATGGTTAACACAATGATAGATATGATAACCATTGCGCTAATCGTATTCACCGCACTGTCCTTAGTCGTTTCAACGGTTATGATAGGAATTATCACCTACGTCTCCGTAGTCGAACGAGTAAAAGAAATAGGTATATTAAGGGCGGTAGGTGCAAGGAAGAAGGATATCAAACGCCTGTTCAACGCAGAGACGTTCATAATAGGCTTGACGGCAGGTATCTTCGGCATACTCATAACCTACGTGCTCTCGCTGATAACCAACATAATCGTCAGCGCACTGGCAGGCTTCTGGGGAATTGCGGCATTGCCTTGGTGGCAGGCACTCATAATGATAGGCTTGAGCGTATTCTTAACGCTCATATCAGGACTTATCCCTGCCTCCGCAGCGGCTAAAAAGGATCCCGTAGTAGCCCTCAGGACGGAGTAAATTATCAATATTGACTTTATGCGCATAAAATTATGAAAATTAGGTAAAATAGTGTAAAAGGGTATTGACTGCCAAGCCTTGCTATGGTAAAATCAAGGTGAATAAAAAATAATTTTTTTTGAGGAGATTTATTATGAAAAAGATTGCAAAAGTTGTAATCGGAGTTACTATGGCGGCTACCGTTGCAGCAACAGCAGGCGTTATCGCTGGTTGTTCTTCGAGTAAGACAGGTGAAGCTTACGGGCTTACGCACGGCGCAGGCTACGTCGGCTATTCTAAAATCGTCGTAAACGGCGATAAGGTTAACGATTTGATTCTCATCGAAGTCTGCCTGCCTACGCACGTTACCGCAGATGAAACTGTTGCTGACGGCGATAAGGTTAACGGTACCTATAGCAACCACGGTGCAGTTGCTACCGCTGATTTCTACAAGACGTTAACTATCGGTTCAACCGTTTTCACCTATGACGTAACCCTTAGCGGTGATTACTCCATCGGTTACAAGACGGCTGAAGGCACGACCCTTCTTTCCTGGCTCTCATCCGAAGCTAACTGCAAGGCATATTATGATGCAGTTACGACCAACACCTTAAAGGTTAAGATTGGCACGGAAGAAAAGACCGACGTTTTGAACAACGCTAACCTTTCCAAGGAAGAGAACGGTTACTGGGGCAGGACTGATAAGGACGGCAATTCCTATTCCCGTTGGAAGATGAACCGTGACGCAACCGTAAATTACGTAAAGACATACGGCGTTGCAAACCTTACCTCTCTTGCAAAGGCTTCAAAGACAGTTCCCGACACAAAGGAAGATAAGGATGTAACCTATTGGATGGACGGCGAGATCAGCACGGGCGCAACCTGGAACGATTTGAACTCCACTTCCGACAGCTACTTGAGCTACGCACAGCTTATCATAAACGCTAACGAAGCTGCAAAGTAATTAAAAATTGACTTACAAAAGTTGGGGGAACCGTACAGACGGTTCCCCCGATTACTTTTCAAAAAGATTGCATTTAAACGCAAGATATTATATAATGGTACTATGAATAAAAAACTAACTACGATTTGTGCGGTTTCGCTGTCCGCAGTAATATTATGCGGCGGACTTTCCTGCTGTAAAAGCGAAGAAACGTCAGTCAAACCCGATTTATATAAAAATCTCTACGCTATGGGTACAATGGCAACCGTTGTTGCGCCCGACGTATTGCCCACTCCGCCCGAAGGTCAAAGCCTGCCTGAAGGCGTAACAGACGGCAGCTCGGCGTTTGAAAAATATACAGAAGATCTGTATCAGATGCTTTCACAGGCAGAGAACTCTTTAAGCGCTTCCGTTAAAAACTCCTGCGTCTATACGTTCAACGAGGCGGCGCCCGGGGAAAGGGTAGAGGTAGACAAGCTCACCTACGACGTTTTATCCGTTGCAAAGGATATATATACTCTTACGGACGGCTACTATAATCCGGCGGTATACTACAGCGTGGATTTATACGGCTTTGGTAAGCGTGCTTCAGGTACTCCGTCGGCGGCTTACGATAGGGCTAAAAACGAAGACGGTTCCTATCCTCTGCCCGATAATAAATACGTTACTGCATTTTGCAGCCTTGCCCAAAGCTTTGACGAAGTGGTTTTAAGCGAGGAGAACGGAAGCTATTACGCCTATAAGCCTGAAACAACCGTAACGGTGGACGGCGTAACTTATAGCCTTAAAATCGACTTAGGCGGTATAGGCAAGGGGTGGTGTGCAGACCGAGCGTTTGAAATAATGGATAATTATTTCTATGAGTACGGCTATTTCAACTTTGCCTCGTCAAGTATGGCGTTAAAAAAATACGCTAAAAGCGATAGTGGAACCTATACCTTATCAGCGAGGGACCCCAGGGACATAGCAGGCGAAAGCTTCTTTTCTATCCCCGTAAAGGACGTCTGTCTTTCAACCAGTGGCGACTATGAGCAGTATTACGAGGTTGACGGCGTCCGCTATTGCCATATTATAGACCCGACCACGGGCAGCCCCATTCGTACGGGCGTTTCGTCTGTCACTGTTATAGGCGGATCTGCCGCCGAGGACGACGCACTGACTACGGCGCTTGCTGCAATGGGTAGGGATAAGGCTGTGGAGTTTATCAACACCCACCTTTCCGACAGAGCGGTGGTCATGCTTATTTCTGCTGACGACGGTTCGGGCGAAATAATAACCAACGTTCCCGATAAAATTAAGATTACCAGTCAAGGTTATAAAATAGCTAATACCGTACAGGACGGTAAAATAATACTCAATTGAAATGTCGCTGAAGAAAATACAACAAGTTAAAAACAGTAAATGGTTCAGGGTATGGGACTTGCTCGTATACGGGATAATTCTCGTTGCAGTAGTAGCTCTCATTATTGCTGTTACCGTAAATAAGGATACTTCGCCGTTAGAAGGGGTGTCGCTTTCCTATAGGGGTATAACAATTTATACCTATGAGTTTGAAAAGGATAAATCGGAGATTACACTCGGCAGGGAGGGCAACGTTTCTGTCGGCGAAAAAGATGCCGACGGCAGTTTTACAGTTCTGTTCACTACAGACGACGGAGAGGGCTATAACAGCGTTTTTATCAATGTTAAAGAGCGTTCTGTAAAAGTTACCGCCAGCAATTGCTCGGCGCATAAGGACTGCGTATATACGGCAAAGATTACAAATAACGGTTCCTTGCCTATAATCTGTCCTATACATTCGCTAACCGTATCCCCTTTGAAATATATAGACAGCGGAATAATAATAACCTAAAAGTATTTCGTTCAATATCCATAAGATAATAAAAAGATTTGCGCCCCTCCGCACGATGCGGAGGGGCGCATTAGTTTTTGACTGAAAATAATTGATGTTATGAAGCTTTATTTTCCTCAGCCGTCTCTTCAGTCGCAGGCTTGGGGAAGCGGTCGATGATTATATGCCTCGGGCAAGCCGCAACGCAGGTCTTGCAACCTGTACACTTGGTGTAGTCGAACACAGGCAGGTTGTCAACCATTTTAATTGCGCCGTGAGGGCATTTCTTTGCACACATGGTACAGCCGATACAGCCGACCTTGCAGGAGTTCATAACGTCCTTACCCTTGCACTTGGAAGAGCAAGCGACGTAAACGGGAGCGGAGGCGGGTATCCTTTCGATAATCTTCTTAGGGCAGGCCTCAATGCAGGCACCGCAGCTTACGCATGCGTCGGGGTCGACAGAAGAGAGCCTGTCGGTAATCTTAATCGCACCTTCAGGGCAAACGCCGGCGCAGTCGCCGCAGCCGAGGCAGGCGGTCTTGCAGACCTTGTTGCCGCCGAGAAGGGAGGCACAGCCTGCGCAGGTGGGGTTGCCGCTATAGACGAATGCGTCTACCGAGTTGGAGCCGCCGTTACACTTAACCACTGCAACGGTACGTTCTTCCTCTGAAAGCTCAATGCCGAGGAGTTTAGCAATCTCCGCCTTCTTTTCGGGGGAGGTTACGTGGCAGGCAGAGAGGTCGCCCTCGCCTTTAGCCAGCTTGTCGGCAAAGCCTGCGCAACCGCTGCAGCCGCAGCCGCCGCAGTTAGCACCAGCTAAGTTCTCCATAATTTTAGTTACCTTTTCGTCGACGTCGACCTTAAACACCTTACCGACGATTAAAATCAACGCACCTATCAAGAGGGCGGAGCCGACGAAAATTCCTGCAACGATTGCAAGTGTTATCCACGTCTGTTCATTAAAACTGATATTTGCAAGTATATTCATATTCAGCACTCCTTAAATCAAAGAAAAGACGTAGAACGCCATACATATAAACGAGGCGGTTACCATTGAGATGGGGAAGCCTGACAGAGCCTTGGGCGTCTTGTAGTAAGCGAGTTTTTCACGCATACCGCTCATTATAAGCATAACCAAAGTAAAGCCGAGTCCTGCAAAGAGAGCATAGAGTACCGACCAGCCGTAGGTTGCCGCAAGCGAAAGACCTTTGCCGAATACGGAGGACATATCGCCGATAACCATTTCGGTCACGCCGAGTACTGCGCAGTTGGTGGTAATAAGGGGCAGGTAGATGCCCATTGCACCGTAGAGCGAGGGGGACAGCTTTCTTATTATCGCCTCTATCATCTGTACGAGGGAAGCTATAATGAAGATAAAGAATATAATCTCAAGGAAATCGATATTCAACGGTTTCATAACCCACGTATAGATGGGGAACGTAACCGCAGTTGCAATTACCATAACGACGGTAACGGCAACGCCCATACCTATAGCCGATTTAGAGTTTTTGGATACGCCTAAAAAGGGGCAGATACCGAGGGTCTGTTTGGTAATAAAGTTGTTCGTGAGAACCGCAGAAAGAATTACAGCTATTAAGGTTGCCATCTTACACTGCCTCCTTTAATAGATTTTGGCGTGAAAGCCTGTTTGCATTAATGCGCTGTTTACGCTGAATGCTGTCTAAAATCTTGACGAACAGTGCGATGAAAATACCGTAGACGATAAACGTTCCTGCACCGGGTGTAGCGAATATGCCGATTTTAAAGTCCATAATGTGGATGCCGAACAACGAACCGCTGCCGAGGAATTCGCACACGATAGCCATAAGGGTAAGGGCAATAGTAAAGCCGAGACCGTTGGCAATGCCGTCTACTGCACTCTCAAGCACGGTGTGTTTATTAGCAAACGCCTCCGCTCTGCCTAAGATAATACAGTTAACGACTATCAGCGCTAAGAATCCGCCTAAGCTGTCGTACAAATCGGGCATAAACTTATCGAGCACCATTCTCACGAGTGTAACGAGCGTAGCAATTATTACGATATAGCAGGGAACCCTGACTTCGTTGGGAATAATTTTGCGCAGTGCCGAGATTATTACGTTACTTAAAAGCAGGACGATGAGAACGCACGCACCCATGCCCAGCGCACTCTGCGCCGAGGTTATAAGACCGAGGGTGGGGCAGGTACCCAAAACCAGCACGAAGGTCGGGTTTTGGAAGATAAGACCGTCCAGCGTAATCTTTTTATACTTATTCATTTGCAGCACCTCCGTTTAAAATTTCAACTACTGCGTCGTAGTTCTTTGTAGCGAATGCGCCTGCGTACATACACAGATAGGTAGAATTTGAAGCAAAGCCTGTGCTTGAAGCACCCGTAGTCACGGTGTCGCCGTCAATGCCGGTAACGCCTTTATAGGTCATATTATCGCCGTAGATATCGGTAAAGAAAGATAATCCCTTACCGACGAACAGACTGCCGTTCTTTACGCTTGCAGGCATTAACGCACTGTAGTCTTCACCGTGCTCGCCTTCCGTAGAGCCGTTGATGATTATCTGATATTCTTTAATCTTCTTTTCAGCGTCTACGACAATCCTGATAGTAAACGGATTAGCCTCTTTACCTCTGGTTATTACCGTGTACTCCACGTCGGTGGTAGAGCCTTCTGCAAACTTAGCTTCGGTCTTTCCCTTATTTACATTGATATACTGAATTAATTCAAGTTCTTCGTAGGGGTTGACGTCCACGTTGTTGAAGACGACCGTATTAACGTATTTCACTGCACCGTTAACTGCATTGCAGATAGCGGTAGAGCTCTTGGTTGCACCGGTGGAGATATAGCCGTCGGAGGGGTCGAAACCGCCTTCGGGAAGACTCTTGGTGAATGAGTCGAGCATTGTTGTGGTTATCTTATCCATAAAGGTCTGACCGCTGCTCTCGCCTATCTGAACCTTAGCGATATTTTTAATCGACTGAGCGGAGGTATCTACGTTAATAGCTACCCAGCAGGTTACGGTACCTTCGGAATAACCGCCCATACCCTGCGACTGAACGAGGTAGTGAACGTCGCTCTTATCGGTAAAGGTTATTCTGTAAGCGGAGAGGACGTTGGCGTCGCCGAGGGTAATAGTGGTTTCAACAAGGCTTTCGGGGTTTTTCTCGTTGCTGTCGATAAGCTTATCGTCCTTGCCGTAGATATTGACGGACTGGTCGGGATAAATCTTATTTACAGCTCTCTGCAATCTTTCGCCTGCGTAGACCTCCAAGAAGCCGTAGGCGATTGTTAAGATAGCACCGCTCATAAGCAAAATGCACATAAGCACTATCAGGCATTTAAACGCCTTGCCTTTAAAAAACTGTTTAACCGTCATTTATTTGCCCTCCTTTTGCTTTTTTTCTTTCTTATAGCCAAAGGGCTTGCGTACGATATAAGTATCGATTAAGGGAACAACGAGGTTCATAAGCAGTATTACGAAGGAAACGACTTCAATCTTCGTAAAGTAACGCAGAACCGAAGTAAGCACAGCCAGAGCTATGTAGTAAACAAGCTGACCGTATACGCCTTTAGGTGAGGTTACGTAGTCGGTAGCCATAAAGATAGCACCGAACATAAGACCGCCGGAGAGGGCGTAATCTAAGAATAAACCGATATCAAACGTTCCGCCGATTGCCGCAAGGCAAACAGAGAGGAATGCGGAGAGCACGACGTACAGAACGGGTTGCCACCACTTGATTACGTCACGCACTACCAGATAGATATAGCCGATAATCAACGCAAGCTTACACGTCTCGCCGATACAGCCTGCAAGACCGGTACCGAGGAGCAAATCGAGCCAGCCAACCTTACCTGAGGGGTCGCCGCCGAGCAGATAGCCCGAAAGGTGGGTAGCACCTGTAAACAAGTTGCCGTCAGCTGCTACGGGGGCAATGCTACAAGCCGTATAAACCGTCAAGGTAAAGCTCATAAACATAAATATTCTGCCCGTAGCCGCAGGGTTGACGAGGTTTTTGCCCGTACCGCCGAACAGCATCTTAACGATGGCAATGGCGAAGATAGCGCCTAAAAGCACCTCGTACCATTTTGTAGCAGGGGGGAGGATGAGTGCAAGTATCAAACCTGTAACAATCGAGGTTAAGTCAAACTGCTTCCACCATTTTTTGCACACGGCACCTGCGTTTTTGCACTTATCGCCAAAGCCCTTGTTGGCAATGAAGTAGTATACGAACTCCGTCGCAACGCAGCCGAGAACCGACGTTAAAATTAAAATAAACGCATTGAGGCGGAAGTACACGATACCCATCACCGCCGCAGGGATTAAGGCAATAATAACGTCTAACATTATTCCCTTCGTCGTCCTGGGGGATTTGACGTGGGGAGGGGTGGAAATTACTACTTGATTATTCATTTCTTTTCCTCCTTATCTGTTGTAGCTGTTTCTGCAGCAATCTGTCTGGTTACGTCGTTCTTGTCGACGTATTCGCCCGTGGGTTTCTGCTCAGGCGTAACAGAAGGTGCGCTGTTGCCCTTCGTATCGGCGGGTTTAGCGGCAGGAGCGGCAGGAGCGGCAGGAGCCTGTTTAGCTCTCATAGCCGCCTTGGTCTTTCTTATAGCCTGAATTAAGGGACGTTTTGCAGGGCAGGTGTATTCGCACGCACCGCACTCGATGCAAGATAACGTGTTGCCGAGCTTAGCCGCAGTGTCGAAATCGCCTGCCGAGGCGTAGAACGCAGTATGCATAGGCATAAGGTGCATAGGGCAGACGTCTGCGCACTTACCGCAGTTCAAGCAGGGGGTAGGCTCATCCGCAGCAGCTTCCTTTGCGGTTAAGAGCAGTACGCCCGACGTAGTCTTGTGGGTATATACGTCGTAGGTTGAGAGCGCCATACCCGTCATAGGTCCGCCCTGGACAACCTTTTTAGGTTCTTCAGCTTCGCCGCCGCAGAAGTCGACGATAGCCTTAACGGGGGTACCTACTTTAACCCAGAGGTTTTTAGGCTCCTTAACGGCTCCGCCCGATACGGTTAAAATTCTCTCGTAAAGGGGTTTGCCCAACTCAACCGCCTGGCATACCGCATAAGCCGTAGCCACGTTCTGAACGACCACGCCCGAGTCGGCAGGTAATTTACCAATACCCACCTTTCTGCCCGTACATACGTAAATCAGGTGTTTTTCACTGCCCATAGGGTACTGCTTTTTTAAGATGACGGGCTGAATCTCGTCGTACTTTTCAAAAGCCGCAATGCAGTCGGGTTTGTTAGCCTCGATACCTATATAAATCTTGCTTACGGTCAAAGCCTTTGCGATCATCAGCGCACCACGGACAATCTCGTCCGTATGCTCGAGCATAAGCCTGTGGTCGCAGGTTAAGTAGGGTTCGCACTCGGCGCCGTTTAAGATGAGCGTATCAACCGACGTCTTGGGTGCAACCTTAACCGCCGTGGGGAACCCGGCACCGCCGAGACCGACTATGCCGCAATCTCTTATACGCTGTTTGATTGCATCGCCGTCGGGGTTCTCCAAGGGGGGCAGGTACGCCTTATCACCGCTGTTATCGCCCTTGATGACGATATAGGTTTCAGTACCGCCGTTCGCACCGACTAAGGGTTTGATATCCGTCACTTCGCCCGAAATACTTGCGAATACGTCGGAAGAAATGGGACCCGAAGCCTTGGCAATTACTTCGCCTTCCTTGACCTTCTGCCCTTTTTCAACGCAGGGGGAGGCAGGTTTGCCCAAGCTTTGAGAGAGTGAGATATAGACCTCCTCAGGCTCAGGCATTCTTTCCGTCTCCTTATCACACGCTAAACTTTTCTTGTCATGCACGTGAATGCCTGCAAAAAAGGGTTTTCCTTTTATTGCTTTCAATGTCAACCTCCTAAAATTTTTTTCTCCTTATAATAAAATCAACGCCCCAAAGGGTACGTAATTTCCGTAAATTAACTTTCGGCTTGTCCTTTGCATCTGACGCCTAATAAATTTTTAAAGGTATTTTCGGGTATTTTTTTAATAATTACCGTTACCGCCAGACCGATAAACGTACCGCTCGCCACGCCGATTAACGCAAGGTAGGGGGCATAGCTGAACGCAAGCGTCGTTCCCGAAATCAAAACGAATACAGCGTTCTGGGTAAGGTTGTGTACGACAGCCGCCGCAACGCTTGCGCTGACGACGGAAATCTTAGGGCAGACGAGGTAGATTAAAAGAGAGCTTACCCCCATTGCCACGATACCGCCCGTAAAGCTGTAAATAACTGCCGATATATTGCCTGCAAAAATAGCAGACAGAAGCGTCCTCACGCCGACGATTATAAACGCCTCAATCGGGGAGTAAATAATCAACGCCGCAAAGGAGAATGCGTTTGCAAGTCCCAACTTCGCCCCGGGGATAAAAAGAGGGGGGAACAGGTTTTCAATCAAAAACGCAATCAGGCTCAACGCCGTCAATACGCCCAAAACGGCAATTTTCTTTGCGTTAAATTTATACGTCCTTTTAGATAAACTCATATAGAATAATTATATACCATATTTAATAATAAGTAAATAGCAAAAGCAAAAATTTAATAAAATAAAATATTGGAAAGCCTTTAACCTCACTATTGACAAAAGTATATATTTTGGTTATAATAAAATATGGATTACAAAGCGGAGGGGTGTATTTATAATACTGTTCCCTGCCGCCACGCTATGGGAGGTTAAAATGGAATTCGAATATAAAAGAAAAAATTATTATAAGGAAGCAAGCGAGGAAGAGTTAAAGGAGATCTTCGACTATGCAGAGGAATACAAAAAATTCCTCTTCACTTCCAAGACCGAAAGGGGTGCGGTTATGAGTGCAAAGGCACTCGCCGAGGCTAAGGGCTACAAAAGCTATACTTTCGGCGACAAGGTTAAACCCGGCGATAAGCTGTACTTTATCAACAGGGACAAGAATATATTTTTAATCAGGATCGGCACCCGCAACGTGGAAAAGTACGGTTTTAAAATCATGGCTGCCCACGTGGACAGCCCCAGGCTTGACTTAAAGCCCAACCCCGTATTCGAGGCGGCAGGTCTCTCCTTTTTAAAGACGCACTACTACGGCGGAATTAAAAAGTACCAGTGGACGACCGTTCCCCTTGCACTCCACGGCGTAGTCGTACTGCCCGGCGGAGAGAGGGTGGACGTGTGTGTTGGCGAGGACGAAGACGACCCCATCTTCTATATAACCGACCTTTTACCCCACCTTGCGGCAGCTCAGGGAGAACTGCCTCTGTCAAAGGGCGTTTCGGGTGAAAGCTTAAACGCATTGCTTGCAGCCATTCCTGACAAGTCGGAGGACGAAAAGGAGGCGGTCAAGGCAGCGGCGTTAAAGCTTTTAAACGCCAAATACGGCATGACCGAGATAGACTTCCAGACCAGCGAACTCACGTTGGTACCCGCAGGCAAGCCCCGTGACGTAGGCATTGACAGGGCGTTAATCTCCGCATACGGTCACGACGATAAGGTCTGCGCATATCCCGAAATGACAGCCCTCTTCGATAGCAAAACTGAGGACACGTTGATTGCAGTCTTTGCCGACAAGGAGGAGACGGGCAGTCAGGGTATAACGGGTATGCAGTCGAGAATTATTCTCGATTTGATAGAGAGCCTTGCCAAGGCGTTAGGGGCAGATCCCCTCATGGTTCGCTATTCTTCAAAGTGCGTATCCTGCGACGTTACGGCAGGTTTCGACCCTGCATATGCAGAGGTGTATGAAAAGAATAACGCATCCTATATCAACTGCGGAGCGTCGTTAACCAAGTATCACGGTTCAAGGGGCAAGGGCAACACCAACGACGCCTCTGCCGAAATGGTAGGATATCTTCGTGACGCTCTTGACTCCCACGGCGTTATCTGGCAGACGGGCGAGCTCGGCAAGATAGACGTAGGCGGAGGCGGTACGGTATCTATGTACATTGCAAACTTAGGTATCGACACCTGCGACATGGGCTGTCCCGTACTCTCCATGCACGCCCCCTACGAAATAATTTCCAAGGCGGACTTGTATTCGATGTATAAGGCGATGGTAGCCTTCTGCGAAGCATAATATTCTCTTCATATATACTTCGCATTTCTGCGTTGTGCTCCGTGCCGCCTTGGTCGTGTACGTCTATGTACACTCCCTGCGGTCGGTACTCACACGCCTTGAACTGCTCGTATCTCTGAAGAGAGATGGGCTGGGTTCTCCGAAATTTATCCTCTTGCTCGTTTCTTGCACGAAATACATACCCGAATAAGGTGCGATTATCACAGCCTTGAACTGCTCGTATCTCTGAAGAGAGATGGGCTGGGTTCTCCGTAAATTATCTCTTACTCGCATCTTTCCAGAGAGATGGGCTTGGGTTCTCCGAAATTTATCCTCTTGCTCGTTTCTTGCACGAAATACAACCCCGAGTAATGTACAATTAATTATTGACCACAATCAAAAAACACGGACTGCAAAGTCCGTGTTTTTCACGTTTTGAATATTGCCTTTAAAATAAGACCGAAGATAAAGGTTGCCAGCGCACCGACGAAAGCCGTTAAAATTCTGTTTAAAAACTCTTTCCTCTTTTGCAACGCCTCGTTTTTAAAGGCAAGACCGCTCGCCTTCAAGGAGACAACGTACATCTTTTCGCCCTTTCTCTCGGAGGAAATCAAATCGAGGTATCCATTGTTTTTGAGGGAAAGCAGTGCGTTTTCCACCCTTTCTGCGGTGTAGCGCCTGCGTCCCGGCAGCACGTTTAGGATATCAAAGGGGGAGATGAGACACCCGTCCGTACCGTCGCACAGGCAGTAAACGGCGCCCATAACGTCGTTTTCGCATTTATTCAGCATTTCACACGACCGCCGCAATAATAGCCGTAATGCATCCGCCTATCATACCGCCCAAAAAGGCGGCAACAGCAGCGTAGATATAGACGCTGTTTGCGTTTACGGGTTTTGCGGGCAGGACCTCTTTGCAATCGTTCCCCACCTCTTCAGGTTGTTCGTATTTCTTCAGAACGGCAATGCAAAAGACCTCGCCACGGGCATATTTAACGTCAATATACCCGTCCGAAGTCAGCTTCTTTAACGCCGCTTCAAGCGTTTCACGGTTTCGCAAATCGTCGGGGAAGACCTCTATAAGTTCATCCTCGTAAAATATTTTATACCCGTCCGTTCCGCTGCTTTCAAGCAGGGAGGAGAGGGCAAGCAGAATATCGTCCATAAAGACAGTATTCCGCTTAAGCACCTTAATTATACTTAATTACTCGCAATACCTGCCGTAGTCGTACCTGCAATAAAGATAATCATGGCGGCACCCATAATAACGTAGCTTAAAATCACGAATACCGTTCTCAATTTGCCCTCGCCGCCTCTTTGCTTCATAGCGTTTAAAAAGCTTATTGAAGCCAGCTCGGCAATCATGCTTCCAATTAAAAAGAACACCGCAATGCCGTTTTTAAGGACGAATGTAAAGATAATCGAGAGTATAAACAGTATACAGCCCACTGCAAAGCAGCCCAAAGAGATGTAAAAGTGAGGCATATATGCCCTCCTTTTTTCCTCCTCGGTCAGCTCCTCGGTCTCCTCTCTAAGCTCTTCGGTTCTGTCAGATTTCTGGTTATTGTCGTTCATCACGCCTCTCCTTTAAGTGCGCACAGGGCGCAACTAAAATAGTTTTTTGGTTTATATATTCAAAGTAACCTGCAACGGCTCCTTTGGGTTTTCTTACGTATTTTTTAAAGGTATAGTCCACGGGGACCTTGCCGTTCTCCCTTGCGTCGGAGTAGTAAGCGCAGACCTCTGCGGCGAACTTTACGACCTCGTCCGTAGCCTTTCTGCCCTGTAAAATAATACCTACGTGAGCAGAGTGATAGGTCTTGGTATGCAGCCAGATATCCTCGCCGTCCAGCCCCTTGGTAAGGTTGTCGTTCTGTACGTTATTCCTGCCGCACACGACCGTAAACCCACCGAATTCAAACGTTCTGAAGTTGTTCTCCGCTTTCTTTTCACCGCCCTTTTTGCCGCCCTTCAGCTTAGGGGGAGGGGGGAGGAGCGAAAGGGTGACAAGCTCGTCTCTCGTCTCCTTCAAATCGGTTAAGTTTTCCGCTAAAGCTAAGTTGCTTTCAATGGTTTTTAAGTAGTCCAGCCTTGCCACTTCGTCGGCCTTTCTCGCCGATAAAGTCTGCTCCGTCCTTTTAAGCTTTGCGTACTTTTTATAGTAGCGTTGTGCGTTTTGGGAGGGGGATAGTTGGGGGTCTAACGCAATTTTAACCGTAGCGCAGTTCTCGTCGTAATAGTTGACCGCCTCAAAGCTTGTTTTGCCCCGTTCGATGGCATATATGTTGGAGGTAATGAGTTCTCCGCACAGTTTAACGCCCTCGGCTTTCTCGCATTCTGACAGCCTGTCGAAAAGGTCTGCAAGCCTCTTTTCAACCTTTTTAATAGCAGAGGCGAGTGCGGAGTTTAACTTCCTCTTTTCGTCCTCGAACTTCTTCTTATATACGGCGTAGTCGTAAAACTCTCTCTGTGCTTTAAGCAAGCTTTCGCACCTGACCCCGCCTGAAGAATTTCTCGCCTTGAAGTCGATAGCCACGCCGCCGCTATATATTACGCAGGGGCAGACCTCGCCCTCGTTCAGATAGGAATAGACCTGCTCTGCGGTGACGTCCTCGCCGTAGAGGGCAACGATATCCTCCGCCGTGGTATAGGCGACGCCCGCCACCTTGTCGGAGATAAACTTCGCCGTGCCGCCGTCGACGTAGCCTTCTTTACATTCAAACGCCCTTTTAATCTCCGCTAAATTATCCTGTTCCGCCTTGCCCTGGCTTGCCGGCAAAAGGTACTTTGCACCGCCTAAGGTCACACGCCTTGCGCCCGTCTCCAAGGAGGCGGTCTTTAACGCCCCGACGATAACCCCGTCTTTAACCAGCACTGCGTTGGAGTACTTGCCCATAATCTCAAAGTACAGGCTCATTTCGGCGATTTCAAATTCTGAAAAACACTTAAAGTCAAAGCGGATAACCCTTTCAAGGTTGACCTGTTCAACTGCTAAAACCTCGGCGTTCTGCAGGTGCTTACGCAGCAGCATACAGAAGTTAGGGGCAACCTCGGGGTTGACCTCGGGGCAGCTCTCGCCCACGGAAAGACGGCAATATTTTGCAGAAAGGTCGCAAGTAAGTTTAACCGTGCCCGAACGTGTGTATATTAAAAGGGAGAGCGTATCTTTAGAGGGTTGGTTAATCTTTGAAATCTTACCCCCTGTAAACGTCTCGTTTAATTCCCTTGCTATATATTTTAAAGTAAAAGCGTCCTGAGGCACTTGAATCTCCTTAAATCATCTGCGTAAAAACACGCCTTTATTGCAATTTACTTCATTATATAGTAAAAATTTTAAAAAGTAAATTGATAACGGGCTTATAAATTGCTTTTCAAAATAAAACAAGTGTGTTAAAATATAGTTCGTGTTAATCGGCTTTGCCCGAATTTCGGGTAAGGTTTACAAATAAAAGGCAATTCAATCAGGAGAAATAAAATGGAATACACGCAAGCTGCATCAGAAAAAAGCACGGTAAAACTCACCATCACCTTCACCGGTGAGGAATGGAAGCAGGCATTGAACACATCTTACACCAGGACGAGGGGTAAGTACGCAGTACCCGGTTTCAGAAAGGGTAAGGCACCCAAGCCCGTAATCGAAAACTATTACGGCAAGGGCGTTTTCTTTGACGAGGCGTTCAACGTTCTCTATTCCGAACACTATATGGCAATTTTGGAAAAGGAGAAGGAGAACTTCACCGCAGTCGGCGCACCCGAACTTTCGGTTGACGACCTTTCCGACGACAAGGTTGTCATGACCTTTACCATTCCCGTTAAGCCCGACGTTAAGATCGGTGCATACAAGGGCTTGGAGATTAAGAAGTACGAGTACTCCGTAACCGACGAAGACGTTCAGAAAGAAGCTGAAAAAATCCTTGCAAGAGAGGCTAAGACTGTTGACGTAACCGACAGAGCATGCGCAAGCGGCGATACCGTTAATATCGACTTCAAGGGCTTTGTAGACGGCGAAGCTTTCGCCGGCGGCGAGGCTGAGGGCTATGATTTAGAGCTCGGCAGCGGTGCGTTCATTCCCGGTTTTGAGGAGCAGGTTGCAGGTATGGCAATCGGCGAGGAGAAGGACATCGTCGTTCACTTCCCCGTTGACTATCAGGCAGATAATCTCCGTGACAAGGACGCAACCTTCCACATTAAATTAAATTCCATCAAGGGCAAGGTATTACCCGAGATGACCGACGAATACGTTAAGCAGCACGCAGGCGTAGAGACGGTTGAAGAATATATGGCAAAGACCCGTGAGCGCCTTGAAACCAAAGCAAAGAACGACAGCCGTGATCAGACCGAGAACAGCATCGTTAAGGCTATCTGCGATACCTGCGAATGTGAAATCCCTCAGGCTATGATCGAGTCCGAGATTGACTCTATCGTTCAGGATTTCTCCTACAGGCTTATGTACCAGGGCATCAAGCTCGAGGAATACGTTGCATATATGGGACAGACTATGGAGCAGTTCAGGTCTCAGTTTGGTACTCAGGCACAGTCCAGGGTACTTTCCCAGCTTGTAATTGAAAAGATTATCAAGACCGAGGGCATCACCGCAACTCAGGAAGAGATCGACGCTAAGATTGCAGAGCAGGCAGCTTCCGTTGAAAAGACGGTAGAAGAATATAAGAAGAATATCGACGCACGTCAGCTTGAATATATCGCAAACGATATAGTTATAACCAAGCTGTTTGAGTTCCTTTCCGCAAACAACAACTTAGTTGCGTAAGGGTTAAGTTTGGCATTTAATGGCGGCGTATTATGCCGCCATTTTGTTTCTCTTCATATATGCTTCGTATTTCGGCGTTGCAGTCCGTGCCGCCTTGGTCACGTACGTCTATGTACGCTCCCTGCGGACGGTACTCCTGCGCCTTGAACTACTCGCATCTATGAAGAGAAACGGACTTAAGTTTTTGGCAATTCAAGCATAAACAATTCAAAACCTGTCTATAAATATCCTATTTGAATAAGGAGTTAAAAATGATAAAAGAAACCAACAACACACTCGTGCCTATAGTGGTAGAACAGACCTCGAGGGGTGAACGTTCCTACGATATCTATTCAAGATTATTAGACGACAGAATTATATTTTTAAGCGGTGAGATTAACGACGCAGTTGCAAATACCGTAGTTGCTCAGCTCATCTTTTTGGAGGCAAAGGACCCTTCAAAGGATATCTGTCTTTACATCAACAGCCCCGGCGGTTCGGTATCGGCAGGACTTGCAATCTACGACACTATGAACTATATCAAGTGTGACGTCTCCACAATCTGTATAGGTATGGCAGCATCTATGGGTGCCTTCCTGCTTTCGAGCGGTGCAAAGGGCAAACGTTACGCCCTGCCCAACAGCGAGATAATGATTCACCAGCCTTTAGGCGGTGCGCAGGGTCAGGCAAGCGACATTGAAATTGCTGCAAACCACATTTTAAAGACGAAGAAGAAGTTAAACCGTATTCTCGCTGCAAACACGGGCAGACCTATTGAGGAGATTGAAAGGGATACCGACAGGGATAACTATCTCTCTGCAGAGGAAGCTTTAAGTTACGGTCTTATCGATACCGTATTCTACAAGAGATAAGGTTGAATAATATCCGTTCAGCAAGGCAATAATAACCTTGTTAATCAGCCATTTTTTAGGCAGTTCAGCCTGAGAGATTAAACAAATTTTATTTATCTGGAGTTAAAATTGAAAGAAAGCCAAAGATTTTGTTCGTTTTGCGGTAAACCTGAAGAGTTGGTTAAAAAGCTCATTGCCGGTCAGAACGGAGCTTATATTTGCGACGAGTGCGTAGAGATATGCAAGGATATGCTCTCCGAAACCGAGCGTGGTGCATCTACCCAACCCGTACCTTTAAAAAAGCCCGCCGAGATAAAGGAAGAGCTTGATAAATATATCGTCGGTCAGGAAGAGGCTAAAAAGGTACTCTCCGTTGCGGTGTACAACCACTATAAGCGTATAAACAGCATAGGTACGGAGGAGGGAGACCTTGCCGACGTCGAGATCGATAAGAGTAATATTCTGCTGTTAGGTCCCACCGGCTGCGGAAAGACTTTGCTTGCCAGAACGCTTGCAAAGATATTAAACGTACCCTTTGCCACCTCGGACGCAACCACTCTGACTGAGGCAGGCTACGTAGGCGAGGACGTTGAAAACATCCTCCTTAAACTCATTCAGAATGCCGATTACGACATCGCCCGTGCTCAGAGGGGCATAATCTACATCGACGAGATAGACAAGATTGCAAGAAAGAGTGAAAACGTCTCCATCACCCGTGACGTATCGGGCGAGGGCGTTCAGCAGGCATTGTTGAAAATAATCGAAAGCACTGTTGCCAACGTTCCCCCTCAGGGCGGGCGCAAGCACCCCCAGCAGGAGTGCCTGAGAATTGACACCACCAACATTTTATTCATCTGCGGCGGCGCCTTCGTCGGGCTTGACAAGATTGTTCAGGCACGCAAGGAGAGCAAGTCCTTAGGCTTCGGCGGCGAGGTAAAGACAACCGACGAGGACACCTACAAGGCATTGGCAGACGTTAAGCCTCAGGACTTAACCAAGTTCGGTCTTATCCCCGAATTCGTTGGCAGAATTCCCATTGCGGTTGCGCTCCATCCCCTTGACGAGCAGGCGCTCGTCAACATACTCACGGAGCCGAGGAATGCAATCATCAAGCAGTACAAAAAACTCATTGCACTTGACGGCGTAAAACTCACCGTCGACGACGAGGCTGTAAGGGAAATTGCAAGGACGGCAATCCAATTAAAGACGGGTGCCAGGGGATTAAGGACGATTATCGAAAACGTTATGACTTCGGTTATGTACAAAATACCCTCCGAATCGGGTGTTGAAGAGGTTATCGTCACCGCAGATTGCATAACCAACAATGCCGAACCTAAAATAATATATAAAAAATCGGCATAACTCAAAACAAGCTGTTTTGAACGGCGGTAAACCGTTTATAATAATACTGTGGGGGAGGCGGTCAGCTTATCCCCCTATGTTTTTATGGTGCTGGAAAAGAACAGTACAGTCAGATTGCGGATGAAAAAGGAGTAAATTAGACTATGGCAAACGAAATTATACATCTGCCTTTAGCGGCTTTAAGGGGGCGCTGCGCCCTTCCTCAATCCACAATATCTTTCGACGCAGGCAGGACGGTTACGCTTGCCGCCATTAAGTACGCCCTCGATCGTGGCAGAGTAATGGTAGTGGCTACCCAGAAGGACGAAAGCGTAAACGACGTTACGGGCGAAGTCGATCTGTTCGACGTCGGCACAGTAATCACGGTTACAAGGGTTACCAATCTTCCCGGCAACAGGGTTAGGGTAACGGCTAAGGGTATGTACAGGGTTAAAATCAACGCCCTTGAAAAATCGGACGGCAGCCTGTTTGCAGACGTCGAAGAGATGCCCACGCAGATCAATAACAACGATTTGGCTGAGGCATATTTCCGCACTGCTAAATACTCAATAGGCGACGTATTGTCCCCCGAACGTGTTTCCGACGAGGCTGCTGACGTCCTTAAAAACACCGAAGACAAGGAAGAGTTTTTATACAACGCAGTCAACGTTTTAAACCTTTCGCCAAACGCCAAACAGCACATATTGAGCACCATCGATTTATGCGAGCAGTACGATTTATTATGCCGTGCAATCAACGACGAGGCTGAAATTGCAAGGCTTCAGAAGAAGATTAACGCATCCGTCAAACGCAGTATCGAAAAGGGGCAGAAGGACTACTACTTAAGGGAGCAGCTCAAGGCTATCCACACCGAGCTCGGCGACGACGGCGACGAGCTGGACGAGCTCAAGGAAAAAATCGAACAGAAGGAGCTCCCCGACGAGGTCAAAGAAAAGACGCTCAAAGAGTTTTCGAGAATGTCGAGAATGCAGACCTCTTCCCCCGACTACAACGTCCTTCGCAACTATATCGACTGGATTTTAGATTTAGAGTGGGTTAAGACCACCGAGGACACCGAAAGGTTAGAGGATGCCGTAACCATATTGAACGAGGACCATTACGGACTTGAGAAAATCAAGGAGAGGATAACCGAATACCTTGCCGTACTCAAGCTCACGGGCGGAATGAACGCACCTATATTGTGCTTTGTAGGCCCTCCCGGTGTGGGCAAGACCTCCATTGCAACCTCGATTGCACGTGCGCTGGGGCGTAATTTTGTAAGAATGAGCCTTGGCGGCGTGACCGACGAATCGGAGATAAGGGGTCACAGAAAGACCTACGTCGGCGCAATGCCGGGCAGAATAATAACCGCAATCAAGAACGCAGGTTCGATTAACCCCGTGTTCCTGTTAGACGAGATAGACAAGCTCTCCACCGACAAGTTCAGGGGCGACCCCTCCAGCGCACTGTTAGAGGCGCTCGACCCTGCGCAGAACGCAACCTTCAGGGACAGGTATTTAGAGGTGCCTTACGATTTATCCAAGGTACTGTTCATAACCACCGCCAACGACCTCGGCGCAATCCCCGAACCCCTGCGTGACAGAATGGAGATTATCGAGCTCTCGGGCTACACCTTAGAGGAGAAGAGGGAGATTGCAAAGAGATATTTAATCCCCAAAAAGCTCGCCTCAAACGGCTTGGACGAGAACAATATAACCTTCACCGACGAGGCAATCGACGCCATCGCCGACGGCTACACGAGGGAGGCGGGCGTAAGAAGTTTAGAGAGACAGATTGACGCAGTCTGCCGCAAGATAGCCGTTAAAAAGGCTAAGGGCGAGGATTTTACCCGTACGGTTGTTAAGGAAGAGCTGCACGATATCTTGGGCGCAGCCCGTTACGAGAAGGGTGACGAATTGCCCAAGGACGACAGGGTAGGCGCCGCAACGGGTCTTGCCTGGACGGCGGTAGGCGGTACCACCTTATCTATCGAAGTCTCGGCAATGCACGGTAAAGGCGAAATACTTCTGACGGGCAAGCTCGGCGACGTTATGAAGGAGAGCGCAAGGGCGGCAATAAGCTACATTCGCTCCAACGCCGAGGAGTACGGCTTGAATTCCGAACAGTTTGAAACAACCGATATTCATGTCCACGTGCCCGAGGGTGCAACGCCCAAGGACGGACCGAGCGCAGGCATAACCATGGCGACGGCAATTCTCTCGGCGTTCACCAAAAAGCCGGTAAGGCGTGACGTAGCTATGACGGGTGAAATCACCTTAAGGGGCTGCGTACTCCCCATAGGCGGATTAAAGGAGAAGTCGCTTGCAGCCTACCGCATAGGCGTAAAGGACGTAATCATTCCCAAAGACAACGTCAAGGATTTGGAGGAAGTGCCTCAGGTAGTCAAAGACAACGTGCACTTTATCCCCGTAGACAGCGTCTGCGACGTATTCAAAACCGCAATAGTCGGCATATAAATTTAACAGCTCGCTTCAAAACTGAAGCGAGCTGTTTTAATACTTTCGCCCGTCATAGGGCGAAGTTACATACAACTTAACTCAATTACATCTATACCCAAATTAAAAGGCGTAGCCGAAAGCTACGCCTTAATTATTTTCATATGCATTTGAATTAGTGGCTGTATCTGTTATAGGCAACGTTGTCTATTGAGCGTTTAGCCTTTTCAACGATGTTTTCAGCGGTGAATCCGAAGTATTTGAACAGGTCTGCCGCCTTACCGGAGGTACCGAAGCTCGTCATAGTGATAAGCTCGCCGAAGTCACGGCAGTACTTGTACCATGCAAAGTGGCTTGCCGCCTCAACGCACACCCTTGCCTTAACCGACTTGGGGATAATGCTGTTCTGATACTCTTCGTCCTGCTTTTCAAAGATTTCCATGCAGGGGAGGGATACGACTCTTGCCTTAATATTCTGCTGTGCAAGCAGCTGTTGTGCCTGAACGCACTGCTCAACTTCCGAACCCGTACCGATAAGCAATACGTCGGGGGTACCTTCGCAGTCGGAGAGGACGTAACCGCCTCTCATCGCCTTTCTGCCCGACCTCTCGTATACGGGCAAATTCTGCCTCGTCTCAACGATAACGGTGGGCTGGTCAGAGCTGAACGCCGTCATAAACGCAGCGGCAGTCTCCTTGCCGTCGCAGGGGCGGAACACGTTAATACCGGGTATGGAGCGGAGCATAACAAGCTGTTCCATAGGCTGGTGGGTAGGTCCGTCCTCGCCGACGCCTATCGAGTCGTGAGTCATAACGTAGATAACGGGTAACTTCATCAAAGCCGACATCCTGATGCCGGGCTTCATATAGTCGGAGAAGGAGAAGAAGGTAGAGCAAACCGCCCTTAAGCCGCCGTGCAACTGAATACCGTTGCAGATTGCGCTCATAGCGTGCTCTCTTATACCGAAGTGAATATTGCAGCCCTCTCTGTGTTCGGGTGAGAAGTATGCGCTTCCCTTGATTTCGGTCTTGGTGGAGGGGGCAAGGTCAGCCGAACCGCTCATAATGAAAGGTACGGCTTTAGAAATGGCGTTAAGCACCTTACCGCCGCAGCTTCTCGTAGCCTCGGGTTTGTTAAAGTCGTACAAGCCGTCGATGGCGTTAAAGTCAACCACACCCTTCATAAACTGCTTATACTGTGCAGCGAGGGCGGGGTACTCTCTTTCGTAAGCTGCAAACAGCTCGTTCCACTCTTCCTCAGCCTTGCACTTCTCCTCTGCAATCGCCATGCAGTGAGCTTTAACGCTTGCGGGAACGGTGAAGGGTTCTTCCGTCCAGCCGAGGGTTTCCTTTAAAAGTTTAACGTTCTCTTCGCCGAGGGGAGCGCCGTGGCAGTCCGCACTGCCGACTAAGGGCGAGCCGTAGCCTATCTGGGTCTTGCAGATAATAACCGAAGGTCTTGTAAGATCGCTCTTCGCCCTTTCGATTGCAAGCTTCAAAAGGGGTAAATTGTTTGCGTCGTTAACCCTGATAACCTGCCAACCCTGAGCCATAAATCTGGTTGCGGTATCTTCGGAGAAGGTGGTGGAGATATCGCCTTCAATGGTTATGTCGTTGCTATCGTATAACAATATGAGTTTGCCCAGCTTCTGGTTACCGGCAAAGGAGCAAGCCTCGTAGCCGATACCCTCCTCAAGGCAACCGTCGCCCGTCAACACGTAGGTGAAGTGATCTACTACGGGGTAATCGGGTTTATTGAATATAGCCGCAAGGTGTGCCTCTGCAACGGCAAAGCCGACTGCGTTTGCAACGCCCTGACCCAAGGGGCCGGTAGAGGTTTCGATACCTGCAATCTTGCGGTATTCGGGGTGACCTGCGGTTTTAGCGCCGAGCTGACGGAAGTTCTTGATATCCTCCATCGTAACGTCATAGCCGAACATATGCATAAGTGAATATAAGAGCATAGAGCCGTGGCCGGCGGATAAAATAAACCTGTCTCTGTTATCCCAGTTGGGGTTTTTGTAGCTGAACGAAAGGTGATCTGCAAACAGCTCGTAGCCGATAGGCGCAGCGCCGAGGCAGATGCCGGGGTGACCCGATTTAGCCTTTTCGATTGCTTCAGCTGAAAGTACTCTTATCGTGTCAACGCATTTTTGTTGTACGGACATTTTTTTTCTCCTGTTATAGTATTATCTAAAATATTTTTGAATTTATTCGCTTTCCGCACGATAAACGTGTGTAGCATGCGGTTATTCCCTGTTTAAAAAAGCTTCCAACGCACTCACGTCGAGGTGGGGATATTTGACGGCAAAGGTGTATAAATACTTTGCCATAAGCTTATCGCCGCCAACTGAAAGGCTTGCAAAGTTTACGGGCAGAACGGGGTCGTGTACGCTCTGGCGGATAAGCATCCAGCCGTCGCCGTCGCCTTTGCGGAAGTTAACCCTGACTCCCTCGTAGCTGTTAGGCACGAACTCCACCCTTGAATCGGCTTGAGTAAAGAAGGTAAGCTCCCTTAAAATTCTCTCGCCCTCTTCTTTAAAGTTTTCGCAGTCGGGTGTAAACTTCAAGCGGATTTCGTGTTCCTCAACGGGCAGTTCAAGCGTTTCAATCAAATCGCCGAGCTTCTGCTTTTTAGCTGCCTGATTGCAGAAAGTCACCAAAAGCTTACAGATGAGGTACGCTCCGTCGTCTAAGAAGTAATTCTCAATAAACGCAGCGTGACCGCTCGTCTCAATGGCAATGGGGCAGTACTCGCCGTTTGCGTTGCGGCGCACAGCCTCGTCGATGACGTTTTTATAACCCCTCTTGAACCTGACGTGTTTACCTCCATGGTTGGCGATAAATTTGGATAAACCGTCGCTCGTCACGCTGTCGGTTACTATGGTTGCCTCACGCTCCTGCAAAATGGTTGCGGAAATGAGTGCGATGAGCTTATCCCTGTTAATGGGGTTGCCGTCGCCGTCTACGATTGCCGCCCTGTCGACGTCGGTATCGAAGGAGATGCCCAGCTGAGCTTTTGAAAAGAGTACGGCACGTTTTAACGCCTCCATTGCCTCGGGCAGTTCGGGGTTGGGAATGTGAGCGGGGAACCTTCCGTCGGGGCAGAGGTTAACGCTGCCCGAGGTGATTGCGCCCAAAGGTTTTAACACCTTGCTTGCAAAGAATCCGCCCACGCCGTTGCCTGCGTCAACAACGATAACCCTGCCGAATAAGGGCATATCGGTACCGCAAGCATTTCTTACCGTCTCAACAAGATGGTTGCAGTAGACGTTCATATAGGGTTTTTTGGTTGACTTACCCTCTCCCCAAGGCAGGCTTGCGCCCTCTTCGGCGTAGGAGAGTATAGCGCTTATCTCGCTTCCGCTCAACCCTCCGTCGGGTGTAAAGAACTTCAGCCCGTTCATATAGTAGGGGAGGTGGGAGGCGGTTATCATAACCGAGGCGTCGCACCCCCAGTTTTTGTCCTTGAGCAGCATAAACATAGAGGGGGTAGTGCTTAACCCGCACTCCACCACGTCGCATCCGCAGGATAGGGTTGTAGCCTTAACGATAGAAAAGATTACTTCGTTAGAAATTCTGCAATCGTATCCGATAGCGATCTTCAACGACTTTTTACCGCTCTTAACGCTAAGCCATTTTAAAAATGCACGGGTAATATCCCCTAACGCTTCACGGGTTAAGGTTATCTCGTCTTGTTCGGTTGCAACGGCAACGCCTCTTACGTCGCTGCCGCTTTTTAAGTGCATATACGATTTTCTTTCCATAGTACATATATTATACAATAAACTCAAGCATATTACAACTGTTTATACCTCAAAATTCGCCTAAAATAGCGTAGTAAAATTTTTATTATCCTGCGTTTAAACACTTTATTTTTTATATAGCTTGTGATATAATTTTATAAATATTGATTTAAAAAAGAGGAATTATGGCAAAGGATACTTTTGTAGAAAATATTGCGGATATTGAAACCGACTTCCCCCAGTGGTATACCGACGTCTGTAAAAAGACTCAGCTCGTCGACTACGGTCCCGTAAAGGGCACCATGGTCATTCGTCCCTACGGCTACGCTATCTGGGAGAATATTCAGCACGAAATGGATACCCGTTTTAAGGCGACGGGGGTTCAGAATGCTTATTTCCCCATGCTCATTCCTATGAGCTTTTTCACCAAGGAAGCAGAGCACGTCGAGGGGTTTGCTCCCGAGGTTGCAGTGGTAACCCACGCCGGCGGTGAGGAGCTTGCGGAGCCTTTGGCAATCCGCCCCACCAGCGAGACCATTATCGGCAATATGTATTCCAAATGGCTTCAGTCCTACAGGGATTTACCTATATTAATCAACCAGTGGGCTAACGTTATGCGTTGGGAAAAGACCACCCGTCCTTTCTTACGTACCTCCGAATTCTTATGGCAGGAGGGTCATACCTGCCACGCCAGCGAGGAAGAGGCAATGGAAGAGACCGTTAAGATGCTTGAGGTCTATAAGGAATTTGCCGAGAACGTCTTAGCAATTCCCGTAATCTGCGGTAAAAAGACGGAGAAGGAAAAGTTTGCCGGTGCGGTTGCAACCTACGGTATGGAGGCAATGATGAAGGACGGCAAGTCCTTACAGTCAGGCACCTCTCACTACCTCGGTCAGAATTTCTCAAAGGCGTTCGACATTAAGTTTTTGGATAAAGACGGCGTACAGAAATACGCCTACACCACCAGCTGGGGTACTTCCACCCGTATGATAGGTGCGGTTATTATGGCACACGGCGACGCAAGAGGTCTGGTTCTTCCCCCCAAGGTTGCGCCTTACCAGGCTGTCATCGTGCCCATCGCAGCAAAGAAGCCCGGCGTTTTAGAAAAGTGTGCCGAAGTTAAAGCCCTTTTGGAAAAGGCAGGCGTCAGGGTGGTTTTAGACGATACCGATAACTCCCCCGGTTGGAAGTTCAACGAGTGGGAGATGAAGGGCGTACCCGTAAGAGTGGAGATAGGTCCCCGTGATATCGAGGCGGGCAAGGCTATGCTCTTCCGCAGGGATACCTGTGAAAAGAACGAGTGTGCGTTAGACGGCATTGAAGAGACGGTTAAAGCCCTCCTTGATACAATTCAGGCGGATATGTTGACGGCTGCAAGGGCAAGGAGAGACGAAAGGATAGTCAAGGCTAACGATATGGCAGGCATACTTGCAGGCGTAGAGGGCGGCAACTTCGTCTTAGCCGGCTGGTGCGGCTGCAGGGAGTGCGAGGATAAAATCAAGGCTGAAACCGCCGCCACCGCAAGGGTTATGCGTGACGAGCTTTCAGACGAGACTTGCGCAGTCTGCGGCAAAAAGGCAAAACACACCGTCTATTTTGCAAGGGCATATTAATTTATTTTAAAGTGTAAATAATAGGTGAAAATATGAAATATTGTCCCTTTTGCGGAAAGCAGATTTCCGATGAAGCCGTTTTCTGCCCTGTTTGCGGAAAGAGGGTGTATACGCCCGATGCAGACCAAGGCACGCAAAACGCCAACAGCCAAAGCGGTACTTCAAAGACGTTCGAGTCGGAGTATTGCAACGGCGGCAGACGCACTACGACTACAACCCAGACTACGGTTAATAATCCCGCTACGGACAGCTATTCTGTGCTTACCATTTTAGGTTTTGTATTCACCTTCTTATCTCCGCTTATCGGTCTTATTTTAAGCATATGCGCCAATAACGAGGCAAAGCGTACGGGCAGTGGAAAGAACCAAAGCCTTTCAAGGACGGGTATAATTCTCTCTTCGGTATTTTTCGGTCTGATAGCGTTGGTATGCGTATTTTACTTTGTAATTATCCTTATCGGTATTTCGTACGGCGGTGTTTTGTTGGCTGTCTGATAAAAAGAAGATTTCAAGTCCCTTTTGCATTTTATGTAAAAGGGATTTTTTTACGCTTTTCCATATTGCAAAAGCCGTTATAATGTGCTATAATGGAGAATGAGTTATTATGGACGTCGTTAAGGAAAAGTTAAAACTTCTGCCCGAAAACCCGGGCGTATATATAATGCTGGACAAGTTCGGCAACGTCATCTACGTCGGCAAGGCAAGGGTACTCAAAAACAGGGTGCGCCAATATTTCCACTCCTCGCCTAAGCCCGAAAAGGTCTTAAAGATGGTGGAGAACATTGCCGACTTCAACTACATTATAACGGCTTCCGAGATAGACGCTTTAGCCCTTGAAAACAACCTTATAAAGAAGTACAAACCTAAATATAACATACTGTTAAAGGACGACAAGACCTACCCCTATATCAAGGTGGACTTAAGGGAGGAGTACCCCAACTTTTACGTCACCCGTAAAATTAAAAAGGACGGTTGCAAGTACTTCGGTCCCTTTATGGGCGGAATAAACTACAGGGATATTTTAGAGTGCTGTCAGCTGCTTTTCAGCGTAAGGCTGTGCCGTACGGCGATAGGCGCAAAGCCCAAAAGGGAGTGTTTAAACTACCACATCGGCAAGTGTTGCGCCCCCTGCGCCCACAAGATTTCCAAAGAGGAGTACGCAGAAAAAGTTAAACTTGCCCTGTCCTTTTTAGACGGCAACTACGCAAAGGCACAGCAGATTTTAACCGAGAAGATGCTCGCCGCCGCCGAGAACGAGGCGTTCGAACTTGCGCTCGACTACAAAAACAAGCTCGCAATGCTCTCTAAATTAGAGGCGAAGAGGATAACCTCCATAAACAAACCCATCGACGCCGACGTCATTGCATACGCCACGAACGGGTTATATTCCGCAGTCAATCTGCTTGTAACGAGAAAGGGCATAATGCAGGGCGGCACGTCCTTTGCCTTAGACGACGCCCACCTGTCCGACGGCGAGGCGTTGACCTCGTTCATAACGCAGTACTACTCCGCCCACGAGCCGCCTGCCGAGCTCATTGTCGAGGACTGTTGCGAGGGTGAGATAATCGAAAAATTCTTTAAAGACAAGCTCAACAAATCAATAACCATAACCTACGCAAAGCAGGGCGTAAAGGCAAAGCTGCTTGATATGGCAAGGGCAAACGTCGCCGACTATTTAGAAAAGTCGGTGGACAGAATAAAGCATAAGGACGACATGACGGTAAACGCCTGCATAAGATTGCAGGAGCAGTTGGGCTTAACACGCTATCCACGCAGAATGGAGTGCTACGATATCTCCAACGTTTCGGGTGTGGATAAGGTTGCCTCGATGGTCGTGTTTATCGACGGGGAGGCGGACAAGACCTCGTACAGAAGATTTAAGATAAAGACGGTAGAGGGGGCAGACGACTTCGCCTCGTTAAAGGAAGTACTGCTTCGCCGTTTAAGTAAACTCAACACCGAGGAAGAGGACAGGTTCCCCAAACCCGACTTAATCGTCATCGACGGCGGTAAGGGTCAGTTGTCCTCGGTCAAGCAGGTGTTCGACGAGCTCAACGTTAAAGATATAGATTTAATTTCAATCGCCAAGCAGGACGAGGAGATATTTACTACCGCCTTTGAAGACAGCGTTAAAATACCTAAGAGCGACTATTCGCTCAGAATGGTTCAGCGAATAAGGGACGAGGCGCACCGCTTCGCCGTGACGTATTTCCGCTCCATTCACACCAAAAACGCATTGAAGAGCGTACTTGCCGAAATCGACGGGGTAGGCAAGCAAAAGTCGATAGCGTTGATGCAGAAGTTCTCCAACGTCGGCAATTTAATGAACGCCACCGAGGAGGAGATAGCTTCAACCGAAGGCATAGGAATTGTGCTTGCAAAAAAGATTAAGGACTATTTGAACAATAATTTAAAGTGACTATGAAACAATTAAACTATAAACTCATCGTGTCCGACTTTGACGGAACGCTTGCAAACTCTAAAAACGAAGTACCTCCCTTTGTGGTGGAAGAGGTCAACAACTATGTTGAACTGGGCGGAATTTTCGCCGTTTGTACGGGCAGAATTCTACCCAGCATTTTGCCGAGGGTGAGGGAAATGGGGTTTAACGGTCTGCTTATCGCCTCTCAGGGCTGTCAGATTGCAGATATCGCAACGGGCGAACTCATTAAAAATACCGTATTTACGCAGCAACAGGCGAAAAAAATCTGCTCCTATTTAGAGGCGTTAAACCAGAATATCCAGCTCTATTCGGATAAGGGTTTTTATTCCACCCTGCCCGAGGACGAACCGCACTTGAACTTATACGAAAAGATTATCGGCATTAAGTCAATGCACCTTAATATTCCCCTGTCAAGCTTTGTAACCACGGTCGAACCGCAATTCTGCAAAGTGGCAATGCTCGTTCATCAGGACGAAAGGCAGGCGTTGTACGAAAAAATCAAAGCCGATTTGGGCGGCGAGTTCGACGTAACCTGCAGTGCAAAAGTGCTTATAGAAATTTCTCCTTTGGGCGTAACCAAGGGCGAAGCACTTAAATTTATTGCCGAGAGGTATAACGTCCCTATGGAAAAGACGGTTGCCGTCGGCGACAACTTAAACGACATATCTATGATAGAGGTTGCAGGGTTAGGCTGTGCCGTAGGCAACGGCGAGGAGGAGTTAAAACGCATAGCTTCCTACGTTGCCCCCACCTGCGACGAGGGTGCGGTGGCTGATATAATCAGAAAATTCGGGTATAAAAATGATTGAAATTCTTGCCCCGGCAGGCGATGAAAAAAGCGCATACACCGCAATCAATGCAGGTTGCAACGCCATATATTTAGGTTTAACCGCCTTTTCTGCAAGGAGCTCTGCGCAGAACTTCGACTTTGAAAGTTTGGAAAGGTTAATCTCCTACGCTAAATTTTTCGGCGTTAAAATCTACGTTGCAATGAACACCCTCGTCAAGGAGAGCGAGTTAGAAAGTTTTGTACAAACCGCCGTCAGGGTGTGGAATGCAGGCGCAAGCGCAATAATAATTCAGGACCTGTTTTTAGGTGCCTACCTTAAAAGGGAGTATCCGCAAATGGTTTTGCACCTCTCCACGCAGGCAGGTATCTGCAACGAGTACGGCGCAAGATATGCAAAAAGTCTGGGCTTTGACAGGGTAATACTTGCAAGGGAAACTAAGCTTGCAGACGTTGAAAAGATAGCGAAAATAATCGAAACCGAAGTTTTCGTCCAGGGTGCGCTGTGTACCTGTTTTTCAGGGCAGTGCTATCTCTCCTCCTTTGCAGGCGGAAACTCGGGCAACAGGGGTAAGTGCAAACAGCCCTGCAGAAAGAAGTATAAAATCAACCGCAAAAACTATGACTTGTACGCCTACCGCATCTCCTTATCCGATTTATCCGTCGGCGAGAGCATAGAAAAGTTGGTTGACGCAGGCGTCGCCTCCTTTAAAATCGAGGGGCGTATGCGTCGACCCGAGTACGTAGCCGCAGCGGTAAATTACTATAAAACCCTGCTTGAAGGGCGTGAGGCGAAGGCTCAGCTCTCTGCGTTAAAACGCACATATAACAGGGGTAATTACACAAAAGGGCTTGCATTCGGTCAGGATAAGAGCTTTCTCTCCTCCGCCGTTCAGGGGCATATAGGCGAGTTTGTCGGCACCGTATCCGTGGAAAACGGCAGGTTCATAGTCCGCACCTCAGCCCGATTCAGCGAGGGCGACGGCTTCAAAATCTTAAGGGGAGGGGAGGAGATTTGCGGAGCTTACTATTCCTCTCAGGTCAAGGGCGGAATAGAGTTGAAGAGCTCTGCAAGGCTTAAAAACGGAGACAAGGCGTTTATCACGACCGATACGGCGTTAAACAGTAGGCTTTTAAGCGCAACACGCACCTGTAAAATTTTTGTCGAAGTAAGCGTAAACGCAGGTCAGGCACCCGTAGCGACGATAGACGGACAGACTTTCGTTGCAGACTTTATCTGTGAGCAGGCGCAGAGCCGCCCCACCTCGCAGGAGGATATAATAAAAAACTTTTCCAGGATTGACAACTATCCCTTTTCGGTCAGCTTCGGAGAGGTTGCAACCGACGGCAAGTCGTTTATCCCCGTTTCAAAATTGAACGCCTTCCGCAGACAGGCTTACGCAGGTTATTTTGCAAGTCAGACGGCAAATACAAACCCTCTTATAGAGCAGGTTAAACCCCTTCCTGCGGCGGCAAACCCCGTAAAGAACGCCTTAACCTGCGTTATTTCAGAGGACTTCAAGGGCGTAAATGCGGATATTGCAGTGCTCAAACCCACCGTATATTCAGGTGATTTATTCGCAAAGCTTGAGGGCTTTAAAGGTGAAAAATTCATCTATCTTCCGCCCTATCTTTCGGGTGAGGATATAGAGGGATTAATACCGCTCATAACCCCGTTCGACGGCATATATTGCGGGGGTAATTACGCTGTAGAGCTTGCCCGACAGCTAAACAAAAAGCTGTTTGCAGGGGTGGGGTTTAACCTATCCAACAGCATTTCTGTTTCCCTTTGTCCTGCCGATTATATCTCTCTTTCCAAGGAGCTTTCGGTTGCAGAGGCAAAGCCGCTTGCGCAGAGCAACACCTTCTATCTCATCGGCGGCGATATAAAGGTTATGGACTTAATCTACTGTCCTTTTTCCAGGACGTGCAGGGACTGCGACAGAAAAAGGCTTTACACCTTAACCGACGAAAACGGCAGGGAATTCCCCCTGCGCCGTTACGAGGTCAACTATCCTCAAAACGGTTGCCGTTTCGAAATTTACAACTGTGCAGACCTTGCAACCCGTACTCCTTTCACGGGGGTATTGACTGAAAAAACCGTACCGCCCTCGACCTATAAAAACCACACGCAAGGCCATGCGGAAAACCCCGTATTATAACAAAACGCAGGGCACGACCTGCTTAAAAAAAATATTATGACTCAACAAAATTACAGCGGACTTGAACTCAATAAAATATTAACCTCGTGCGCAAGCTTTGCCGTACTCGACTCGGCGAAGAGTGCTATTTGCGCAACCCTTCCTACGGGTGATTTAACTCAGGTGAGGGAGCGGTTAAGCTTTACCGCCGAGGGCGACCTGCTGTTATACAAGTACGGCGTAGGCAAGGTGGAGTACTTCGAGGACGTAACCGATTTGCTCGTCCGCTCTTCCAAGGGTTCGGCGTTAAGCTGCGGCGAACTGCTCTCGGTCAACTGCCTTCTGCGCTCCGCCCGCACGACTTTCCGTGCAATAAACGCAACCGACGGCGACGTAACTCTGCTTAAAAAGCTCGTTCAGAACGTCTACTTTGACGAAAACTTGGAGAGAGACATCGAGGAAAAAATTATATCGAACGACAAGGTCAGCGACTACGCCAGCGACGCACTCTACACCATTCGTTCAAAGATAAAAATTCTCAACGAACGCATCCGCTCGACGCTTGCCGAATACGCTTCGGGCAGGGATGCGCAGTATCTGCAGGACAGCATAGTCACAATGCGTAACGACAGGTACGTCATACCCGTCAAAGCGGAGAGCAAGAGTAAGGTCAAAGGCTTCATTCACGACCGTTCGGCGTCGGGCGCAACCTTTTTCATAGAGCCCGAGTACGTATTAAATTTAAATAACGAGCTCATCGCCCTGACCATAGACGAGAGGGAAGAGGTGGAGAGGATTTTAAAAGCCCTCTCGGCACGTGTCGGCGCAATGCGGGACAAGCTATTGACTGATATCGAAATATTGACCGAAGTCGACTGTTGCTACGCAAAAGCCGAGTACGCCTATTCGGTTAAGGCAATCTGCCCCCAGGTCAACAAACGTGGTTATATAAACATAGTCAAGGGCAGACACCCGTTAATAGATAAGGACAAGGTCGTCCCTGTATCGTTAGAGCTGGGTAAGGACTATTCCTTCCTGCTTTTAAGCGGTGCCAACACGGGCGGCAAGACCGTAACCTTGAAGATGACGGGTCTGTTTTGCCTTATGGCGGAGTGCGGTCTGTTTATTCCCGCCGCACCCGGAACGGAGGTTTGTGCCTTTTCAAAGATATTCTGCAACGTCGGCGACAGCCAGAGCATTGAGGAGAGTTTATCGACTTTCTCAAGCCATATGACGGGGGTAATCGACATCTGCAACGGTGCGGACGGCGACAGCTTAGTGTTAATCGACGAGCTCGGCGGCGGCACCAATCCCGACGAGGGTCAGGCGCTCGCCTCGGCGGTTTGCGAACACCTGCTCAATGCGGGTGCAAAGGGCATAATAACCACCCACTTCACCGCCTTGAAGGAGTTTGCGTATTCCCTGGGCGGTATAGAAAACGCCGCAATGCAGTTTGACAGCGCAACGTTAAAACCGCTGTATACGATTAAAATAGGTATGCCCGGCGCCTCCAACGCCCTCGCAATTTCAAGGCGGCTCGGCATGAGCCCCGAGATATTGAAAAAGGCAGATGGATATCTCTCCGACGAAGGGCGTAGGTACGACAATATCATCAAACGAGCGGAGGATGCAAGGGTAGAAGCCACCGCCGCATTAGAGAGGGCAAGGGCGCTTGAGAGCGAATGGGCGCAGAAGAGCGACGAGGCAAAAAAGACGCTTGCCGCACTTGAGAGGGAGAGGCACAGCTTAACCTCGGGTGCCAAAGCCGAAAGCCGCAGAATTATAGGCGAGCGTACGGCAAGGGCTACGGAGCTTTTAGAAGAGCTTGAAGAGATATTCAACAAGGAAACGGTAACCCAAGCCGATTTAATCAAGGCGAGAACGCTTAAAAACCAGATAGCCGACGAGGCTTACGACGAGGGCGAGCTCCGCCCCGAAATCGGGCTCAGGCAGGCAACCAAAGAGGATATCGTAGTCGGCGGAGAAGTCTTTGTCGAGAGTATGGGTTCAAACGGCACAATCCTCTCATTTAACCCTGCAAAGGGGGAGGCGGAGGTAGCCTGCGGACAGATAAAGTTAAGGGTAAATATCAAGACGCTTAAAATTCAGCCTGCACGCAGGGCAAGTACGGCGGCTAAAAACTCAGGCAGCCATTCACGGGAGAGGGTCAAGGTGGTCAAGAAGTTTGCCCCCTCCAATCCCAATTTTGAAATAAACGTAATAGGTATGACGGTTGACGAAGCCCTGCCCGAGGTGGAAAACTTTTTAGATAAAGCCATTACCGACAATTTAGAGCAGGTTAAAATAATTCACGGCGTCGGCACGGGCAAACTCCGTGCGGCAATTGCCCAGCTTTTAAAAAGGCACAGGGGTGTTAAGGAATTCCGCTCGGGCGCCTATGGCGAGGGCGAGATAGGCGTAACTATAGTAACCTTAAAATAAATCATATTATATAATACTTACCCCATAAAATAGTATTAGTTATTATTTTTAGGGGTAAACTGTTGAAAAATAGAATTATTTCGGTTATAGTTAACGTATTACTCTGTACAATCGTAGGTTGCGTCTGCCTTGTCGGCTTCGGTACGGGTACGGCTCAGCAGGTAGCGACGGACGGCGAAAGCGTCTACTATCGTGCTAAAAACGCAAACGGCGTTTCGCTTATGTTCAACGTGTACGAAAGTACGGAGAACGTGTATAAAATTTTAGATATTTTAGACGAATATTCCGCCAAAGCCACCTTTTTTATGGGTGGATGCTGGGCGGACGACAATATCGACTGCGTAAGGGAAGTAAGCAACCGTGGGCACGAAGTGGGTTCTCACGGGTATTTTCACAAGGACCATTCCAAGCTCAATTACTCCCAGAACCTTGCTGAAATAAGTCCGAGCGTAAAGCTTTTAAACGCAATGCTCGGCTATGAAATAACCCTCTTTGCACCGCCTTCGGGGGCGTACTGCGACGCAACTGTGACGGCGGCGGAGGCGTTAAACCTAAAGACTATTATGTGGTCAAGGGATACAATCGACTGGAGAGACGGCGACGTAAACCTGATTTACAGCAGGGCAACTCAAAACTTAGCAAACGGGGAATTTATCTTAATGCACCCCAAGGACGTAACTGTACAGGCACTGCCCGGCATTTTGGAGTATATGAAAGACAACTCTTTAAACGCAGTTACGGTTTCACAAAACCTATAAATAGCAATTAATATACATACGGTGAGGAAAATATAATGGTAAAGTACAAACAGTTATCGAACGGCGTAAGGCTTATCGTCAAGCAGATGTCAGGGCTTTTGTCCGTTTCAATGGGTATAATTGTGGGTACGGGTGCCGCATACGAAAGCGACAGCGAGGACGGCATCTCCCACTTTATCGAGCATATGATGTTCAAGGGTACTTCAAAGCGTACCGCCTTCCAGATTTCGGACAGAATGGACGCAATCGGCGCACAGGTAAACGCCTTTACGTCAAAGGATATCACCTGCTACTACGCAAAGTCCACCTCCAACCATGCGGAGGAGGCGTTTGAAATCCTATCCGACCTGTTTTTGAACAGCGTGTTCCCCGAGGACGAAATGGTCAGGGAAAAGGGAGTGGTAATCGAAGAGATCTCTATGAACGAGGACACCCCCGACGACTTGTGTTTAGACGTTCTCTCGGAGGCGTTTTTCGGTAAGAAGAATTACGGAAGGAACATCTTAGGCAGCAAGGACAACGTCTCGGGCTTTTCGAGGGAGGACATTAAAAAATATTTAAACTCACGCTATACGCCCGACAATATAGTCATTTCAATGGCAGGCAATATCTCCTTCGAGCTTGCCGAAAAGATGGCGGAAGAGTACTTCGCTTCACTCCCTGCAAGGACTTGCGAAAAGAGGGAATTAAACGTAGAGCTCACCAGCTCGCACCTTTTCAAAAAGAAGGATATCGAGCAAATCCACGTGGCAATCGCCTACCCCTCGTTCAAGCGGTACGAGCATCTTTGCGACGCAACGCAGATTATGAACGCCGTTTTAGGCGGCAGTATGTCCTCACGACTGTTCCAGACGGTACGTGAAAAGTTAGGTCTCGCCTACACCGTATATTCCTATTTATCAACCTACGAAAAATCGGGTGCTCTGACCGTATATGCAGGCGTAAACGCCAAGAACTATCAAAAGTCAATCGAGGCGATAGGCGAGTGCATTGAGGAGATAAAGAAAAAGGATATGACCGAGGACGAGTTTAAAAGGGGTAAGGAGCAGATGCTCTCCTCTCTGGTCTTTGCGCAGGAGAGTACCAGCTCGCAAATGCTCCTCTACGGCAAAGAGCTTATCTATGCCGACAGGGTGTTCGACTTCGAGGACAGGGTAGCAAAGCTCAACGCCGTAACGCTCTCCGACGTAAACGAGGCAATCGACTGCAGTTTCGATACTAAATTTATGGCGTCCGCAGTAGTGGGCAACGTGGACAAGCCCCTGTTTTAAAAATGGAAAGATTAAAAGGCTTTCAACCCTTTTATAACGGCGATAGCAAGGTATTGATTTTAGGCAGTTTTCCGTCCGTTAAGTCAAGGGAGCAGTCCTTTTATTACGGCAACCCACGCAACGCATTCTGGCGGATTTTAGCAACCTTTTTCATGGAACAAACGCCGCTTACGCTTGAAGAGAAAAAGGACTTTTTATCAAGGCATAAAATAGCTTTATGGGACGTTGTAGAAGAGTGTGAAATAGTAGCTTCCCGTGATGAAAGCATAAAAAATTTCAAGATAGCAGATGTAAATTTTTTGTTGCAAAAAGCACCGATTGAGTATATACTTGTAAACGGCGGCAAGGCTTACGAGCTGTTTGTAAAAGAGTTTTCGCAGCTTGGCGTACCGTATGAAAAATTGCCGTCAACCAGCCCTGCAAACGCAAGGCGCAACGACGAGGAGTGGTATGGGGCTTTACGAAGAGCTTTTAGGCGAGCTTAAAGGCGTAGCAGACAGCGGTTACGCCGCCTTTCACAGCAAACTTTTGAACAATCCCAAAATTAAAGTAATCGGCGTTCGCACCCCCGTATTGCGTTCGCTTGCAAAGAAGTACGCTCAGGATTTCGACGGGCTATTTGCCCTTCCCGACGAGTACTACGAGGTGACCTTTTTAAAGCTTATCGTCGCCTCCCGACTGCCGTACGAAAGGTTTATCAAGGTGGTGGACGGGTGTGTTTCCCTCATAGACAACTGGGCGACGTGTGATTGCTTTAAAGCGAAATGTATTCAAAAACACAGGCAGGAGTTTTTGCCGTTCGTTGAGGCATACTTGGGGGTTAACGCCGAATTTTACCAACGCTATGCCCTTGTAACCTTACTGCATTTTTACGTCGAAAAGGAGTATTTACCCATAATCTTTGAAAGTGTTGAAATGGCAGATACCCGTTATTACTACGTACATATGGCGGCGGCATGGCTTGTCGCCGAGGTGTTGGTAAAGCACTACGACGACGGCGTTGAATATTTAAAACTACACAGGCTTGACAAGGCTACGCACAACAAGGCGATTGTAAAGGCTTGCGAAAGCTTAAGGATAACCAAAGAACAGAAGACGGATCTTTTGGGGCTTAAACGCCCTTAATATAAGGTGGGAATATGAATATTTGCGAACAACTAACGCAGGAATTTAACTTAAAGCCTGACCACGCCGCAAACGTTATCAAGCTTTTGGACGAGGGCAACACCATACCCTTTATCGCCCGTTACAGAAAGGAGATGACGGGCGGCATCGACGACCAGCTTTTAAGGCAGTTTGCGGACAGGTATGAGTACTTGACCAACCTTGAAAAGAGGAAGGCAGAGGTTGCTGCCGCCATCGACGAGCAGGGCAAGATGACCGAAGAGGTCACTCAAGCCATCTATGCCTGCGCAACGATGACCGAGATAGAGGACGTATACCGCCCCTATAAGCAGAAGAAAAAGACGAGGGCGTCAGTAGCTATCGAAAAGGGTTTACAGCCCCTCGCCGAATTCATCTTGGCGCAGGAGGGCGACCCCATAGCCGAAGCCGCAAAATATGTGGACGAAGAAAAGGGTGTGGAAAACGTTCAACAGGCTCTTCAAGGTGCAAAGGACGTAATCGCAGAGATTATCTCCGACAATGCAGAGCTCAGAAAGAAGTTGAGAACGCTTTTAGAAAACCACGGCGAAGTGCAGGTTAAACTCATTAAGGACGACGGCAAGGGTACTTACGATATGTACGCCGACTATGCCGAGCTCGTACCCGAAATTAAAAACCACAGAATTCTCGCCATCAACAGGGGAGAAAAAGAGGAGTGCTTAAGGGTTAAAATCGCCTTCGACGCCGATCTGGCAAAGAGGGTCTGCGCCGCAAAGTACGTCCACAGCAAGGGCGACTGCGCCGAGCTTATCAAGGAAGCGGCCTCCGACGGCTACGACAGGTTAATTCAACCTTCAATCGAGAGAGAGGTTCGTGCAATCTTAACCGAGAGGGCGAGTGAACAGGCAATTCATATGTTCGAAGTCAACCTTCGCCCCCTGCTCTTGCAGCCCCCCGTAAAGAACAAAGTCACTTTAGGTCTCGACCCCGGTTACAGAACGGGTTGCAAGGTAGCGGTGGTAGACGCAACGGGCAAGGTGTTGGACACCGACGTAATCTTCCCCGTACCCCCTATGGCAAAGATTGAGGAGAGCAAGGCGACGATTAAACGCCTTGTCAGCAAATATAAAGTTGACGTCATTTCGATAGGTAACGGCACGGCAGGTAAGGAGACGGAGATATTCGTTGCAGACCTTTTAAAGGAGCTCGACCGCCCCGTATCCTATGCAGTCGTAAGCGAGGCAGGCGCCTCCGTGTATTCGGCAAGTCCCCTCGCCGCAGAGGAGTTCCCCGATCTCGATTTAACCAAGCGTTCGGCGATATCCATAGCGAGAAGGCTTCAGGATCCATTAGCGGAGTTAATTAAGATAGACCCCAAGTCCATAGGCGTAGGTCAGTACCAGCACGATATGGATAAAAAGAGGTTAGACGCCGTCTTAGGCGGTGTTTTAGAGGACTGCGTTAACAGCGTAGGCGTCGATTTAAACACGGCGAGCGCACACCTGTTAAAGTACGTTGCAGGTCTCAACTCGGGTACGGCGAAGAGCATTGTACTCTACAGAGAGGCAAACGGCAAGTTTACGGAGCGTAAACAGCTCTTAAAGGTGCCCAAGCTGGGAGCTAAGGCGTTCGAGCAGTGTGCAGGATTTTTGAGAATTACCGACGGAACAAACATCTTTGACAACACGGGCGTTCACCCCGAGAGCTACGGCGGTGCGGAAAAGCTGTTAAATCTTTTCGGCTATACTGCAAAGGACGTGCAGGAGGGCAACATAAAAGATCTGCCTGCAAAGATTAAAGCCTTCGGTGCAAGCAAGGCGGCACAGCTCAGCGGACTGGACGAGGCGACGCTCTCCGACGTGGTAACCGAATTGCTTAAACCCGGCAGGGATATCCGTGACAGTCTTCCCCCTCCCGTACTCCGCAGGGACATTCTGGGCATAGAGGACTTAAAAGTAGGAATGGTGGTAGAGGGTTCGGTGCGCAACGTGTGCGACTTCGGTGCGTTTATCGACATCGGCGTACATCAGGACGGGCTTGTACACGTGTCCGAGATAACCGACAAATACATCAAACACCCCTCCGACGTGTTAAAGGTAGGTCAGCACGTAACGGCGGTAATAATCAATCTCGACGTAAAGAAGCAGAGGATAGGTCTTTCAATCAAACAGTGTAAGAAGTCGGAACGTGCGTAAAGTCATACAATCGGCTTAATATGTCACTACAAAACATATTGTCATAAAAAGTCTTGACAAACGGCAAGGGTTGATTTATAATTAATACGCTAACAAATCCAAATTCAGGAGAGAAAAAATATGTTTGATAAAATAGTTGAAATGCTTTCAGAACAGCTCGGTATTCCCCAGTCCAAGATTACTTTGGAGAGCAGGATTGTCGACGACCTCGGCGCAGACTCCCTTGACGTTGTCGAGCTTTTGATGCAGCTTGAGGACGCAACCGGCAAGACCGTTCCCGACGATGAGGTTACTAAAATCAAGACGGTTGGCGAGCTTGTTGAAGTTATCGAAAAGTTATAATTTAAATTAATTTAAAATTTATAAAAGGTGTGCTTAATCGGCACACCTTTTTTCTATGCGTTAAATTTTTCGCCCCGTCACCCCGGCGTAATAACTATTTTTAATCGCCCGTCAACCGAGGGCAATATCCAAAATCATCATAAGTGCAAAGCCGAACACGACGCCTATCGTCGCCTTAAGCTTATCGCTTGCAAAGCTTTCGGGCACGAGTTCGGAGCAGACCACCGCAATCATCGCCCCTGCGGAAAATGCCAGGGCAAAGGGCAGAACTCCGCTTATAAACGAGACGGCTACGGCGCCTAAAACGCCGGCAACAATCTCCACCGCACCCGAGAGCTGACCGAAAAAGAAGCTCTTGAACCTGCCCATTCCGTTTGCCCTTAAGGGGAAGGCAACGCACATACCCTCGGGGAAATTCTGTATACCTATCCCCAAGGCGAGCATCATCGCAGCAACTACGCCCACACCGCCGCCTGACGATAACGCCCCGAACGCCACGCCTATAGCCAACCCCTCGGGCACGTTATGTACGGTTACGGCAATGCACATAACGGCGTTACTGCGGTTGGCTCCGCCGCCGTTCCTGCTGAAAAGTTTAATCAAAGTATCGCATAGAATAATGATTAACCCGCCCAGGATAAAACCGCAGGTCAATGTTAAGTAGGCAAACTCACCGCCCTGCTCCAGCGCAGGGAGCAGCAGCGAGAAGAAGGAGGAGGCAAGCATTATCCCTGCCGCCCCAGACAGCATTAAGCAAAATGCAGTCTTGCCCACCTTTTTATAAAAGAGCACGAACGACGCCCCTAACGCCGTTAAAAGATAGGTAAAAGTTGTAGCAAGTAACGCCTGAAGATAACCGTCAAGTGAAATAAACCAATCCAAAACTTTTGCTCCCGTAAAAGTATTAGCCTAAATATGGCTATGCCCTACATAGTATGCAAAAACCTCCCCAATCGGTTAAATCAAAGATTGCAACGCATAATTTCTTACGCATTTACCAAACTATGGGTATGGAAAATAAGAGTAAAGCAAAGGTAGTTCGCCCCTCCGCAGTGGTAGTGGGCGGAAGCTCGGGAATAGGTTACGAAACCTGCAACCGTCTGGTTAACCGTGGTTGGGCGGTAACCAATATATCACGCACACCCTGCAAGAATGCAAAGGTCAACAACGTAACGGCAGACGTGGCGTTTGGGTCGGAGGCGTTCGACGCAATAGGCGCAACCGCCAAAAAGTACGGGCTGTCGGCACTTGTGTACTGCGCAGGGTTTTCAATGGCAGCACCTATCGAACACGCAAAGGAGAGCGATTACAAATACCTTTTCGAGGTAAACTACTTCGGTGCGTTAAAGGCGATGCAGGCGGCTATCCCCCATATGAAGAAGAGGGGTGGCAAGATAGTTTTAGTCGGCTCTTTGGGCGGCGACGTGCCCATTGTGTTCGACGCCTTCTACTCCTGCAGCAAAGCTGCGCTGGAGATGCTCGCCCGTTCGGCTAACATAGAGCTGTCGCCCTACCGCATTTCGACCACTGCGCTGCTGCCGGGAGGTACGGCAACCAACTTTTCGTTCAAGAGAAAGGTGTATTCGGAGGAGGAGAACGGCTCGTACTCCAAACCCGTCAACAGGGCGGTAGCCGCTCTCGCCAATATGGAGCAGAGCGGTATGAAGCCCTGCCGTGTAGCCGAGGATATCTACGGGATATTGACAGAGGAAAACCCTCCCATAATCAAGACGTGCGGAGCTAAAAACACTGTTAAAAGGTTTGCCACAAGGGTTATGCCCGAAAAATTCACGGCATACTTAAACGCTAAGATGTTTAAGCAATAATATGAGGGCTACGTTGAAAAAGGAGTACGATTTATCACGCCGTGACGAGAGGGAGACGCTGTACAAGGGAGTAAAGCAGACGGGGCAAAAAAATGACTGGAAAGCATAGGGACAATTTTAACGCCAATTATTTAAACTACGTCAATGCGCAGGATCCGCCGACAAAGCATTTCAAAAACTGTCTTGCCGCTTTCGGCGTGGGCGGATTTATCTGCTGTATAGGTCAGTTCTTCCGCTATATGCTGGAATTTGCAGGGCTGTCGGGCGACGTGCTTGCAGGCTCGGTCTCGGCAATACTCATATTTTTCGGCTGCCTTTTAACGGGCTTAGGGGTATACGACAGAATAGGCAGGTACGCAGGCGCAGGCTCAATCGTACCCATCACGGGCTTTGCCAACTCGGTCGCCTCCCCTGCGATAGAGTTCAAAACCGAGGGCTGGATATACGGTATGGCGGCGAAGATGTTCACCGTTGCAGGTGCAATAATAGTCTTCGGCGTGTTTTCGGGAGTGCTGGTCGGGCTTATATATTCCTTTATTTAACAAAATATGGCTAATATATGGCAAATTATAGCACTTCTATTCAAGACGCTTTGCGGTTATAAGCTGAAAAATTCAAAGAGAAAGTTGTGGATGTTCTTGCAGCTGAACAGTGACGTACTGCAAAAGGATTTGTTTGATTAGTGATTATACAATCAATCCACCAGCAATTAAGATACTCTGGTCAAGCGGAACGCTTGAATTTTTCGCTTAGAACAATTAGGGGTAGAGATTGTTACGCCTAACCACAATATGTTGTGTTTTGGTAAAAAATTTCAATCAATATTTTGATATAAAACTATTGACAACGTAAATGGGGGTGTGCTATAATCATTTCACAAATCAAGGGTGCGCCATAACTGACGAGGCATTAGCGGAAATTACCGCAGGGGAGTGGCGTAAGGCAAAGTGGATTTTTCGACTTTTCGTCTTGATAACCTTTTTTAGCCGTTCGTCTGGGCAAATCACTTAAAGGTAATTTAAGTAGATTGCCCTTTTTTTAACGGGTGATTTAAGGGGGTAAAAAGTGACAGGGCGGATACATTCGTTTGAATCGTTCGGCACCGTAGACGGGCCGGGAATAAGGTTCGTAGTGTTTATGCAGGGCTGCCCTATGCGGTGTAAATACTGCCACAACCCCGACACCTGGGCAGTGAGCGGCGGTACGGAGTACACGGCGGAACAGGTTGCAAAAAACGCACTTAGGTATAAAAACTATTTTGCAAACGGCGGAGGAGTCACCGTCTCCGGCGGCGAGCCCCTGCTTCAGACGGAGTTTGTCAAGGAGCTGTTTTCTTTACTTAAGGCAAACGGCGTTCACACAGCGTTAGACACTTCGGGCGCGGTATTCTCCGAGGCGAACAAAGACGGGATAGACGGGCTGTTAAGCTATACCGACCTTGTCTTACTTGATATCAAGCATATCGACCCCGAGGAGCATAAACGCCTCACGGAGAGGGACAATAAAAATATCTTAGCCTTTGCCCGACACCTCTCCGACATAGGCAAGCCGATGTGGATAAGGCACGTATTAGTGCCGGGGATAACCGATAACGACGAATACCTATATAGCCTTTCGGATTTTATCGGAAGCTTAAAGACGGTGGAAAAGGTAGAGATTCTGCCCTACCACACGATGGGCGTCGTCAAGTATGAAAAGCTTGGGCTGAGCTATCCGCTCGAGGGGGTACAGCCTCCCACGGCGGAGAGGGTAAAAAACGCAAAGGCGATACTTTGCAACAGGTGACGAGTTGAAAGAATTAAAGGGAAAGTGTTTAATAGAGATTGGCGGCGACAGTTGCGTAGGCTGTCTGGCGGTTATGCCCAACTGCAAAGCGGTCGCCGAAAGCTTTAATTTAAACTTCGTAAAGCTTGATATTGAAGAGGATGCGGAGCAGGTTAAAAATTTTAACGTAGACCGCATTCCCTCCATAATATTATGGGACGAAGGCAAAATTTTAGCACAGTGTTCGGGCTATCAACCGCAGGAGATTTTAGAGCTCTGGGTGGAAGCCAAATTAGGTTAAACCACACAAACTAAACGGAAAAACTTTAAAGAGGATATAAAGATGCAGTTTGAACAATGGGAGGGCTTTACGCCCGGTAAATGGAGCGAAGACGAAGTAAACGTAAGGGACTTTATTCAGCACAACTACACCCCCTATGAAGGCGACGGGAGCTTTTTAGCCGACGCCACCGAAGCGACTAAAAAGCTCTGGGCGGAGGTTATGGAACTTACCAAAAAGGAGAGGGAGGCTGGCGGTGTATTAAAAGCCGACGTAAGAACCATCTCCACGCTCACCAGCCACGGCGCAGGGTATATAGATAAAGACCTTGAAAAGATTGTCGGTTTACAGACCGACGAGCCCTTTAAACGTGCCCTTCAGCCCTTCGGCGGCATTAAGATGAGCGAGCAGGCGCTGAATATGTACGGCTACGAGCTCGACAGCGAGGTCAAGGACATATTCACCAAGTACCGCAAGACGCACAACGACGGTGTGTACGACGCCTATACTCCCGAAATGCGCCGTGCCCGTACTGCACATATCCTCACCGGTCTGCCCGACACGTACGGCAGGGGCAGAATCGTAGGCGACTACAGAAGGGTTGCCCTCTACGGCGTGGACTACCTTATCAAGCATAAAGAGCACGATAAGGAGTTAATGCTCGGCGATATGACCCCCGACAGGGTAAGGGACAGGGAGGAGCTCTCCGACCAGATTAAAGCCCTTAAAGCCTTAAAGGAGATGGCGCAGATCTACGGCAAGGATATCTCCAAGCCTGCACGCACCGCACAGGAGGCTATTCAGGCGCTGTACTTCGGCTATCTCGGTGCGGTCAAGGATCAGAACGGCGCAGCGATGTCCATCGGCAGAAACTCCACCTTCCTCGACATCTATATCGAAAGGGATATAAAGGAGGGCAGGTTAACCGAAGTAGAGGCGCAGGAGCTTATCGACCACTTCGTAATGAAGCTGAGGATTGTTAAGTTTATGCGTATCAAGGACTACAACGAGCTGTTCTCAGGCGATCCCACCTGGGTAACCGAGTCAATCGGCGGTATGGGTATAGACGGCAGAACGTTGGTCACCAAGAGTTCATTCAGAATTCTCCACACCTTAAAAAATTTAGGTCCTGCACCCGAGCCCAACCTCACCGTCCTCTGGTCTAAAAATCTGCCCTACGCATTTAAGAAATTCTGCGCAGAGACGTCTATCGAAACGTCTGCGATTCAGTACGAGAGCGACGATTTGATGAGACCCGAGATGGGTGACGACTACTGCATAGCCTGCTGCGTAAGCTGTATGAGAGTGGGTAAAGACATGCAGTTCTTCGGCGCAAGGGCTAACCTTGCAAAGTGCCTTTTATATGCAATCAACGGCGGCGCAGACGAGCTCACCCGTGACAAAAAGACGGGCAAACCCCTGCAAGTATCCCCCAAATACGCACCTATCACAGGCGACGGCGCCCTCGATTATGCGGACGTAATAGAGAAGTACGAGCAGATGATGGATTGGCTTGCAGGTCTATACGTCAACACATTAAATCTCATACACTATATGCACGATAAATATTCCTACGAGGCGCTTGAAATGGCGCTGCACGACACCAACGTACGCCGTTTCTTTGCAACGGGTATAGCAGGCTTAAGCTGTGCGGTCGACTCGCTCTCCGCAATCAAGTACGCCAAGGTATATCCCATCCGCAACGAGGACGGGTTGGTAGTTGATTTCAGGACGGAAGGCGACTTCCCCAAGTACGGCAACAACGACGACAGGGCGGACGATATAGCGGTATGGCTGGTCAAGACCTTTATGAGCAAGATATCAAGCCACTATACCTACCGCAACTCCATTCCCACGACTTCGATTCTGACAATTACCTCCAACGTAGTCTACGGCAAAAAGACGGGCAACACCCCCGACGGAAGAAGGGCGGGAACCCCCTTAGCCCCCGGTGCCAACCCCATGCACGGCAGGGATACGAACGGCGCTCTGGCTTCGCTGGAGTCGGTTGCAAAACTGCCCTACGAATACAGCAGAGACGGCATTTCCAACACCTTCTCGGTAACCCCTGCAAGCTTAGGCAAAGACGAGTAGACGAAATTACCCTCAGCACTAATTTCTTGAATATATCTTTTCGCCCCTGCAGGCGTTGAGCGGTTTTGACGTACGTCCGTGTACGCCTGCAACCACTCGCCTTGGCAGGAACAAAAATCTTCTATTCAAGACGCTTTGCGGTTTAAAGCAAAAAATTTACAAATACAATTGTCCATAAATTCAGCAAAGAATTTTTTGTTTAAAACAATTAGCGATAAGGGCAATTCCATCTACCAACACAAAATAACAAAAAGGAGAAAACAGATATGTCAAGAGCAGATAATTTAGTAACGATGTTGGACGCATACGTAGCAGACGGCGGTCATCATTTAAACGTCAACGTCTTCAACAGGGAGACCCTTCTCGACGCACAGGCACACCCCGAAAAGTATCCTCAGCTCACTATCAGGGTATCGGGCTATGCGGTAAACTTCAACAAGCTCACAAAGGAACAGCAGGACGAGGTTATCTCCCGTACCATTCACGAGAGCTTGTAACTTGTGCATAAAAATTTAATATTCGCTAATTTATTCGGGCACTAAACGTAAAAAAAGCGTTTAGTGCCTACTTTTTTAATAATAATTATATTATTAACGTTTACTTTTAAAATGTTATGTGCTATAATTTAACTTACCAAATTATATAGTTAGTCCAATTAAGGGGTAAAATTATGGCTGAAAACATTAACGGATTACGTATTGAAAAGGCTACGGTGTTAAGGTATACGGGCAAGGCGGAAGAACTTGTTTTGCCCAAGGACGTTTTGCGTATTGCGCCGTTCGCCTTTGCCGGCTGTAAAACTTTAAGGAAGGTAGTCCTTCCCTACAAGCTTCTTTCAATAGGCAAAGGGGCGTTTTTCGGGTGTGACAATTTAGAGGACGTCACGCTTCCCGGCAGACTTTTTGCAAGGGCAAAGGGCGGCAAGGTGTTCCCTGAAAACGCAAATATCTATTTCCGTTTTTACGCCTCCCCCGACGCACCTGCGGAGGACGAGGATTATTCCGACTACTTCGACACGGTAGACGCATACTTAAGTTCGGGAATAAGGGACGAGGATATGTTCGACGCAGTCGGCCGTTTCGGCGGTTACGTAATTGTCAACAACAATATCGTTCAACAGGTCGCTCCCACACAGCAGCCTGCCCAGCCTGAAAACACGCCCGAAGATGAACCCGAAGAGGTCGTTGAAGAACAATCCGCCGTTCAGGAGACGGAAGAGGAACAACCCGAACAGGTTTCCGAAGAGCAGCCCGTACAGGAACAGCCCGTACAGGCACAGCCCGAAGAGCAGGTTGAAGAAGAGGAAGAAGAGGAAGAGGAGATAGGACCTCACGAAGACATCACCCTCGACGGCATTGACGAGGACGAGAGCTTAGAGGACAGAATGTCGGCTATCATTCCCATGGTGGATAGAGATGCAGGCGCAACCCATAAAAATCTCGTCAACGACAACGGCTTTTTAATCGAAGAGGACAAGGTGGTTAAGTATATCGGTTCGGCAACCGATATCAAGGTGCCCGTATATATCCGTTCTATCGGTGCAGACGCATTCTCTAACTGCGCTATAACCTCGGTTGAACTCCCCGAAGAACTCAACACTATCGGCAAAAACGCATTCTCGTGGTGCGATAAGCTCACGAAAATCAACCTGCCTCAGGCGCTGAAAATGATTGACGACGGTGCATTCGCTTCGTGCCGTTCGCTTGAAAGTATTACCCTGCCCGACTCGCTTGAATTTATCGGTGCAGACGCATTCAGGGCGTGCAGTGCGTTAAAGGAGATTGTACTCCCCACATCGTTAAAGACCATCAGCCGCAGGGCGTTCGACTTCTGCATTTCGTTTGAAAGCATTGTTATTCCCGAGAGTATCACTTCCCTTTCAGAGGGTATATTCTCCCACTGCGAAAACCTGCAAAAGGTGGTATTGCCTAAAACCCTCGTATCAATCAGCGAATGGGCGTTTGCAGACTGCTATGAACTGCGTGAAATCAACCTGCCCAACGGCTTGACGGATATCGGCGAAGTAGCCTTTTTAAACTGCAGATCGCTTGTGGCAATAGACATACCTCAATCGGTAAGGCGCATAGGCAGACAGGCGTTTGTAGGTTGCGTTTCGCTCCACCTTGCAAACGTGCCCAAGGCGCTTGAAAGGCAGTTAAAGCCTCAAAAGATTTTCTACCGCCTTCCCTCGCTCCGCATAGAGTTCTTTGAAGAGGTGGCGGCAGCTGCGGAAGAAACTCCCGTCGTAGAAGAAGAGACAGCGGCAATTACCGAAGCAACTCCCGTTGCAGTAGAAGCAGCGGCAGTTACCGAAGTTACACCCGTAGAAGAGACAACGGCAACCGCAGAGGCAACTCCCGTTGAAGAGACAGCGGCAATTACCGAAGCAACTCCCGTTGCAGTAGAAGCAGCGGCAGTTACCGAAGTTACACCCGTAGAAGAGACAACGGCAACCGCAGAGGCAACACCCGTTGAAGAAACAACGGCAACCACCGAAGAAACTTCCGTTACGGAAGATACAACGGCTGAAGAAGAAACTCCCGTTACGGAAGATACGACAACTACGGGTACCTCGGAAGAGTAAGAAGAGACAGGTTAAGCATTTTGGCAAACAAAAGAAAAAGAAGAAAACTTTCCGTTTCTGCCATAGTTACGATAGTTATTCTTGCGATATTTGCGGTGTTAACTATTGCGCTGCTTATAGTAAACGCCTTTTTCCCCGTAAGATATCTTTCGGCGTATGCAGTCAAGGCGGATAAAAACGAGCGAGGTCAGCTCAGGGTTACTTACGTAGACGTGGGGTTTGGAGACAGTACTTTAATCGAACTCCCCGACGGTAAAACGGTGTTAATCGACGGCGGCGACGGCAGTTATCCCAACCAATTAAAGCTTTTAAAGACGTTAAACAGTCACGGGGTGGAGTATATCGACTATCTCGTCTGTTCCTCCGTCAAAAAGGAGCATTGCGGCGGGTTAACTGAAATCCTGCAGCTTAAAGGGGTTGGCTGTGCATATATTCCCTACTGTCTGAACGAGAGGGTAACCGACGAGTACTACGCCTTCATATCGGCACTTAATGAAAAAGATATTCCGAACGTAATTGCAGACGTCTCGACGGGGTTTGAAGGAGAGGATTACTTTTTCACATTTTTATCGCCGTCAAGCTATTTAAGTCCCGAGTCCGAGTACTCGGCTCTCAACACAAATCCCAACGATGAAAATATCGACAACGCATCGGCAATATGCTGGCTGGACTGTCTGGGCAAAAAGTTCGTATTCTGCTCGGACGTGCGCAGCGATGCGCTAAACAGGGTGATTGCAGACTATAATCTGCAGAAGTCGTTAGGCAATGACTTCTGCCCGTATAACGGCAAAGGCGTACTGCTGGAGGAGTGCGACGTATCCACAATTCCTGCCCACGGCGGAAAGAAGAACGCCTGTGTAGAGTGGTTCGATTTGACTAAACCTCAATACGCAGTAGTCAGCGTTGGTTTAAACTACGGCGGTTATCCTTCGGCGATACCGCTTTCCAATGCGACGGGCGTCGGTGCGCAGATATTACTAACCTCGGAGAGCGGCAACGTAGAGTTCTGCGTAACCGGGCAGGGCTGGACACACAACTGACATTAAGGAGAAATTATGAGACTTACTACTGCTGGAGAATCTCACGGAAAAATGCTCTTGGGCATAATTGAGGGGTTGCCCTCCAATATGCAAATCGATATAGACGAAATAAACAGATATCTCGCCCTCCGTCAAAGCGGTTACGGCAGAGGCGGCAGACAGAAGATAGAGACCGACAAGGTGGAAATTTTGTCGGGCGTCCGCAATCTTAAAACGCTGGGCAGTCCTCTCTCGTTCTGCGTTAAAAACGCCGACTACGCCAATTGGCAGGGTACAATGGCACCCGAGGGTGCAGACGTAACCCAAAGGGTATTGACCCGTGTACGTCCCGGGCATGCAGACCTTACGGGTATGATCAAATACGACCAGACCGACGCAAGAAATATTTTGGAGCGTGCAAGCGCAAGGGAGACGGCGGTAAGGGTTGCAGGCGGAACGATAGCAAGGCAGTACCTCCGTGCGTTAGGCGTAGAGGTTTCGGGCTACGTTGAGTGCGTATGCGGCGTGCAGGACGGCGCTTACCATTCCTTCGGTGAGTTGGAGGCGGCAAAGTCACAGCCGTTGTTTATGCTCGACGGGCAGAAACAGGCTGAGGCGATGGAGCTTATTGACAGCTTAAAGGTTCAGGGCGACACGGCAGGCGGTATCGTTCAGGTGCGTGTTAAGGGACTTAAAAGCGGTTTCGGCAGCTGTATGACCTACTCCGAAAAATTAGACGCAACGCTCTGCGCAGCGTTAATGAGCGTTCAGGCGATTAAGGGCGTAGAGGTCGGCATGGGTTTTGAAGCAGGTATGCTCCCGGGCAGTAAGGTGCACGACGAAATAGTTTTACAAGACGGCAGATACAGCCGTACCACCAACAACGCAGGCGGAATAGAGGGCGGTATGTCCAACGGCGAGGAGATAGTTCTCCGTGCGGTTATGAAGCCCATTCCCACGCTTATGAAGGGGTTAAAGACTGTGGATACAGCCACGGGCGAAGCCACCACTGCGGCAGGCGAGCGCAGCGACGTTGCGGCAATCTGTGCCTGCGAAATTATTTTAGAGAGCGTGGTCTGCACTGCTTTAGCCGAAGTAGTTGCAAAACGCCTCGGCGGCGACAATATCGGGGAGGTAATAAAGCGTTATTCGCTTTTAAACTGATATGCAGGATATAGTTATCAACACCCCCACGCAGAAGAGCGTAATTCACTGCGGTAAGGGTGCGTTTGAAAGATATACAAAGGAATTAGACGGCAGGAAGCTGTTTATCGTGACGGACTCCAACGTCTACGCAATCTATAGAGATTTAATAGAAAAGACTTTCGGTAATTCCCCCGTCCACGTTATAAAGGCAGGCGAGGCGAGCAAGACGTATTCAACGTTAATTGCCATATTAAAGCATATGCTGGATAGCGGAGCGACACGTGCCTACACGGTTGTCGCCCTCGGCGGCGGCGTAGTCGGCGACATTGCAGGGCTTGCGGCTTGTCTGTTTATGAGGGGCGTAAAGCTCGTGCAGATACCCACAACCCTTTTATCCCAGGTGGATAGCTCTGTGGGCGGCAAGACGGCGGTGGACTTAAACAGCGTTAAAAACGCAATCGGCGCATTCTATCAGCCCGGCGAAGTAATAGTCGACCCCATGTTCCTTGAAACCCTGCCTAAAAGGGAGCTGAGGTGTGGTCTGGGCGAAATAATCAAGTACGGCGGTCTGGATAAAGAAATCTATCAGACGCTCTGGCAAAACAGGGACAGGCTGTTTGATTTAGAGTTTATGGAGAGCATAACCTCCCCCTGCATACAGCACAAGGCAAACGTAGTCGCAGGGGATGAAAAGGATTTGAACGGTCTGAGAAAGACCTTGAATTTAGGTCACACAACGGGTCACGCCTTCGAGCTGTACTATAAACGCAAATCGCACGGCGAGTTTGTGTTAATCGGTATGTATTACGAACTGCTCATTGCCGAGAGCAAGGGCATCTGCGGCGGCGAATACGCCAAAAATTTAAAGACGCTTATCGGCAAGGTGATTAAAAATATTCCTGCCTATGACGATATTAGGGAGGCAGCGCTTGCCGCCAAGTTTGACAAGAAGAACGACGAGCAGTCCACCGTATCGATGGTCGTCCCCGCAACCGAGGGGAAAAGTGCGGAAATCAAGATGCCTTTGGGCGAATATGCAGAGGCAATCGGTCAGATAGCTCAAAGAATAAAGGAGAAGAAATGATTAAGCTTGCAGTAGTGGGCAAGGACGTATCTCAATCGGCGAGTCCGCAGATACATCTTTTCATCGCAAAAAAATTAGGTGTGCAGATTTCATACGACAAGGTCTCCATTCCCGAAGAGCAGTTTGAAAAGGAAATAGAGGGTTTATTAAAAGAGTACGACGGTATGAATTTCACCATACCCTATAAACTCACCGTAATTCCCCACCTTAGAGAATTAGTAGACGACGCAAAATGCTTCGGTGCGGTCAACACGGTAGTTTCAAAGACCTTAACGGGCTACAACACCGACGGACTGGGCTTTATGCAGATGCTCAACGCCGCAGGTATCGAGGTTTGCGGCAAAAAGGTTCTTTTGTTGGGTGCAGGCGGTGCAGGCAGAAGCGTAGCTAAAAAGCTCGTCGATGGCGGAGCAACGGTGGAGATATACGACAGGTTCACACAGAACGCAGTAAACGTTGCAAACGAGTTCGGCAATATCACCGTTTTAAACGAAGTAACGCCCCACCCCGTGGACGTAATCATAAACGCAACGGGAGTGGGTATGCACAAGACGGAGGGCATCTCCCCCGTGGACGATAAGGTGTTAAGCTTATGCGACACGGCGGTGGACTTAATCTACGTTCCCGCCCAGAGCGAGTTTTTAAGGATAGCCGAAAGCCTCGGTAAAAAGACCTTGAACGGTGCTTCAATGCTCTTTTATCAGGCGTATTATTCCGACTGCTACTATTTCGGCTTGACTCCCGACCCTGCCGTTGCGGCAAAGCTGTACGAAGAGTACGCAAAAATATATTAAGAGCGAAAATAAGACAGAGGAAAAGAGTATGAAATTTTTATTCATCAACGGCGTAAACCTCAATATGACGGGAATACGTGAAAAGGGTGTCTACGGCACCGAGACGTTGGAAGAGATAAACAAGTATATCGCAGACAAGCTTTCAGGCGACGAGTGCGAGTTCTTCCAGAGCAATATAGAGGGTGAAATCTGTTCGGCAATTCAGTCGGCAGAGGCAGACGCAATAATATTAAACGCAGGTGCGTTCACCCATTACAGCTACGCCATCCGTGACGCAATCGCATCGATAAAGATACCCGTAGTCGAGGTGCATATGTCCAACGTACACGCCAGGGAAGAGTTCAGACGCAACTCCGTCTTAACCCCCGTATGCAAGGGTGAAATTCTCGGCTTCGGTAAAAACAGCTACGTGTTAGCAGCGGAGAGTTTTAAGCTGTGAACGTAGTTCTCTGTGGAATGATGGGCTGCGGTAAAACGGCAGTGTCCGAGGCGTATTCTCTCCTTTTCGGCGTAAAAAAGGTGGACACCGACGCCGTAATAGTAGAGCGCTACGGCGAGATTAATGCAATCTTTGCAACGCAGGGCGAGCAGGCGTTCCGTGATATAGAAACTCAGATAGCCAAAGAGGTAGCCTCTTGTTACGACAATGCGGTAATATCCCTCGGCGGCGGCTGTGTACTGCGCAGCGAAAACGTCGAGGCGTTAAAACAGACGGGTAAAATCTTCTACCTTCGCACTAAGGCGGAGACGATAATTAAAAGATTGAAAGGCGACAGCACACGCCCCCTTTTGCAGGGCGATTTAGAGGAGAGGGTTAACACCATTCTGGCAAACCGCTCGGCTGTCTACGAGGGCGTTGCCGACTACGTCATCGACACCGACGAGTTTACCCCCGAAACGATTGCACGGAAAATAAGGGAAAAAATATAATGAAAACAGTGCTGATAACGGGTGGAACAAAGGGCATAGGCAAGGCTATTGCGCAGGAATTTCTGCAAAACGGCTACGAGGTTATACTCAACTACTGCCACGACGAGGAGGCTGCGCTCAACACCCAGGCGGAGTTTAATCAACAGGGCTACTGTCCCGTTTTAATGAGAGCCGACGTGTCCGACGAGGGGCAGGTCAAAGAGATGTTCAAAGAGATATTCCGCATCTACGGCAGGGTAGACGTGCTTATAAACAATGCAGGGATATCAAAGATAAGGGTCATTCAGGAGACCTCGCTCTACGACTTCGAGCAGATATTCAACGTAAATATGAAGGGCGTATTCCTCTGCAGCAAAGAGGTTGTAGACAATATGATTTGCTCGGGCAGCGGCTGTATAATCAACATCTCCTCAATCTGGGGAGAGGTGGGTGCCAGCTGTGAGGTGGCGTATTCAGCTTCAAAGGGTGCGGTAATAGCCTTTACCAAGGCACTTGCCAAGGAGCTTGCCCCCTCTCACGTTCGTGTAAACAGCGTCTCTCCCGGGGTTATCGACACCCAGATGAATTCTCACCTTTCCGAGGTGGAGGCGGAAGAGCTCATCTCCGAAATCCCCTTAGGGCGTATGGGCACGGGCGAGGACGTGGCGAAAGCCTGTCTGTATCTTGCGCAGAACACCTACGTCACTGGCGAGGTGCTCTCCGTCGGCGGTGGCTTTGCAAAGTAAATAAGGGTTAATCAACTTCAGTGCAAACCACCCCGAACAGAAATTTCACAAAAAAATTCAAAAAATTTTGCCAAAAATAAAGGAAAACGGAAAATTTTTTCGTATATATTAAGTGAAAATGGATAAATTCGATAGCATATTACAAAACCGTTACGACTTAGAGGACAGATATCTCTCGCCCTATGCCGCAAAATCGGCGGACACCAAGGGCAGGGCAAAAGAGGAAACCCCGTGCGAAATGCGTACGGAGTATCAGCGTGACCGTGACAGAATTGTATACAGCAAAGCCTTTATCCGTTTAAAGAACAAGACGCAGGTCTTTTTCTCGCCCGAGGGCGACCACTACGTAACCCGTTTAACTCACACGTTGGACGTATCGCAGATTGCAAGGTCTCTTGCAAGGGCGTTAAGCCTAAATGAAGACTTAGCCGAAGCTATCGCCTACGGTCACGATTTAGGTCACACCCCGTTCGGTCACAGCGGAGAGAGAATACTCTCAAAACTCTCCCCCACGGGCTTTAAGCATAACGAGCAGTCAGTAAGGGTTGTCGACGTGTTGGAAAAGGACGGCAACGGCTTAAATTTAACCTACGAAGTCAGGGACGGAATTTTAAACCACAAAAAGGGGTTAAAGCCCGCCACGCTTGAGGGAATGTGCGTAAACATTGCCGACAGAGTTGCCTACATAAATCACGACTTAAACGACGCAATCCGTGCAGGAATTCTGACGGAAAACGATATCCCCAAGGACGTAATAGCCGTTTTAGGCTCTTCGTCGAGGGAGAGGATTAACACCGCCGTCACCTCCGCATACAAGACCAGCGTAGGCAAGCCCTTCGTAGCTTTAGGAGAAGAGGTGGAGGCGGCAAGCGAAAAGCTGAGAAGCTTTATGTTTGAAAACGTCTACTTGACCGAGTATGCTCTCAAAGAGGAGGAGAAGGCGGAGAGGATGCTGTCCGCACTCTACTCTTACTATGAAAAGTACCCCGAGCAGTTGCCTCAGACCTACATTAAATTAATGGACAAATATAAAAAGGAGCAGGTCATCTGCGACTATCTCTCCTCAATGACGGACAGGTACGCAGTGTACACCTTTAACCGCATATTCGTACCCAAGGGCTGGAATTTTACAGACGAACAGAATTAATAATTTTTAAATGAGCGGAATAGACAAGGAGTTCATAAGAACTTTAAAGGAAAAAGTTAATATCGTAGAGATAGCGGAGAGCTACTTTACAATGGAGAAGAAGGGGGCAAGCTATTGGGCATGCTGTCCCTTTCACCATGAAAAGACTCCTTCCTTTTCCATTAACGAGGCAGGGCAGTTTTATCACTGCTTCGGCTGCGGAGTATCGGGCGACGTCATACGTTTAGTCAGCGAGATGGAGACGCTCGATTTTATGGGTGCGGTCAAGCTGCTTTGCGAAAGGGCTCAGATTCCCATGCCCGAGATGGCGGACGACGACGGACGGGCGGCGGAGCTCAAAAAGAAAAAGGATACCATACTTAAAATACTCAACGATTGCGCACACTTTTATTTGAACAACCTCTCCTCCGGCAAGGCGGATGCGCACGTCAACTATATAATGAACAGGCAAATATCCCCCAGCATGGTGCGGACGTTCGGCTTGGGTGCCAGTCTAAACTACGACGATTTACCCCGCTATCTGCTCTCAAAGGGCTATACAAAGCAACAGATTTTGGATAGCGGAGTGGTAAACGAGGCTAACGGCAGACTGTCCGACGCACAGGGCGGAAGGCTGATATTCCCCATCATAAACTCCTACGGCGAGGTAATAGCCTTCGGCGGCAGGTTACTTAAAAAAGCAAATTTTGCAAAATACGTCAACACAAGGGACACGCTGGTTTTCAACAAGCGTAACAACCTGTATAATATAAATTTAGTTAAAAAGCTCAAGCGTACTACCACGGTTAAGGAGATAATCATGGTAGAGGGGTATATGGACGTCATCTCGCTGTACAGCGCAGGGTTTAAAAACGTCGTTGCCAGCATGGGTACCTCGCTCACGCAGGAGCAGGCAAGGCTTTTAAAGAGGTACGTAGATACCGTCTATATTAGCTACGACGGCGACTCCGCAGGGCAGAACGCCAACCTCAAGGGTATGGACATACTAAAGGACGAGGGGTTAAACGTCAAAGTGGTACCCCTTCCCGAAGGTCTTGACCCCGACGACATCATCAAACAGCAGGGTGCGGAGGGCTATCAGAAGTGCTTAGACAGCGCAATGCCTCTTATAGACTACAAGTTGAAAGTCGTTATGAGCAAGTACAACGTATCGGACACGGTGGACAAGCGTTCCTGCATTGCCGAGGCGTTGGACGTTATAAGGACTGCCGACAGTGAAACGGAGAAGGAAGAACTTTTAAAGCAACTCCGTACGCAGACGGGCGTATCGCTTGAAGCTTTAAAAAAAGACTTAAACGCCAAACGCCCCGAAAAACCCGTACAGAGTACGCCGCCACCGCAGAAAAAGGATACGGCAGACGTCATTCAAAAGGCTTCACGGTTCGTCATTGCAGGGCTGCTGTTTAACGAGGATTATGCGCAGGACGTGGACGTATCTTCCATAAAGTTTGTCAGCGACGTGCATATAATCATAGCCAAATATATCCGCAGCAAACAGCTGATGCAAGAGCCGATACGCTTAAGCGAACTCTTCGACTTCTTCGACGCGGAAAGCCCCGAATACGAGGAACTTGGCAGGATATTAGACTATGCCGACGGAGGCGGACTGGAGGGCGAAGTCGGCGAAAAATTCTTCAACGACTGCATTATCAAGCTTAAAATAAATGCAATCGACGAGGAGATAAAGGCACTGACCAAGAGCCTTTCAGGCATTGAAGATTTAATTGAAAGGGCAAAGGTAGCCCAACAGATTAACGAATTGGCAAAACAAAAAGAGAAAATCAAAAGTAGGTGAAAAATGAGTATATCCGACCAGAAACTTAACGAAATTTTAAAGCAGATTATCGACGCATACTCCTTCAAGGGTGCGATAACTACCAACGCTTTATGCGACGTGCTGGAAAAGTACGACACGACTCCGGCACAGGTTGACTACGTCTACAAGTCGATTGCAGAAGTCGGTATTCAGATTATCGACGAAGCCGAGAGGGACAGAGAGTTGTATGAACAAGCCCTTTCGGACATCAGCTTGGACGACCCCGTTAAAATGTATTTAAAGGATATAGGCGAGGTTCCCCTGCTCTCCGCAGACGACGAGATAGAGTTGGCTAAGCGTATACAGGAGGGCGACGAGGAGGCTAAGAGGAAGCTCTCGGAGGCAAACTTAAGGCTTGTCGTCTCGATTGCAAAGCGCTATGTCGGCAGAGGTATGCTCTTTTTGGATTTAATTCAGGAGGGCAACATGGGCCTTATGAAGGCTGTCGAGAAGTTCGACTACGAAAAGGGCTTCAAGTTCTCAACTTATGCCACCTGGTGGATAAGGCAGGCAATAACAAGGGCTATTGCAGACCAGGCAAGGACCATTCGTATCCCCGTGCATATGGTCGAAACAATCAACAAATTGACCAGAGTTTCAAGGGTACTTTTGCAGACCTTAGGCCGTGAACCCACTCCTGCTGAAATCGCAGCGGAGATGAACGTATCCGAAGAGAGGGTGAGGGAAATTCAGAAGATTGCCCAGGACCCCGTATCGTTGGAAACCCCCATAGGCGAGGAAGAGGATTCCCACCTTGGCGACTTTATCGAGGACGACAGGGCGATAACCCCTTCGGACAGCGTATCATCCACAATGCTCAAAGAGACTTTAATAAGTGTGTTGAGCACCTTAACCCCTCGTGAGGAAAAGGTTTTGCGTCTCCGTTACGGCGTAGACGACGGCAGACCCAGAACTCTTGAAGAGGTAGGTAAGGAGTTCAACGTAACGAGGGAGCGTATAAGGCAGATTGAGGCTAAGGCATTAAGAAAGCTCCGTCACCCTTCACGTTCCAAGCATTTAAAGGACTTCCTCGATACCTGATGGGCAGGATAGAGGAAATCTGCTCCTATATAGATTACTGCGAAAGCTTTGCCGATATCGGCTGTGACCACGGCTATTGCACGCTTTACGCCTTAAAGAGCGGTAAGTGTCAGCGTGCCGTAATTGCAGACGTGTCGGCAAAATCGCTTGCCAAGGCGGAGAGGCTTTTAAAGAGCTATATCGAACAGGGCAGGTGTACGTCGGTATGTTGCGACGGCTTGCAGGAAATCGATGACGATTGTCAGCAGGTGTTAATCGCAGGCATGGGCGGAATGGAGATAATAAAGATTTTAAGCGAGGGGTTCATTCCCCGAAAATTTATCTTCCAGCCGATGAAAAACAGTGAGGAGCTGAGAAGATTTTTAATTTCAAAGGGCTGTAAACTCACCGCCGACGACATCTTCTTCGATGGCAATTATTACTTCATAATAAAGGGTGAACGCACAGGCGGCACGGAAGGGTATAGCGAGGAAGAGTTTGCGTTCGGCAGGGACAGTTTAAAAAACCCCGTGTTCAAGGAGTTTGCGCAAAAAGAGGTGGAAAAACTCATATCTTACAACGTAAACTCTGCACTAGATAGCAAGATTGATTTTATTAAAAAGGCGGCATCATTGCAATGACGGTTGAGGAAGTTTTACATATTTTAGAAGAGCGTATAGCCCCCGTTGCGTTGTCGGACGAGTTCTGTGCAAAGTACAAGATGTACGACAACAGCGGAATAATTATAAATTGCAATAACGAGGTTACGGGTGCGCTGTTCTCGCTCGACTTCTCTGCAGAGGCGGTAGACAGGGCAATAGAAAAGGGGTATAACCTTATAGTCACCCATCACCCTGCAATATATAGCGCAATCAACCGCATAGACGTAACGGGCGATCCCAAGTCGGTCGCAATCGAAAAGTGCATAAAAAACGGTATTTCGGTCATCTCGATGCACCTCAATTTCGACGCTGCCCCCCAAGGTATAGACTATCATTTAATGTGTGGGCTGGGCGGAAGAGACTGCAAGGTCTGCGCCACTGTGTCGGGCGGCGGCTACGGCAGGGTTTACGAGGTGGAGCCCGTAACGGTCAAAGAATTTTTAGAGAGGGTTGCAACCACGTTTAAAACGCACAGGGCGGTTTATTACGGAGACGAAAACGCAACAATCTGCAAAGTTGCATCCTTCTGCGGTGCCGGGTTTGACGATACTAATCTGCACTTCAGCTTAGACAACGGGTGTGACGTCTTCGTCTCTTCCGATCTGAAGCATCACGAAATATTCGAACTTATTGAAAGGGGAGTAGGTGTGTTGCACCTCACCCATTACTGTGCGGAAAACTACGGTTTTAACCGCATTTACGAAAATATAAAAGAAAGCATAAAAGTACCTTCGTCCTACTTTTTCGACGAGAGGTATGCATAACGGGAGGAAATATATATGTCACAAATATCACAGCTTTTGCTCTATCAGGAAAAGGATTCCGAGCTTTTAAAGCTTGAACAGGAGGTTTCGGCCTCGGAAGAGCGTAAGAAGTTTGTGCAGACGCAGAGCTTTATGAAAAAGGCGTCGGAGAGGTTGGATCAGCTTGACGCAAAGAGCAACAGCCTTTTAACCCGCCTTGAAGCGCTTGAACAGAACTATAACGAGATTGCAGAAACTTTAAAGGACTTTGAGCATCTTGACGAACTCGTCGAAGATGGTGCAGACGTTTCCTTCTACCAGCGCAACGCATCGAAGATTGCAGAAAAATTAAAGACCCTCAGGGCAGAGATTAACGCCTTGATTGCAGCGGCTAAAGAGACGACGGAAGAGTATCAGGCATTGAAGAAAAAGGTCATTGCTACCCAAAAGCAAATTCCCGAAATCGATGCTGCATACAAGGCGGTTAAAAAGACAAAGCAGGTTGCAATGGACGCCATTTCTGCAGAGCTTGCTTCGCTTGCTGCTTCTATTGACCCCGAAGTATTACGCAAATATCAGGTCAAACGTTCGGAGCGTATCTTCCCCATCATCTGTGAGATAAGGAACGACAGGTGCTCTAAATGCGGAATAGAGCTCTCCATTGCAGACAAGGATAAAACGGCAGGCGGCAGCATAGTAGAGTGTGAAAACTGCCACAGATTTTTATACAGAAAAGCGTAACTAAGATGGATTATTCGGATAAATTACTTGCAATTTTCGGCGACAGCATAGCCAACGGTTCGGGGAACAACGAGTTCGGCGTGGGGGAATACCTTCAGAAGGATTTGGGTTTTCAGCTTAAAAAGTACACCGTCGGCGGCGCAAGGGTAGGATATAAGCAGGGCAAGAGCTGGGTTATAGAGCAGGTTAAAAAGGCAATAGCAGAGGGAATAACCCCCGACTATATCGTGTTTAACGGCTTTACCAACGACTGCAATATCTCCGACGGAGCGACGGGATCCGACGTTCCTTTAGGCGAAATATCAGAGGGGTATTCGGGTTTTGATATCGATAAGGTAACAAAGGAGGACACCTTCAGTTACTGTTTTGAAACCCTTCTTTACACCTTTATGACCACCTTCCCCAAGGCAAAAATTCTCTTCTTCCGCCCCCACAATATGGGCAGGAGGGACGACAAATTGCAGAAGCTGTACGGCGAAAGGGCATTGACCCTTTGCAGAAAATGGGGCGTTGCCTACGTCGATATCTATTCCGAAAGCGGTATGAACACCTTTTTGGAAAGTCACAGAGATTTGTTCACGTTCGACAGCTACGGCTGGGGCAGGGGGGACTGTACCCACCCCAACGCTTTGGGCTACGAGCTGAAGTATATGCCACTCATCGAGGCAAAGATTAAGGAGTTATAACAATGAAAGTATTATTGATTAACGGCAGTACGCACAAGGACGGAACGACGAGTTTCGCTTTGGATACGATAGTAAACGAGTTAAAGGCGCAGGGTGTAGACAGCGAAGTGGTATGTTTAGGCACCGCCGCCGTGCACAGCTGCATGGGCTGCTTAAGCTGCCAGAAGACGGGTAAGTGTGTATTCGACGACGACCCCGTAAATGCAATCGGTCAAAAGGTCAAGGAGGCTGACGGCTATATCTTCGCCTCACCCGTTCACTATGCTTCGCCCTCTGGCGCAATGGTGGCAACTTTAGACAGACTGTTCTACGCATACGGCAAGTATATGAAGTTCAAGCCCGCCGCAAGCGTAGTTGCGGCACGTAGGGCAGGCACGTCTGCTTCCTACGACGTATTAAACAAGTACATACAGATTAACTCAATGCTTCAGGTTCCCTCAACCTATTGGAATATGACCTTCGGCGCAAACGCCGCCGATGCGGCAAAGGACGAGGAGGGCATAACAATTATGAGGGCAATCGCCTCCAATATGGTATGGCTTTTAAAACTGCTCGACTCTGCAAAGGGTACCGACCTTGAAAAACCCGTAATCATAAATAAGGTTAAGACCAACTTTATAAGATAAATAAGCTTAATTCAAACCGCCGTCCGAAACACATTCGGACGGCGGTTTTGTCAACTCCGAAACACATTCGGACGGCGGTTTTGTCAACAAAGTTAAAAAATATATATAAAACACTTGACAATAACTGTATCTATTGTATAATAACAGTAGAAACACTTGATAATCGGTGAAAGTATGCACATTCTTTTAGACTTGGAAAAAGGTCCCATTTACGAACAGATAAAGGGGCAGATAAAGGAACAGATATTAAACGGCAGTCTGGCTCCCAACGAGATGTTGCCCTCGATACGTATGCTGGCAAAGGAGTTACAGGTGGGGATAATCACGGCAAAACGTGCCTACGACGACCTTGCGGCGGAGGGCTTTACCTACTCAGTGCAGGGAAAGGGCGTATTTGTCGCCAATCTCACAAGGGAGAAAATAGACAAAATCTCCTACCTTGAAATTGAAAAGCAGTTGCGGCTTGCGGTGCAGGCGGCAAAGCTCAATAACCTACCCAAGGAAAAATTCACCGAAATAGTTGAAAAAGTGTGTAGCGAGGAAAACTTATGAGTAACGGTCTTGAAATCAAAAATTTAACGGTAGACCTTGGCGGCTTCAAGCTCGACGATATTAACCTTGAAATTAAGCAGGGCGCAATAACGGGGCTTATCGGCAAGAACGGCGCAGGCAAAACGACGCTTATAAAGACGATAATGCGTCAGTACAACGCTTCGGGCGGAAAGATTTTATATAACGGTAAGAGCTTTGCCGAAAACGAGGTGGAGATACTCTCCCAAATTGCCTGTGTGTTCGATAGTCCCCATTTCAATACTTTTGTCAAGCCCAAAAAGCTGGTTAAAATATATCAGAGCTATTACCCGTCGTTCGACTTGCAGAGGTACAACGAACTTATGGAAAAGTTCAATCTGCCCTCCGACAAAAAAATAACCAAATATTCTTTGGGTATGCAGCGCAAATACTGCCTTATCTTAGCCCTGTGTCAGGGTGCGGATATTCTCATTTTGGACGAACCCACTTCGGGAATAGACCCGTTCGACAGGGGAGAGGTGGTGTCGCTTATTCAGGAGTTTATGCTCGACGAGAGCAAGACGGTGTTATTCTCCACCCATATCACCGAAGATTTAGACAAGATTGCCGACTACATAGTAATGATGGACGGCGGCAAAGTAACGCTGAACGAGGACAAGGAAACGCTTGCCGAAAGGTACCGCCTTGTGCAGACCGACGAGCTCACCGAAGAGATGCAAAATTGTGCTATAGGCGTTAAAAAGAGTATGTTCGGCTATACCTTTATAACAACCGATACCTCACTTTCGGGTGAGAATATAAAGAGCAAAATTCCAACTATTGAAGAGCTGTTCGTACATTTGACCTACGACAAGACCAATCCCTACAACGCATTGTCGGAAGATAATGCAGACAGTAAAGATATATTCGGTATTTAAAAGGGGGTACAATATGAAAAAGTTTTTCTCTCTTACAAATAGTTCAATGTCTAATTCGCTTGGCTTTTCTAAATTATCGGCTGTATTCATTCTATTTTTGATTATGCTTACTCTTACGGAAGGAACCGTACCTGTTTTTGAAGGATTAGGGCTGGTGTTTGGCATAGGCTCTATTGCAATATCGTCTGCCTTTTGCGGTAAAACTACGCTTTTTAGGGTTGTGCCGATAAGCTACAAAAAAAGAGTGGTATATTATTATCTGGATATCGTAATTTTTACTCTGTTAGGTTTATTAATTTTTTGGGTTGGGATACTCATTATTTTCGGAATATTTGGTGCGATTGCATTTATAGCTACAGGCGAAAGTATCTTTGTTGCAGAAAAAACCGAAGCCATCGCAAACCTCTCCGCAAACGCATACCTGTTTTCTTTCTTTAAGTCGGTTTTAATGTTTGCAGTGCTGTCTGCAATTGCCCGTATAGAAAAGACAAAGAATTTTATAATCGCCGTGGCGGCGTATCTTGCCGTATATTTTGGCGGAAACGTGCTTTTGGCAAACCTTGTACAGACGGGCGCAGAAGGAGTGGTTCTCCGTGCGGAAATTTACGAGCTGTTTGAAACTCTGCCCCTGCCCTGGCTTGCCGTCGTTATCTGCGCAGTGTTAGCCGTCGGTGCGGCAGTCGGCTCGGTACTCTTTGTAATATACAAGGAAAAACCCAAGGAGTTTTAAAATTAAAAAAGTTAATGGCAAAGCGCCGTCCGCAAATTCTTGCGGACGGCGCTTATCATCTACCAGACGCAACAAGTAATTGCGGACGGCGCTTATCATCACCCAAAACAAGAGGCGGTACTTTTTCAGTACCGCCGAAATTAATTTTAAGTTTAAGGAGTAACTCTGTTGATATCTCTGGGGAACATAGCGGCATTACGCACGTTCTTGAATCCAAGTAAGTGCATCGTAAGCCTTTCAAGTCCCAGACCCAGACCGCCGTGAGGGGGTGCGCCGTACTTATGAAGCATAAGGTAGGTTTCGAACTCCTCGGGGTTCATGCCGAGCTTTTTCATCTTCTCAACCTGCATGTTGTAGTCGTGTACACGCTGACCGCCGCTGGTAATCTCTATGCCCCTGAACAAAAGGTCGAAAGAGAGGGTAACTTCGGGGTCCTCGGGGTCGTCCATAGTATAGAAGGGACGCTTTTTGGAGAGGTAGTGGGTGACGAATAAGAAGTCGGAGTTATACTGCTGTTTTGCCCACTTGCCGAGGAACGCCTCTTCTTCGGGCTCGAAGTCCTTCATATCGGTAATATTTTTAAGCTTCTTTACGCACAATTCCTTAGCGTCCTTAAAGCGGATGCAGGGAATGGTGGTAATTTCAGGAATTTCACACTTCAACAGGTCGATCTCGTTTGCGTATTCCTTCTTTAATAACTCCATAATGTACTTTAAAACGCCCGTCTCCATATTCATTATGTCGGTAAAGCTGTCTATAAAGCCCATCTCGAAGTCCATTGAAATGTACTCGTTGAGGTGGCGGGAGGTGTCGTGATGTTCAGCCCTGAATACGGGTGCAATCTCAAATACTCTCTCGTAAACAGGCACCAACGCCTGCTTGTACAGCTGAGGGCTCTGAGCAAGGTAGACCTGCTTGCCGAAGTAGTCCAGCTTGAACACGTTTGTTCCGCCCTCTGCACCTGCAAAGTTAATCTTGGGGGTGTGTACTTCGGTAAAGCCCTGCATTGTCAGATACTCTCTGAAGCCCCTCTGAATACCCTCCTGAATTTTAAAGATAGCCCTCTCCTTGGGGTTTCTTAAAGTAACGGGGCGGTAGTCGAGGTTAACGCTCAAATCGGCATTGATCTGCTTTTTGGAGATGACGACGGGGGGAATAGCGGCAGGGGTGGAGAGAATTTCGATATTGTGAATCTGCAACTCGTATCTCTCGCTGCCGTCACGGGTTTCGCTTTTAACTACCTTGCCTGTAACTTTAACCGAACACTGCTCGACAAGCTTGTCGTCCTTGCGGTAGTCGGAGAATTCGGGTGAATAGACGCACTGAATGGTCTCCCTTGCAGTTCTTATGATTATGAACGCAAAGTCGGACATATCCCTAATGTTATGCACTGCGCCCTTGATAGTAACCACTTCGCCTACATGCTTTGAAAACTCGGAGTAGGGAGTGGTGTAGTTAGGCAATACGCCTGTCATCTCTTCCATAAACTTTACCTCTTTTAAATATTCTTGTGCGATAAACATCGCTTTTGCTGTGTCAGACTACGCTCCGGTAACGTACTCACAAGAGTACGCTCCCGCCGTCGGTTCTCGCCTTACTCTCCCACAAGAGAGAAGCTAAAACGCTTACCGTATTAATATAGATATAATTTTACGGCAATACAGCCTAAAAATCAACTAAATAAAATCGCAAATAGATAATTTGCAAAATAAAAAAATCCGCTTATGCCGTGTATGAAAAAGTATTAACCCGCATCTCGCAGGTGGGTGCGGAGGAGCAGAGAAAGTCGGACTTTCCGAATTCTGTTTCAGACCTTGCCTATTCCTGCAAACTACCGCTCCCTTAAATAACTTAGTGGATTAAGCATCAATCATATCACGCACACAGCAGAAATTTTTTTCTATTAAGTTTTAACGGTTTGGGGTTTTCCCTCACCTCATAGAGTATTATAACATCATACGTTAAAAAAATCAAGGGGGAGAGGTAAACAAATTCTTACATTTAACAACCTTTCCGCTTTTCCATAAAAAACCTTAATTCGACGTAAAGTTTACTTTTTCGACCTGGCGCAGAATATATAATGCTTACACGATGCAAATCTATATAGAGTTTGCCTTGATAGAAAATTTTTGTATGGACTTTGCCCTATTAACCTGTGCAAAGGTGGCGGTTAAAAACCCTGCAAGTTATCTGCGCATAGCCTTCGCCTCGGCGATAGGAGCTACGTTTGCGGTGTGCTTTCCGCTCTTTAACCTTTCAGATGTCTTGACGGTCGTCGTCAAGGTGTTTTCAGGTTTAGCAATCGCAGCCGTTGCAGGCAGGTTTCAAAGCTTTAAAGGCTATATAAAATTTGCCCTTGCGTTCATCTTAGCAACCTTTTTAAGCGGCGGAGCTCTCATTGCAGTGTTTACCCTAACGGGAATAAGCTACACTGACGGCGGAGGTTATATCCTCTCTTCAGTCCCCGTGGGCATTCCTTTTTTTGCGGTAATCTGCCTGGCGATTGCAATCAAAAAGATATCGGCAAAGAGGGTTAATACAAAGGTTATAGAGGTGAGGTGTAAAATCTATTCGGGTGGCAAGTATGTGGCAACTAACGCCTTTTACGACAGCGGAAACAAGGTCTATTTAAACGGCGTACCCGTCTGTGTTGCGCCGAGGCATATAGCAGTTCAGCTTGTCGATATCACGCTCATAAAAACCTTTGCACCTATACATACTGTTGCAGGGGAGGGGAAGCTTCCCGTATTTTACGCCGACAAAATGGAGATTGACGACGGCAAAAAAATCAAGGCAATAAACAACGTATTAATCGGGGTATCGCCAAAGCACATATCAAAATTCGTGCTTCACCCCGACCTTTCGGAGGTTGATTAATGTTTGAAAAAATTAAAAACTTTTTCCGTTCGATTTTGGGTCTTAACACCTTAGACTACATCTGCGGTACGGAGGCGTTGCCTCTGCCCCTTACCGCCGAGGAGGAGAAACGTCAGTTAACCCTTATGGAGCAGGGCGACGAGGAGGCGAAGGCTCAGCTCGTGGAGCACAATTTACGCCTTGTCGTCTACATAGCCAAAAAGTTTGAGGGTGCAGGGGTGGACGGCGACGACGTCGTGTCGGTCGGAACGATAGGTCTTATCAAGGCAATTGACTCCTTTAAAACGGACAAGAATATCAAGCTTGCCACCTACGCCTCACGCTGCATTGAAAACGAAATATTAATGTATTTAAGGCGAATATCCCGCTCCAAGCAGGAGGTGTCCTTTGACGAACCGTTAAACACCGATTGGGAGGGCAACGAGCTGCTTTTATCCGACGTAATGGGTACCGATGCCGACGCCGTCTATTCAAGAGTAGAGGGCGGAGTGGAGAGAGAATTGCTCAAAAAATCGCTTCAGAACCTTAGCCCGAGGGAGCAGAAGATTATGCGTATGCGCTTCGGGCTGGACGGCGGAGAGGAGATGACTCAAAAGGACGTAGCCGATTGCTTAGGCATCTCCCAAAGCTACATATCAAGGCTTGAAAAGAAGATTATAGCCAAGCTTAAAAAGGATATCTCCAGACAAATCTGACATCTTACATTCGTACATATGGAGGTAATAAAGTATGTACGATAAAGTTGTTATTTGCGGAGTAGAGACTTCAGGATTGCCCAAGCTTACGCAAAAGGAGCAGGAGGAGCTGATGCTTAAGCTCAAGGCGGGGGACAATGAGGCGAGGGAAAAATTCATTATCGGCAATATGCGTTTAGTGCTGTCCTTAGTCAAACGCTTCTGGTCTAAAAGAGCCAACGCCGACGACGTGTTTCAAGTCGGTTGCGTCGGGCTTATCAAGGCGATAGATAACTTCGACGTCTCCGTCGGGGTCAAGTTCTCCACCTACGCCGTCCCGATGATATTAGGCGAAATAAAGAGGTATATCCGTGACGGAAACTCATTAAGGGTATCCCGTTCAATCAGGGATACGGCGTATAAGATTTTAAAGGTAAGGGAGAAGCTGGAGGCTGACGACGAGGACGTAACGTACGATAAGATTGCCAAAGAGATGAACGTAGCCGTCTCCGAGGTGGCTTACGCCTTAGACGCAATCTCCGACCCCGTCTCATTATACGACCCCGTGTACGACAAACAGGGCGACACCCTCCTACTCATGGATCAGCTCTCCGACCCGAAGAACAACGACGAAACGTGGACGGAGAAGGCGGCACTCTACGAGGCGCTGTCCCGCCTGGGCGAAAGGGAGAGAAACGTGCTTTTTTTGCGCTACTTCGAGGGCAAGACGCAGACCGAGATATCCCAGAGGGTAGGCATATCGCAAGCCCAGGTCTCCCGTCTGGAAAAATCTGCCTTAAAGCGTATTCGCTCGGATATGGGTTAGGCAGTTACGGCGAGGCAACTCAATCTTTTAAACTTTAAATAGTCAGTCAAATACAACTTAAGGCGTAGCGGAGAAATTCTCCGCTACGCCTTAAAAAATTACTCGTAGTCGTCAAAGCTCCTGCGGCTGTCGCACGGGTTACAGGGGGTGCAGGGATCGCACGGGTCAGGGGGAGGGCACCGTCTGCACGGGTCGGGCGGAGGGCAGTCGTGCTTGTCGCCCTTGCCCTTTTTGGGCTTTTCACCCGTTTTAACCAGAACGGCGTCTTCGCCAACCTTAACGATATCCGAAAGGGGGATAAAGATTTCGGTCTTTGTCAACTTAATGCCCTTACACCCCGTTGCGGTAAAGCCTTTAATTTTGCCTTCGGGCAGGGTAAAGGTGACGTCGCAAAACTTGCCCAGGTTTTTGCCGTCGGTAATGGAGACGACGTCCATCTTTTTAAGCTTGCTGAATAAAAATTCCATATAAAAATATATGCGACAGACCCTTTAAAATTGCCTGTCGCATAAAATTTTATTCAATTATAAGTAATTACTTGCCAAGCTGCAAATAAGCGATTATGCAGCAGCGGGGGTGCCAAGCCACATATCAGCGATTACGTGAAGAGGGTTATTATCGAATACGTAGTTAAGCTTAAACGCACCCGTAAGATATTCTCTGAAGTTATCTGCGGTATCACCGCCGATAAGGTAAATAATCTGGAATACGATAAGGGCAATCATAATGAAGAACGCAAGTGCAAAAATCATACCCAGACCCTTATTGATTATTTTCATAACTACGTTATCGGCTTCAGCTATACCCTGAATAATATTGACGATAAGTATTCTTAAAAGTTGTACGATAATAAACAGAACTATTGCAAGTACTATCGTTTCAATGCCGATATTGTTTAAGAATATAAGGATGCCGTTTCCGCTTTCAGCCAGTAAAGTTTTAAAGCTGGTGAGCAAGTTGTTTACGAATCCCCAACTTCCGACTATACCGATAAGGAAGTAGGTAACCACAACGGAAATAATAATACCAACAACTCCGCCCGTGAAAATCTTAAGGCACTTGCCGAATCCGAGCATGATACCAATTAATGCTACGAGTAATATAATACCGAGCGCAATCCAGTCAACAATTTGCATTTCTCTTCTCCTTATAGTTTAACTGTTTTGTGTTTTCATTATAGCATAGGTAATTGTTAATTGCCATAAAAAACACAAAAAAATTTAAAAAAATTTTGAAATTTTGTAAAAATTAACCTTTAAATATGACAAATAATGGCATATTAAGGGTGTTTATTATCTTAATAAATGGTTTTTCCATGGCAGTCGGTTGCAACGACTGCGGGAAAATCTTTAACCTCCAGCTTTCTTATTGCCTCGGAGAGCAGCTCGGGGAAGGCGATAAGTTCGCTTGAAAGAATTGATTTGGAGTACAGAGCACCCGCACCGCCGATAGCCGCAAAGTATACGCAGCCGTTGCGTTCAAGGGCGGCTGTAACTTCTTCGCTCATCTCGCCCTTGCCTATCATTCCGCCCAGCCCGATATCTAAAAGGGTGGGGGCGTAGGCGTCCATTCGTGCGGAGGTGGTGGGGCCGCAGCTGCCGCTTGCGTAGCCGGGTTTTGCAGGGCAGGGACCTGCGTAGTAGATTATTGCGTCCTTAATATCAAAGGGCAGCTTCTCGCCCCTTGCAATCATCTCGCACAGGCGCTTATGCGCACAATCTCTCGCCGTATATATGTAGCCGGAAATGGTAACGCTGTCGCCGGCGTGTAGAGTGCTGATCTGTTCTTTAGTCAAAGGTAAGGTAAGTTTTTTCATAATTGAGCCTTCTCGCAACGAATACAATGGCATTGAATGTTAACGGCAACGGGCAGACCTGCAATGTGGGTGTAAGCCCATTCGCAGCTGACCCCCAGCGCCGTCGTCTTGCCGTGGAAGCCCTGACAGCCTATACCCAGAGCGTTTACCCTTTCAAGAGCAACCTTTTCGATCTCGGCGATATCCTCCCTTTGGTTATGAGTGCCGACGTCCCTTGTCAACGCCTTTTTAGCGAGGTATGCACAGGTATCGAAGCTACCGCCGATGCCCACGCCGATATAGACGGGGGGACAGGGGCGTGAACCTGCTTTTTTAACCGTTTCAACTATGGCGTCGATTATGCCGTTAACGCCCTGGGAGGGTTTAAGCATATACATTGCACTCATATTTTCGCTGCCGAACCCCTTGGGCAGGAAGGTTATATTAACCTTGTCGCCGGCACATATATGGGTATGTATCGCCGCAGGGGTATTATCCCCCGTGTTATTTCTCGTGATGGGGTCGCAGACCGATTTACGGAAATAACCGTCCTCGTACGCACGCCTTACGGCGCCGTTTACGGCGTCCTCCAATAGTTCACCCGTCAGGAATATCTCCTGACCTATTTCAAGAATAACGACCGCCATACCCGTATCCTGGCACACGGGCAGCCCGTTCTCCGATGCGGTGATATGGTTGTCTATCAGGGTTTTTAACGCAAACTTTGCGGCGCCCTCGTCCTCGATTTCGTAGGCATTATTCAATGCACTTTTGCAAGACGGGGTTAAATTGACACCCGCTTTAAGCGCAAGCGAATAAACGACGTCTGCAATCTGTTTAGTATCTAACGTTCTCATAACATAAATTTTAATATATTTTTTATTAAAAGTAAACTCTTTTCGTTTACTTTAAACGCCCCGTTAATGTATAATTATAGCGATGGAAATTAAAAGTTATAACAATAAACAGCTTCCCCTTTCAGCAAGAGGGGGCGGACTTGCTTTTACCATAGCGGTCGTAATAAACATATTTGTCGGTTTGATTGCCTCGGTTATCATAGGTGCAAGCGGACTCGGCGGCACTGACGCCGCAAAGTATATCGGTTATTTAACCTCGCCGATTGCGCTTATAATCACCGTACTGTTGATGAAATTTCTGTTTAATCAACCCCTGCGCAAACTCACTCCGATAAAGTGTAATCCCAAGTATATCCTCATAGGACTTTTACTCATCTACGGCTTGCTGTTCTCCTTAAATTCGCTGAACGGCTATTTGATAAAGCTCTTCGAGCTTATGGGTTATACCCGCAGTGAAAGCACTCTGCCCAATCTTTCGGGTTGGAATTTAGTCCCTGCAATTTTAGTTATCGCCGTCCTGCCCGCCGTGTTTGAGGAATGGCTTTTCAGGGGTATTATCCTCAACAATATCGAGGGTGAGTTAGGCTCGGTCAGAACGGTATTTTTAGTGGGCTTTTTATTCAGTCTCTATCACGGCTCGGTGGAGCAGACTGTCTACCAGTTTATTTGCGGTTGTCTGTTCGCCCTGCTCGCCATTCGTTCAAGGTCGATAACCCCCGTCGTACTCATTCACTTTATCAACAATGCCTTGATTTTAGTGCTCTATTCGGTCGGTGCGCTTGACGCAAACGGGGACTTGATAATCTCCCAAGGGGGCAACATAGCGATAACTGTGACGTCCGCCGTCTGCCTTGTGGGTGCAATAGTATGGCTTATACTCGACAGGCATATTAAATTCGGTTTGGTTAAGGGAGAGAAGGGTAATTTAAAGGGCTTTTTCCTCTTTGGCTTGATAGGTATTGCGGTAACCGCCCTCACCTGGATATTAAATTTATTCGTATGATTAAGGTCAATATCGTCTGTATAGGTAAAATTAAAGAGGGTTATTTAAGGGAGGCTATTGCCGAGTACTCCAAACGTCTCTCCCGTTTTTGTAAGCTGGAGATTAAAGAGCTTGCAGAGGGGAAAAGTTTAAAGGAGGAGGCTCCCATCGTTTTAAAGGCGTGTACGGGTTATAAAATAGCTCTGTGCGTAGAGGGTGAAAAGTACTCGAGCGAACGGCTCGCATCGACGGTTAAGTCGCTGTGCGACAGCGGCAAGGAAATAACCTTTATAATAGGCTCGTCCTGCGGTCTGGACGACAGCGTAAAGGCTCAGGCAAATTTAAAACTGTCCTTTTCGGATATGACCTTCCCCCACCAATTGATGAGGGTAATTCTCTTAGAGCAAATATACAGAGCCTTTATGATTAACGGCGGCAGCGAATATCATAAATAGACAAAACCACTCCAAGCACTAATTTCTTGAATGTATCTTTTTGCCCCTGCCTGTGTTGAGCGGTCCTGACGTACGTCCGTGTACGCCTGCAACCACTCGCCTTGGCAGGATCAAAAATCTTCTATTCAAGACGCTTTGCGGTTTTAAGCAGAAAAAATACAAAAAAAACTGCTTTTGTGTCTATCAAAATTTTTTCTGCTTAAAACAATCAGCGATGGGGCGGTTTCGTCTATCTAATCATACAACTAATATTATTTTCGTATAATGTCGTATGGACATTTACGAAGAGGTAGTTGCGGCATACGCTTCTTACAAGAGCAAAAAGTGTGTGATAGGTTATTCCTGTCAGGGCAGGGAAATATACGCCTTTCACGTCGGCAAAAATTACGGCAGACAGTTCATAGCCGTCAGTACGACCCACGCAAGGGAGTGGATATGTTCACGGCTCGCCTTGAAGTTTATCAGACAAAAGGTGGCTTGCGGCGGCTGGATAATTCCCCTTTTAAACCCCGACGGAGCCGTGATATCCCAAACGAAAAAACCGCTATGGAAGGCAAATTTTCGTGGGGTCGACCTCAACTGTAATTTCGATGCCGACTGGGGGACAGGCGTCCTCAATACCACGGTGAGGGGTGCCGAAAACTGTATAGGCGACTATCCTTTGTCCGAACCCGAATCGGCTTCGTTAGCTCGTTTCACAACCCGAGTTGCGCCATTCGTCACGTTAAGCTTTCACACCAAGGGCGGAGAAATCTACTGGGAGTACGGCGGCTTCGGGGATAAATCGGGGGCAAATATCATCTCTGCATACACGGGCTATCATCCCAAAGTAATAAAGGGCAGCGCAGGCGGCTATAAGGATTGGTGTATAAAGAAGTTGTCCATTCCCGCCTACACGATAGAGTGCGGCAGCGACGGCTTAACCCACCCCGTCACCCGAATAAAGGATATCAGCGAGTGCTTTGGTCTGCTCACCTATTTTTTCGATAATTACAGCGCCGAACGTGGCGGTTTAAAAAAAATATAACTTTAAGGAAACTTATGAAAAACAAGTATATGAGTGCAGCGTTAAAGTGTGCGCAAAAGGCGTTTGACGAGGGTGAGGTACCCATCGGCGCAGTCGTCGTCTTAGACGGTAAAGTCATTGCAAGGGGACACAACCGCAGGACGGGCAGACAGATTGCCACCGCTCACGCCGAGATTGAGGCGATAGAAAAAGCCTGCAAAAAATTAAAGAGCTGGCGCATACCCGATTGCGAGCTGTACGTAACTTTAGAGCCCTGTCCCATGTGTATGGGTGCGGTGCTCAATTCAAGGATTAAAAAGGTGTACTTCGGCGCAAGAGAGGATAAAGGTCGTTCACTCACCGCACAGATAGCGAGTGCCAACCTTTTAAACCACACTGTAGAGGTCGAGGGCGGAGTGATGGAAGAGGAGTGCAGAAAGATTTTATCCGACTTTTTCTCCTCCATGCGCAAGCGGGAGAAGGCAAAGGTAGCGCAGGAAGAGCAGGCGCAGGGCGACGACGATTAATCACACCGCCCCGAAACTTTTCAATTTTAAAGTTACAAATTAACATTTTAAATAAAAATTATTAATGTGAGACAGTCGTTTGACATTGAGTTTACAAAAAAGTACAATTAATATATAATTAATATATAAGTTTAAGTTAGGTTAAGCGTTTGCCACGGTTGCAAAGAGCAGGTAAAAGTTATTGCAATCAAGGCTGAATAAGTATTAAACGGAAGACAACCCGTGAAAATAAATTATTATCGGAGGAAGCAACCCCAATGATTAACCACGGCAACGAAATTAAGATTTTTTCTGGCAACTCCAACAGACCTTTGGCAGAAAAAATAGCCGCACAGCTCAACACAACCCTCGGCGAGATGGAAGTAACCCACTTTTCCGACGGCGAAATCTACGTTCGTTATGACGAAACGGTTCGTGGCAAGGACGTATTCTTAATCCAGTCTACGAGCTATCCCGTCAACGTAAACCTGATGGAACTGCTCATTATGATTGACGCCGCAAAGCGTGCAAGCGCAGGCAGAATAACTGCGGTTATCCCCTACTTCGGCTATGCCCGTCAGGACAGAAAGGCACGTTCAAGAGAACCCATCACCGCAAAGCTTGTTGCAAACCTTTTGACGAGTGCAGGCGCAGACAGAATCTTAACTATGGATTTGCACTGTCTGCAGATTCAGGGCTTCTTCGATATCCCCTTGGATAACCTCGTCGGCGGTCCCACCTTGTACAACTACTTCAAACCCAAGGTAGACGACAACTTCGTAGTCGTTTCCCCCGACATCGGCTCGGTAGCAAGGGCGAGAAAGGTCGCTGCAAAGATGGACGCAAAGATGGCTATTATCGACAAACGTCGTCCCAAGGCAAACATGATGGAGGTTATGAACATCATCGGCGACGTGGAGGGCAAGAACTGCCTTATGGTCGACGATATGATTGACACCGCAGGTACAATCGTTCAGGGCGCTAAGGCTTTAAAGGAAGCAGGCGCAAAGGAGATCTATGCTTGCTGTTCACACGGCGTTCTCTCCGGTCCTGCAATCGACAGACTTGCAGCTTCTCCCATAACCGAGCTTGCAATCTTGGATACCATCAATATCCCTGAAGAAAAGATGCTCCCCATCTTCAAGATCATCTCCACCGCAAACATATTTGCGAGCGCAATCGAAAACGTATATCTTGACAAACCCATGTCCAAGATTTACGACTGATTATTCAAACGATACATATACAAGCCACGGGCTGACCGTGGCTTACTTTTTAATAAAAGATTAAGGACAGACGATGTATATTATAGTAGGTTTGGGCAATCCCGAACAGCAGTACTTAAAGACCTTCCACAATATGGGCTGGCTTGCCGTCGGCGACGCCGCAAATATCCTGGGTGTAAAGTTCAAAAAGAAGGAGTGCGAGGCGCAGACCGCCGAAGCGTATATTAACGGTGAAAAGGTCATTTTAGCCCAGCCGCTCACCTATATGAACAATTCGGGCAGAGCGGTTAAACAGCTTCTCGCCAAGTACAAGGCAAGCGCAGAGGATTTAATCGTAATGTACGACGACTACGACATTCCCAAGGGTAAAATCCGCATTCGCCCAGAGGGGAGTGCAGGCACTCACAACGGTATGCGTTCGATAATTGCAGAGATAGGCACCCAGAAGTTTGCCCGTATACGCATAGGCATTCGTGACGAAGAGGTCAACGTTCCCATAATCAACTACGTCTTATCCAACGTCAGGGCGGAGGACTACGATTTATTTATCGGCTCGTGCAACAGGGCGGCGCAGGCGGCGATAGCCTTTGCTAAGGGCACGCCTATAGAGCAGGTTATGACCTCGTTTAACGGCTGACCGCTTAAAACAAATCGACTCGCCTGACTCAACCGAAAGCTTTTTTCGGTAAATATTTAGATGAAAAGAGGTTTTTTCAACCCTGAATTTTTACAAGGGGAATTCCCCTCCATAAAAGAAGATATCCGCCTCGGCGTGCCGACGGCGGTTTTCGGCGTTGCGGACAGTTTAAAATATCTAATCGCCTCGGTGTGCGAAAAACCTGTTTTATACGTATGTGCAACCCCCGTCGAGGCGGCGCAAGCCTATGCAGGCATATCTACTTTATCGGGCAAAAGGTGTGCCCACCTTACCCCTAAGGACGACGTATTACTCTACAAATCCGCCGTGTCCAAGGATGCCTTGTTTAAGAGGATAGAGGGGTTATGCGGAGTATTAGGCGGTGCCGAAATTACCGTCTGCGACGTGGAGGCGGCACTTCAGCTTGTGCCCGATAAACTCCCCGCCATAGCAATTAAAAAGGGGTGCGAGTACGACTATTCCTCCCTTCCCGCCCTGCTTGTAAAAATGGGTTATACCCGTGAATATACCGTAGAGAGCAAGGGTGCCTTTGCCGTCAGGGGCGATATTTTAGATATATTCCCCGTCGGTGCGGAGAACCCCGTCAGGGTAGATTTCTTCGGCGACGAGGCGGAGCGCATCCGCCCCTACGATATGGCAAGCGGAGAAAGGCTGCCCGATATCGACGGCGTAGTGATTATGCCTGCGATTGACTGTTATATAGACGAGGGGGAGGGAGAGAAGCTCATTGCCGACCTGAACAGGGAGTTAAAAGCCTGCAAGAGCGACGCCCAGTACAAACGCCTTTCCTCGCTGTGTTCAACGCTTGCCGAAAAGCTTGCCGCTGCAACGCCGTTTGCAGGTCAGGACTTTTTATATCCCAAACTCAATTGCGCCAGAACGCTCTTCGATATACTGCCCCCCGAAACGGTAGTAATTTTCGACGAGTGCAAGCCCGTGTCCGACAGGTTAAGGGTGCTCGAAAAGGAGCATGCAGAGAGGTTTAAAGAACTGTATTCGGGCGGAGAGGTATGCAGTTTTTCCCAAAACCAATTTCTGACCGAGGAGCAATTTATCGGCGGAGCAAACAGGTATTTAAACATGGCGTTGCAGACCTTTACAACGCAGATACCCTTCTTTAAACCCTTAAAGACGTACAACCTAAAACACGTTCCCTCGCCCTCATATTTAAACAACGTGCCGCTGCTTGCCGAGGACGTCAAACACTGGCTTTCAGGCGGTTACAGGGTGTTGATTTTCGCCGACGGCGTCAACCATTACGAGAGGCTGTGCGAGGTGTTGCACGAGGCATATATAGGGGTTAACGCCGTACCCGACCGCCTTGACGCACTTTTGGACGTGTGCGTATCTTCCGAGGCTTTGTCCAAGGGATTTATCCTGCACGACGCAAAGCTTGCGATAGTCGGCAGCGGTAACGTCTTTACCAAAACCACGCAAAAGCGTATTAAAAAGCGCAGGGGCGATATGTTCTCCGCCCCCGAGGTGGGTGACTTCGCCGTACACGAAAAACACGGCGTGGGCAAAATTACAGGCACTAAAAAGATTGAAACGACGGACGGTATCAAGGAGTATATAGCCATTGCCTACCGTGGCGGCGACGTGTTGTACGTCCCCGTAGAGCAGATGGACACCCTCTCCAAGTACGTAGGTGAGGATAACCCCACGCTGTCCAAAATCGGCGGTGCGGAGTTTGAAAGGGTAAAAGAGAGGGTTCGCCAGTCGGTGCGCAAGCTTGCGTTCGACTTAAAGCTACTCTACGCCGAAAGGGGGGAGAGAAAGGGCTTTGCCTTCCCTGAAAACGCCGTTATGATGGAGGAGTTCGAGAACGCCTTTGAATACGAAGAGACCCCCGACCAGCTCACTTGTATCGAAGAGATAAAGGGGGATATGTGTTCGGATAAAGTTATGGACAGACTGCTCTGCGGAGACGTGGGCTACGGCAAGACGGAGGTAGCTCTCCGTGCCGCATACCTGTGCATACTCGGCGGCAAGCAGGCGGCATTAATGTGCCCCAGCACCATTTTATCCGAACAGCATTTCAATACCGCAGTAAAGAGGTTTGAGGACTTCGGGGTGTGTGTTGAAAAGCTCAACCGCTTTAAAACTCCCAAACAGCAGGAGGAGACGTTAAGACGTCTTGAAAAGGGTGAAGTCGATTTAATCATAGGTACCCACAGGCTGCTCTCCTCCGACGTAAAATTCAAAGATTTAGGTCTGCTTATTCTCGACGAGGAACAGCGTTTCGGCGTGGAGCATAAGGAGAAGATTAAGCACATAAAGAACAACATCGACTGTCTTACAATGACGGCAACCCCCATACCCAGAACGCTGCATATGTCGCTCTCGGGCATAAGGGATATAAGTACGATAAACACTCCCCCGGGGAGAAGATTGCCCGTACAGACCTACGTCGTCGAGGAGAGCGAAACGCTTATAAGGGATGCGGTATTGAGGGAGATAACCCGTGGCGGTCAGGTATTTATTCTGTATAACCGTGTGGAGAGCATCTCCGAATTTGCAGGGAAGATAGCGAGAATTATCCCCGAGGCAAAAGTAGTTTACGCCCACGGCAGAATGGATAAAAACCTCCTTGAGGGCAACGTTTTCTCCTTCTACAGGGGTGAAAAAAACGTCCTCGTCACCACGACGATAATCGAGAACGGCATCGACCTGCCCAACGCCAACACTATAATAGTTATCGACGCAGACAGACTGGGCATTTCCCAGCTCTATCAGCTCCGTGGCAGAGTGGGCAGGGGGTCACGCCTTGCCTCTGCATACTTCACCTTCAAGCCCGAAAAGGTCATGACGAGCGACGCCGCCGAGAGGTTAAAGGCGATTATGCAATTTACCGAGCTCGGTTCAGGCTTTAAAATCGCAATGCGTGATCTGGAGATAAGGGGTGCAGGTAACGTCCTCGGCGCAGAGCAACACGGACATATGGATAAGGTAGGTTACGAACTGTACTCCAAGATTTTGAAGGAAGAGGTTTCGGGCGAAAAGCAGTTTGTCGCCGAGCTGGATATCAAGGCTGGCGCATACATTCCCGAAGGCTATATCGAAAGCAGTGCGGGCAGAATGGACTGCTACAAGCAAATTGCCGAAATACGTTCGGTTGACGACTATAAACGAGTACTCCGCAGTATGGAGGATAACTATGGTCAGGTTCCCGACGAGGTGTTAAACCTTCTGATTATCGCAGTGCTGAAAAGTTACGCCGCCAAGTTTAACGTCAAAAAGATTACGGTTGACCCGCAGGGCGGTTGTCTGGAATTGCCGTCGATAAACAGTTTGCACGACAATCGCTTAGCCTCTGCAATCGACTATTACAAAAGGGATATAACTCTTTCTATGGCAAAAGCACCGCAAGTTGTTTTCAAACCGCAGTCAACGCAGACAAAAACTATGTTGGGAATGACAAAATTTTTGAAATTTGCACTAAGTTTTAACCAAAATACTTAAAAATAATTTGTCTTTAACCTTTTTATAGTATATAATAATACAGATAATCGAATTATAACGATAATTGCCATTCAGGGGATTTTCAATGAAGAAATTTAAAAGCAGACTTATTGCAATTGCGGCAGTAGCCGTATCTATAACTATGGGGGCTACGCTTGGCGGTTGCGTAACGTTGAACGAAAAGGATACGAAGCAGATCGTATCTACGGTAAACATATCGGCAAGCGCTGACTTTAGGGCGGAATTTGGCGACTATGCAGACGTAGTTGAAGACGAATACGTCACCAAGATGGACTTAATCGTATCTTATCTTAATACGGGTTCCAGTTATACACAGCAGGGTTATTCCTATGCAGTGGTATTCGATATGCTCTCAGAAGCGTTGGCTGAAAACGCAGTGGTTACCCAGTATGCTACGGTCTACGTATTGAAGAGTAAGGTTGAGGCAGGCGATATCAGCCTTGATGAATATAACTCAAAGACTACCGAAAAGGAGAAGTACGAATGTCTCCTCGGCGGTGAGGATTCGGATGGTGTAAGGAGTGCAAAGTACTCTTTATATTCTTCGCTTAACAACGTGCTGGACAGCTATGAAAAGGGTTATATCAACGCTGACGAAGACGAGAGCTACAGCGGCACCTCTTCCCGTACAACCCCCACGGGAGTAGATACGCTCAAGGATGACTACATTCCTGCGAATTATAACGTGTACACCGGCTATACCGGCAACCTCCTTGCAGACGCCGGCGACGATTACGAGCCCTTGGACGGTACCAACCGCACCACTCGCCGTAAAGCTTATTCGGCTTTCATAAACTATCTTAAGAATAACTATCTTATAGACGTAAACGAGACCGACAACACAAAAATCGACAACTTAAAATACGTACAGGATTTATATGTATCTCAGCTCAAGCAAGAGATTGTCTCCGAGTTCAGCGATTTGTTCGAAGAGGACAGAGAAAAGATAATTACCACTGTGGAGGACGGTATCTACACTTACATTGACGGCAGATATCAGAAAATCTACGAGGAACAGGTTTCCTCATATAAAGATAGCTCTTCGTTCGAAACGGCTATGGGTAATTTATCTGATTCCACGTTTATACTCTACAGCCCTTCAACCAAGGACGATACCGATGAGATTGATGGCACGTACGGAACCTTCGGTTACGTTTACAACATCTTGCTTCCCTTCAACGAGCAGCAGTCCAATAAGCTCACCGAGTTACAGTATTACCGTGACAACAACAGCGGTATATCCGACAGCGACTATTTTGTTGAAAGGAATAAGCTGTTAAAAAATATTACGACGACCGACCAGCGTTCTGCTTGGTTTAACGGTACAACCGACTATTCCTTCAAGGCAAGCGAAACTTCGCTTGAGTACTACGGTAAGGACAGCGAAGACAGCGGAAGAGATTATCTTTTCTTTGAAAACAACTTGACAAAGACCGACAAGTACGAAGCTTTGGATAAGTACGACGGCAGATACAGCTACAACGGTACGGTCAAGAAGAATGCAGACGGCAGCTACACGCTTACGCCTAAAAAGCTCAATATCGACGATATGTTGGGTGAGTTCGTTGCATATGTCAACTACGTTCTCGACGGTGATAAAGCAAGTTACACTAAGACCGATGGTTACTACACAACAACCGATTTCACAAAGGAAGACGACAAGGACGAGATTGACTACTCCAAGCTCGTGTATGCAACCGGTAAGGTTACTCTCGACGATATTTCCGACCAGAATATGTTTAAAAAGGATAGCGAGCGTTACAAGGCACTCTGCGCAGTAAACGAGTTGCAGTACGCATACACCACCGATACGGGTGTGCTTTCACAGTATATCGGCTATTCCGTATCCGCATATTCAACCAACTATATTAAGGAGTTCGAGTACGCCGCACAACAGGCGTTAAGGGAAGGCGTCGGTACCTTCAAGGTCTGCGCAGGCGACTACGGCTGGCACATCATCTACGTAACCGACACGTTCACCTGTGAAGGCGGTGCGGATTACGTTCCCGTATTCAGTCAGGAAAACGTTGAAAAGGAAGGTACCTTTGAAAACCGCTTCTACGAGTGGATTAAGGAATCCGATTTAACCAACGAAGCGACGCTTAAGCGTGATGAAATTATACGTAATTTGTTCAACGACGATACTGTCAAGACGGATAAGAACGTCTATAAAGATTTATCTGAGTTAGGTTAATGATTTATGCAGTGGTGGCAAGCGATTGTATTAGGTTTAACGCAAGGATTAACTGAATTTTTGCCTGTATCCTCTTCGGGACACCTGACCTTTTTACAGAGGGTGCTTGGCATTAATATCGGTGGGGCGGAACTCTTTTTCAACCTTATTTTGCACCTCGGCACGTTGGTTGCGGTGTGCGTAATATTCTGGAGGGATATCTTAGATCTCTTCAAAAAACCCTTTAAAACACTGCTGTATCTTATCGTTGCGTCAATTCCTGCGGCACTCGTGGGCTTCCTTTTGGACGACGTCATCGAAGAACATCTTATCGGCGGTTCGTATGCAGGAATAATTCTTGCAGTATTCTTCCTCGTTACGGCAGGCGTACTGTTTGCAACCGAGATTTACGCAAAACGCAGGAAAAAGGTTTTGCCCTTGAGTTGGCGTACGACCATTCCGATGGGCTTGGCTCAGGCGATAGCCGTTTTGCCGGGAATTTCACGCAGTGGTTCAACCATAGCCGCAGGTATTTTTGCCGGCGGCGACAACGACGAGGTTGCACATTTCTCTTTCTTAATGTCAATTCCGGTAATCTTAGGCGGCTTTTTAGTGGAGCTTGTCAAGGGTTTGGTCAAGACGGGGGAGGAGAGCTTTGCATATTCCTTCCAGGTGGCAGGCGACCAGTTCGGCTGGTGTATAGCGATAGGCTTTATAATCTCTGCAATCGCAGGTCTGTTTGCCATTAAGGTTATGCTTCAGGCAATCAAGAAGGCAAATTACAAGTGGTTCAGCCTGTATCTCGTTCTGCTTTCAATAACCTGCATAGTGCTCTACTGCTGCGGTTTGTTCTAATTAGATTAACATAATTATTAAACCCGTCTGCCGATGCAGACGGGTTTAAAATTATCAAAGCAAGTAAAAACCCGACTGCATACACAGTCGGGTTAATCTTTCAAAAAAAGCCGTGCAGTCCCTTTTGCCGAATAAAGCCGAAACGTTACCTTTACAGGTGGCTACTACAAGGCTACCTTATGGCACACTCGTCACTCCGCTTAGTGCTGCTATATCCCTATCCTGACACGGTTCACGGCGAAAAGTTGCATAAGACCTTGTTATCAACACTCCTTATAAAGGACTGCTTTCCACTTTAGTCGTCGAGAGGGGCGGTTCGGTCCCGCTATAGCGGATTGCGGGTACAGGGCACCGCTAACTCCCCACTTAGCACGGTAAAGGCATTATAACAAATTAATTCAAACATTGCAAGTAAATTTTTGTCTTAAGACAAATAACTTGACTTTTATATGGTGATACACTAAAATATAGCTTGCAAAAAAACGGAGGTATTATGGCAGAAAATTGTAATCACGATTGTTCGTCTTGCGGTGAGAGTTGTTCTTCACGCAAGGCCGAGAGTCTAAAGAAAAAACCGCACGAGTTAAGCACGGTTAAAAAGGTTATCGCCGTCGTATCAGGCAAGGGCGGCGTAGGCAAATCAATGACGAGTGCAATGCTCGCTGTTTCAGCGCAGAGGCGTGGATATAATGCAGCCTTGATGGATGCAGATATAACAGGTCCTTCCATACCAAAAATGTTCGGCATACACGATAGGGCAATGGGCAGTGAAAAGGGAATACTCCCCGTCGATTCCAAGTACGGCGTACAGGTTATGAGTATGAACGTGCTGTTGGAGCACGAGGACGAACCCGTAGTATGGAGGGGGTCACTCATTTCAGGTACCGTCCTTCAATTCTGGACGGACGTCATCTGGGAAGCTGTAGATATAATGTTTATCGATATGCCTCCCGGAACGGGCGACGTACCTTTAACCATCTTCCAGAGCCTGCCTTTGGACGGTATAATAATCGTCACCACCCCTCAGGACTTGGTGGGTATGATTGTTCAGAAGGCAGTCAACATGGCGAAGATGATGAACATACCCATTTTAGGTATCGTGGAGAATATGTCCTACATCACCTGCCCCGACTGCGGAAGAAAGATCAGCATCTTCGGCGACAGCAAGGCAGACGCCCTCGCACTTGAGTATAACATTCCTGCAGTAGCGAAGGTGCCTGTAGACAGTGAGCTCACTAACCTTGCCGACAGCGGAAGAATCGAAGATATAGAGAACAACTATCTTCAGGACTTCTTCGACAAGATAGATAAAGCGTTAAACAAATAAATTTACAGGGTTGCTTGCAATGACGGCAACCCTGTTTTTTTACGGTAGCAAAAACCCGTAAGAAGGTTTTATCTTACGGGTTAATAATCGGAAATCTGTTGTTGGATTGATTACTTAGCTAAGTCTTCGTTCTTCATGCAAAGTACGAAAATACCGCCCAACAAGCTACAGAAAAGAAGGGTTAAAACGCCCCAAACCGTAAGTTCGGATACGTCTTTCGCCGATTTCATTTTGCTGAGCGTGATAGCGCCGAAAACTATAGGTAAAATACCTAAAGCGCCCAAAATCATACCGATAATAATAAATACCTTTGCTGCTGTTTTCATATTCTGTTCTCCTTTTGTAAAAAAATGCTGTACATCTTATATGTACTGTCATAAAGTATATAGGTATACGGTGCATTTGTCAAGGTGGGAATAATAAATTGTTTTAACAATTAAAGTTTTTTGATTATTTTTTATAATTAACGCACGTAAAATATATTTTACACAGCAGTACGTAATATATTAAGCTATATAGCTGGTGTAATTTGTCAAAGCTTGTTGACTAATAAATTATTTGAGAGTATAATATGTGTAAATTATGACGGCAAATACCGTCGAAAAAAAGGAGATAATATGAAGGCAAAAGATTTCAGAGTTAGGGCTTGGAACAGTTTAAACGGCAAATGGGGAACACTTGTAGTCATTACGCTGATAATTTCCCTTATTCAGGGTGTACTTTCGGGCTTAAGCGTAATAGGTGTTGGCGCAATTGCATTGTTATTGGTTATCGGTCCGATTACCCTTTCCATAGCAATAATTTCACTCAAGGTAGTACGTGGTTATAAAGTTGATGTGGGGGATACTTTCATAGGTTTTAAAAACTTCGCCAATGCGTTTTTACTCTCGCTCGTTAACGAAATTTTTATTGCCCTTTGGTCGTTACTCTTCATTATCCCCGGTATAGTAAAGGCGTATGCCTACAGCATGAGCCACTACATATTAGCCGATAATCCCAATATGGATATCAGCCAGGCACGTAAGCGTTCAATCGAGTTGATGGACGGCAACAAATGGCGTTTATTCTGCCTTGATTTAAGCTTTATCGGCTGGGGTATTTTGTGTATACTCACCTGCGGCATACTCAGTTTTTGGGTACAACCTTACAGACAGTGCGCATATGCCGCTTTCTATGAGGAGATTTTAAGGGAAAAGAATGGCGAAAATGCCAATACTTTCGCTCAGTCTGATCCCCAGCAGCCTGCCGAAGAAGTAGTGGTTGAAGAGGCTGTAGTTGAAGAAACTGTGGTTGAAGATACTCCCCAGCAGCCTGCCGAAGACGTTGTGGTTGAAGCTGCTCCCGTAGAGGACGCTGAAGATGACTCCAAGGTAAGCAAGTTCGGAGGCGACGATAACGTCTGATTTAAATTAATACATAATTAAGCCCTGCAGGATATCCTGCAGGGCTAATTTTATTTTTCGATTATTCACGTTTTTCAGGGAGGAATTTCCAGTACCGTACGGGCATATACCCTTTCATCTGCTTTTCGTGCGGACGGGATAGAATGTTGACCGATTTATAGTACAGCTTCCACAAGTCCTCAAAATACTTCTCGTATTCCGAAAGGTAAATTTCAGCGTCTTCGACCCTCGTCATAACAATCTCGTTCCCGTCATACAGGGCGGCAATCTTCCTCTTTACGTCGTGTATGACGAATTTCTGTCCGCCAAGCCTGTCGGCAAAGTGTACGGCGAGCATATCGGTTATATCGTTGTCGGGCGAATAGGGGGCGTACAGCACGCCGTCGGCGTTCTCCATAAACCGTAAAAACCCCTTCATACGGTGATTTTCGCCCGTCACTTTGTGTATTAAGTCCGTCGCTTCCAGCACCCTCGGGTCAGCCTGCATATTGCGCACCGCACCGCCAAATTTTACGATAAGCTTTACGTAAACGAAGGCTATATTCTCCTTAAGGGCATCGCAACTTCTGAGCATAAGTTTAACGTCGTTTAATGCTCCCGTATCCAACAAATTAAGTTTTCTCCTTACCCTTTCAGCCTTTTGCCCGTCTGCGATAACTTCTTTAAGCTCGCACCCCAGCCCCAGCTGAACGTCGCAGGAAGAGGTTATAATACAGTCCTCGTCTTTATAGGCGTCAAAGACGGCTGTATAAAAGCAGTCCTCGCTGCCGTCTGTAATATAATAGGTCATATCTCATATCTCACCGGTAAGGGCGGAAAGAGCAACCGAAGGGGAGGAGAACATGGAAAGTTGTTCAGCGTTGCCGTTGCGTTCCTGAAGCATAAGCGATGCGTTAACCGCACTTACGTTCTCAGAGCCGTAAAATTTCCCCTTGCAGGTGATAAAGTGCTTCGCCCTCTTAAGTATTATGCGCATTTTTGCAAGATTATCAAAGTCGAGGGTGGTATATTTTCTCGCTTCGGTTATGCGATAAGCCCCCCTCGCCCCGATTCCGGGAACCCTCAGAAGGCTCTCCAGCGGTGCGGTGTTGACCTCCACGGGGAAGAGCTCCATATGTCTTAACGCCCAGGCGCACTTCGGGTCAAGCTCTGCGGAGAGGTTTTCGCCCTCGCCGCAAATCTCGTCCACGTCGAACCCGTAAAAGCGAATGAGCCAGTCTGCCTGATACAGCCTGTGTTCACGCAAAAGCCCTGCCCCAACCTGCGGGAGGAGCGGGCTCTGAACGACGGGGATATAGGAGGAGTAGTACACCCTCTTCAGCCCCATACGCCTGTACAACGCCTCGGTAAGCCTTAAAATCTGTCCGTCGCTCTCGGGCGAGGCGCCCACAATTATCTGAGTGGTCTGCCCTGCGGGTATAACCCTGTGACTTTTTTTAACCTTGTTTTCCCTGTCGTATACGATAGCCTCGCTCAACTTTTTCATGGGTAGCAGCAGGCTGTCCTTAGTCTTTTGCGGCGCAAGCAGTTTAAGCGATTTTTCGCTGGGCAGCTCAATGTTAAAGCTCATTCTGTCCACGAACTTTGCCGCCCTCATAATGAGTGCGTCGTCGGCGTGTGGAATGCCTTTTAGGTGAATATAGCCGTTAAAATTGTAGACCTTTCTGAGTTTAATAACCGTGTCGGTCAGCAGTTCCATTGTGCGGTTAGGCGATTCGAACACCGCAGAGGAGAGGAACAGTCCCTCGATATAATTGCGTTTATAAAAATTAATAGTCAGCTCGCAAATCTCGTCGGGCGTAATTGTTGCCCTGGGTACGTCGGCACTGCGCCTGTTGGGGCAGTACTCGCAGTCGTACAGACAGGCGTTGCTCATTAAAATCTTCAAAAGGGATATACATCTTCCGTCAGGAGTAAAGGAGTGACAAATTCCCCCGACGGAAGCGTTACCCAATCCCCCTTTGGTGTTCACCCGTTTTGAACCCGAAGAGGAGCAGGAGACGTCATACTTTGCGCTTTCGGTCAATATTTCAAGTCTGTTTGCGTCAAGCACACCTTCGCCTCCTTTACAAACGTTTGTTTGTATTAATATGATAACACCCGAAAAGGGGTTTGTCAACCCGATAGACGAAAAAAATTTTAAACTTTCACTAATTTTTCATTGATACACCCTTTTTTTATTACTAAAAGGGGTGTATAATTATAGTGTAAGAATAATAGGAGAAAAAATATGAAAGTACTTATTGTTGACGATGAAGAGATGATCAGAGGCGTTTTAAAGGAATACGTTGAGTTCGAGGGCAACGAGGCATATGAGGCTTCCGACGGTATGGAGGCTGTCAGAATGTGCAGGGACACCGATTTCGACGTAATTTTAATGGACGTAATGATGCCCCGACTGGACGGGTTCTCCGCCGTTAAGGAGATTAAAAAGAGCAAGGACGTCCCCGTCATAATGTTGTCGGCAAGGGGGGAGGAGTACGACAAACTCTTCGGCTTTGAAATAGGCGTAGACGACTACGTTACCAAGCCCTTCTCGCCTAAAGAGGTTATGGCGAGAATAAACGTCGTGACCAAGCGTAAACAGCAAAAGGACGAGACGGGCGACAAGGTTACGTTTGAGGGGTTAACCGTCGATATGGCAGGCAGAAACGTATTCGTCGACGGCGAAAAAATCGATTTAACACCCAAGGAGTACGACATACTCTTTTATTTCATCAAGAACAAGGGTATTGCATTGACGAGGGAAAAGCTCTTATACGACGTATGGGGGTTTGATTTCTACGGCGACGACAGAACGGTCGATACACACATCAAGATGCTCAGGGCAAATTTAAAGCAGTACCGTAAATTTATCGTGACTTTAAGGGGGGTTGGCTATAAGTTCGAAGTCTGAGGGGAAAAAGTTACCCTTAAAACCTAAAAAAATATATAGAACCAACGTCATTCTATGGCGATATTTCGCCCTGTTTACGATTGGTATTGTGGCCGTAATTTCATTAGTATTTTACGGCTTTTTGTCGAGCATGGGTTTAGAAGGCGCTGAAAAGCGAGTGCAGTCCATAAATGCAGAAATCGTAGAAAAAATTTCTGCACCCGACGTTACGGACGAACAGCTTCAGAATATCGTTTACGAATACGCCCTTACGGAGGGTGTTTCAACCTTTGTCTTTGACGAAAACGGAAACGATATGATAAACGTAGGTCAACTCAGCGAGGAGACTATCAGTGCGATTTACAACTCTGTCTACGAAAGAGTACCCGACTGGAAGGAGGGGAAGAGTTACGACTTCTCTACTCAGTATAATAAGAGGGTAGCCTATAACATAGTTACCTGCCTGACCTTTCACGACCAGAATGTAAAGCTTGTCGTGCGCTACCCCGTAGGGTCGGTAGCGGCTTCCGTATCGAGGGTGGAATTAATACTTGCATTAATTGCGGTTTCGGCGGTTATTATTTCGTTCTTCGTATCCTACTCACTGTCGAAAAAGCTATCGTCGCCGTTGAGGGAGATATCCGGTACGGCTAAGCAGCTGGCAAGCGGTGACTACTCCGTACAGTTCACCTCCACACAGTACGCCGAAATCGCCACCCTTTCGGACAGCTTGAACTATATGAAAGATGAGATGAAGAAGTCCGACGACTTTAAAAAAGAGCTTCTCGCCAACACTACTCACGACTTAAAGACACCGCTTACAATGATTAAGGCGTATGCCTCGATGATTAAGGAAATTTCAGGTGACGACAAGGTTAAGAGGGAAAAGCATCTGCAGGTAATCATAGACGAGGCGGACAGGCTTACAGGGCTTGTAAACGATATTTTAAACACCTCGAAGATAAGCTCGGGCTTGCAGAATTTAAATATAAAGGTATTCAATTTAACCGACTTAATCTACAGTGTAATAAATAAATTCTCCTATCTGCAGGATACGCAGGGCTACTCCATAATGATGGACGTAGACCCCAACCTGTACACTTCAGGCGACGAGGAAAAGCTGTATCAGGTTATCTACAACCTCGTATCCAACGCCATAAATTATACGGGTGAGGACAAGACTATTTACGTCTCGTTAAAGTACGTTCCGCAGACAAATCTTATCAACTTCTCCGTTCGTGACACGGGCAAGGGCATAAGCGAGGAAGAGCTTACTCACATCTGGGACAGATATTACAGAAGTAAGGACAGTCACACCCGCCCTGTAAAGGGTACGGGATTGGGTCTGAATATAGTCAAACTTATTATAGAGAGCCATAAATTCGGCTACGGCGTAAACTCCAAAGAGGGAGAGGGCTCTACATTCTACGTAAACTTCCCCTACGTTCCGCCCACACCTGAAAGTTGAAACACAAATAAATAGCTTTAACAACCGACGGAAAATTCTTCCGTCGGTTTGCTTTTACTCTGCAGGCGTGTTATAATACGGCTATGAAAGAAGAATTAGTAAGGTCAGCCCTCGTCCTGGGCGAGGAGAATATTCAAAGGCTATCTGCTGCAAGGGTGGCAGTTTTCGGCTTGGGTGGCGTAGGCGGTTACGCCGTGGAGTGTCTTGCCCGTATAGGCATAGGCACCCTCGATTTATTCGACGGGGACGTCTTTTCTCTAAGCAATATCAACCGTCAGATTCTGGCAGTGCAAGACAGCGTGGGCAAGAAAAAAACTCAGGTCGCCGCACAGCGAATAAAGTCGATTAACCCCGATATATGTGCCAACGAACACCCTTTTTTCTTCAACGGTGAGACTAAAACCGAGGTTGATTTTTCAGCCTTCGATTACGTCGTAGACGCCATTGACGACGTGGGTGCAAAGGTACTGCTCGCCGTCTGTTGCAGGGAGGCTGGCACCCCGATAATCTCCTGCATGGGTACGGGCAACAAGCTCGACCCTATGGGCTTTAAGGTTGCAGATATCTATAAGACCAAGGTCTGCCCCCTTGCAAGGGTTATGCGCAGGGAGTTAAAGGCAAAGGGAATAGAGAAGCTAAAGGTGGTCTATTCGGAAGAAGAGCCTACGACGGCGGTATTAAACGAGGGCGGAAGGCATATCCCCGGTTCGGTCTCCTTCGTCCCCCCTGCCGCAGGGCTGCTCCTCGCCGCCGAGACGGTTAAAGACTTGCTTAAAAATTAAGCTTAAATTACTTGCTTAAACCTGTCTCAAACTGTTGCTTTTTCGGAGAGAGTGATATATAATAGAGTAGAATAAAAAAACTTTTGTTTATATACATATGTCAGTACAATTTAAGCTTCATTCAAAATACAAGCCCACGGGCGACCAACCGCAGGCAATAGAAAAGCTCGTCGAGGGAGTAAAGGACGGTATTCGTACGCAGGTACTTTTAGGCGTAACGGGTTCGGGCAAGACCTTTACCATGGCTAACGTCATCAAGGAGGTAGGCCGTCCTGCCCTGGTTATCGCCCACAACAAGACGCTTGCGGCACAGCTCTGCAACGAGTTCAAGGAGTTCTTCCCCGAAAACAGGGTGGAGTACTTCGTGTCCTACTACGACTATTACCAACCCGAAAGCTATATCCCCTCGACCGATACCTATATCGAAAAGGATATGAGCTTAAACGACGAGATAGATAAACTCAGAAACTCCGCAACCAGTTCCTTGGGCGAGAGGGAGGACGTCATAGTCGTCGCCTCCGTCTCCTGCATATACGGTTTAGGCGCCCCCGAGGAGTACTTCCGCCTCGCAATATCCCTCCGTCCCGGCGACGAGATAGAGAGGGACGCATTAATCAGAAGGCTTGTAGAAATACAGTATCAACGCAACGATACCGACTTTCACCGTACCTGCTTCAGGGTGCGTGGCGATATCGTTGAAATCTTCCCCGCAAGCAACTCAGAAATTGCAGTCAGGGTGGAGTTCTTCGGTGACGAGATAGACAGAATTTGCGAAACGGATGCCTTGACGGGCAATATCCTCTCGGAGTTAAAGCACGTCTTAATCTTCCCTGCCAGCCAATACGCAGTGGGCAGCGAGAAGATGAAGCTCGCCCTGTCTATGATAGAGACGGATATGAACAACGAGGTCACCGCCTTCAGAGACGAGGGCAAGCTGTTGGAGGCACAGCGGTTAGAACAGCGTACCCGTTTTGATCTGGAGATGATGAAGGAGATAGGTTATTGTTCGGGAATTGAGAACTATTCCCGTTACTTCGACGGCAGAAGTCCCGGCGAACCCTCGTTTACGCTCCTCGACTACTTCCCCGATAACTTTATAGTCTTCATAGACGAAAGCCATATGACTATACCGCAGATAAGGGCAATGTACCACGGCGACAAGTCGAGGAAGGACAACTTGGTAGGTTACGGTTTCCGCCTGCAATCGGCGTACGACAACAGACCGTTGACCTTTGAAGAGTTTGACGCAAGGGTACCCCAGTTAATCTGCGTCTCGGCAACCCCTGCCCCGTACGAGTTGGAGCAGTCTGGTCAGACGGTGGAGCAGTTAATCCGCCCTACAGGCTTGCTTGACCCCGAAATCTTTGTCAGACCGACCAAGAACCAGATAGACGATTTACTCGGTGAAATCAACGCCGTCACCGCCCAGAAGGGCAAAATTCTCGTCACCACGATGACCAAGCGTATGGCGGAGAGTCTTACCGACTATTTAAAGGAACACGGCAAACGTGTGCGTTATATGCACTCGGATATAGACGCCCTTGAAAGGATAGATATAATCAACGGCTTAAGGGGTGACGAATTCGATATCCTCTGCGGAATTAACCTTTTAAGGGAGGGGCTGGATTTACCCGAAGTCAAGCTGGTTGCCATACTCGACGCCGACAAGGAGGGCTTTTTGCGTAGCGAAACGGCGCTCGTGCAGACGGTAGGCAGGGCGGCGAGAAATGCAGAGGGCAGGGTAATTATGTACGCCGACGTCATAACGGGCAGTATGCAGAGGGCAATTGACGAAACGGCTCGACGCAGAAAGATACAGGACGAGTACAACAAAGCCCACGGCATAATACCCAAAACCATCATAAAAGAGGAGAAGATATCCCTTGGCATAACCAGCAAGAAGAGCAGTGCGGACGATATCAAGTTAAACGATATCCCCGCCGAGATAGAAAAATTAAAGGCACTTATGAAGGTTGCCTCGGCACAGCTCGACTTTGAGAGGGCGATTGAAATTCGTGACACCATTTCAGAGCTCAGAAAAAAGCTTTTAAAGGCTAAAAAGAGCTGAAAGAGTTAAAACTAATTAATATGAAAGAAGAGATATACGTAAAAGGTGCAAAAGAGAATAATTTAAAAAACGTGGACGTGCACATACCCCGCAACACGTTGACCGTGTTTACGGGTCTTTCGGGCAGCGGAAAATCCACGTTAGCTTTCGATACGATTTTTGCCGAGGGGCAGAGGAGGTATATCGAAAGCCTTTCCTCATACGCAAGGCAGTTTTTAGGGCAGATGGAGAAGCCCGACGTGGAGCTTATCGACGGACTTTCGCCTGCCATTTCCATAGACCAGAAGACGACTTCGCACAACCCCCGTTCAACGGTGGGAACGGTTACGGAGATTTACGACTATTTCCGTCTGCTCTTCGCCCGTGTAGGCGTACCCCATTGCCCCCAGTGCGGCAGGGAGATCAGAAGACAGTCTGTAGACGAGATTGCAGACAGGGTAATGTTACTTCCCCAAGGCAGTAAGATTATAATCGAAGCCCCCGTCGTCAGGGGTAAAAAAGGTGCCTTTGAAAAGGAGTTAAAGGGCTACAAAAAGAGCGGTTACGGCAGGGTAAAGATAGACGGAATCGTCTACGACCTGCAGGAAGATATTCATTTAGAGAAGAATATCCGCCACAATATTTCGGTGGTAATTGACAGGCTTGTCGTCAAGGAGGGAGTGCTTAAACGTCTTTCGGACAGCCTGGAAAACGCACTAAAGCTTGCCGACGGCTTAGTCGTAGTCGACGACGGCGAGAAGGAGGAGCTGTTCTCCACCAAGTACGCCTGCCCCGACTGCGGCATCTCCATTGAGGAAATCGAACCCCGACTGTTCTCCTTCAACACCCCCTGGGGCGCCTGTCCCGAGTGTTCGGGTCTGGGCTTTAAACAGTCGGTGGACCCCGACCTGATCTGTCCCGACAAGACCAAAACCTTGCGGGAGGGTGCAATTAAGATAAGCGGTTGGAACCTCGATTCCTCCACGATGACCCAGATGTATATTACCTCTCTCTCCAAGGTGTACAATTTCTCTTTAGACGTCCCCGTCAAGGATCTGCCCGACGGCGTTTACGATATGTTAATGTACGGCAACGGCGGAGAGAAGATTGAAATGGAGTACAACGCATACCGCTTCCAGGGCAACTATAAGACCTCGTGGGAGGGGTTTGCGGCAAACCTTCAGCGCAGATACAACCAGACCTCGTCCGACTCGGTAAAGTGGGATATAGAGCGGTATATGCACACCACGGACTGCCCCTGCTGTCACGGCAAAAGGCTGAAGAAAGAGGCGCTTGCAGTCACCGTAGGCGGCAAAAATATTGCAGAGGTCTGCGATATGTCCGTTGAAGAGCTCAGGGCGTTTTCTGACTTTTCGTTCTTCACGCCCACCGAGCATATGATTGCAGACAATATCGTTAAAGAGATAGATAACCGCATCAGCTTTTTAGAGAACGTGGGGTTAGGTTATTTAACGCTTTCCCGTTCGGCGGCAACGCTTTCGGGTGGTGAAAGTCAGCGAATCCGCCTCGCCACGCAGATAGGCAGTGCCTTAACGGGCGTTTTGTATATCTTGGACGAACCGTCAATCGGTCTGCACCAGCGTGACAATTTAAAGCTTTTAAACAGCTTAAAGGGCTTGAGGGATATCGGCAACACGTTGATAGTGGTCGAGCACGACGAGGACACCATCCGTGCCGCAGACTACATCGTCGACATAGGTCCGATGGCAGGCGTTCACGGCGGTGAAATAGTCGCCTGCGGTACGCAGGAAGACATTATGAACGAACCCCGTTCCATCACGGGCGATTATCTTGCAGGCAGAAGGTCGATCCCCGTTCCCGAAAGAAGGGTATTACCCGACGGCAGGTTTTTCACGGTAAAGGGTTGCAGGCAGAATAACTTAAAGGGTATAGACGTCAGCTTCCCCGTCGGTATGATAACTGCGGTTACGGGTGTCTCGGGTTCGGGTAAATCGAGTTTGGTCAACGAGATTATCTATCCCTACCTCGCCAATACGTTAAACGGCGCAAGACAAAAGACGGGCAACGCAGAGGGTTTTGAGGGCATTGAATACTTCGATAAAGTTATAGCAATCGACCAACAGCCCATCGGCAGAACTCCCCGCAGCAACCCCGCCACGTATACGGGCGTGTTTACGTTGATAAGGGATATGTTCGCCGCTACCCCCGACGCAAAGGAGAGGGGATATAAGAGCGGAAGGTTTTCCTTCAACGTCGCAGGGGGCAGGTGCGAACACTGTCAGGGCGACGGCATATTGCAGATAGCCATGCACTTCTTACCCGATATCTTCGTCCCTTGCGAGGTGTGCGGAGGCAAGCGCTACAACAGGGAGACGTTAGAGGTCAAGTACAAGGGCAAGTCCATTGCCGACGTGCTTGAAATGACGGTAGAGGAGGCGGTGGAGTTCTACGAACCCGTACCTTCAATTTATAACAAACTTAAAACTTTAGCGGACGTAGGTCTGGGCTATATCAAGCTCGGGCAGAGTGCAACCACCCTTTCGGGCGGCGAGGCGCAGAGGGTCAAGCTCGCCACCGAGCTGTCGAAGCGCAGTACGGGCAAGACCGTGTATATCTTAGACGAACCCACCACGGGTCTGCACAGCTACGACGTGGATAAGCTCGTTAAAATTCTCGCCCGTTTAAGGGACAGTGGAAACACGGTAATAGTTATCGAGCATAACTTAGACGTCATTAAAACCGCCGACTGGATAGTAGATTTAGGTCCCGAAGGGGGCGATAAGGGCGGCACGCTCATTGCCTGCGGCTCACCCGAACAGGTTGCCGAGTGTCCTCAAAGCTACACAGGGCAATTCTTAAAGGATATGTTAAAATAATTTAACAGCATTCACACGGGCGGGGCGTTTTATCCAAAACGCCCCGCCCGTAATCTTTTTTATAAATTTTAAAAAAAAGGTTGAAATTGTAATGGCATTGTGATATACTACGAATTGCCAAACAATTTCATCACCGTAAACGGTATATTTTTTTATGCTAACAAACACTTTATTAATAGGCATATTTGTATCCTATTTTTCTAAAGTGTTGTGTTGGCTTTATGCCGTTTACAAAAAATACTAAGAAATTGTTTGGCGACGTTAGGGTACATTATGCGGGCGACCTTAACGGTCGCCCTTATTTTTTTGCCCGAAAAACTTTGGAGGAAATTATTATGAACAAATGTCCTAAATGCGGTACTGAGTATGAAGGTAATTGCTGCTCAAATTGCGGAGAGAAATTAAAAGTTGCGCCTGTTGAGCCTACCGTTGTATCTAAACCTAAAGAACCTGAATCATATTCTTCAAAAGAAGAATACAAAGAAGCTTGCAAAAAATATAAAAAATATTGCAAGGAAAGTATCGAATACAAATATGCTAAACGTGATTATGAACGCTCTGACGGGAAAACAACATCTGCTGCAGTTGTTTGGTTGGATGTCAATAAAAAACGCCTTGGGGTTGCATTAACTGTTGTTGTAATAGTTGCATTTATTGTTTATCTTTTTGTAAATATTATGCTACAAGCAGCTTCATTTATATTTAGCATTTCAAACGTTTCCAGAATAGAAGTTGGATATACTCAGGAGCAGGTAAAAGCAGTACTCGGTGAACCATATGAAGATAAAAGTACATACGGTACTTGGGTGTATTACGATAATGCTTATACTGATTTATTGAAAAAGATCGCTGCTAATGATGAAGAGCAATTGAAAGCTTTTGACGCAGGGGATGAAAAAAAGCTTTTCAGCCTTATGGAAGAGGAATTAAAACTTGATGAACAGCTTAAAAATCTTGTATATAAAAGTATTCAAGTTAATTTTTCGCTATCAACGGGTGACAATAACGAAAAGATTTACTCTGTTAGATCAGTGTTTTTAGATGCCATGAGTTGTGATAATATAAATACAAATAAAGAGGTTAAAGATTATACATTATTGACATGCGAAATAGATAATTCTAATTCTTATTATAATATTTCATATTCGGTTGAATTTACAGACGGTAGCTATTATATGGCAACATCAACGGCAACATGTGAAGAAAATGCAGATACATCACAAGATACGGTTTTAATTACTTGGTCGGATGCTTATTATAATGAGTATCAATCATATATTTCCGTCCAATAAGGTTTATAGATTATTAAATTGAATTAATTACAATGTTAAAAAATTTAAATAAAAGCAGTGCGGCACAGTCCGCACTGCTTTTAACTTGCTTTTCACAAATTAGCCCCTTAAAGGAATACCTTGAATATACAAGTATATTTTTAAGGAGCTAAATTTATGACCCAACCCATTATTGCCGAAGGAAGTTACCCCAGCCTTGACGGGCTGTCCTGCGACCCCCAGTCCGTACGTATTATTTCTTCTGCGTACGCCACGTCCTGCGGAGAGCTCAATGCAATTTTGCAGTATATTTACCACTCGATAAACTTCACCTGCGCAGGCGACGAGGACACGGCTACCAAGCTTGAAGGCATAGCAATAGCCGAAATGCACCACCTCGACCTGCTGGCGGAGGCGTTGATAAGAATGGGTGCACAGCCCGTCTACACCTTCAATCCCCCCGGTCAGTACAACTTTTATTCAACCAAATTCGTGTCATACTCACGTTCGCTACGCAATATGATTGAGGACGACATAATGGGTGAAAAGTACGCAATATATACATACGAACGTATGTTAACCCGCCTTAAAAACTCCACCTTGCAGGCGTTAATCTGCAGAATTATCGACGACGAAAACCTGCATTTAGAGGTGTTGAAGGGAATACTTGAAAATATGAAATGTTAAACTCCTTTCCGTAAGTGCGGTGCATGTTATTGCACCGCACTATCTATTGACATAAATAATCTAAAGTTGTAAAATTAAGTTATGGAAAATTACGACGTAGCCGTAATCGGCGGCGGTGCGGCAGGTCTCGCCTGCGCCGTCAGGCTTAAGGAACTGAATAGTAAGCTCTCCGTAATAATAGTGGAGGCAGGTGAAAGGCTTGGCAAAAAGATTGCCGCAACGGGCAACGGTCAGGGCAACCTCTCCAATGCGGATATGACGGCAAAGCACTACCACGGCGGATGTGCTCACCTCGCCCAAAAGCTCTGCGAAGAGGGAGCGGTCAACCCGTTAACCCTTTTCGACTTCATCACGGTTTGCGATAAGGTGGGCAGAATGTATCCTGCAGGCAAGCAGGCGTCTGCCATTTCGGACAGCCTTATAAAAAGACTGTCAAGCCTCGGCGTAGAGTACTTGTGCGGCTCGCCCGTAGTTTCGATAGACAAAAATTTAAATATAACGTTAAAAAACGGTACAACTCTCAAGGCAAAAAAGGTGTTGCTCGCAACGGGCGGTAAGGCGCAAAAGCAGTTTTTAACGGACGGCAGCGCCTACTCTCTCGCAACCGCATTAGGTCACACCTTAACGCCACTCTATCCCTCGCTCGTTCAGCTTAAGTGCGCAGGCGGTTTCAAGCAGTTAAAGGGCATACGCTCGGAGTGCAGGGTAACCGTTTATAACTCAAACGGCAACAGGCTTGTAACGACGGAGGGTGACGTAATCTTTACAGACTACGGTCTTTCAGGCAATGCAATTTTTTACGCCTCGGCGTACTGTACGGGCGAAAAAGGTGTATCTCTGTCAATCGAGTTTCTCCCCGAAGTTTCTAAAGAGGATATAGTTGAAATTATTAAAAAACGCCAAGGCTCAGGCTATGCGGAAAGCGAGCTGTTGGGCGGAACGTTGCACAACGCCCTGGGCAGAGAGATAATTAAGAGGTGTAAAGACAAATCAGCCGAAGGGATAGCGCAGACGGTTAAGTCCTTCCCCGTCACGGTTGAGGGCAGCCTCGGTTTCGACTACGCCCAGGTTACAAAGGGTGGTATTGTAAGCGGTGAAATTACTGATAAGTTGGAGAGCAGGATTGTAAAAGGTCTGTATTTTGCAGGCGAGATTTTAGACGTTGACGGGGACTGCGGCGGCTACAACCTGCACTTTGCTTTTGCCAGCGGAATGTATGCGGCGCAGTGCATTCATCAAAGCATACTAAGGGGGTAACGGTATGTCGATAGTAAGAATAGACAACATTAAACTACCCGTAGACCGCCCCGAAAGCGACTTGATTTCCATTGCACAAAATAAGCTACACGGTAAAATCAAGTACTTTAAAATTATAAAAAAATCGCTCGACGCAAGAAATAAAAGCAACGTATTTTATCTGTATTCGGTAGCCTGCGCAACCCACCCCGTAACCGAAGAGGTTAAAACCTTTGAAAGGGTCAATTCGGATGCGACGGTTGCAGTTATCGGTGCAGGGCCTGCAGGGTTATTCTGCGCTCTGCGCCTTGTCGAACACGGCTTCAGACCTGTTATAATCGAGCGTGGCGAGGCGGTTGAAGAACGTAAAAAGAGTTGTACAACCTTTTTCGAAAACCGCATTTTAAACGAGGAGAGCAACGTCCAGTTCGGCGAGGGTGGTGCAGGTGCCTTTTCGGACGGCAAGCTGTTAACCCGAACCAAGGACGGGCTGAATGCAGACGTGCTTGAAGGCTTCGTCCGCTTCGGCGCCCCCGAGGAAATACTTTATTTAAACAAGCCGCACGTCGGCAGCGACAGGCTGTACGGCGTACTGCAATCAATGCGAAAGTTCATTGAAAGTCAGGGCGGCAAATACCTCTTTAACACCAAGCTCACGGGCTTTGAAAAGGAGGGCGAAAGCTTAACCGCACTTAAACTTAAAGACGTCAAAAGCGGTGAGGAGAGTACCTTGCCCGTATCGGCTGCGGTGCTCGCCGTCGGTCACTCGGCAAGGGACACCTTTGAAATGTTAAACGCAAACGGCGTCTATATGGAGCCGAGGGACTTTGCCGTAGGTGTGAGGATAGAACACCTCTCAAAGGAGATTTCATTTGCACAGTACGGTCAGGCGGCAAAATATCTCCCTGCGGCGGACTACGGTTTAGTCAGCCACGCAGGCGAGAGGACGGTGTTCACCTTCTGTATGTGCCCTGGCGGCGTTGTAATTCCTGCCGCAAGCGAGAGTGGAGGTGTGGTTGTCAACGGTATGAGCAACTACGCCCGTGACGGGGTTAACTCCAACTCGGCAATAATGGTGCAGATGAAGCGTGAAGATTTCGACGGGGACGACCTGTTTGCAGGCGTACGCTTTCAGAGAAGGTTGGAGCAAGCAGCGTATAGCCTCGGCGGCTCTGACTACAAGGCCCCCGTTCAGCTCTGGGGTGATTTTGCAAGAGACAGGCTTTCGGATAAATTCAGTGAGGTCAATCCAACCTACGCAGCAGAGGTAAATTTTGCACCGCTTGATATGCTTTTGCCGCAAGTTGCAGTCAGCTCGTTAAAGAAAGCCATACCCGATATGGCAAAGAGATTAAAGGGTTTCGACTCTCCTTCTGCGGTAATGACGGGTGTGGAGAGCAGGTTTTCCTCCCCCGTAAAAATCGTAAGGGATATCGACGGGCAGAGCGTTTCGCTCAAAAACCTGTACCCTTGCGGAGAGGGCAGCGGGTATTCTGGCGGAATAACCTCTTCTGCGGCGGACGGACTCTCGGTTGCAGAAAAATTATTCGAAAGATTTAAAGGATAATAAACGGGGAAAACGACTAAAGTTTACATTAAAAACATTATTTTTTCATATGTTTTACACAATGGCAGGTTATAATAAAGCCATAAAACGGAAGGGCGGTAGCGCTTGAGAAAATCGGTAATGCCCGTCCGGACTTATTAAACCTGCACACACTAACTTTTTTCATATTCTCTCTTTTTTGAAAGCACACGGCATCCGCCGTGTGCTTTCTTTTAGCTGCAAAAGAAAGCCGCCGTGCTTTTCAGACAGAAAAGCACGGCGGCTTGAAATATCAAAATATTTAATAATTATTTGATTTCGTGAATCCAGCCTTCGGGTGCTTCGATGGTGCCCATCTGAATACCAGTCAAAAGATCGTACAGCTGCTTGGTGACCTTGCCCATCTCGCTCATGCCGGAGGGCAGGCATATTTCATTGCCGTGGTCAACGATTTTACCGACGGGGGAGATGACTGCCGCCGTACCGCAAAGACCGCACTCTGCAAAGTCTTTAACCTCTTCAAACTTAACGGGACGATGTTCAACCGTAAGCCCTAAGTACTTTTCAGCGACGTAGCACAGCGAACGCCTGGTAACGGAGGGGAGGATAGAATCGGATTTAGGGGTAACCACCTTGCCGTCCTTGGTGACAAATAAGAAGTTAGCGCCGCCTGTCTCCTCAACGTAAGTCCTCGTGCCTGCGTCAAGATACATATTCTCGTCATAGCCCTGCTTGTGTGCGTCAACGATTGCATGCAAGCTCATAGCATAGTTAAGTCCCGCCTTAATGTGACCTGTTCCGTGGGGAGCAGCTCTGTCAAAGTCGCAGACCCTGATGGTTATGGGCTTAACGCCGCCTTTGAAGTAGGGGCCGACGGGGGTTGCAAACAGCCTGAACTGGTACTCGTCTGCAGGTTTAACGCCGATAACGGGGGAAGAACCGAACATATAAGGTCTTAAATAGAGGGTTGCGCCGCTGCCGTAAGGGGGGACGTAGTCCTTGTTTGCAGAGACAACCTGTTCGACAGCCTTAATAAACATTCCCTCGGGGAGGGTAGGCATTTCCAACCTTGCGGCGGACTGTTGCATACGCTCTGCGTTTAAGTCGGGGCGGAACACGACGATTTTACCGTCTTTGGTGGTGTAGGCTTTCAATCCTTCGAAAGCCGTCTGCGCATACTGTAAAACGCCTGCGCACTCGGAAATAACAATTTTATCGTCCTCGATTAATCTGCCTTCGTCCCACTTGCCGTTTTTGTATTCAGCAACGAAGCGGTAGGGGGTTTTTCTGTAACCGAAGTTAAGCGACGACCAATCCATATCAACTGCCATAGTAAATACCTGCTCAATTAAAATTTGCTATTATTATATAACGCTATGGGCGTAAAGTCAAACGATTGACAAAAAAGGTTGACAATGTTAAAATTATAAATCGTAAAAAGATTAACGCTTAAAAGGGGTAAAATATGTCGACGATAACTTCAATTGAAGCGCAAGTTAAGGATAAATCCCGCTGTTCAATATTTGTTGACGGCAGGTTTTACTGCGGAATTAAGTTAGAAGTTGCGGTAAAATACCGCCTTAAAGCAGGCATGACGGTTGATAAATCCTTCCTCGACGGCATTCAGCTCGAAACCGAAAAGGCACAGGCGGTTGACAAGGCGTTAACCCACATTTCCTCTTCACCCAAAACGAGAAAACAGATCAGAGATTTTCTTGCTAAAAAAGGTTACGTCGAGGTTGTTATCGACTACGTTTTAGAACGCCTTGACTACTACGGTTATGCGGACGACAGGCAGTATTGCCGTATGTATGCCGAGAGCGTCTCGGGCAAGAGCAAGAGGGCGATTGAGGCGGAACTTATAAAAAGAGGCGTGGATAAAAGCGTTATTGAAGAGGAACTTTGCGACCTTTCCGACGACGAGGACGAAGTGCTTACCCTGCTAAAAAAATATTTAAGGGGCAAGCAGCTTTCAAAGGAAAACATATATAAAGGGTGTCGATATTTGATTTCGAAAGGCTATGATTACGACACCGTCAAATCGGCAAGCGTGAGGATAGATGAAGATACAGATAGTTGAGTTGGACGAGATAGATTCCACAAACGAATTTTGCAAACGTTTCCCCAGGGAGGCGGACTTATTGGTCTGGGCTAAGAGGCAGACCAAGGGCAAAGGCACCAAGGGCAGGAGCTTTGTCTCCGACGAGGGCGGCGTGTACGTTTCGCTAATGAGAAGGTATAAAAACTTTGATTTTGCCAACACCTTTTCGATTATGATAAACGCCTGCGTTGCGGTATGCAAGACGCTTGAAGCGTTTAACGTTCACCCCACCGTCAAGTGGGCGAACGACGTATTGGTGGACGGCAAAAAGATTTGCGGAACGTTAATCGAGAACAGGTTGGGCGCAAACGGCGTCTGCCTTTCAATAGTCGGCATAGGGTTAAACGTAAACAACGTTCTGCCCGACGAGCTTAAGGAAATCGCAACTACAATGAGAGATTGCAGGGGCAGGAAATTAAACGTTAAATCCGTCCGCAATAGACTCATTAAAAACCTGACCCAACAATATACGGTTGAAGAGTATAAGACCTACATCAACTGGTTCGGTCAGGAGGTATATCTGGATACCAACGGCGAAAGAATTACCGCAACCGCCGTTGACGTTGACGAACGTGGAAATTTAATCTGCAATATCGACGGTGAAATAAAGAGAATAAGCAGCGGTGAAATGAGTTTGAGGTTTAAATGCTGTACTGTTTAAAAAACGAGACGATGCGCCAGGCAGACAGGGCGACGATAGAGGGGGGAATACCGAGCGAGGAGCTTATGGCAAGGGCTGGCAAAGCCGTTGCGGAAGAAGTCTTGAACGCCGTAAAAGAGTTAAACGCCGAAAGCGTTTTAGTCGTCTGCGGTACGGGCAATAACGGCGGCGACGGCTACGTCTGCGCAAGGCTGTTAAAGGAACAGGGTATTGCTGTAAAGGTGTTCGCAATGGGCGGCACTCTCTCACCCGACTGTCTAAGGGAAAAAGATGCGTACGACGGGGAATATGCCTCGACTATTGAGGGTGATATAATCGTAGATTGCCTGTTCGGTACGGGTTTGAACCGCAACGTCGGCGGCGAATATGTAGACGTAATAAGTAAAATAGCTCTTGCCGGGGCATATGTTATTTCCGTCGATATTCCGAGCGGAATAAACGGTGATAACGGCATAGCTTTAGGTTGCGCCGTAAAGGCGGACAAAACGGTTGCCATTGCCTATCCCAAGGTCGGGCTGTACTTAAACGACGGTATAGATTTCAGCGGTGAAATAGTCGTAAAGAACATAGGCATTGTTTGCGACACGCCCGACGCCTTGCTTGTGCAGGAGCCGTATATTAAGCTGTTTTTCCGCAGCCGCAGGAGAAACACCCATAAAGGTAGCTACGGTACAGCTTGCGTTGTCGCAGGTTCAAGCGAATATTTAGGCGCAAGCGCACTTGCCGTATCCACCGCCTTAAAAAGCGGTTGCGGCTACGTCTACGCCGTAGTGCCTCAGGAGTTAAAGTGTGTCCTTGCGGTCAAATATCCGCAGTGCATCTATAGCGATACGCCCAACCTTAACGCAGACGCAATAGCAATCGGTATGGGCTTGGGCTGTAACGAAAGTACCTATGAAAAGGTGTGCGATTTATTAAAGAAGTATAAAGGTAAACTTATTATAGATGCCGACGGGTTGAACAGCCTGGCAAAATACGGTATGCAGCCTTTAAAGGAGACGGGGGCGCAGGTGCTTATAACCCCCCACGTAGGCGAAATGGCAAGGCTATGCGGAATGACAAAACAAGAGGTCGTCGCCGACCCTATAGGTACCGCACAACGCTTTGCCAAAGAGTACAATGTTACCGTACATTTAAAGAGTGCGGTGTGCGTAACAAGCGACGGGGAACAGAGCATAATAACCCACCGTGGCTCAACAGCTTTAGCAAAGGCGGGCAGCGGAGATATGCTTGCAGGGCTAATTAGCGGAAATGCGGCAAGGGGGCTTTCGCTGCTCGATGCGGCTGTCTGCTCGCAATATATTTTAGGCGGTGCTGCGGAGCTTAGCTCGCAAAAATACTCCGACTACGCAACGACGGCAAAAGAATTGCAGGAGAATATATCTTTTTTCGTCAAACGCTTGACAGATTAACTTTTGCCGTGTTAAACTAATATCGTTGAAAGGGAGTAGTTTAAGGCAAATCTCGTCAGGACAGCTATCAAAAGCTCGGGGTTTGACACCGCTAAATGATTTTTCGGTAACAAGACTTTTAACTTAAAGCGATTTAAGTTAGAAGTCTATTTTTTTATATTTTAAGCAAATTAAAATAAGGGGTAAAAATAAAATGGTACTTTGGGCAATACTCTGGTTTTTCCTACTCATCGTCGGCTTCGTTCTCCTTGTAAAGGGTGCGGATTTCTTCGTAGACGGTGCGGCAGGCATAGCGAAAAAATTACACGTTTCCACCTTTATAATAGGTTTGACTATAGTGGCTCTCGGCACGTCGGCTCCCGAGGCGGCGGTGTCCATAATCGGCGGTATCCAGACGGCAATGGGTCAGCCCGAGGGAGCTGAAGTTATAATGGGTAACGTGCTTGGCAGTAATATGATGAATATTCTGCTTATTCTCGGAATATCTGCTCTGATAACCAAAATTCCCGTTGAAAAGAGTTCCCGTTTTATTGAAATCCCCTTTCTTATCGTAACGAGTATAATCTTCATTCTGCTTGGCGACCTTGGCGGCGGCTACGCCTGGTACGACGGTTTAATTCTCCTTGCGCTCTACGGCGGATTTATGGCGTACACGATAATTATGGCAAAACGTACAGGTCCCGTCCTTCTCGACGAACAGGCGCCCACGGCGGCGGTAGCGGAGGAGCAAGCACCTATACGTGAAGGTTTCTTCGGTTTTATAGATAAGGTTAAAGCCAAGTACGAGGAACTCTCCGAAAAGACGTGGTTCTTAATAATAATCACCATAGTCGGTTTAGGCATGGTCGTCGGCGGTGCCCAGCTTGTAGTTGACAACGCAACCGAAATTGCTGATAAGCTTTTCCACCTGCCCACCAACGTAATAGCGTTGACGGTAGTTGCATTCGGCACTTCCCTGCCTGAGCTCGTCACCTCCATAACTGCCGCAAAGAAGGGCGATATGGGCTTGGCGACGGGTAACATAATCGGCAGCAACATTGCAAACATACTGCTTGTTGCAGGTTTAGGCTTTATCAGTACGGGTGCTGCAGGCGTTGCGTTCGACACTCACGCTCTCCTCGACGGTTATATGTCGATAATTGCGGCTTTAACGCTCTGGTGCTTCTCCTTCTTCAAGGGCAACAAGCTCGGCAAAGTGGCAGGTATAACCATGCTGATAATGCTCGTAGCATACTTCACCTACAGAATTTTAGGCGCATACGAAATCATACCCGTTTTAGAAATACCTCCCTTATTTACAAAAGCTATTTCTTGAAAAGAATTAGTATAAAAACTATCCTCCCCGTCAACAATTAAGGGTGCAGGCGGCGTATAATATATTATTACCGCCCCGTAAAAAGAAAAAGACGAGGTAATGGATATGACCATTAAACGAGGCGAACTGTACTACGCAGACCTGTCGCCCGTCGTGGGTAGCGAGCAGGGTGGCGTACGCCCTGTATTGGTTGTTCAGAACGATATAGGCAATAAATATTCCCCGACTATTATTGCCGCTGCGGTGACGAGCAAGATAAACAAGGCAAAGCTTCCTACGCATATCGAACTACCCGTAGGCGAGTACGGGCTTGCAAAGGATTCGGTTATTCTCTTAGAACAAATTCGCACCCTGGATAAACGGAGATTAAAGGAAAGAATAGGCGTATTGCCGGACTTTACTATGGCAAAGGTGGATAAAGCAATACTTATCAGTCTCGGGTTTATCAAACAATAAATCGTATACAAAAATAAATCTGCAACTCTACCTATGAGTTGCAGATTTTTAATTTATAAATTTACGCTTAAATGCTTTAAAAAGCTAAATTAATATGTTATAATCAAACTATGGCTGAAAATAAGAAAAAATTAAAACTTAAAGTCAGCGTCGGCAAATCGGGACTTATACTTCTGGCGGTGTTTGCGGTGCTGCTTACCGTCGATTTAGTGCTGAAGTTTTGCGAGGAGAAATATAACTGGCAGTTTGTAGTAATACCCGGTCTCATCGAGGTTGAGGCAGGTGTGCATAATTACGGTGCGGCATTCGGCAGTCTTGAAGGTGCCAGGATCTTTTTTATAGTACTCTCGGTTGTAATGCTTGTCGCTATGACAGCAGCATTTTTGTTTATTCCCAAGCGTTTTGTCGTGCTTAAGGTAGCAATCGTTATGATTGCGGCAGGGGCAGTCGGCAACCTTGTCGACAGGATTGCTTTCGGTTACGTAAGGGATTTTGTAAAGGTATGGATGATCTTCGTCATGCCAAGCTGTAACTTTGCAGATTTCTGGATAGTTTTGGGCGCTATTTTGGGTGTAATCGACCTGCTGTTTTTAAACGAGTGGGCGATATTCCCCTTAACTAAAGCGGCAAAGGCTGCGCAGAGCAAGCAAAAACAGGAAGAAGAGGCAACCGCTCCTGACCAGCCTCAGGAGGATGGCGGTGTAGAAGATGCTCAGAATTCAGATAACCCGGTTGACGACGGCGAAGAAAAATGAGGCAGGTAACCTTTACAGCTCAAAACAGCGCAACACGTGCAGACGTGCTGGTCAGCGAAAATCTCACCGATTACACCCGTTCTGCCGTTAAAAAGCTGTTTGAGGGCGGTGGCGTCACTATAGACGGCAAGGCGGCAAAGCCCTCCCAAAGCGTAGCTCAAGGCGCAAGTATAACCGTTATTTTACCCGATTTAACCGAATGTGTCGCAAAACCCGAAGATATCCCTATAGACATAATCTATGAGGATGACGATATAGCGATTATCAACAAGCCTCAGGGGTTGACCGTACACGCAGGCAACGGAAATTTAGACGGCACGCTCGTCAACGCACTTTTATACAGGCTTAAAAATTTAAGCGGGATAGGGGGAGTTATCCGCCCGGGTATAGTCCACCGTATAGATAAAAACACTTCAGGCTTACTTGTAGTTGCAAAAAACG